>NZ_JBWLUW010000012.1:0-193293 GCF_057784245.1 Mesorhizobium sp. CNPSo 4671 | reverse complement strand
TCGAAGGAGCAGGAAAAGACCCTGGTGCGTGCGCTTTCGGAAGCGCCGCGCTATGCCAACCAGGTGCTCAAGCTCGAAGAGCAGATCGAGCGCATCGCGCGCGAACTGTCGCGCTACAAGGACGTGCTCTATCTCGGCCGCGACACCAATTTCCCGCTGGCCATGGAAGGCGCGCTGAAACTCAAGGAAATCTCCTATATCCACGCCGAGGGCTATGCCGCCGGCGAATTGAAGCACGGGCCGATCGCGCTGATCGACGAGAACATGCCGGTGATCGTGATTGCGCCGCATGACCGCATTTTCGAGAAGACCGTGTCGAACATGCAGGAGGTGGCGGCACGCGGCGGCAAGATCATCCTGATCACCGACGCCAAGGGCGCGGCACACTCAAGCGTCAAGACGATGGAGACGATCATCCTGCCGGACGTGCCGGAAATCATCTCGCCGATCATCTACGCGCTGCCGATCCAGATGCTGGCCTATTTCGCCGCCGTGTTCATGGGCACCGACGTCGATCAGCCGCGCAATCTGGCGAAGTCGGTGACGGTGGAGTAGGGGGCGAGATGGACTGCGACGATGCCTTTCGCGCTGGCTTCTGTTATTTGGATTTTGGTGGCGTGAGACCACTACATCGCTAGACTCGGGGCGGTCTCACGCTCTTCCAAGACTCGCGTGATGACCTTGCCAAAATCGTGAGGTTCAGCACCGTTGATTTGTATCAGGGGCCATCCATCTTGGCGCAAGCACTCGCCGATCTCCCTCGATATATCGGCCTGTCTCAAGCCCCTGTCCACGCCGAGTTCGAACAGCAGGACCTCGAGGAGCGGCTGCTGCGCATGCCGATCCATAAGACGGCGGCGCAACGTTTCCTGCGGCGCATCGAGCTGGATAAGGAGGTCCGGTCGCGGCAGGAACGTCAGGCAGTCACGAACCACGTCGATGCTTGGAGTTCGTGCCAGCAAAACCAGCGCGCACAAAGCCTGGATCAGGCCTTCTTCGAAAATGAAGTAACCTTCCGATTCCTGCGCTTGACGCCAGGACTCGCACAACAGGGCGATGTCGACCTTCATGCGCCATGACCATGTGAGGCTTCTCAAGGGAATTGAAGCCAGAAGCCGCGCAGCGACACTGTCCTTCGGCAAGGTCGACAACAAGACGGGACCGGAGGTGGCAATCTTCCTGCCGATACGCCCAATGGCATGGCGCACCTCCGGGCTGTCATCCTGGACCGCCCCATATTCGATCAGGCGATAGCCGTTCACTGTCTTCACGTTGATGCCGTGTTTCGCCATCTCCCGGCAAAGGCCGCGAAGAAGGGTGGTCTTGCCTGCGCCAGGCGGCCCAAACAACTCGATGATCATGGCGGTATGCCCAAGCGTCTCCGAGCAAGCATTCATTCACCTGCGGGTCAAAGCTTAGCCAGACTACAAACCACACCAACATTCATTTGAATGACTTTTCATACCGGCTGCCGGAGGCACGCGGGTTCGGCCTTGGGCTAACGTCTCAGGGTCGGGGACCTCTGGGCGAACCAGCCGTTGCTGGAGAGAAACTGGAGAACTTTCCGGGAGGCCGGGGCGGGAAGCATCGTCTGATCAAGATCGACGCATCATCCGAATGATTGATGAAAAGATTTCAGTGGCGAGCAATGTACCACATTCAGTTCGGTGGGGCCCTGAATGTCTTCAGCGTATTTGCACTCTGAAGCGGTGAACGAAGATCTAAAGATGGATCGTCGACCGGCGACGACCCGCAAATGGTCAGATATTCCCGAATATGCTCTCGACGAGGGCGGGCCTGTCTTGCGCCATTATCAACAGATGGGCGCCGGCTTTGCGGACATTCCCCTCATCGATCACCTTGGAAACGTCGCAAGGCAATATCCTGACAAGCTAGCGGTCAGCGATGGCGCCAATCGCCTGACTTATTCTGAGCTTTTCCGGGCTGTCGAGACATTGTCTCACCGGATCGCTGCTGTCGTTCCCGAAGGACAGGCGGTCGGAATCCTTCAGGCCAACTCGGCCTGGTATCCTGTGGCGATGCTGGGGAGCATGATGGCCGGGCGGCCTTCCGTTCCTCTCAACATGAGAGATCCGGGCTCCCGGATCATTGAGATCGTGACTGCCGCGCGGCTCGGCGCTGTCATAGGCGCTGGCGAGGTTCGCTCCGTCGATTTGGCACAGGATATCGTATGGATCGATATAGCCGCCAGCGTCGCGCCGAACAGTCGACCCGCGTCGCCACCACCCACGTCCGTTTCCGTCGATGCACCTGCAATGGTGCTTTACACCTCAGGCAGCACCGGACGTCCCAAGGGAATCGTCAACAGCCAACGCAGCCTGCTGTGGCGGGTCCGGCAATATGTCGATGCGTGCCATATCAACGCGGATGACGTCTTCCTGCCGCTGACCGGACCCGCCACGATTGCCGGTTGCCGGGAGATTTTTACGGCACTGCTGACGGGCGCCACGTTGCATCTTCTCGAGGTGGAGGCAGTCGGCCTGCGCGCAGTCCGCGCTCGGGTTCAAGCCGAAGGTGTGACGATCGCCTATCTGGTGCCGGCGCTGCTTCGGGCGCTGTTGGCCGAGGCCCCCGCTGACGCCTTCCAGTCACTCAGAGTGGCCCGGCTCGGTGGCGAGAAGGTGTCGTGGACGGACATCGCGTTGCTGCGCAAAGCCGTTTGCGACCAGTGCCTGATCCAGATCGGCTACTCGTCAACCGAGACCACCGGTTCGCAATGGTTCTTGCCGCCGGACTGGCCTGAGCAAGACGCCACGGTCCCCGTTGGCCGGCTGCTTCCCGGGATGGCATTCGCCATTGTCGACGAAGCGGGGCACAACGTTGGGACAGGCGAGAGCGGAGAGCTTCTGATCCGAAGCCCCTATGTTCTGCTTGGTCATTGGGAGAACGGTGTCGTCGTTCCCGCGCGGCCGGACCCGGACGATCCCGGTGTTCGGCTTTTTGCAACGGGCGACCTCGTTCGGCTGGACGATGATGGCCTGTTGCGCATCGTCGGCCGCAAAGGCCGCCAGATCAAGATCAATGGTCGACGCGTCGAGCCCGCCGAGCTCGAACGGGTCCTGCGTTGCGCGCCTTCGGTGGCGGATGCCGTGGCAATCGTGACGCCGGCCGAGGAACTCATCGCCTTCGCGGTTCCCCAGCGCTTCGCAGGGGCTGCTTTCGCGGAGGAGCTTCGCCAGCTCATCAGAACGACGTTGCCGGCGCCGCTGCGTCCCTTGCGGTTGCACACCATCGCCGCAATCCCGCGCCTGTTGGGAGGGAAGGTCGACCTGGCAACGCTCACCCAGATGGATCGTTCGGAGAGAAAGATGGCGCGGGCCGCCCAGCCGCCCACTTCCCGATCCGCAGGAGGCGAACGGAATACAAGGCAAATCGTGCAGCACGCATGGATGCAGGTTCTCAACACGGGCGTTGCCGCGGGAAACTGGGATGAGGCGGGAGGAGATTCGCTGCAGCTGCTGCATTGCGTCATGGCGATCGAGAGCGCCATCGGGCAAGAGCTGGGCCTCGAGGCCTTCACCGTCGGTATGAGCTTCGACGAGATGGTTGAGGCGGTCGCGTCCGCACAGGCGGGCGAACGGCGCGCGAAGAAGCATCACCCCCCGGTTCTTTTCCTGTTTCCAGGGTCCGTCGGCTATGGCCCGAGCCTGGCCGCGTTCGCAGCCGCCATGGGCAAGGTCGCCCGGGTGAACCCCATAAGGTATCCAGGCCTCGCCGCGATATTGGACGGACATAACAGTCTCGCGGCCATGGCTGATGCCGCACTCGAGCAGATCAGCCGAGCCCAACCTGCCGGCCCCGTGCGGCTTCTTGGCCATTCGCTCGGCGGCGCGGTAGCGTTCGAGGTTGCGGCACGGCTTCTGGCCGCCGGGCGACCGGTAAGGTTTTTGGGTATCCTCGATACCAGCCTTCTGGACGAGCCGAGCAATCATTGGGAGACACTGACCCGCACGTTCCATCGTATTCGCACGAATCGCATATCCGCCCGCCGGATGGCCTGCCGAGCCATTGCGAAAATCACCGTTGCAATCGGCCGCGAGGCGTATCTCACCAAGCTTCTCGACCGCTTTGCCAAGGGAGAGTTCAACCCGACAAGCTTCAGAACCAAACTGGAACTGCAGGAGGTCTTGCGGGCGCAGTCTTTTTTCCGGTGGCTGGATGCACCGAAACCGGCTCTGCCGATCGCCGGCACCTTGTTTCGGTGTCGTCGTGAGGGAATGCCTCGAACCTTGGGTTGGGATAGCGTTTTGGCACATCTGGACGTGGTTCCGATCATGGGCAACCACATCGACCTTGTCATAGAGCCCAATCTTGCCACCAACCGTCCGCTCATCGAGACGGCCGTCGTACAGACCTACTCCCCGGCTGAGTCTCGCAAAAGGGAGGATCTGTCATCGACGTGATCTCACATTTCAGCAAGGATGTGCTGGCGCTCGATGCTCGTGCTGAGGTCGATCGTATCGTTGACACCTTGCGCAAGCAGGTTCTTGGCACGCTCCATCGTCGCGGCGTGGTCGTCGGCCTTTCCGGCGGTATCGACAGCTCCGTCGTCGCGACCTTGTGCACGCGCGCGTTCGGCAAGGACAAGGTCTTGGGACTGTTCATGCCGGAGCGGGATTCCTCCGGCGACTCGCTCAGACTTGGCCGCCGCGTCGCGGCGCAGCTTGGCATTGAGAGCGTCCTGGAAGACATCGGCCCGGCACTGGAGGCCATTGGCGCCTATGGAAGGCAGCTCGAAGCGATCCAGACCGTCGTTCCCGACTATGGGGAAGGCTGGAAATGCAAGCTGGTGATCGAGCCGGTTCTCGAGAGCAACGGCCTCAACATCACCCGGCTCACCGTCCAGGATCCGGAGGGCAAGGTCGACACGGTGCGTTTGCCGCCAGCCGCCTATCTGCAGATCGTCGCTGCGACCAACTACAAGCAGCGCCTGCGCAAGATGACGGAATACTACCACGCCGACCGCCTCAAATACGCGGTTGCGGGGACACCAAACCTTCTTGAGTACGACCAGGGGTTTTTCGTCAAGCAAGGTGACGGAACCGCCGACGTGATGCCGATCGTCCACCTCTACAAAACCCAGGTTTATCAGCTCGCGGAATATCTCGGCGTGGACGAGGAAATCCGCCAGCGGCCACCGACCACCGACACATTCTCCATGGCGCAAAGCCAGGAGGAATTCTACTTCGCGCTGCCTTATCACCTGATGGATCTATGCCTTTACGGCCTGAACCACGAGATCGCCAGCGATGAGGTCGCCGCGGTCGCCGGCCTCACCGAGCCCCAGCTTCAGAAAGTCTTCAAGGACATCGACGCGAAACGGCGGGCCGCCCGCTATCTTCACGCGCGGCCTTTGCTGTCCGTGGAAATTGGCGAGGATTGACCCGGGATGTGCGGCATCGCTGGAATAGTGGCGCTGAACGCCGCGGCGGCTTCTCCTTCGCGTGAGGCGCTGATGCGGATGGTGGGGGTGCTCTCGCATCGCGGCCCGGACGAGCGAGGCCTTTACCGCGACAAACGCGCGGGGCTGGCCCATGCCCGCTTGTCCGTCATCGATCTTTCCAGCGGTCAGCAGCCGCTTGCCGACACAGGCGATACGAGTTGGATCGTGTTCAATGGCGAGATATTCAACTATGTCGAGCTGCGCGAAAAGCTGATTGCGCTCGGCCACCGCTTCCGAACCCGCAGCGACACGGAGGTTGCGCTCCATGCCTATCGTGCGTGGGGCGAAGCGGCCTTCGAGCGGATGAACGGTCAGTGGGCAATCGCAATCTGGGACTCGATAGCGGGTCGTCTCGTCTTGTCGCGCGACCGGTTCGGCATTTGCCCTCTGCATTTCTGTGAACATGCGGGCCGCCTTTATTTCGCCAGTGAAGTGAAGGCCATTTTCGCGGCCGATCCGACCATACCGCGCGCCTTCGATCCCGCCGGCCTCGATCAGACTTTCACGCTCTGGACAGTCGTTCCGCCGCAAGGGGTATTTCAGGGAATCCATGAGGTCGTGCCAGGGCATGTCCGCACTTACCAGGACGGCACCGTTCGCGAGCAGGTCTTCTGGCAGCCGTCCTACCCCGAAAATTTCGGATCATCGCAGGGCGAGTTCACCGGGTCGAGCGATGACGCGGTGGAACGCGTGCGTGGCGCCCTCGAGGCCGCGACGGCGCTGCGAATGGTGCGCGCCGACGTGCCTGTCGGCTGCTACCTCTCCGGCGGGCTGGACAGTTCGCTTGTGGCGACGCTCGGAAGGCGCTTCGCCGGACGGCGCTTCCAGACCTTCTCCTTGCGTTTTGCCGACGCCGAATATGACGAGACCCGCTTCCAGCGCCTGGTTGCCGAAGCAACCGGCAGTGAGCACCATGAAGTGGTGGTTTCGCGCAGCGATATCGCCGCCATCTTTCCGGAGGTGATCTACCACACCGAGCGCCCGATACTGAGGACCGCCCCGGCGCCGCTGTTCCTGCTCTCCAGGCTGGTGCGCGAGCGCGGCATCAAGGTCGTGCTGACCGGCGAGGGCGCCGACGAAATGTTCGCCGGCTACGACCTGTTCCGCGAAGGCAAGGTCCGCCGGTTCTGGGGGCACCAGCCGGCATCGACACGACGCTCGCGCCTGCTGGAGCGGCTTTACCCCTATCTCACCCGCTCGCCGGTGCAACAGCAAGCGATGGCGCGCCAGTTCTTCGGGCGCGGTATCGAGGCCTATGACGCGCCCGGCTTCGCTCATGACACGCGCTGGCGCAGCACCAGCGCCATCAAGCGGCTTTTCTCCGCGGACCTGCGCGCCGAGACCCAACGCCACGACGCCGTGTCGGAGTTGCTCGCCCGCTTGCCCGCGGCGTTTTCGCGTTGGAGTCCGCTTGCGCAGGACCAGTATCTCGAGGTCCAGACGTTGATGTCGGGCTATCTGCTGTCCTCGCAAGGCGACAGGATGCTCATGGCTCACTCCGTCGAGGGGCGCTTCCCGTTCCTCGACGATGAACTTGTGAGGCTCGCCAATTCCCTTCCGCCTTCCTACAAGCTGCGTGTCCTCGATGAGAAGCACGTGCTGAAACGGGTGGCGGAGCCGATCGTGCCCGCCGAGGTCGTGACACGCAAGAAGCAGCCATTCCGGGCGCCCAACGCGCTTTGCTTCACCGCCGACGCCGCGCCGGAATACATTCGCGAAGCGCTTTCGGAGACGGCGATACGCAAGGCGAATGTTTTTGATCCGGCTTCGGTCACACGCCTGCTCGGCAAGTGCCAGGCCAGGACCGGCGACGGTGATCTTTCCAATGCCGACAACATGGCGCTCGTCGGTGTGCTGTCGACCCAACTCCTTCACCAGCAATTTGTCGCGAGCTGTCCCAGTGCGACCCGTGTGCATGGGCTCAGCGTCGACGTCGACCGCGAACATCGGGAAGAGTGCTTGCATGTTGCATGATGCCGTACCCCTGCTGCACGACTATCTCGCCCACTCGGCCGGCCGGTTCGGCGACAAGGTGGCGCTTGTGTGCGGCAAGCAGCGTGTCACCTATGGTGAGCTGGAGGCGCGCGCCAATGCGATCGCCCGGGATTTGACCGCATCAGGGGTCGTGCGCGGCGATCGCGTGATGATCTTCGCCGACAACACCGTCGAGACGGTGGTGAGCTTCTGGGCGGTGCTCAAGGCGAATGCGGTGGTGTGCATCGTCAACCCGCTGACCAAAAGCGACAAGCTCAATTACCTGCTCAACGACTGCCGACCTGCGGCGCTGATCACGGACGCGCACCTGCACTCGATCTTCCGCGAGCCGGCGCGCAACTGCCCGTCACTTCTGCGGACGATCGTTTCCGGATCGATTGACGACAACGAGCTCTCCCAATTGCCGCATGCCGTGCGCTGGGACGCAGCAGTCGCCGACGGCGGCGATGCACCGCCGGCGCGGCGCTGCATCGATGTCGATCTTGCCGCCATCATCTACACGTCCGGTTCGACAGGCGAACCCAAGGGCGTGATGCTGACGCACAGGAACATGATGACCGCTTGTGCCTCGATCGCTTCCTACCTTGAGCTTGCCGAGGACGAGGTGATCCTCAATGTCCTTCCCCTCGCCTTCGACTACGGCCTGTACCAGATGATCATGGCGTTTCGCACCGGCGCGCGGCTGGTGCTTGAACGCTCGTTCGCCTTCCCAGCGCAGGTCCTCGGGCTGATCAGGCAAGAGCGGGTTACGGGTTTTCCGGGCGTGCCCACCATCTTTGCGGCACTTTCCGAACTCAAGTCCCTCAGGGATCAGGATTTCTCGAGCATTCGCTACGTCACCAACACCGCGGCGGCCCTGCCGCTCAAGCATATTCTCATGCTTCGGGAGCTGTTTTCGAGTGCACGCATCTATTCGATGTACGGCCTCACCGAATGCAAGCGTTGCACCTATTTGCCGCCGGAGGATCTCAAGCGAAAGCCGCTGAGCGTCGGGATCGCGATCCCGAATACGGAAATGTGGATCGTCGACGAACATGACAGGCGGGTCGGCCCCGGCGTCGTCGGCCAGCTCGTCATTCGCGGCGCAACGGTGATGAAGGGCTATTGGGGCAAGCCCGAGGCGACAGCCAGGAAACTCAAACCAGGCCCGCTGCCCGGCGAGCAGGTTCTATACACCGGCGACTACTGCCGGATGGACGCGGAGGGCTACCTCTACTTCGTTGGCCGTGGTGACGAGATCATAAAATCGCGAGGCGAGAAGGTGGCGCCGAAGGAAGTGGAGAACGTCCTTATGGATATTCCCGGCGTCCGGGAAGCGGCGGTCATCGGTGTTCCCGACGAACTTCTTGGGCAGGCGGTGAAAGCGTTTGTCGTGATGGAGAATGGTAGAACGATCGGCGAAAAACAGCTGCAGATGGAGTGCCAGAAGCGGTTGGAAAATTTCATGGTTCCGAAGTCCATCGTCGTCGTGGCCAGCCTGCCGATGACAGACACGGGCAAACTCAAGAAAACGGCCCTGTCATGAGGCGGGTCGCTAAATCTGTGGTGTCGCTACGGAGGACGAATTCATGTTGACGACTAAGGACCGAACCTACAGCGAGCAGATCCGCAACTTCCTGGTTTCGAATTTCTACGTGAGCGACGTGAAGGCATTGGTGAACGACACGTCCTTGCTCGATCAAGGCATCGTCGACTCGACGGGAGTGCTCGAGATTATCGGCTTTATCGAGGAGACCTTCGGCATCATCGTCGAAGATAGTGAGCTCTTGCCTGAGAACCTCGATTCCATTCAGGGGATCGAGCAATACATCATCCGCAAGATGAATTGATTGCCGGTGCAAAGCCCAGATCGGTTCCTGGAATTGCGCCGGTTTTCCGCACTCATGCCTGCGCCTTGGCTTGTCCCAGAACCACCCGGCCTTCGCCCGCTTCGTTCGAGACGGCGCGGATGTTCTCATATGCCTTGCTGCGCTCCATCAAGCTCATCACCTGCCGGTCCTGGCCAAGGCCGACCTCGAAGAGCAGGATGCCGCCAGGCCGCAAATATCGCGGCGCGTCTTTGACCACCCGCATATGGATGCTGAGGCCGTAAGGGCCGGCCGCGAACGCTTCCCGCGGCTCGAGCTCGACCAGATGCGCG
Source organism: Mesorhizobium sp. CNPSo 4671 (assembly GCF_057784245.1). Lineage (NCBI taxonomy): Bacteria > Pseudomonadati > Pseudomonadota > Alphaproteobacteria > Hyphomicrobiales > Phyllobacteriaceae > Mesorhizobium > Mesorhizobium sp. CNPSo 4671. The sequence goes on along the minus strand of NZ_JBWLUW010000012.1, from coordinate 183,694 downwards.
CGGTCGCCCTCGAGCCGCTTTTCCGAAATGTAAGGCGGATTGCAGACGATCACGTCGATCGTCCCGTCAAGCCCCAGATCGGCGAGAGCGCCGAACAAGTCGCCCTGATGCACCGAAACGCGGTCAGCCATGCCGTGATGAGCAGCGTTACGGCGTGCCACGTCAACGCATCCATCGGTGAGGTCGCTCGCCCAGACGCGCGCGGTGGGGACATGATGGGCGATGGCGCATGCCAGATTGCCAGTGCCGCAGCACATGTCGACGACGCGCGGCGCCGGCAGGTTCATTTGATGCAAGACACCAAGGGCCGTCGTGCCCAGCAACTCCGTCTCCGGCCGGGGGACGAGTGCACCGGGCGCGACGAGCAGCTCAAGTCCCATGAAGGCGGCACGGCCCGTGCCATAGGCGTCGGCGACACTGAACTCTTTGCTCATGGCGAACCCACTCGCTTGATCTTTCCAGTATAGGTGTTCGGCATTCATGCGCCAGCCAAACCTGCTCCGAAGCCATGAATTTATCGAGCCTGTCCAATGCGCCGTCGGCGGACGAATTCAATCAGGAAATGTTCGCATCACCATTGGCCCGGGTGCGCCGTCAGAAGCAGCGATTTTTACGACCGCGCGGGTGTCGTTGGCGCGGCTCATCAGGAGCGGCGACGCTCCTCTGCGGGCCAATGATGCATGGAGCAATCGCATACTCAGCAACATCCTCGTCGCCGTTTTGCCGTCGACCGCGTTCGGCTTCAGCCCGAATGACTCGTGGCAGATATGAGCATCAGCCGTGCAGTGTTGAAATTGTTGAGGATTGTTGTCCGATGCGCTGCCACGGAGGCGCGATTGACTAGCTATTTCAATAACCTATCCAATTTTGGTAGCGGGAGACCGTTACCGCCTTTCCCCCCCAACTCATCAGATCGGCGGTTCCTGCTCCGCTGTCTTCGATGAGGATCCATTTTGAATAGCTCCCTCTACTCAATGTACACGTTGTACACGTTGGCTATCTAGTGCCAGCATCTGGATTCGAAGACCTCGTTTTGTCCGCAGCCGAAATCGTCAGACCGGCAGCCCGAGCTGCTTTCGAAGGCTTTTGTCGAATGCGGACGCGGGGACGAAGCGGCGCAGGAGGCTGACCTGGCGCGCCATTTTGCCCGCCGCATAGCGCTTCTTGGGAGCGGGATCGGTCGCAGCCGCCAAAACGGTCTTGGCTACCACTTCGGGCGCATCGCCTTTTTCCATCGCTTTCCGCAAGGCTACAGTCATGCCAGCGCGCGCGGAATCATAAATATCAAGCAACTGATCGGGGGCGGCGAGATTGTCCTCGAATGACGTACGGGTATAGGCGGGCTCCACCAACGACACGCGAATGCCGAACGGGCGCAATTCGTGATCGAGCGATTCGGAATAACCCTCAATGGCATGTTTGGTCGACGCGTAAAGCGTGAAATAGGGAGCTGGGATTAACCCCTGCACGGAGCTCAAATTGACAATCCTGCCCGTTCCTTGACGCCGCATTGCCGGCAACACCGCGTTGGTCACGCGGAAAGCGCCGAAGACGTTGACGTCGAACAGCGCCTGGGCCTGGGCGGTCGAGGACTCCTCCGCACCTCCAAACAGACCCATGCCGGCATTGTTGACGAGCAGGTCGATGCGCCCGGCCTTGGCCAAAACGTCATCGACCATTTTCGCAACGGACGCGTCGTCGGTCACGTCGCAAGTCAGCATGGTAACGCCGTCGGATTGTTTGGAGGCCGTGCGACGACTGGTTCCGAATACACGATAGCCCGCGCTGAGCAAGGCGTCGGCGGTAGCCCGCCCGATGCCGGAAGATGCCCCTGTCACCAGGGCGACGCCAGGATTGATCTTGTTCATGGAAATCATTTCTTTCTTTGTGTTGGATCGGGATGGCATAAGCACGAGAGGTCGTCGTGAAGGGTGCCAATCATGAGTGCCCCTGGCGCTCGCGTCGGGCCGCCGGGGCGATCCAGCGCCTGAACAAGGCGCTGGCATTCACGCCGCCAAAACCGAAGCCATTGGAGATTGCGTATTCCATCTCCATTGGCCGGGGCTCGTTTGCGACGAAGTCGATGCCGTCGGCGGCCGGATCGGGTGCGCTCAAATTGAGTGTCGGCGGTGCCACCTGGTCCCTGATCGCCAGGATCGAGAAGATGGCACCAAGCCCGCCGGCCGCGCCCAGCAGGTGCCCGGTCGCGGATTTCGTTGCGCTGACAGCTATCGCGAAATCGCGCCCGAATACACTCTTGATCGCTTCGATCTCACCCAGGTCGCCGACTGGCGTGGAGGTCGCATGTGCATTGAGATGACGAACCTCGCTCGGTGAAATCCCTGCTTGCGCAATCGCGATCTCCATGGCCCGGCGCGCACCGCCGCCGTCCTCGGGACCAGAAGTGACGTGATAAGCATCGGCCGTCGTTCCGTAGCCGACGAGCTCGGCGAGCGGTTTTGCGCCGCGCGCCAGCGCGTGGCTCAACGCCTCGATGACCAGCACGCCGGCGCCTTCGCCCATGACGAAGCCGTCCCGCGAAATGTCGAAGGGACGCGAGGCTTGAGCCGGCGCCCAATTGAAGCCGGTTGAAAGGGAGCGTGCGGCAGCAAACCCACCGAGACTGACGGTGTTCATGCATGCTTCCGTGCCCCCGCACACGGCAATATCAGCCTCGTTCGCGCGGATGAGACGGGCGGCGTCGCCGATCGCCTGGATGCCGGCCGCGCACGCTGTCACTGGTGCGCCCAATGGGCCTTTGAAGCCATGACGGATCGAGATGTGGCCCGCTGCGAGGTTCACCAGGAAGGACGGCACCGTGAAGGGCGACAGGCGGCGGGCGCCACGCAGATCGACCGTGCGCACCGCCTCGGTGATGGCGGGGAATCCGCCGACCCCTGAAGCGATAATCGTTGCTGTGCGCAGGCGATCTGTCTCCAAGGCAGGCTTCCATTTCGCCTGTGCAAGCGCCTCTTCCGCCGCCGCCAGCGCAAAGAGAATAAACCGATCTACCCTGCGCTGATCCTTCGCAGCCAGGATGCCATCAGGATCGAAACCAGCGTCCGGATCTTCATCCAAGGAGGGCACCACGCCGCCAATCTTCGCCGGCAGGTCTCCCACCACATCGTCCGGAAGCCTACGGATGCCCGAACGACCGGCCAGCAGACGCGACCATGACGCTTCGACATTGGCAGCTAGGGGCGTGACCGCTCCCATGCCTGTAACAACAATCCGTCGCATCTACTCTCCTATCACTTGGGTGCGCCGACAGCGCTGCCCACCCCGTTCAAGCGGCGACTGCTTCGCGCACCTGATCGGTCGCTGCATCCAGAAAAGCCTGCGCAAGGTCGTGGTCATTGACGACCCGCGAGAGGAGCACCGCGCCGACCATCGTCGAGAGAATGGCCATGGCCTTGCTATTGGACTGCTCGCCATTGGCTTCGGCAATGAAACGGCCGAGGATCTCCAGATGCTCGTTGATGCCTGCTTCGAACGACGCTTTCACGTCCTGGCCCTGTCTGGCGGCATCCGAACCGAGTGCCACGATCGGGCATCCGTCCATCCTTTCTCCGCGATGGCCCATGCTGAGATAGAAGGAGATCACTGCTTCGAGCGGATTCTCAGGGTTTGCTGCAGTTGCGTCCGACCAACGGTGGGTGGCGCTCTCCATCGCCCGCTTGGACGCCTGCGCTGCCAAGTCCTCCTTTGACTCGAATTGCTTGTAAAAGGCGCCCTGCGTCAGTCCTGCACCCTTCATCAGATCCTTGAGGCCAATGCCGTCAAAGCCGCGCTCGCGAAAAAGGCGGCTTGCCACATTGATGACGGTCTCGCGGTTTTCCGCGGCTTGAATTCGGCTCACGCGCATCATCGGTCTCCTTTTCGATTGCGTTCGTAATCTATAATCGATATAGAAGTCGAACGCAATCTAATTTGAGATGGGGCGACGAGCGTGAAAAAGAGAACCGTTATCGTATTGGGATCGACCCTGACGGCGATGTCATGGGTGGCGGCATTCGCCACGTTTGCCACTCCTGCGCAGGAGGCTCCTTTGGTGACCGACCCAAGGCAGGAAGCGCCTTTCGTCAGACTCGTATCGGCAGCGCCGGTGACCGGATCAGAGCGCGGCTTCACCGGCGTCATCGCGGCGAGGGTGCAGAGCAATCTAGGCTTTCGGGTTCCCGGCAAGATCGTGGAACGATTGGTAGACGTCGGTCAGGAGGTCAAAGCCGGCCAGCCGCTGATGCGGATTGACGACACCGATCTGCGCCTTGCGCTTTCGGCGAAACGCAATGCCGTTGACGCAGCGCACGCAACAGTCGTTCAGACGCAGCCGGATGAACGGCGGTACGCCAGCTTGCTCCGCGCCGGTTGGGTTACACCGCAGCGCTACGAGCAGGCGAAGGCTGCGATGGATACAGCCCAAGCGCAACTTGCCGCCGCCGAAGCCGACGCACGGGTCGCCGAGAACGAGGCGGCTTATGCAGTCCTGTTGGCGGACGCGGATGGAACGGTGGTTGAAACGCTTGGCGAGCCGGGGCAGGTCGTCGCTGCGGGCCAGCCCGTGATCCGGACCGCCAAGGCCGGCCCACGCGAAGCGGTTGTCGCGCTTCCCGAAACGATCCGGCCGGCGATAGGCTCGGTAGCCGAGGCCAGCGTGTATGGTGGTGATGAGCGTCGTTATTCAGCGCATCTGCGGCAGCTGTCGGACTCCGCCGATGCCCAGACCCGCACGTATGAGGCGCGCTATGTGCTGGACGGTGAGGCTGCCGCGGCACCGCTTGGCGCGACGGTAACCATTAAGCTCGCAAGCCAGGTGAAACAGCCGGAGGTCCAGGTGCCACTGGGAGCCGTGCTTGATGACGGCCGGAAGACCGGCGTTTGGGTGTTGGACAGCGCCACCTCAACCGTACACTTTCAGCCGGTCCAGCTTGTTCGTGTTACCAGCGAAACCGCCGTGATCTCCGGTTTGAACTCCAACGTTCCCATTGTGTCGCTCGGCGCCCACCTCCTGCAGGAAGGCGTTCGCGTCCGGACCGAGTCCGAAAGCGGGAGCAACTGATGAGCTTCAATCTTTCCGCGATCGCCGTTCGCGACCGCGCCGTCACCCTGTTCTTCATCCTTCTGCTGGTGGCTGCCGGTGCCTACGCCTTCCTCATGCTCGGCCGGGCGGAGGACCCGAATTTCACCATCAAGACCATGACGGTCACGACGGCGTGGCCGGGCGCGACGGCGCAAGAGATGCAGGACCTCGTCGCCGAACCGTTGGAGAAGCGGCTTCAGGAGCTGACCTGGTACGACCGGGTGGAGACGACCACACGGCCAGGTTATGCGTACATGACGCTCACCCTGAAGGACAGCACACCGCCATCCGGCGTGCAGGAGGAGTTCTACCAGGCTCGCAAGAAGCTCGGGGATGAAGCCCCCAACCTGCCGCCCGGCGTCTTTGGCCCTTTCGTGAACGACGAATATTCGGATGTGAGCTTCGCTCTTTATGCGCTGAAGGCCAAAGGCATGCCGATGCGGGAACTGGCGAGGCAGGCGGAGGTGATCCGCCAGGACCTCCTGCACGTGCCCGGCGTCAAAAAGATCAACATCCTTGGTGAACGTCCCGAACAGATATTCGTGGAGTTTTCATACGCCAAGCTGGCAACGCTCGGCGTGTCGGCACAGGACATCGTCGCTGCCTTGCAGCGGCGAAACACGGTCACGCCCGCAGGCTCGATCGACACAATGGGGCCGCGCCTCTTCATTCGGGTCGACGGCGCCTATGACAGCGTTCAGGCGATCGCCGACACGCCGATTGTCGCTGGGGGGCGGACGCTGAAGCTCTCCGACATCGCCGAAGTCAGCCGTGGCTATGAGGACCCTCCCTCATACCTCATCCGAGGCCAGGGCGAGCCCACCATCATGCTCGCGGCGGTTATGCAGGAGGGCTGGGACGGTCGTGCGCTGGGCAAGGCCCTGGAGGACAGGACTGCCGTGATCACACAGACACTGCCGCTCGGCGTGACGCTCGACAAGGTAAGCGACCAGGCCGTCAACATCACCTCGGCGGTCGACGAATTCATGTTGAAGTTCGCGATGGCGCTCGGCGTCGTGCTGCTGATCAGCCTGATCAGCATGGGCTGGCGCGTCGGGACCGTCGTAGCGGCTGCCGTCCCTCTGACGCTCGCCGTCGTGTTCCTCATCATGCTGGAGACCGGCCGGTTCTTCGATCGCATCACGCTCGGCGCCCTCATCCTGGCGCTTGGTCTACTCGTGGACGACGCCATCATCGCCATCGAGGTGATGGTGGTGAAGATGGAAGAGGGTATGGACCGCATCAAGGCGGCGGCCTATGCATGGAGCCACACTGCTGCGCCGATGCTATCGGGAACACTGGTGACGATCGCCGGCTTCGTGCCGGTGGGATTTGCGCGATCGACGGCCGGCGAATACGCCGGCAACATCTTCTGGGTCGTGGGGTTCGCCCTCATCGTCTCATGGATCGTCGCGGTGGTTTTTACACCCTATCTCGGTGTCAAGATGCTGCCCGCGATCAAACCGGTCGAAGGCGGTCACCACGCTATTTACGACACGCGTAATTATCGACGTTTGCGACGGGCCATCACATTTGCCGTGCGCCATAGGTTTGTAACCTGCGGTATTGTTGGCATCGCCTTCGCGCTTTCAGTCGTCGGTATGGCCGGCGTCAAACAGCAGTTCTTTCCAACATCCGACCGTCCCGAGGTGTTGGTGGAGGTTCGCCTGCCGGAAGGTGGTAGCATCGAGACAACGACCGCAGCCGTCGAGAAGCTCGAAAATTGGCTGGACAGCCAGCCCGAGGCCAAGATCGTCACGAGCTATGTCGGTCAGGGCGCTCCGCGCTTCTTCTTCGCAATGGCCCCGGAGCTTCCTGATCCCGCCTTCGCCAAGATCGTCGTGCTAACCCCGGACGCCGAGGCGCGTGAGGCGTTGAAGAACCGGCTCCGAGAGGCGGTGGCGCAGGGTCTTGCACCCGAGGCGTATGTCCGCGTTACGCAGCTCGTGTTCGGCCCCTACACGCCATTCCCAGTCGAGTTCCGGGTCATGGGACCCGATTCCAAGCAACTCTACAGCATTTCCGAAAAGGCCCTCGACATCATGCGGAGCGTTCCGGATGTGCGGCAAGCCAACCGCGACTGGGGCAATCGCACGCCCGTGCTTCGCTTCGTCCCGGATCAGGATCGGCTGAACCTCATCGGCCTCTCGCCGGCGGAGGTGGCACAGCAACTGCAATTCCTTCTCACCGGCATCCCCGTTACGCAGGTTCGCGAGGACATCCGCAACGTCCCCATCGTGGCGCGCAGCGCCGGCGGCGAGCGGCTGGATCCGGCGCGTCTGGCGGATTTCTCACTCGTGAGTCGAGACGGCCGCTCGATTCCGCTCGACCAGATCGGGCATTCGGAAATCCGTCAGGAGGAGCCAATCCTGAAGCGGCGCGACCGCACGCCCGTTGTCACGATCCGCGCGGACATCAATGAGGCGACCCAGCCTCCGGAGGTCTCCAAGCAGATCATGAAGGCCCTTCAGCCGCTGATTGCGTCCCTTCCGGTCGGCTATCGCATCGAAATGGGCGGATCAATCGAAGAGGCTGAAAAGGCCAACACCGCGCTAGCTAAAGTTTTCCCGGCTATGATAGCCGCCATGTTGATCGTCATCATGCTGCAGGTGCGATCCTTCTCAACGATGTTCATGGTCATGCTGACGGCACCGCTTGGCCTTGTCGGCGTCGTACCGATGCTGCTCACCTTTCACCAGCCCTTCGGGTTCAACGCCATTCTGGGCATGATAGGACTGGCTGGCATCCTGATGCGCAACACGCTGATCCTGACCGAACAGATCAAGGAGAACCGTGCTGCCGGCATTGATGACTATCACGCTGTCATCGAGGCCACGGTGCAGCGTACACGGCCCGTCATTTTGACCGCGCTTGCTGCCGTGCTCGCCTTCATCCCCCTCACACACTCCGTATTCTGGGGTTCAATGGCCTATACGCTGATCGGCGGAACGGCGGCCGGCACGGTGTTGATCCTGCTCTTCCTTCCCGCGCTCTACACCGCGTGGTTCCGGATCAAGCCGACTGCGGATGAGGTCCCGACTGCGGATGAAATCCATGAGGTTTCGACGGAGGAACTGGAAATGCGACCAGTTATGGCTGCTGAGTAGGGCACTGTTGCCGAGCCTCGTTTGTCTGCACGGGGCGACTGGCGGGTTCGTGTGCCGATGCTAGTGAGAGCAATCAGCATGGCTAACGGTAGCAGATGCCCACGTAACCAATTGATCTTATTGACCAAATGGTAGCGGGAGAGGGACTTGAACCCCCGACCCCAGGATTATGATTCCCGTGCTCTAACCAACTGAGCTACCCCGCCAGGGCGGCGAAAGGCCCGAAATCCGCCTTAAATCGAAAGGCATTTCGAGGCGTTCGCCAAGGTCGCGCGGATATAAGGTTGGGAGGGCGAGCCTGTCAAGCTTCGATGCATTCCATATCGCCGCATATTCTCATTGCCGAAAAAAGCTTTGCCGCGCCGACATTTGGTTACATCCGCCGGGGTTGAGTTCGAACGGGCACGTCGCTATGTCTCGGCCACGAGTTTTTAGAGTTTGAAACAGATGAAGCCGCGCATTGCAGTCCTCGGTTGCGGATACTGGGGCAGCAACCACATCCGCACCCTCAAGGCGCTCGGCGCGCTGTACGCGGTTTCCGACGCCAACCGGGCGCGAGCCGAAGGCTTTGCCAGCGAACAAGATTGTCTGGCGATCGAGCCCGACCAGCTGTTCGTGCGTGACGATATCGACGCCATCGTCATGGCCTTGCCGCCGCAGTTCCATGCCGACCTTGCCGTGCGCGCCGCCAAGAGCGGCAAAGACGTGCTGGTCGAAAAGCCGATCGCGCTGACGGTGCCGGATGCCGAGCGCGCGGTGCAGGCGGCCAAGGACAATGGCCGCGTCTTCATGGTCGGCCATGTCCTGCGTTTCCATCCCGCCTTCGAGACGCTGAAGGGGCTGATCGACAATGGCGAGCTCGGCGAGGTCCGCTACATCCACTCGCACCGGCTTGGCCTTGGCAAGTTTCACACCGAGAACGATGCGTTGTGGGATCTGGCGCCGCACGATCTGTCGATGATCCTGGCGATCACCGGCACCGAGCCGATCGAGGTGCGCGGCGAGGGGGCGGCACTCCTCGACAACCTCAGCGACTTCGCGCATCTGCACATGCGCTTTCCCAACGGCCTGCGCAGCCATCTTTTCACCTCGCGGCTCAATCCCTACCGCGAACGGCGCCTGACCGTGGTCGGCACCAAGGCGATGGCGGTGTTCGACGATGTCGAGCCATGGGAGCGCAAGCTTGCCGTCTACCGCCACGCGGTCTGGCAGGACAGCGGCCAATGGGCGTTCACCACCAACGAGCCGTCCTATGTCGCGGTGGCGCAAGGCATGCCGCTGACGCGCGAGCTGGAGCATTTCATCCACTGCATCGAGACGCGCGCCGAACCGCGCACCAGCGGCGAGGAGGCGATCAGGGTCCTGCGCATCCTGACGGCGGGCACGGTCACCCACACGAAGTCCTGAGACCGTTTGGAAATTCTACTCCGGCGGCCATCTGACTCACCGGAGCGAATTTCGAAACGGCCTCTGGAGAGTGGTGTTTTACTCAGCGGGAATTTGCGCCGGTCTGGCCGCAAGCTTCGTCAGCATGGCCTCGGCCTCGGCGCCGCGCTCGGAGCGCTCGATGAAGCCGCCGCCGAAGACGCGCGCTTCGTTGCCGTCGTCGGAATAGAGCACGCAGGCCTGGCCGGGCGCGATGCCGGATTCGCCGTCGGCGAGTTCGACCGACGTCACGCCTGCGATATGGCGCAGCACCGCCGGCCGCGGCGGCCTGGTCGAGCGCACCTTGGCGAACAGTTCGAGGCCGGCTTCGGGAATGTCGCCGAGCGGCCCGTCGCCAAGCCAGTTCATGTTGCGCAGATAGATCTTGTGCGTCTCCAGCGCCTCGCGCGGGCCGACGACGACGCGGGCCCGCTCGGCATCGAGATGGACGACATAGAGCGGCTCGCCCGACGCGATGCCGATGCCGCGGCGCTGGCCGATCGTGTAGCGCAATATGCCTTCATGGCGGCCAAGCACGCGGCCGTCGATATGGACGATGTCGCCCGGATTGGCTGCGGCCGGCTTCAGCTTGGCGATGATGTCGGAATATTTGCCCTGCGGCACGAAGCAGATGTCCTGGCTGTCCTGCTTGGCCGCCACCGTCAGCCCCATCTCCTCGGCTATGGCGCGAACCTGCGGCTTCGACAGGCCGCCCAGGGGAAAGCGCAGATAGTCGATCTGCGCCTGCGTGGTGGCAAACAGGAAATAGCTCTGGTCGCGGTCGGCATCGACCGGCCGGTAGAGCGCGCGGTGGGCGCCGTTGGCGCCGGAGCGGATGTAGTGGCCGGTGGCGAGCGCGTCGGCGCCGAGTTCCTTAGCGGTGGCCAGAAGATCGGCGAACTTCACAGTCTGGTTGCAGGAGACGCAAGGGATCGGAGTCTCGCCGGCGACATAGCTCTCGGCGAAGGGGTCGATGACCGCCTTGCGGAAGCGCTCCTCGTAATCGAGCACATAGTGGGGAATGCCAAGCGTCTCGGAGACGCGGCGGGCATCGTCGATGTCCTGTCCGGCGCAGCATGAACCGGCCCGGTGCGTGGCCGCGCCGTGATCGTAGAGCTGCAAGGTGACGCCGACGACATCATAGCCTTCGCGTTTCAACAGGCCGGCGACCACGGACGAGTCCACGCCGCCCGACATGGCGACGACAATGCGGGTGTTTTCGGGACGTCCGGGAAGGTCGAGACTGTTCATGATGCTTTCATTCTGCGCGGCATCTGAATGCCAATGTCGAGAATATAGGTCAAGGTTTCCGGCGACGCCAGCTTGGAAGGCAATCGACGGGTTGCGGCAAATCCGCGATCGGCCGGATTTTTCCCAGCCGATTCAAGGCTTCCAGCGCGATGTTTCAAATGCCTGCGAAAAGACTAACGCGCCGTTCACGATCCTTACCTAGTCATTAGGGTCTGCTTAGGCAATTTTTAAAGCTGTGGCGGTAACGTGGCGGGGATTGGGTCTTTGAGTTTTTTGTAGAGAGTACGATGACCGATCTGGTTAGACCTAGAGTCAAGTATGTTATTGGGCCTGACGGCAGCCCTCTTACGATTGCCGATCTGCCGCCGACCAACACGCGTCGCTGGGTCATCCGGCGCAAGGCGGAAGTGGTTGCGGCGGTGCGCGGCGGGCTTTTGAGCCTTGAGGAGGCATGCCAGCGCTACAAGCTGACCACCGAGGAATTCCTGTCCTGGCAGGCGTCGATCGACGAATATGGCCTTGCCGGGCTGCGCACCACGCGCATCCAGCAATACCGGCACTAGAGCCGGCCTGAACACGATCAAAGGGCGCGGCACTCCGCGCCCTTTTGTTTTGGACCTGATCCTTCCCAAGCTCAGACCGTCAGCGCCACCTTGCCGATCGGCTTGGTGGCGAGAAAGGCGTGGGCGGCACCGGCCTCTTCGAGCGGGAAGCTCTTGGCGACATGAACGGTGAGCTTGTTCGCATCAATCAACCGGCCAAGCTCCACCAGGCCTTCACGGTCCGGCACGACCGACATGCGCTCGACCCGGATGTGACGGGCGCTGGCCAGCGCCCTGGTGGTGTCGTTCAGGTTCAGCAAGGACACCAGCACGCCGCCATTCCTGATGACCTTCAGCGAGCGTTCGGCGTGCTCGCCGCCCATTGGGTCCAGCACCAGATCGATGTCGCTGATCCGGCTGGTGAAATCGCCCTGGGTGTAGTCGATGACCTCGTCGGCGCCGAGCTTGCGAACGAAATCGAGCTTGTTCGGGCTGGCGGTGGCGATGACGTAAGCGCCGCGCGCCTTGGCGACCTGCACCGCCAGATGGCCGACGCCGCCGGCCGCCGCATGCACCAGCACACGCTGGCCCGATTTCAATGCGCCATGGCGAACAAGGCCCTGCCAGGCGGTCAGACCGGCCAGCGGCAATGCACCCGCCTGGATGTGGTCCGCCGCCTTCGGCTTCAGCGCGATCTCGTCGGCCGGCACCGCGGCGAATTCCGCGTAGGCCGCCGCCTGCTTGGGGAAGCGCGGCATGCCGAACACTTCGTCGCCGACCTTGAGGCCGGTCACGCCGGCGCCGAGCGCCTCGACGGTTCCTGAAATATCCCAGCCAAGGGTGAAGGGCGGCTCGCCAAGCAGCGGATAGTAACCGCCGCGCACGGCGCCATCGACCGGATTGATGCCGGCTGCCTTGACGCGGACCAGCACTTCGCCGGCCTTGGGCGAGGGAGCGGGCTGGTTGGCAATAATTAGCACGTCGGGACCGCCGACGGTATTTTGGGTAACGGCACGCATGGGGATCTCTCCTGCTTGGTTGGTGCCGCTATCATTTGGATAGTAATATTTCCTTGTCCAGTATGTACCTCTTTGATATATAGGTACCCCATGGATAGTGACTTCAACTCGCCTTTTGGCTATGACGCCTTCCGGCGGACATGTGCTTCACACACCGTGCTGGAGATGCTGGCCAGCAAATGGGTCTACCTGGTGGTTTGCGCGCTGCGCAAAGGCCGGCTGCGCAATGGCGAGCTTGCCCGCAAGCTCGAAGGCATCACGCCCAAGATGCTGACGCAGACATTGCGTGTGCTGGAGCGTGACGGTCTGGTGCGGCGTGAGATCTTCCCGGTCATTCCGCCGCGCGTTGAATACGAATTGACCGAGCTCGGCCAGAACCTGGCGGGATTGCTCACCCAGATCCGGGTATGGGCGGAGCAGCACGCGCCTGATATCAAGGATGCACGTGCCAGGCCGACTGCCGCAAATGAAGGGGATTGGGCCGCTTAGACCGGTGATCTCCGCGGCAATTCAGGCGGAGCCGGTTTGAGGCTATGGCCAGCAAGGTGCTTTTCCTGGAATTGCTCCAGATGCGCGCCGGCGCGGACACGCCGACGATGCGGATCTCGGCCGGTTCAGCCGATCATGGCGCTGCGGCCGCCGGTTTCGGCTTCGCGAATCTTGGTGTCACGCGATTCCAGCATTTCAGCCTTGGAAAGCTCCGCTTCAGCTTCGCCGAGTAATGATTCGGCAGCGCTTCGCTGTTGGGCGAGGTCGCCTTGTGAATTTCTGAGGTTGTCGCGGCGCAAGCGTGCCGCCTTGGCGAAGGTCGGATAGGCGAAATGATTGATGTCGGTGATGCCGGCTTTCTTTTCCTCGGCGGTGATCTGCAGCTCCAGTTCGACGGCCATGCGTTCGAACTCGGCGATCATCATGTCGAGTTGCAGCAGCTGCCGCCGCTTCTCATTCACCTGAAACTGTTTCAGCCGAACGAGGTTTTCACGTGACTTCATGATTCGGTACTCCCGGAAACGCACACTCGCACATATCGTCCAAACCACCTGGAAAGGCCCAGGCGCTGCCCATGTCCACCGGCATCTCCCGAACTATGGGAAACAAAACCCTAAAGTTTTTTGCCGGCGGTAACCATTCGTTTACGGGCATTGTTAATCATACGGGTCAGGACTTAAGGCCGGGTAAAAATTCCGGTCGCCGATTCGGAAGCGCGTCGATGAGTCCCTGGAGTCGCTTAGTCCAGGTTGTTAATGTGTTGCATTAGGAATTTGGGTCTGTGATTCGTTATTAGATTCAAGAGGGTGTAGAAAGGGGTTAAAAAATCTGGTACCGTCATGGACGGGAAATTAGGTTTTGTTAACCATTCGATGGCAGCCTCTGCACAAGGCAACCACTGCTCCGGATCCGGACGGGTCGTAAGATGGTCCGGCAGCAGAAAAGGGGAATTAAATGCGTGTTCTGCTGATAGAAGATGACAGTGCAACCGCACAAAGCATCGAACTGATGCTGAAATCGGAAAGTTTCAACGTCTATACGACGGACCTCGGCGAAGAGGGTGTCGATCTAGGCAAACTCTACGACTACGACATCATCCTTCTCGATCTCAACCTGCCCGACATGTCCGGCTACGAGGTGTTGAGAACGCTTCGCCTCTCCAAGGTAAAGACGCCCATCCTCATCCTCTCCGGCATGGCCGGCATCGAGGACAAGGTGCGCGGCCTCGGCTTCGGCGCCGATGACTATATGACCAAGCCGTTCCACAAGGACGAGCTGGTGGCGCGCATCCATGCCATCGTGCGGCGCTCCAAGGGCCACGCCCAGTCGGTCATCACCACCGGTGACCTGGTGGTCAACCTCGACGCCAAGACCGTTGAAGTCGGCGGCCAGCGCGTGCATCTCACCGGCAAGGAATACCAGATGCTGGAGCTGCTCTCGCTGCGCAAGGGCACCACGCTCACCAAGGAAATGTTCCTCAACCACCTCTATGGCGGCATGGACGAGCCGGAACTGAAGATCATCGACGTCTTCATCTGCAAGCTGCGCAAGAAGCTCGACGCCGCGTCCGGTGGCCAGAACTACATCGAGACGGTCTGGGGCCGCGGCTACGTGCTGCGCGAACCGGAAGACATTCGCGTCAGCGCTTGAGCGGCGAGCGCGGTCCAAATTATTGCCATCTCAGACAAAAACCCGGCTTCGGCCGGGTTTTTGCGTTATGGACCAGCAATAAGAGTGGGCCGCCCTCTCAGGCGGCGATTTTCAACTTGCGAAAGCGCTCGAGCAGCTGCGGGCGATTGAATGGCTTCAGGAGATAGCCCTGGGCACCGGCGCGCTTGGCCCGCATGATCGAGGCGATGTCGAGTTCGACGAGCGAGATCAGGATCTGCGGCTTTATCGGGCTTTCCATGGCGCGCACGCGGCGGATGAGGTCAACCGCCGGCACGTCCGGCAGGGCGCCGTCGACGACGATGATGTCGGGCATGTCGGCGGAGCACATCTCCAGTGCGTCAAGCCCGCTGGCAGCTTCGATGACCACCATGTCGGAACCGCCCAGGATGCGTTTTGCAACCTTCCTGATGACGCTTGAGTCGTCGACGAACATACAGCGTTTCATTTCCGGGTCCTCTTTGCCCTGGGGCAATCCGGTCGTGCGGGGCATCTGCTGAGCACCCTAGACCGATCTGGTAAAGAACCCGAAAAGCCTTTAGGTAAAATTTTTGGAAAGATGCCGCCGAAGAGGCTTTTCTTCGCGAATGCTTCGCTGCCGCTGCCAATCGAGCCGTCACGGCAATATTACGCCGCTGAAATACTTTGTTCTCCCGACAAGCCGGCCTGACGCTCAGACTGCCGAAAGCACGATTTCTTCCGCCGTTGCATGGATCGATATCGTCATGCCGGCCTCGCGGGCAAGAAGCAGCGTGTAGTAGGGCTGCACCGAATGCGCGTCGATCGGCTCTTCCGGCTTGTGACCGGAATGCAGTTCGAGGAACTTCGGCGGCACGCGCAGCATCGGGCCGCTCGCCGAAATTGAAATGCGCGGCTCGGTTTCGAGATTCTCGAGGGTGACGACCAGCTTGCCACCGCGCGGAATGGCGGCATTGCCGACCAGGATCAGGTTGAGCAACAGCTTGACCTTGTTCTTGGGCAGCAGCGCGCGCGCCCCGTTCCAGGTCAGTTCCGGCTTTTCATTCTTGAGGAAGGCGATGGCCACCGCCTCGGCGTCGCCAGTGTCGATCAGCATGCCGGCGGAGCCTGCCGCGCCAAAGGCGATGCGGGCGAACTGCAGCCGGGCCGAGGCGTTCTTGGCGCTCTGGCGGATGAGCCGCATGGCGTCTTCGTCGGCGCCGCCCTCGTCAAGCAGTTCGAGCCCGTTGTTGATCGCACCGACCGGCGAGATGATGTCGTGGCAGACGCGGCTGCACAGAAGCGCCGCCAGGTCAGGCGCGGAAAGGGTGAACAGATCGGCCATCGGTGAAAATCCCTGCAAAATTCCACAATTCCTGGCCGAGCGATTGATCGTCGCGCCTGCCCACACGAATCACGCTTCAACCCGAGGCTCTCTGAATACACAGCACTCGTATGTACAGCAACAAATCCGAAATTGTCGTCGGGGCAAATGGCGCGTTTGCGCGGGCTTTCAGCGCCGCGCGACCCCAAAAGCCAGCCTTTGAACCGCCATCTTCCTGTGAGAGTTAATGGTTGAAAAAGGATTACGGCATAGTTTGCCCCTAACAGTCATCCTTAACGGCCGCCTAAAGAGCCGGACCGGATGCGAGGCGTCGGCGAAAGTGCTCCATGACGGAGATTGGAAGCATGTTTTCCCGATTTTATGACCGGAGCTTTCTCCGCGTCCTCTCAATGGCGATCACGCTGATGGGCGTTCTCGTCTTCTCGACTTCAGCCCTGCGAGCCCAGGAATACACCGCTCAGGAGATTATCGATTCCGGTCACAAGTTCTTCGGCGCGACGTCGGGTGGTCTCGCCACCGTCGTCGAGAAGATCTTCGCCTCTTACGGCTTGCCCAATGGCTATCTGCTCGGTGAGGAGGGGTCGGGCGCGCTGATCGGCGGCCTGACCTACGGCGAAGGCACGCTCTACACCAAGAATGCCGGCGACCACAAAGTGTTCTGGCAAGGCCCGTCGCTGGGCTGGGATTTCGGCGGCGAGGGGTCCCGGGTGATGATGCTGGTCTACAATCTCGACGATGTCAGCAACCTCTACAACCGCTATGGCGGCGTCGCCGGTTCGGCCTATGTGGTGGCCGGCGTCGGCTTCAATGTGCTGAAGAACAACAATGTACTTCTGGTGCCGATCCGCACCGGCGTCGGCGCCCGGCTCGGCGTCAATCTCGGCTATCTGAAGCTGACCGAGCGGGCGACGTGGAATCCGTTCTAAAGTCCAATCCGCCATGACCGCAACGCCGAGTTTTCCATGAGATTTGTAGGCCTGTGACCCCCAATGCGCTGTGGCAAGCTCTTGCCGCAGCGCCGGATTTCCGCCATGCCAGTGTGATGCGGTCCAGTTCCGGCGGTTGCCGCCGATAGCGGGTAGTCCTTTGGTTCAGTCGGTCCTGTTCTTTGCCCTCGGCTTTCTGTGTGCCGGCTTTCTGGCGCTGATCGTGGCTCCGGCCGTCTGGCGGCGTGCCGTCGCGTTGACCCGCAGGCGCATCGAGGCTTCTATCCCGTTGACGCAGGCCGAGATCCAGGCCGACAAGGACCGCGTCCGGGCCGAGTACGCCATGGCGACGCGCCGCCTCGAAATGAACGTCAAGGCGCTGCGCGAGAAAGCGGCCGAACAGCTCGTCGAGATCAATCGTGGCCGCGAGGCGTTGAAGGGGTTGGCGATCGAACGCACGGACAAGAACCACGCGCTCGCCGAACTCGGCGCCAAGAGCGAGGCGCTGCGGCAGCGCGAAGAGGAACTGCACCGGCTTTCGGAGCGGCTCAAGGAAACCGAACGCAAGCTGGAGAAGCGGGCGCTCGAGCTCGAAAAGCTGGAGCATATGTACGACGATGCCAGTTTCTCCTCCTCCAGCCGGCAGATCGAGCTTGTGGCGCGCGAATCTGAATTGCAGAAGCTAGCCAGCGACATCTCGCTGCTGCGCGGCCAGCGCAAGGAAGCGGATCGGCGCCAGCAGGAGATCGCGGCCGAAAGCAGGGCCGCGCGCGATGCGCTGAAGGCGGAGAAGAAAAGGGCGGCCGAACTCGACAAGAAGGTCGAACGGCTGCTGGCAACGCTCGCCGACCGCGAGGACAAGCTCGACCGCCGTGAAAAGGAGCTGGCGCGGCTGCGCGAAAAGGCGAAGGCCGAGGATGGTGGATCGGCCTTGCGGCTGGTCGGCAAGCCGGATGAAGCCGGGCAAGACGAGGCCAAGAGGCGCGATGATCTGGACCAGGTGATCGCCAAGCTTGATAGCGATCGCGAGCGGCTGGAGGCCAGGCTGACGGCACTGGCGCGCGAGAACAAGCGGCTCAAGGCGGATCTCGGCGCGGTTGCATCGCCGGGCTCGGCGAATGGCAGTGCCGCGTTGCGCGAGCAGATGAACGAGCTGGCGGCTGAAGTCGTCCACCTGACGGCCAAGCTCGAGGGACCTGATTCACCGATCGCCAAGGCGCTGGCGGCACCACAGGAAAGGCGATCCGGCGGCGGCGACCGCAGCCTCGCCGACCGCGTGCGGGCTTTGCAGAAGGCGGCCGCGAACTGAAGCGGCGGTCTGTCGTCACGCCTGTTCAACGATGTGAAAAGTGATGCAGCGCGATAGCTGATGCCGCGGCTACGTTCAAACTGTCAAAACCTTTCGACATGGTGATCCGCACGGTTTGCAGGCGCGCAAGCAGGCTTTCGGGCAGGCCTTCGCCCTCGGTGCCGAGATAGAGTGCCAGGCGCCCGGCCGGCTTTGCATCGCGTATGTCGGTTCGTCCGCGCGGCGACAGGGCGAATTGTTGAAAGCCCCGTTCGGCGAGCATCGCTGTAAAGCCAGCGGTGTCGGTGAAGAATGCGAACGGAATCTTGAGCGCGGCGCCGACCGAAACGCGGATCGCCTTTCGGTAAAGCGGGTCGCAGCAGGTCGCGTCCATCAGCACCGCATCGGCGCCGAAGGCGGCGGCATTGCGGAAGATCGCGCCCATATTGTCGTGGTTGGCGATGCCGACGAGCACCACGACCAAGGCTTGAGCTGGCGAGGCATCCAGCAATGGTCCGGCTGCTTGCGGCGTCGCCTTACGGCCGATGGCCAGGATGCCGCGATGCATGTGGAAGCCGGCGATCGCGTCCATCACCGCTGAGGTCACGACGTAGACCGGCAGGTCGGCAGGCGCCTTGTGCAGGATGTCGTTCAGGCCGCTGAGCCGGTTTTCCAGGACAAGAATGGATTCGGCGCCGAAGCGGCCGGACGACAGAAGCAGGTCGAGAACCACTTTGCCTTCGGCGACGAAACGGCCTTGCCGGCCGGCAAGATCGCGTTCGCGGATATCGAGATAGGCGGCGACGCGCGAATCCCGTGGGTCGTCGATGCGAATTGGGTCCATGTCCTGCGCTCAAATATCGAGAGCGTGGCTCATGCGTCGGGTGAGACGCACAAGCCACGCTCCGAAAATCGTCAGCGAGGTAAGCGGCCGCAGGAGCGTCCGGTCAAGTCCCGGCGCGGCGCAATCTCTGCGCCATCTGGGACAGGTCTTCCTTGCCCGTGCCGAAAATACCATCCAGCACGACAAGCAGTTCGCGCACCGCGTCGGATTTGCAGGAATAGTAGATCATCTGACGGTCGCGGCGGGTTTCCACGAGGTCAAGTGCCCGCAGCTTGGCCAGATGCTGGGAGAGCGCGGATTGGCTAAGCATCACCTTGTCGGCGATGGCACCGACCGACATTTCACCGTCGATCAGATAGCTCATAATCAAGAGCCGCTTTTCGTTGCCCATGAGCATCAAAAATTCGGCAGCAGATTCGGCGTTGGCGATTAGCTTTGTCGAGACCATGAATGCCCCATGCTGTTTGCTCATCGAGGCGCCATGGGGGCAATGGTGCCTGAATCCATAAATTCACTCGCGAAAGGCCGCCGACGAGTCAGCGCCTTCTCTGAAGGGTAGAACATTTCTTTCAAATCTCAAGTGTTGCTTTTGATCAAATGCAATTAAGTTTCATTATTTGCCTGCCCGGCCGCCCGGCCGCGCCTGGCCATATCGACCAGGACGGGTCTCAACTCCCGTTCTGAAACCAGGGGTTGTGGAAAGAATACCCGGCAAACATTGTCTCTCGACACCAAATCCATGCCGTCTGCGTCCAAACCGGCGATGCTCCAGCCGTCGCCGTATGCCCCAGCAAAATGATGCGCGTAGACGGCGATCGCGTCAAGATGATCTGCGTTCATGTGTTCGACGGCTGATTGTTCGCTCGCCGCGAGCTCTTCGACGATGGGTCCGCCGGTGACGAAATCGGCGCGATCGAGCAGATAGGCCTTGCCGAAGCCGCCATTGAGGCTGGCGCGTTGCGGCTCGAGGCGAAAGATCGAGAAGTCGCCGAGCCCGGCATAGAGGCTCGCCTTGGGATTGCGGTTGAGATAGCGGCGCTCGGCACGGGCATGCGCGTCCGAGCCTCGCTCGAGCAGCAATGCCTGGCAGATCAGCGTCAGGCGTGGATGCGCCAGCGGGTCGCCCTTGCCCGGTTCGCCAAGCAGCAGGGAACAGCGCGGATCGGCAAGCATGGCAGGCGTGTGCGCCGAGAGCATCGAGACCAGGATCAGCGGCGCGCCGTCGATGTCGGTGGCGACGCCCACCCGGCTTGCCAGCGGCGACCCGGTCCGCGGCTCCAGCACCGCTAGTGCGCCGAAGCGGGCGCTGCGCAGAAGCGTTTTCGCCAACCGGATCGCCTCCGCGTCGGTCTCGCGGATCACGTCCTTATCTGGATCTTGTTGCATCAAAACGCTCGCCACAATTTCTATCGCTTATCGGCGCCGCAGGTCGGATTTGGCAAGGTCGCCTGATCCGCTTCCTTCCTCACCTTGGCCCTGCAGGCGGATCGGTCCTTCCGACAGCAGGTCGGCCAGCGCTATTTCGGCGCCATGCGGATGGCGCCGTCGAGGCGGATGGTTTCGCCGTTCAGCATCTGGTTTTCGACGATGTGCAGGGCAAGTGCGGCATATTCGGATGGCTCGCCGAGGCGGGACGGGAAGGGCACCGCGGCGCCCAGCGAATCCTGTACGTCTTGCGGCATGCCGGCCATCATCGGTGTCTTGAAGATGCCGGGTGCAATGGTGCAGACGCGGATGCCGGAACGGGCAAGATCACGCGCCACCGGCAGCGTCATGCCGACGACGCCGCCCTTGGAGGCGGAATAGGCGGCCTGGCCGATCTGGCCGTCATAGGCGGCGACCGAAGCGGTGTTGACGATGACGCCACGTTCGCCACCCTGCAGCGGCTCGAGCCTGGCGGCGCGGTCGGCGACGAGGCGGATCATGTTGAAGGTGCCGACCAGATTGACCTCGATCACCTTGCGGTATTGATCGAGCGGATGGGGGCCATCCTTGCCGATGGTCTTCACGCCAATGGCGATGCCGGCGCAATTGACCAGGATGCGCGGTTCGCCCAGCTTGCTCGCCGTCTCGGCGACGGCTGCGGCGCCGCTGTCGGCGCTGCTGACGTCGCATTGCACGGCGATGCCGCCGATCTCGGCCGCGACCTTGGCGGCGCGGTCGATGCCGACATCGAAAATGGCGACGCGGGCACCCTTGGCGGCAAGCGCACGCGCCGTTGCCTCGCCAAGGCCGGAGCCGCCGCCGGTGACGATTGCGATCTGGCCGTTCGGGTTCATGGCGTCATCCTCTCCCGGAGCAATTCATTATTTCACGAAAGCGCCGAACCGTTTCACATCTTCCTGGAATTGCTCCAAGAAAATAGGGACGGATCAGGCCCGGATCGGCGGGCAAGGTCAAGCCATGGCCTAGATGTGCTCGGCGACCCTGGCCTGGCTGGCATGGCCGACCTCGCCGGTGAGCCTGGCAACCGCGCCCGTTGTGATCTCGTGCGACAAAAGGCGGTCGAGATCGACAGGGCGCGGCATGGAGATCTGGCCGCGCGGGATCCGCTTGAAGCCGAGCGGTCCGTAATAGGGCTCGTCACCGACCAGTATGACGGCTGGTGCGCCGGCCTTTGCCGCCGCTTCGAGCGCGATCGCCACCAGCCGGCGGCCGATACCCAGGTTCTTGAAGGCCGGCCGCACGGCGAGCGGTCCGAGCATCAGCGCGCGGCCGGCGCCGGCGGCGATGCGCGTCATGCGCACCGAGGCGACGACGATATCGCCGTCGACCGCGACAAAGGACAGCGCCCGCTCGTGGCCGCCGGCTTCGCGGATCTTGTAGGCGGCCAGCACGAAACGGCCAGGCCCGAAGGCCTCGTCGTTGATGGCTTCGATTTCAGGGTCGTGCGCCGGAGTTTCCGGCAGGTATTTCACGTCGGCAAGGCTCATGGTCTTTGCGTTCCGGTAAAGGAGGAAAGGTTTGCTGCAAACGGCAGCATTCGCCAGTCAGCGCTTCATCAAGCGCGGGCGCTCTTTCGTCGTCGGTCAAACCGGATCAAAGCAAAGTCGAACATGCGGAGTGTCCGCTAGCATCAATTTTCGGTCGCTGCAATTGGCCTGATATGTCCGCCGTCTCCGTCAAGTGACGGTCTGTTCAGCACCTGACGTCTTCGGCAGGACAACCTTGCGCCTACATTGGGGTGAGGACGCAAGGAGATTTGCATGGGATTGCTGGTCGAAGGCAGGTGGCAGGATCGCTGGTATGATACGGCGGACAGCGGCGGCAGGTTCGTGAGGACGCAGTCGCAATGGCGCGACTGGATCACCGTTGACGGGGCGCCGGCCGAGGGCCGGACGCGCGGCTTCAAGGCCGAGCCCGGGCGCTATCACCTCTATGTCTCGCTTGCCTGTCCGTGGGCGCACCGAACGCTGATTTTTCGCGCGCTGAAGAAGCTGGAAGACATCATCTCCGTCTCGGTCGTGCACCATTTCATGGGCGCCAATGGCTGGACATTCCTGGCTGAGGACGGCGCCACGGGCGACGCGCTTTATGGCCTCGATTTCCTGCATCAGATCTATGCCAAGGCCGATCCCGCCTATTCCGGTCGGGTGACGGTGCCGGTGCTGTGGGACAAGAAGGAGCAGACGAACGTCTCCAACGAGTCTTCCGAGATCATCCGGATGCTCAATTCGGCGTTCGACGCATGGGGCGATGCTAGCCTCGACTTCTATCCGCAGGACCTGCGCGGTGAGATCGACCGCGTCAATGCGCTGGTCTATCCCGCGGTCAACAACGGCGTCTACCGTGCCGGCTTTGCCACCACGCAGCGTGCCTATGAGGAGGCGTTCGGCGAATTGTTCGCGGCGCTGGACACGCTGGAGGAGCGGCTGTCAAAACAGCGCTATCTCGTCAGTGACCGCATCACCGAGGCCGACTGGCGGCTGTTCACCACGCTGGTGCGCTTCGATCCGGTCTATGTCGGCCATTTCAAATGCAATCTGCGCCGCATCGCCGACTATCCGAACCTGTCGAACTATTTGCGCGACCTCTATCAGGTGCCTGGTGTCGCCGCGACCGTGAACCTGCATCACATCAAGGCGCATTATTACGCCAGCCACGAAACGATCAATCCGACGCGGATCGTGCCGGTAGGCCCGGAACTCGACTATGGCGCGCCGCATGACCGGGCAAGGTTCGCGATCTGAAATCGCCTATGGCTGCAAAACGCCGAGACCTCACTGGAAGGTCTCGGCGTTGATGCGCGCCTGTCTGGCAAGCTCCGCTTTCAAGAAATTCTTGCACATGCGGCTGGAATAGCCCCAGGCGTTGATGCCGAAAACCACAAGCCCGGCAAACAGCAGGATGAAAACCCAGCCGAGAGCAGGGATGGTATCGCTTCCCGGCATGGCTCCGCCCGCAACAGCAAGGCCCAGGAACACCAGTGAAAGCAGGCACGAGGCCAAAGACGAAAAAAGCGTTATCTTCCAATATTCGCTTCGATTGAAAAGCCGAAGGTTCCTCTTGACGAATTTGTAAGAGGCGAAAGAGGTCGATCCGAACGTGATCGCGAAGCCACTTGCATGGCCGAAGCTGTCGGGGAGCGACGGAAACATCATCGCGATGCCGATAAACACGGCGGTCAAGCCGACCATCATAAGACAATAAAAGCCGACATAGGGCCAAACGCTTACCGATTTTACTTGTTCGACGTCCATGGATTCGCCCCTCGTGTATTTTCTTGATCAATACGGCCCGGAACTTTTTTAACAGCTAATGCAAGCTTACCAATAGGGCGACGCGGCTTCGTCCTCAAAAACCTCGGCGATCCGCCGCAGTGTCGCTGGCGTCGTGTCCCTGGGCAAACGATCGAGCGGGAAGAAACCGGCCTCGGCGATCTCGTGGTCCGGCTGCTTCGGCGCTGTCTGGCTGAAATGCTCAATGACGTAGAAGCCGACATGGTCGCGCCGGCTGGAACGGCGGTTGAAATGCATCGATTTCAACAGCGGCGGTGCCGCCAGCGCGATGTTGCCTTCCTCGGCGAGTTCCCGCGCCAGCGCTTCGGCCAGCGTCTCGCCGACTTCGACGCCACCGCCGGGAAGCTGCCAGCCCGGCACATAGGTGTGGCGGATTAGAAAGAGGGAATTGGTCGCCGTGTCGTGGACGAGGCCGCGCACGCCGAGCGTCATCGGCCGCCGCAGCACGAAATAGAGGTGAAACAATCTGGCCCGCAACCCCGGCCAGCCGATCTGGCGGAAAGCGGTTTCGGGATCGTTTGTCATCGTTGGCGAAACCGTGGGTGGAAAGCCAAGCTTTTGTGGCAAGGAGGACGCGCGTCGCCTATGAAAGAAACATGTTCAGGCTCGCGCATATTTCCGATGTCCATCTGGGGCCGCTCCCCGATGTATCCTATCGCGATCTCGCCTCCAAGCGTGTGCTCGGCTACGTCAACTGGCAGCGCAACCGCCGCCGCCACATGCATGACGCCGTCATAGATGCCATCACCGCCGACATCAAGGCGCAGGACCCCGACCATCTCGCCGTCACCGGCGATCTGGTCAATCTGGCGCTCGACGGTGAGATCGAGATGGCCAAGCACTGGCTGGAGACGCTGGGATCGCCGCACGACGTTTCCGTCGTTCCGGGAAACCACGACGCCTATGTGCCAGGCGCCTTCGACAAGGTCTGCCGGTCATGGGCGGCCTGGATGAGCGGCGACGGTGTCAACACGCCGGTCGACCGCAACGCATTTCCCTATCTGCGCGTGCGCGGCAATGTAGCGCTGATCGGCGTCTCGACGGCGCGCGCCACGGCACCCTTCATGGCCAATGGTTTCTTCATGGAGGGGCAGGCGGAGCGGCTTGGCAAGATCCTGCGAGACACCGGCGGGCAAGGCCTGTTTCGCGCGATCATGATCCACCATCCGCCGGTGCGCGGCGCCGTCTCGCAGCACAAGCGGCTGTTCGGCATCTCACGCTTCCACAAGGTCATTCGCAAGAACGGTGCGGAACTCGTCCTGCACGGTCATTCGCATCTGCCGTCGCTGTTCCAGATCGGGCTGCGCGGCACCAAGGTTCCGGTGGTCGGTGTCGCCGCCGCCGGCCAGGCGCCGGGCGGCAAGCATCCGGCGGCACAGTACAATCTGTTCGACATCGATGGCGAAAAGGGCAATTGGCGCATCCGCTTGACGCGGCGCGGCCTGACCGGGCCGGCGATTCCGCCTGCCGACCTGCAGACGCTGGAGATCGGCGCGGAGGCGCCAGCCACTATGGCCGCAGGCTGAGCCCCATCGCCACGATACGGTCCCAGAACAGGGCGGCCGACACCGCCAGGCCGACCAGGGCGCCGGCGGCGATCACGCCAAGGCCCGACAGGAAGGCCGACCAGCCCTTGCTGCGCGCCATCGAGCGCAGCGGCGGTTCGGCTTCCGCTACTTCGGCACGCTTCATGCCGGCGACGGCCGGCTCGACCCCGCCTTCCATCATCCTCTGGCGTTCGACAATGCGCTCGGCGACATAGCGGGTCACGGAATCGGCAATCGGCTTCATCTCGGTCGATTCGGCAAGCACCACGCGGCCGATGCGGGTGTCCTTGAGGAAGCGGTAGGTGCGGCGGTCGCGCCCCATCGCGACATGACTGACGGCATCGATCCACAGGCGTGGCTGCAGCCCAGCGGACACGACGAAGTCGAAATTGTCCATGTCGGCGGGCACGTCGGCAAAGATGGGTGCAAGCTCGGCGGCCAGGAGATCGAGGCGCATGCGATGCGCCTCGCGCATGTCGACGACAACATCGTCGCGGTCGGCGAAGGCATTCTTCACACCACGGATGGCATCGGACAGTTTCCTTGACGGATCGATCTTTTCGCCTGCGTCCTTCATCGGCGTCTGCCTCGCGGGGTTGGTTAACATGGGGTTAACACAGCCGCCGGCAAAATGCACTGGCGAGATAGACGGACCAAGGCGCTGGGTATCGTGCCTGAAGCGCTTCATGCGACGCGCTTCAGGTCTTTGTTTTTATGCATGTCGTTCTCCCAAAACCGAGGTTACTTTTGGGCGACAAGCATTAGAGGGAACTCAGCCGGTCGCGGCGGCGAGTTTCGCGCGAACAGCCCTGGCGCGACGGTTCATATTGCGCTGGATGATGCTGGCCATCAGATCGGGCGCTTCCTCGATCAGCATATGGCCGGCCTCCAGCACGTGATGCACATGAAAGCGTGCGGGCAGGTCATCCGCATGGGTGAAGGGCAGCACCGTGTCATCACTGCCCCACACCACCATCACCGGCATGGTCAGCCTGTCCAGCAGGTCGCGCGGGATGACGCCTTGCCGGTCGTCCCTGGTCATGGCGGCGGCGATCTCGACGAGTTTTTCGACTTGCCCGGGCCGCTTGCGCATTTGGAACAGCACATCGGCGACGCGTGGCGAAGGCGTGCTGGCGGGCCCTGACATCGCGCCAAGGCAGGCACGCACCTCGGCAAGATCCCGTGCCCCGGCATAGCGGCGCAGCAAGGGGCCGTTGATCTCCGGGCCAAAACCGCCAGGCGCCAGCAAGGTCAGCGAAGCCACTCTCTCAGGCTCGGCCAGAGCCATCAAGGTCGCCACCGCTCCGCCCATCGAATGGCCAACGAGATGGATGCGTTTGACCCGGCGGGCCTCAAGGTCGGCAAGAACGGCTCTTGCCGCGACCTTAGCAGGCCCGGCACCGGGAAAGTCGAGCGACATGCCATGTCCCGGCAAGTCGTATGCAAGGGTGCGCGCGGAAGCGGCGAGCGAGGCGGTCACCTCGCGCCAGACATCGGAGCAGCCGCCGAAACCATGCAGCAGAACGATGGTCTTCGAACCAACACCTTGTTCGGCGGCATAGAGCGATGAAATCATGAAAGCGGGGGGCTTATTGCAGGACTGAGAAAAGCGCGGGACCGGGCACCAAATGTGGCTGGATTGCTCTTCGTCCAGCGCCATAGCCAGTAAAATTTTCGCGATTATTCGCGAGCGCAAGCATGGAATTCAACGGATTCGTCTGGCAAAGCCGGCAAATCAGCCCGATTGGTGCTTTGTTCTCCGCGCGCGAACGCCCAACAATTCCATTGGTCCAAATGGTCGGAGGCTGTTGAGCTTCAGCTGGCGTTGCCGAGTCCGGCGGCGCGCAAGGCGCCGACCAGCCGCTCGGTCAGATCGGCCGGGTATTTTCGCTCGACGAAGGTCGCGCGCGGATCGGCGGCAAATTTGGGGAACTTGGTGTTCAGCTCGTCCAGCAGCGTGGTCACCAGTTGGTTCTGTCCGGCGGCCTTGGCGCCGATCAGACGCGCTGCCAGATAATGCGATTTCGTTGCCGTCGTTCGCAATGCCATGCTGGCCGCTATGGCCTTGTTCATGTCGCCCAGCATGAAATCACCGACGAACAGTCCGTAGTCCCACCATGTCGAATGGCCGCTGAAGGTCTCGGCCGCATGGGCAAGGATCGGCGTTCCCTCCGCGTATCGGCCAGCGAAGATCAGCCCATAGCCGTAAGCCGCGGCCATGCCGAGATCATAGGGATTGAGTTCATAGGCCTTGCGCATCCAGCGGATCGCTTCGTCCGTATTGCCGAGGCGCGAGCTGACATAGCCATAGGCGCGATGCGCATAAGGACTGGTCGGTCCCATCTGCACGCCGCGGTGAGCAAACTCGACGGCCTTTTCGATCGTCGCATTGGGCGGGTAGACATAGTGATCGGAGACCGCCTCGACTTGTAGAGAAGCAAGTTCCGAATAGACGAGTGAGGATTTTGCCCCTGAGTTGGCCAACGTCTCGAGGCAGCGATAAGCGGCCTCATGGGTTCTGGCATTCTGGTCGAGATAATATTTGTCGTTGAGCAGCAAACATTGAGTCAGGCCGTTTGGCGTGCCGGTCTGCTCGATATAGTTGTAGATCGTGCCCGAGGCGGGAAGTGCCGAGCTCAGCATGTCGGCAACACGGTCTTCGACAGCAGCAGGGGCGCTGTCGGCCGGCGTGAGATTGCGTGAAAGAAGCACTCGTCCGGACGCCACGCTTTGCAGTTCGATCGTGATATCGCCCGCGTTCGGACCAGGTAGAATGTCGAATATGAAGCTGGTGGCGTCGTTGGCGGGGTCGTGCCTGTCGATGGTGTCGCGACCGATGAAGTCGATCGTATCGAAGCCGCTCAGACCGGCGCGCAGGGACGCGGCGACGCGGCTGGCATCGGCACCGTCGGCCTTGATGTCGATGTAGACGAGCGGCAGGGCTTCTGCCATCGCCGATAGCGCGATGTTGCTGGTCAGGCCGGCGGTCTCGAGTGTGGCCGGCATGTCGCCGCCGGCCAGCAACGCGCCGCCGCCTTGACGCAGGATCAGGACACCGAGCATGGCGATGACCAGCGCGATCGCCATCCAGAAGAACCTGAGGTGGCGCGTTACGGAAGACGACGGCGCGGCCGCCGGCGCCAGCAACGCAGCGGCCGCAATGGCTCCGTCGGCGGACTCGGATGGAGCCGCTGTCGCTTGCGTCTGTTCCGCGGGTTTGGCTGCTTCCGGCAAGCGGATCGCGTTGAGCTCGTAGGCCGGGACGTAGCCGCCGCGTGGAATGGCGATGCGGACAGGCTCGGCGATGCCTTCATTGGCGAAATACTGCTGCAGCAGCTCGCGCAGCCTGCCTGCCTGGACCCGTACCACGGCATCGGTCGACGGATCGAAATCGCCGTCCTTGCCGAAGACGTCCATGGCGATGGAAAAGCCCTTGAGCCTGTCGGCTTCGCCGGCTTGTTCGCGTTCGACGAGATAACGGATGAGTTTGCGCGCGCGCTCGGACCGTCCGAACGTTTCGCTGGCAAGCAGTCGCTCCAGTGTCTCGCGCACTGCGGGGGCGGCAGGCGTGGCATGCTGCAAGTGTCGATCCTCTCGAAGTCGGCACAGGTTGAGATGCGATCATATAGGGCTCGCACCACCAGACAAGTATACACCCACTATGCGATCGCGTACCCAACCGGATAATTTTCCGGTGGTTAATGGCGCGATCGATGTCGGCTACAGAATGAGCACGCCGCCGCCGGTGTCAGCCATTCGAGGCCAAGACCTTGTTTCGGCCTAAAAAAATGAATGGCGCGAGAGTTGTTTCGATCCCTCGCGCCAGTCGGCAAACGCTACCGCGCCTTGCGGCCGACGATACGGTTGGCGGCCGAAGTCACTGCTTCCAGCGAGGCGGCGACGATGTTGGTGTTGATGCCTGCGCCGAACAGCTTGCCACCGGGATATTCCATTTCGACATAGGAAATGGCCGAGGCATTCGAGCCTCGCTGCATCGAGTGCTCGGAATAATCGAGCACCGACATCTCGACGCCGACATGGCGCGACAGCGCGTCGACGAAACCGTCGATCGGGCCCGTGCCGGTGCCTGAGATGGTCACTTCCTTGCCGTTGTCGAGGATGACCGCCTCGACCACGCGCCGGCCCTTGACCACGGTATCGGGATAGGTGTGGTGGTCGAGGAATTTCAGGCGCGCGCCCGGCTGGTCGACATAAGTTTCGAGGAAGCGCTCATAGATGCGCTTGGCCGGCACTTCCTTGCCTTCGGCGTCGGTGATCGCCTGGATCGCCTGGCTGAACTCGATCTGCAGATTGCGCGGCAGATTGAGGCCGTAGTCGGCCTGCAGCACATAGGCGATGCCGCCCTTGCCGGACTGCGAGTTGATGCGGATGATCGCCTCGTAGCTGCGGCCGACGTCGGCTGGGTCGATCGGCAGGTAGGGCACTTCCCACAGGCCGGTGTTGGCCTTTTTCAGCGCCTTCATGCCCTTGTTGATGGCGTCCTGGTGCGAGCCGGAAAAGGCGGTGTAGACGAGCTCGCCGACATAGGGGTGGCGCTCGGGGATCTTCAGCTGGTTCGAGTACTCGTAGACATCCTTCATCCGGTTGATGTCGGAGCAATCGATGCCCGGATCGACGCCTTGCGTGTACATGTTGAGCGCCAGCGTGACGATGTCGACATTGCCGGTGCGTTCGCCATTGCCGAACAGCGTGCCTTCGACACGGTCGGCGCCGGCCATCAGGCCGAGTTCGGTGGTGGCGATGCCGGTGCCGCGGTCATTGTGCGGATGCAGCGAGATGATCAGGTTTTCGCGGTCGTCGAGATTGCGGCACATCCACTCGATGCGATCGGCATAGATGTTGGGCGTCGACATCTCGACCGTCGACGGCAGGTTGATGATCAGCTTGTTGTCCGAAGTCGGCCTGACGATCTCGGTGACGGCGTTGCAGATCTCCAGCGCGACTTCGAGTTCGGTGCCGGTAAAGCTCTCCGGCGAATATTCGAAGCGATAGCCGCCGCCGGCCTTGGCCGCCATGTCGGTGATCATCTTGGCCGCATCGGTGGCGATCCGCTTGATGCCGCCGACATCCTTTTCGAAGACGACGCGGCGCTGCAATTCGCTGGTCGAATTATAGAAATGCACGATCGGGTTGGTGGCGCCCTTCAGCGCCTCGAAGGTGCGAGTGATCAGCTCGGGCCGGCACTGCACCAGCACCTGCAGCGACACGTCGGCGGGGACGTTGCCTTCCTCGATGCACCAGCGGGCGAAGTCGAAATCGGTCTGCGAGGCCGAGGGGAAGCCGATCTCGATCTCCTTGAAGCCCATATCGAGCAGCAGGCCGAACATGCGCGCCTTGCGCTCGTGGCCCATCGGATCGATCAGCGCCTGGTTGCCGTCGCGCAGGTCGACCGAACACCAGATCGGCGCCTTGTCGATGACCTTGTTGGGCCAGGTGCGGTCGGTGAGGCCGACGGTCGGATAGGGTTGGTATTTGCGGGCTGCCTCTCGCATGCCGCGGGTTGGTTCCGCGTCCTTGCCGGGGCCTCCGGCATCAGGGCGGATTTGTTCTCGTGCGTTCATCGTCTTGTTCTCCCGGCGGCCCTCGGATCCGTCTTCACACGGATTGCTGGCGAGTGGCGCCTTTACCAGATTTTCGTTCGCTTGATGTGACTGCCAATTTTGAGACTGGCCAAGGAGCATGCGCTTGCGCGGCGGTTCGACCGCCGGGCGCTCCTTCAGCGAACCCGGCGATCGCCGATAAGGCCGAGAAGAAGCAGGGTCGAGGCAAGCGCACGCACGGTCTCGCCGGCAAAGCCGGTCTGACGAGAAGCGGTGGTGGCGCGCGTGTTCATGCCGGTTCTCATACAGGAGCGGCCTGTGGGAGGCAAGCGGGTGCTGAATCTGTTGAACATTATCCCTGACGCGGAAGCTCTTCCCCGCGCGCCGCAAATGCGCCAGACTTGGATGCCGGTGGGGCTGCGGTGCGCCGCCGCCATGAGGGGGTGTCGATGAATTTCGTGTTCTTCTCGCCGCATTTTCCGACCAACGGCGCTGATTTCTGCGACCGGCTGAAGAAGGCCGGCGCCACCGTGCTCGGCATTGGCGATGCGCCCTATGACGCGCTGAACAGCAAGCTGAAGAGTGCGCTTTCGGAATATTATCGCGTCGCCGACATGGAGGACTACGATCCGGTGTTCCGCGCGATGGGCCATTTCATCCACAAATGGGGCCGCATCGACCGCTTCGAATCGCTCAACGAGCACTGGCTGGAGCTGGAAGCCAACATCCGCACCGACTTCAACATCTACGGCACCAAGCTCGATTTCGTGAAGAATTTGAAGCGCAAGAGCCGCATGCGCGCCTTCTTCCGCAAGAGCGGCGTCGAGACGATCGCGCAGCGCAAATGCTCCGACCGCGCCGGCGCCATGACCTTCATCCGCCGCGTCGGCTATCCCGTGGTGGTGAAGCCGGATTCGGGCTCCGGCGCTTCCAATACCTTCAAAATCTCCAACGCCAAGGAGCTCGACCAGTTTTTCCGGGACAAGCCCGAGGACGTGACCTTCGTGATGGAGCAGTTCATCGAGGGGCTGGTTGTGACCTATGACGGGCTGGTCAACCGCGACGGCGAAGTGGTGCTGGCGGCCAGCCACCGCTACGACCAGAGCGTCATGGAGGTGGTCAACAAGGACCGCCACATGAGCTACACCTGCTTTCCCCATATCCGACCTGCGGTCGAGGAGGCCGGCCGCAAGATCCTGAAGGCGTTCGACGTGCGCGAGCGCTTCTTCCACATCGAGCTGTTCGAGACCAGGGACGACCGGATCATCGCGCTGGAAGTCAATATGCGGCCGCCCGGCGCCTGGATGACCGACGCCATCAATTACACGTTCGACATCGACGTCTACGCGGCGTGGGCCAATATGGTGGTCAAGGACGCCGCCGGCGGACCCTATGAGGGCAAGTATTTCACCGCCTATGCCAGCCGCAAGCGCCACCTCCACTATTTGCACAGCCATGAGGACGTGCTAGCGGCGCACCGCGACAAGATCGTCCACCATCAGCCGATAGAAGAGGTTTTCAGCCGCGCCATGGGAAATTACGCCTACCAGATGCGCTCGAAGGATCAGGCAGCTTTGCGCGAGGCGGTCGCCTATATCCACGCGGAAAAGGCCTGAGGCGATGGACATTTCCTATCACAAGCATTTCTCGGGCAAGCTCGGCCGCGACATGGGATACAAGCGCTACGGCTATGCCGGCCGGCCGGTGGTGGTGTTCCCGACCTCGCAGGGACGGTTCTACCAGTTCGAGGATTCCGGTGGCGTGGGTGCGCTTGGCGAGTTTATCGACACCGGCCGTATCCAGCTGTTCACGGTGGACGGCATCGATTCGGAATCCTTCTTCGACAAGCATGCCGATGCGGCGCATCGCATCGGCCGCCACGAGGCCTATTTCCGCTACGTGCGCGAGGAGGCGCTGCCGGAAATCCTGTCCACCGCATCGGCCGCCAATGGCGGACGTAAACTGAAGCCGCTGTTTTCAGGCTGTTCGATGGGCGGCTACCATTCCTCGAATTTCGTCTTCCGCTTTCCCGAACTCGCCAGCGGCGTCATTGCGCTGTCGGGCGTCTATTCGGCCCGCGATTTCTTCGGCAAGGCGCTGGAGGGCGACATCTTCTACAACTCGCCGCTCGACTATCTGCCCGGCATCGTCGACCCCAAGCTTTTGGCCCGGCTCAAGGCGCTGCGGCTGATCTTCTGCTGCGGGCAGGGCGCCTGGGAAGAGCGCATGCTGGTCGAAACGCGCCAGCTGGAACAGATCCTGCGCGACAAATCCATTCCGGCCTGGGTCGACTATTGGGGCGGCGACGTCAGCCATGACTGGCCGTGGTGGCACAAGCAGCTGGTCTATTTCTTCGGCCGTTGGCTGGATGATGATTTGATGCACCGATTGGACTGATGACGACACCCGAGCCCATCCGCCGCTTCGTCGAGGCCACCAATGAAGGCGACACCGAAGCCTTCCTTGGTACCTTTACCGACGACGCGTTCTTGAGCGACTGGGGACGGGACTTCCATGGCCGCGAGCAGATCGCGCGCTGGAACCAGTCGGACAATATCGGCGTGAAGTCGCATCTCATCATCGTCAGCATCACGCCGGCGGAAGCCACTTATCGCGTCCGCATCGCCGTCGAGGGCAAGGGCTTCAACGGCGAGGGCGACATGACCTTCACGCTGGATGGCGACCGCATAGCGAGCCTCGTCATCACCTGACACCCGTAGCCTATCCTTCCTGGCATACCGGCAGAGAAACGGGCTCGCGTTCCGCCGCCGATCCGCGACGCAGGCCGAGGAAGACGACGAGGGCGGTGACGATGGTGATTGCCGCCAGAACGATCAGCAGCCTGTCGAACGCTGTCTCATAGGCCTGGACCAGAGCGACGGCGCGGGCCGCCGGCAGATGCCGCGCCGTTTCACCGACATTGCCGGTCACCAACAACTGCGCCGCGGCGGCAGCATCCCTGGAAGAGGCTCCTTGGGCCGCGAGCTGTGCCGCGGTGAAACCCGACAGAGTCGCCAGGACGATCGCCACCGCTACGCCCTCGCAGGCGACACGCGTGGTGTTGAAGATGCCGACCGCCATGCCGGCGCGTTCCCGGGGCACGACGCTGACGGCAAGTCCGTCCATCAGCCCCCAGGGCAAAGCGATACCGATACCGATTAGCACCAGCGGCGCCACCAGCGAAATGGCAACCGGCGGTGTCAGGCTCAGCCAGACGAGACCGGCGGCGGCGATGAGCAGGCCGGCGCCGCAGATCGTGGCCGGCGCGATCCAGCGCGCCAGCTGGCCGGCCAGCAGCGGCAGGATCAACAGCGGCCCCGAGAGGCAGATCATCAATTGCCCGGCCTTGATCTCGCTCATCCCTTCGATGCCGATGAAGCGGATCGGCAAGAGCACGAGCAGGACGACGAAGCCATAGGCGGGCGCCGCCGCCAGGAACTGAACGCCGACAAAACGGGGAAAGCGAAACAGTGTGAGGTCGAGCATCGGCCGCCGCACGCGCCGTTCGACGACAACGAAGGCGGCGAAGAAGAGGGCTGCCGCGGCGAGCAAAGCGATGACGACGGGATCGGTCCAACCGCTCTGCGGCGCCTGCAGGACACCATAGGTCAGCGAAGCCAGCGCTGTGGTGAAAGTGCCGGCTCCCGCCCAGTCAAGACCGGTCGCATCCGGGTCGCGCGATTCCTTGAGGGTGCGCAGGCCCAGCACTGCCGAGGCGATCGCCAGCACTGCCACCAGGACAAAGATCGACCGCCAGCCGAATGCGGAGATGAGCAGGCCCGACGCGATCGGGCCGAAGGCGAGACCGATGCCGAAACTGGTGCCGAGGAAGGAGAAGGCGCGCAGCCGCAGCGGTCCCTCGAATTCCTGGGCAAGTGCGGAGGCGCCGCCGGCGAAGGCCAAGGCACTGCCGATGCCTTGCGCGGCCCTGAACATGTCGAACCAAATGCTGCCGGGCGCCAGCATCGCGCCGAGCGACGCCAGGACATAGAGGCAGAGACCGACGAGGAAGATGCGCTTGCGCCCCTGGTTGTCGGCCAGCGCGCCAGCCGCCATCAGGCTGGCGCCGAAGGTCAGCATGAAGGCGTTCGTCACCCAGTTGAGCGCGATCGGGCTGCCGCCGAGATCGGCGGCGATGCGGGAGAGCGCGACGGCCGGGCCGGTGAAAGTCAGAGGCATCGTCATCGCGGCAAGGCATACCGACAAGAGCACGAGCCATCGCTCGGCCGGGCCGGATGGGGTCTTCGAGGTCATGGATTTTCCTATCTGAAGCAGCATCCGCCGGCATGCCACGTGGGTCGTGCGCCGGTCGTAGCGACAAGATAGGTCGACGGCCTTTCAGGAAAAATGGTATTATATCTCCTGATATACCGGACTAAAACGCTCGAATAGAGGACTGCGATGGATCGTCTCAGTGGCTTGTTGGCCTTCGCCCGCACCGCCGAACTCGGCAGTTTCATCGCTGCCGGCCGGGCGCTCGGCATTTCGGCCTCCGCGGTCGGCAAGAGCGTCGCGCGGCTCGAACAGGAGCTCGGCGTGCGGCTCCTGCAGCGCAGCACGCGGCGCATCGGCCTGACGGAGGAGGGCAGGTTGTTCAACGAGCGGGTGCGCCGCATCCTCGACGACATCGACGATGCCGAGGCGATGCTGTCGCGGACGCGGGAAACGCCGCACGGACGGCTGCGCGTCTCGACCCCGATCGTCACCTATCATCTGCTTTTGCCGGTGCTGTCGGAGTTCATGGCTCGCTATCCCGAGATCGAACTCGACATCGATTTCAACGACCGCATCGTCGACATCATCGAGGAAGGCATCGACGTTGCCATCCGCAGCGGCCAGTTGCCGGACTCACGATTGGTGTCGAGACCCGTTGCGCCCTTTCGCATGCTTCTGTGCGCGGCGCCCTCCTATCTCGAGCGCCATGGCACACCCGGCGAGCCGGCGGATCTCATCAGGCATTTCGGCATAAACTTCCGCTTTCTCAACAGCGGCAGGCTGCTGGAGTGGCCATTCATCACCGGAAGTGCTGAACCGCAGATCCGCTCTATGCTGACCTGCAACAACATGGAAGCCCTGAAGGGCGCCACGCTCGCTGGACTGGGTATCGCCTGCATGCCGGATTTCCTGGTTTGCGAGGCGCTGCGCGACGGCAGGCTGCTCAGCGTGCTGGACGATCATGTCGACGGCCGTGGCCAGTTCCGGATGCTGTGGCCCTCCAATCGCCATCTCTCGCCAAAGGTGCGCGTTTTCGTCGATTTCCTTCCTGACCGGCTTGCGGCGCCGCGATAGCCGGCCAGACGGTACGGTCTTTGGCCGGCCAGACGGCACGGCCTTCGGCCGGCCTGAGGTCACGGTCTTGTGATGCCAAGATATGAAGCTAAACTTTGAAGTTTACCTTCATATCTGCTACGAAGCGGCCATGAAAGATCAAGTGTCTCTGCAAGACGACCCGGAGACTGTGCGTGCGATGGCTTTAGCAGCCGAGCTTCGGGTTGTCGCCGGCCGGCTGATCCGGCGCCTGCGCGAACAGGCAGGCGACGGCGATCTGACCTCGTCGCAGAAGTCGGTGGTGCTGCATCTGGATCGAGAGGGTCCGGCGACGGTCACGACGCTGGCGCGCGCTCAGCATATGCGTCCGCAATCGATGGGCGCCATTGTGTCGGCGCTGCAAGTGGCCGGACTGGTGGAAGGCGCGCCGGATCCGGCCGATGGCCGACAGACCCTCCTGTCGCTCACGCCGGCCTGCCGGGACATGATCGCGACCGGGCGGGCGGCAAGGCAGGATTGGCTGTTCCGCGCCATCCAGTCGAAGCTTGGCCACGACGAGCAGGAGCAACTCGCAGGTGTCGTCGAACTGCTCGGGCGTCTCGCCGACTTCTGACCAATCGTCCGGGTCCAGCGCGCCGCTGTTTCAATCATCTGAAGGACAACACGGATGGCAATCACCACGCTTGACCAGAAGACGGCATTCGTCGTCGTCGACCTGCAGAAGGGCATCGTCTCCTTGCCCGCTGCCCATCCGATGGCAGAGGTCGTTCAGCGGGCCAGCACGCTCGCCGAAGCGTTCCGACGCCACGGCCTGCCGGTCGTGCTCGTCAACGTTGCCGGCGCGCCTCCAGGCCGGACGGAGCAGGTGCCTCGCATGCGGGAATTTCCCGCAGACTGGGCTGATCTTATCCCCGAATTGCAGCAGCGGCCGGCGGACCACATCGTGACCAAACGCACGGCGGGCGCCTTCGTCAACACTGATCTCGAAGCCTGGCTGAAGGGCGAGGGCGTCACCCAGGTGGTGATCGTCGGCGTTTCCACCAGCATGGGTGTCGAGGCGACAGCCCGCCATGCCCGCGATCTCGGGTTCAACGTCACGCTGGCGCTGGACGCGATGACCGACATGAGCCTCGATGCCCACGCCAACAGCATCGTGCATATTTTCCCGAGGTTGGGCGAAACCGGCACGACACGGGACATCCTTGATCTGCTCGCGAGGAGGAATGCCTGATATGCAATGGATCGACTGTGTGTCCTATTTCTTCGGTGGCGCCGTGCTGACGAATGCCGTGCCGCATTTCGTCAGCGGCGTGATGGGGCGGCCTTTTCAAAGCCCCTTCGCCAAGCCGCGCGGCCAAGGGCATTCCTCCTCGACCGTCAACGTGCTGTGGGGGGTCCTGAACCTGGCGATCGGTTATCTCCTGGTGGTCCGTGTTGGAGATTTCGACCTGCGATCCACGGCTGACGTCCTCGCGCTGGGGCTGGGCACCCTCCTCATTGGCGTGATGACGGCACGCATGTTCGGCCGCTTCAACGGCGGCAATTCCCCGGTCGACGGATGAGCGCCCCGGCAAAAGGCACGTTCCGTTCGCTGGCTAATTTCAACTACCGGATCTGGGCCGGCGGCGCGATCGTGTCCAATGTGGGAACCTGGATGCAGCGCACCGCCCAGGACTGGCTGGTGCTGACGCAACTGACCCACAACAACGCGACCGCCATGGGCGTTGTGATGGCGCTGCAGTTCGCACCGCAGATCCTGCTGTTGCCATGGACGGGCTTTGCCGCCGATCATCTCGACCTGCGCAAGCTGCTGCTCACCACGCAAGCCGCCAT
The DNA here is from genome assembly GCF_057784245.1 of Mesorhizobium sp. CNPSo 4671. Taxonomy (NCBI): domain Bacteria; kingdom Pseudomonadati; phylum Pseudomonadota; class Alphaproteobacteria; order Hyphomicrobiales; family Phyllobacteriaceae; genus Mesorhizobium; species Mesorhizobium sp. CNPSo 4671. The sequence continues at coordinate 145,804 of NZ_JBWLUW010000012.1, read as the reverse complement.
GGGCCTGCTCGCGCTCGGTCTTGGCCTGCTCACCGTCGCCGGGCTGGTTCAATTGTGGCATGTCTATGTATTCGCCTTCCTGCTCGGCTGCACGACGGCGTTCGACGCGCCGGCGCGCCAGACATTCGTATCCGATCTGGTTGGCGAGACAGACCTGTCGAATGCCGTGGCGCTCAACTCCACCTCGTTCAACGTGGCGCGGATGATCGGGCCCGCCGTCGCCGGAAGCTTGATAGCTTCCGTCGGCTCCGGCTGGGTTTTTCTGATCAACGCGGCATCGTTTGCCGCCGTCCTTGCCTCGCTCGGCCTGCTGCGTCTCAGTGAGCTTCACCTGAAGGACAAGGCTCAGCGCAGCCGCGGCGGCCTTGCCCAGGGCTTTGCCTATGTGTGGAAGCGCCCTGACCTCAAAGCCATCCTTCTGATGCTTTTGCTGATCGGCACATTCGGGCTCAACTTTCCGATCTTCATCTCGACCATGTCAGTCTCCGTCTTTCACGCAGGAGCCGGCCAATACGGGCTGTTGACGTCGACCATGGCGATCGGATCGGTCAGCGGCGCATTACTGGCCGCGCGGCGCGAGCATCCCCGCCTGGTGCTTCTTCTGGCGGGTGCCGCTATTTTCGGCATTGGCTTCAGCCTGGCCGCGATCATGCCCAACTACTGGCTGTTCGGGCTCGCGCTCGTTGTCATCGGCGTCTCGGCACAAACGATGACCACCTCGACGATCGGCCTGGTGCAACTCTCGACCGACCCTGCCATGCGGGGGCGCGTGATGGCGATCCTGTTGGCCACAACCTTGGGCGGCACCGCTCTCGGCGCGCCCGTGGTCGGCTGGGTGGCCGATGATGTCGGTCCGCGCTGGGCGCTTGGCGTGGCCGCTGTAGCCGGCTTTGCGGCTGTGATCGTCGGGGTTCGCTATCTCGTGACGTATCGCCACCTGCGCGTGCTGATCGAGGCCGGACGTCTGCGCTTCGACCTCGATGACGGTAAAGCCGAGCCGACATAGGTGAATGAGCCTTCCCCGGCACTTCGATAAAAATATGATTACTTTGGTCAAGTTTTGTCTGGAAACCCTGGCGGTGCTGTGGCATGCCCGACGATGGCGACGAGGCCAGATCTTTCGGCGGCTTCGTTTGAACCGCTATCGAAGGATTTCAGCGATGGACCAGTTGAGCGCGCAGGCCCGCATCAGCGACGAGGCAATCAGGTCGGCGATCGAGCGTCTGCGCGCCGAACACGGTGAATACGAGATCGAAACCGGTGCTGCCGACCGCTGGGAGCTTCGCCTGTATTACGGGTCGTTGAGCGCCACGCTCGAGAATGACGCCATGCTGGTCCGTGTCGCAGCGATCGACGAGACCTGCCTCTCCTACATGAAGATGACGGTTGCCGGCCACGTCGCCCAGCATCTCGGCACCGCCAGCGGATTGCGCTGGCAAGGCGACGGCAGCGATGCCGGCACGCCGGTCTTCTTCCGCGAGATCACCGTGATGTCGTCGACACGGATCTCGCCGCACATGCAGCGCCTGCGCTTCGCCGGCACGAACCTCGGCCGCTTCACCCATGGCGGCCTGCACATGCGGCTGCTGTTGCCGCCGCGTGGCCGGCGGCCGGTCTGGCCCTCGGTAGGCCCTGACGGCCTGCTTGTCTGGCCCGCGGGCGAGGATGCGCTCACCGTGCGGGTTTACACGATCCGGGCGATCGATGCGGCAAGCGGCTGGCTCGATGTCGATTTCGTGCTGCACCCCGGCCAGGACACGCCGGCCGCCGCCTTCGCGCAGAACGCCCAGGCGGGAGACATAATCGGCATGATCGGGCCCGGCGGCGGCGAGGCGCCGGAGGGACGGACCCTGCTTCTCGTCGGCGATGACACCGCGCTGCCCGCCATCGGCAGGATCCTCGAGCACTTGCCGCCGTCAACGCGGGCCGAGGCGCTCATTGAGGTCGATGGTCCCGATGACCGGATCGCGCTGCCGCAAGGGGATAATATCGACATCGCCTGGCTCTACCGGTGGGACCGCGAAGCCGGCGCCGCCGGCCTGCTGCCGGCCGCGCTCAGGGAGCGCAGCCACGCCGCGCTTGTCGACGGCCTCTTCGTATGGGCGGGATGCGAATTCACAGACTTCCGTGAGATCCGCAAGATCGTGCGCAAGGAATGGGGCCTGGCACGCGACCGGCATCTGGTCACCGCCTATTGGCGCCGCGGCGCGCAGGGCGAAAACGGGGACGGCGAAGAATAAGGCGCCGACGGCGCTGAGGCAGGTCAGTCCCGTATGCTTCTGGCCACCACCCGCGCGACGCTCGGGCCGACGAGCAGCACGATCAGGAAGCGCGCCGATTGCAGCGCCATGACGAAGGAGATGTCAACGTTCTGCGCCGCGGCAGCAATGATGGCCACACTGTCCATGCCGCCCGGGCTGGTCGCCAGATAGGCGGTCAGCGGATCGATGCCGAGGAGGTGGCTGATCAGGAAGGCGAGCCCGCCGCAAAAGGCGATCAACGCCACGATCGAGGCGATGATCTGCGGCAGAGCGCGCGTCGCATGGCGCAGGATCGGCCTGGTGAAGTTCAGCCCGATCGACCAGCCGACCATGGCGTAGCTGACCGCCAGAAGCCAGGGCGGCAATTGCATCTCCACGCCAAGGCCGAGATGGATGATGGCGCCGAAGATGAAGGTGCCGAGGAAGAAGGGCGAGGGCAGCCGGCAAAGCTTGCCCGCTAGGCCGCCTATGACTGCGATGCCGATGGTCGCGGCGAAGGCCTGGGCATCGATCGGCGGGAACCAGATGATGGGTGGGATTTCGATACCCGACGTGTCGACCCACATCTTGGCGACGATGGCGGCCGTCATCGAAACGAAAATGACGCGCAGATACTGCATGAAGGCGACAAGCCGCTGGTCGGCGCCAAAAGCGCCGGCCATCAGCACCATGGCGGTGGCAGCTCCAGGTGAGGAACCCCAGACGGCGGTGGTGCCGGGCAGGATGCGCCAGCGGCTGATCAGCCAGCCAAGCAGGCTGGAGGCCGCGACCGTGGCGATCACCACGCCGAGGAACAGCGGCCATTCCTGGTAAAAGACGGGAAAGATATCGGCCGAGATCGACGCGGCGACGAGGCAGCCGACAATGGCCTGGGCGGAGCCGAACAGCAGGCGCGGCACCCGCACCGTGGCGCCATTGGTGCCGGCGACGATCGCCGCCAGCATCGGTCCGATCAGCAGCGCCGCCGGCAAGGCAGCGCGTTCGAGCGCGCCGGCAAACAGGGCCGAGATGGTGAGCAGGACCAGCCATTGCCAAGGCTTGCCCATCCGCGCCATGTGCTCGGTGGCGGGCTGGTCAGGGGATGGCTGCTGCGCCGAGGAGTCCATTTTCTGGTCTTAGACCTGGAGCGGAGTGATGCGAACCCCGCCGTGCTGAAAAAGCTCCTCGCAGGTCTCAGCCCGTCTTGCCGTCAGGCAACCCGAAGCCGCCGACGGGGTGGGTCTCCACCTGGAACTCGAAGCCGGCGATGAAGGGGCGCGCCTTGGCGATGGCCGCCTGGACTTCCGGAAGCTGCAGCGAGGCCTTGTGGCTTGCCTGATCCGTCCACACCTCGGTCACCCAGATCGCGTCGGCATCGGCCGGGTCGGTGGCGATGATGTAGCTCAGGCAGCCAGGCAGGGCGCCGGTGCTGGCGCGCAGGACGTCCATGACAGCGTCGCGCTGGCCGCGCGCCGCCCGCATCTTGCCGATCAGTCCGTACATTCCGTTGTCTCCCCTTCAAAGTCTCCGACAAGAGTGTGCGGGCCTTCAGTATGCAGGCAGCCGGTCACGGCATCAACTGGCCGCCATTCACCTCGATCACCTGGCCGGTGATGTAACCGCTCAGCAGGTCCGACGAGAGGAACAGATAGGCGCCGACGCAGTCTTCAGCCGTGCCGGCACGTCCTTGCGGAATGGTGGCGACCATGCCCCTTATCTGCTCGTCGGTCGAATAGCGCTCATGGAAGGGTGTGAGTATGACGCCCGGCGCCACGGCGTTGACGCGGATGCCGAAGCCGATCAGTTCCTTGGCCATGCCGCGCGTGACATTGGAGACGAACGCCTTGGCCGAACCATACAGCCCGGCGCCGCCGGCGGCGCCGTTGCGGGCGGCGATCGAGGAGGTGTTGACGATGAAGCCGCCCTGTTTCTTCAGCCATGGCATTGCCTTGCGTGAGGCGGTCAGCACCGAGCGCGCATTCAGGTCCATCACCGCATCGTAATGCGCCTCGGTCTGATCAGCATAGGGCACGCGGCCGAGCATGCCGCCGGCATTGTTGACCAGCCCGTCGAGGCGGCCGAAATGCTGGGCGCTATCCTCGACGACGCGCTCGACATCGGTAGGGATGGAGAAATCGCCTTGGACGAGGAACACCTCGCCGCCATTGTCGGTAATCGTCTTGCCGAGCTTCTCGGCGGCGTCGCGGCTCGAATTGTAGTGCAGCGCCACCCTGGATTTCTGCGCGGCATAGGCCAGCGCCAGTGCCGCGCCGATGCCGGTCGAGGCACCGGTGACCAGCACCGCCTTGCCGGCGAGATCGGGGATGCTGAGTGTATTGGTGGCTGGCACTGTCGTTCCTCCGGGATGTTTGCCCGCTCTTCGTAGGCCTTTGCCACCCCGGTGTTCAAGCCTCACGGGCGCAGATACGCATAGCCCTGGCTTTGCAGTTCCGCGAGCTTGACGACGCCGCCCTTGTCGGCGGCGTGGAAACCGGCGAGCAGGTCGGTGAGCGAAATGTCCATGCCCCGCATGGTGTTGCCGCAGGCCTGCGGCTCGAGCCCCTGCTGCACCAGGCCGGCGAAGCGGCCGGAGACCGCGGCCGATATGCCCTTCGACTTGAAGGCGGCCAAGGCCGGGCCATGCACGACCAGCACGATGTCGACATTGCCGCCGGTGCCCTCATAGTGGTTCTTGATGTTGCCCAGCACGAAGTTGACCTTGTCCACATCGCTCAGGTGATAGGCCACTTTCGGCCTGGCAGGCTCCGTGGCAGCGGCCTGCACCGCCCGCAGGCCAAGAAACGTTCCGGTCCCGGCAAGAACCGCGCGGAACATGTCACGTCGGCGCATGGCATCCTCCCTGGATTCACTGCAACTTGCGTGGCTCCGGTCGCAATACTAGCATAAATTGACGTTACGTCCTGTCGGTGCGAGGAGAGGTCACATGACGTTCAGGGCAGGGGAATGGAAGACAGTTGCGGGCGCCGGATTTGCCGTTGCGCTGGTTGGTTTGCTGATCGGCACGGCTGTCGCCGACGACGCGCTTAAACTTAGGGAACTCAGCCCGAACGGGGCGGACGCCTGTTTCGGCCGGGTCTATGACGCGGCGCATCTCAAGGCGCATCCGAAGCAGAAAGTGGCGCGGATCTTCTTCTACTACGGCCATGACCCGGTCAGCCGGCCGAACGAGGAACCGGCCGCGAATTCCGACACCTCCTACAATGGCTTCGTCACCACCACGGTGCGTGGCGCCAAGGCGCCGCAATGGGCGAGCGGCTGGTGCAATCACGAATCCGAGGACGGCACATCAGGCCCGATCCGCTGCGGCATGGATTGCGACCGCACGCTGGCATCGCTGAAGGTCGACGACAAGGGCCGGGTGCTGCTGTCCGACCTGTCGCCCGATATCTACCTCGATCCGGACTCGGAGGAGCAACTCGGCAAGGCGGAGTACGACAGGCAGGCGCTCGGCTCGGAGGACGACAATTTCCGCCTCGACCCGATGCCGGCCGCGACCTGCAAGGCGGAGTTCGCGCGCATCGATCCGATCGATCCGGCACTTGGGGCGCCGCTGCGCGAGCGGCTGAAGCCCGACCAGCCCTTCTGCTATGGCCGCGATTACGATGCGGCGCATATGAGCTCACACCCCAACCAGCTGACGCAGTCGATCCGGGTTTTCCGCGGGCCGGTGGAACTCGCTTCCTACGCCTCTGGCGGTGAGGTCGCCAACTGGCCCGATGGCGCCGACATTGCCGTCTCGGTAACGACGCGGCTGAAGTCGGGCAAGGTCACGCAGACCTATTCCTGCCAGGGCGAAGCCGACCAGTGGCGTTGTGCGGCAAGCTCGAAGATGAGCGATTTTGCCTGCGACATCGCGCAAAAGGAGATCTTCCTCAAGCGCGGCGCCAACGGCATGATGATGCTCGCCAATCCCAACAGCAGCCTGGCGATCGTCGATCTCTGCTCGAAGGCCGCCGACGGCAAGACGAAGTCGGACGACAAGGTCTACCGGCTGGAGCCGATGCCGCAATCGGCCTGCGCACCTTGAGCGGGGACTTGTCCGTGCTAGCGAGAGGGGATATATCTTTGCTATATCTCATTTGAGGGTGGCATGATGGACAAAGCAAAAGTGTTCTGGTCGGGTCGGTCGCAAGCCGTGCGATTGCCTAAGGAGTTTCGTTTCGAAACAGACGAGGTTTCGATCCGCCGCCATGGGCAAACTGTTATATTGGAACCACTTGCGCAGGATTGGGCATGGCTCGACCAGGTGATCGGACCAATTGACAACGATTTCGCCGAGGCAGCGCTGGAACGTCAGGATGGGCAGGATCGCCCTGCCTTGGATGACGTCTTCAAGTGATCTATCTGCTCGACACCAATGCCGTTATCGCAGTCATCAAGGGTGATGACGGTCTGTTGGCTCTCCTCAAACAGCATACGCCGCAGGACTTTGCCCTCTCGGCGATCGTTGTGCACGAACTGTACTATGGTGCTGCGAAGAGCCAGCGAAAAGCCGAGAATTCAGCGCGCGTCAATGCTCTGCAGTTCCCGGTGCTCGAATTCGATCGGGAAGACGCCAGACATGCCGGAGAGATTCGGGCAACGCTTGCGACGTTGGGGACTCCGATTGGCCCCTATGATGCGTTGATTGGCGGGCAGGCGCGTGCTCGGAACCTTGTGCTGATGACTCGTAACGTCCGGGAATTCGAACGGATCAAAGGTCTCGCTATCGAGACGTGGTGAACCGCTCAAGCAAACGGCACCGCCGTCGTGCCTTTGGGCAGTTTCGCCTCATCATCCGGCTCGACATGGATGGTGACGCGCACCGAGGGGATTTCGGCTTTCAGGGCGTCCTCGATGCGGTCGCAGATCACGTGGCTGGCGCCGACCGACATGTCGGCGTCGACGACCAGATGGAACTCGATGAAGGTGGCGCGGCCGGCGATGCGGGTTTTGAGGTCATGCACCTCCAGCGCGCCTTTGCAATTGGCCGAGATGACGTCGCGGATGTGCATATGCTCCTGCGTGTCGACGGCGCGGTCCATCAGGCCGTTCATCGATGAGCCGATGACATGCCAGCCCTGCCACAGGATGTTGAGCGCGACGATGACGGCGAGCGCCGGATCGAGGATCTGCCAGCCGGTCAGGATCGCTCCGACCAGGCCGCCGAAGACGCCGATCGAGGTCACCACGTCGGTCAAGATGTGATTGCCGTCGGCGACCAGCGCCGGCGACTTTTCGGCCCGGCCGGCGCGGATCAGCGTCCAGGCCCAGAAGGCATTGATGACGGTGGCGATACCGTTGACGGCAAGACCGTTCCAGGGCTTTTCCAGCGGCGCCGGCGCTTGCCAGGAGCGCCAGACCTCGTTGAGGATCAACAGCGCGGCGAGCACAATCAGCACGCCTTCCAGCACCGCCGAGAAATACTCGGCCTTGTGGTGGCCAAAGGGGTGATCCTGATCGGCCGGCTTGTAGCTGACCTGGATCGCCCAGAACGCGGCGACAGAAGCGATGACGTTGACGATCGATTCCAACGCATCGGAATAGAGCGCGACCGAGCCGGTGACGTACCAAGCGACGAGCTTCAGGCCGAACACGACAAAGGCGATCACGATCGACCAGAAGGCAAGGTTGGCAACCTTGCGCTTCGCGGCCGCCTTGGCTGCGATCGCCATCGTGCTCTCGGCTTCGGCCATCGCGGTCAGGCTGCCTTTTCCTTGGCCTTGCGCGGCAAATGAGCGACGATGTTCTCGATGATGCGCATGCCGGCATTGTGGCCGAGCGTCATGATCGATTCCGGATGGAACTGCACGGCGGCGATAGGCTCCTTGCGGTGCTCGAAGGCCATGATGATGCCGTCCTCCGTCTCGGCCGTGACGATGAAGTCGTCGGGCAGCCGCACCGGATCGGCGAAGATCGAGTGGTAGCGGCCGACAGTGACTTCCTTGGGCAGGCCGGAGAAGATGATGCCAGGCTTTGAGACGCGGATGCGCGAGGGCTTGCCGTGCATGGGAATGTGCAGCTGGCGCAACTCGCCGCCATAGGCCTCGGCCAGCGCCTGCAGGCCAAGGCAGACGCCGAAGATCGGCAGGTCGCGGGCGCGCGCCTTCTTTATGGTCGCCGCGCAATCGAAATCCTTCGGGGTGCCCGGTCCGGGCGACAGCACGACGAGATCGGGCTTGAGCCGCTCGAACACTTCCTCCGGCACCGGCGTGCGCACTGTCGAGACATTGGCGCCGGTCTGGCGGAAATAGTTGGCCAGCGTGTGGACGAAGGAGTCCTCGTGGTCGACGAGCAGGATGTTGACGCCGTCGCCGACGCGCGCGGTGGTGCGCTCGGTGCTGGCGGAATTGCCCGTCTTGGCGTCGCGGATGGCGGAGAGCATGGCGGATGCCTTCAGTTCGGTTTCGGCTTCTTCTTCCTCAGGGATGCTGTCGAAGAGCAATGTGGCGCCGGCGCGCACCTCGGCGATGCCATCCTTGATGCGGATGGTGCGCAAGGTGAGGCCGGTGTTCATGTCGCCGTTGAAATTGACCATGCCGATCGCCCCGCCATACCAGGCGCGCGGGCTCTTCTCGTTCTGCTCGATGAAGCGCATGGCCCACAGTTTCGGCGCGCCGGTGACGGTGACCGCCCAGGCGTGCGACAGGAAGGCGTCGAAGGCATCCATGCCTTCGCGCAGGCGGCCCTCGATGTGATCCACCGTGTGGATCAGGCGCGAATACATCTCGATCTGGCGGCGGCCGATGACACGCACCGAGCCCGGTTCACACACTCGCGACTTGTCGTTGCGGTCGACGTCCGAGCACATGGTCAACTCGGACTCGTCCTTCTTCGAGTTGAGCAGTTTCAGGATCTGCTCGCTGTCGGAGATGGCGTCGTCGCCGCGCTTGATGGTGCCGGAGATCGGGCACGTCTCGACGCGGCGGCCATTGACGCGCACGAACATTTCCGGCGAGGCACCGATCAGGTATTCGCCTTCGCCGAGATTGATGAAGAACGAATAGGGCGAGGGGTTGATCGACTTCAGCTTGCGCGAAATTTCAGACGGCTGCGTCTCGCAGCGCTCGTAGAACATCTGGCCGGGCACGACCTCGAACAGGTCGCCGCGCTTGAAGCTATCCATCGCCTTGCGCACCAGATTGGCGTATTCGCCCGGCTCATGGTCACCGCGCGGCGGGATGCGGTCGGCGGTCTTGAACGGCTCGGCGATTTCGTCGCGCGACAGGCCTTCGGTCGAAAAACCCTCGCCTGAATAGTCGTAGCGGTCGGTCCACGCCTTGGCCGAATAATGGTCGACGACCAGGATCTCGTCGGGCAGGAACAGCACGAGGTCGCGCTGGCTCGGCTTGCGCTCGAGCTTGTAGTCGACCGGGTCGAACTGGAAGGCGAGGTCGTAACCGAACGCGCCATAGAGGCCGAGATTGGCGTCTTCCTCGGTCTTGAACAGGGCCGTGATGGCGCGCAGCACGGTGAAGACCGAAGGCACGCGGCTGCGTTCCTCCTCGGTGAAGACCCGGCCGGGCTTGGCGACGTCGAGGCGGATCAGCGTCTTCGTCGTCTCGGCGATGGTGATGTCGGCAAGGCCACCCAGCGTCTTGCCGATGACCGGCAGCAGCGCCTCGCCACGACCATTCAGCGCCTCGATGCGCATGGCGCGGCCACGCGCCGAGATGACCAGCGGCGGATCGATGATGGCGGTGTCCCAGCGCGTGTAGCGGCCGGGATATTCGTAATTGGAGGAAAACACCGCGCCGCGGCGCGAATTCAAGCCGTCGACGTAAGCGTCGATCGCGCCTGCATAGGGCCGGTCGTGGCGCTCGCGGGTGATGGTGATGCCACCCGCCGTCACGAAGCTTTCAGCGCCGTTTTCCAGAACCTTCATCGTCATTGCCGTCTCCATTTGGCTTGTTGGGCAACGGACCCGGACTGGCTTGGAAAAAACAAATGGCCGCCCGGACTTTCCGTTGCGGCCACCCTCTCTTTTCACGCACGCGCGTTCGAACAGGCCGCTGTCAGCAGGCCCACCACCAAATGGTCTTGGTCGAACGCATGTTCATGGGCGAAATCCATAGCGGCGAAAAACCGGATGCGCAACTGGTTTGAAAAGTCTGTTCGGTGGCCGCCGCTTCTCAGGCTCATGGCACATCGCCAGAGCCGGCGGCCCCGGCTAGGCTGGGCTTCCAACAAAACCAAGACGGGAAAACACCAATGACCGAACAGGCCGAGCGCGCGCGGACGTTCCATTCCCTTCACGTCAAGGGTAACCCGATCGTCCTCTACAATGCCTGGGACCCGGGCTCGGCCAAGATCATCGAGAAAGCCGGCGCCAAGGCGATCGCGACGGGAAGCTGGCCGGTCGCGGCCGCCTTTGGCTACGCCGATGGCGAGAAGATTCCGCTGGAGCTGGCACTCGACAACATCAAGGGCATCGTGGCAGCGGTCGACCTGCCGGTGACCATGGACCTCGAGGGCGGCTACGGGGTCGATCCGGAATTCGTTGCCCGCACGGTGACGTTGGCGTTGCGTGCCGGTGCCATCGGTTTCAATTTCGAAGACCAGATTGTCGGCGGCAGCGGCCTGCACGACATTGACGTCCAGGTGACACGTATCGAAGCCGCCGCCGCTGCCGTGAAGGCTTCCGGCATCCCGGCGTTTATCAACGCCCGCACTGACATTTTCCTCAAGGCGAAGCCGGATGCGCATGACGACGAGTTGCTCGACCAGGCCATCGAGCGGGCGCGTGCCTATGAAAAGGCCGGAGCGAACGGCTTTTTCGCGCCGGGTCTTGGTGACGAGGGTCTGATCGAGACGCTCTGCAAGGCCACGGCGCTGCCGGTCAACATCATCGCGCTGGCGCATGTGCCGCCGCGCCAGCGGCTGGCCGAACTCGGCGTCGCCCGCATCAGCCACGGCCCGGTGCCGTACCGGCAGATGGCCGAATGGCTTGAGGCCAAGGCGCGGCTGGCGATCTCGGGTTAGGTCAGTCCTCCAGCGTGCCTGACCTGGCATCAGCGCTCTTCCTGTCGCCGACCAGTTTCAAAAGATCCTCGCCGGCGCGGATGATGCGGCGCGAGCGGCGGGTCAGGATGATGCCGTCCTGGGGTGCGAACACTTCGGCGCGGCCATCGGTCTCGCCTGGCGCATGGACGATGGTGGCGAGACGATCGCCCCTGGCGACGCGGTCGCCGGGCTTCACGTCATAGAGGACAGCGCCGGCCCGGGGCGCCGGCATCATGTCGATGTTTTCCAAGGGGGCGACGACGCCCTTGAATGGACCGGGTGCGGGGAGCGCGCTATCGGTGACCACGCCGCGCGCCACCAGCAGGCGGTAGAGGCCTTCGGCGTCGGCGGTGGCCAGCGCGCCATCGACATCGAGGATGCCGCGATATTCGACCGTGGTGGCGACACGGCGGTCGAACTTCGCCACGTCGGCGGGAACGCTCTGATAGGGCATGATAGAGGCACCCTCGAAGGTGCCGTCAGTGTCCTCGCTCCACAGCACGACCGCATCGACGCCCATGGCGGCGGCGCAATCGGCCATGGCCGGCCACAGGCTGGTGTGGACGTAGAGATAGGCAAGGCCTTCGTCGTCGCAGTGCAGGTCGAGCACGATGTCGTGGCCGAGCGACAGTTGCACCAGACGCGACTTCAGCCGCTGGTCGGCGCCGCCAAAGCCGGTGTCGGGCAAAAGCTTGGCGTCGGGCGCGGCAAGCAGCGGAAAGGCGCGGTTGAAATTGGTGCGGGTGCCCAGGTGAAAGCGGCCCTGGTGCTCGCCGAAATGGTATTGCGCGCGGCCGATCGGGTTGGCCCAGGGCACGATGGTGATGTTGCCGTTGATGCGGCCTTCGGCCTCGGCCTTGCTCAGCGCCGGCATCAGCGCGTCGATGGCGACGACGCCCGGCAGTTCGCCGGCATGGAGGGCGGCCTGCAGATAGGCCGAAGGCGCCGCCTTATCGCTGCCTGTGAAGCGGAACACCGGGAATTCGTAGGAAACGCCCTCGCTGTCACCGGCGATGCGTTCGATCGATTTCTGCATGACGTCCTCCCTAAACAGCCACGAGACATGCCCATTTGGGGCTATCGATGTCGATTGGTCCAGCCGGCCGCGCTATGGGCGCAAGAGCAGCCTTTTTTCCGTGCTGCATGTCGTTGTCCCAAAACCGCTGCGCACCCTCGGGTCAAGCCCGTGGGCATGCTTTTGGGCGACACGCAGCTACTCCGCAGCAGCCTGAAGCGGGACCGGCGCGCGCCGGTCCAAGGCTTGCGACAGCACCGCGACGGTGACCGCGAGCAAGGCGAGCACCGCGCCTACCAGCGGCAGATCCGCGTAGGAAACGCCGGCCGAGAGGGCCACGCCGCCGATCCAGGCACCGCTGGCATTGCCGACATTGAAGGCGCCCTGATTCAGCGTGGCGGCAAGGTTCGGCCCTTCCGACGCTGCCTCGACGACGCGGATCTGCAGCGGCGGCACGACGACGAAGATGAGCAGGCCCCAGAGGAAGACGATGCCGATGGCGACACTGGCAATTGCGCCGAACTGCATGAAGCCGACAAACAGCACCGCCATCAACAGCAGCGTGCCGATCACCGTCGGCATCAGCTTCCAGTCGGCCAGCCGGCCGCCGATGATGTTGCCGATGGTCATGCCGGCGCCGAACAGCAGCAGCACCCAGGTGACCGCTGATGTGGACAGGCCGGACACATCGGTCAGATAGGGCTTGATGTAGGTGAAAACGGCAAACAGGCTGGCCGAGGCCAGCGAGGCGATCAGCATCGCCAGCCAGACCTGCAGCTTGCCCAGCACGCGCAGCTCGCCACGCAGGCCGCCGCCGCTCGGTTCAGCGACGTCTGACGGCACCAGCCAGGCGATGGCAGCGACCGAGATCAGGCCGATGCCGACCACGGCGAAGAATGTGGAGCGCCAGCCGAAAGCTTCGCCAAGTGCCGTGCCGGCGGGAACGCCTAGAATGTTGGAAAGCGTCAGGCCGGCAAACATCAGCGCCATGGCGCTGGCGCGCTTGTTGCGCGGCACCAGGCTGGCGGCAACGACCGAGCCGATGCCGAAGAAGGCGCCATGGCCAAAAGCGGTGAAGACACGCGCGGCCATCAGCGTCCAATAATCAGGCGCGATGGCACAGAGCAGATTGCCGACGACGAATGACGCTGTCAGCCCGACCAGCACTGGCTTGCGCGGCAGATGCGCGGTGGCCATGGCGACGATCGGCGCGCCGAAGACGACGCCCAGCGCATAGCCGGTGACCAGCAGGCCGGCCGAAGGGATCGACACGCGAAGGTCGGCGGCGACCTCCGGCAGCAGGCCCATGATGACGAATTCGGTGGTGCCGATGCAGAAGGACGCAATGGCAAGCGCAAGGATCGGCAAAGGCATGGGGCGTCCAGACTGAATCGGTTCAATTTGAAGATTGAACGACGAGCCAAGCCATGCGCAATGCACATTGCTGCAATGCACCAATGCAGAAAGTCCAGAGCTCGAAATGTCTCAGACCAGCGGCCTCAGCTCCTGGGCAATGGTGGGCAGCAGTTCCGAGACAGTGGGGTGGATGTGCATCGCGCGCGCCAGAGTGTCGACGGGTGCCTTGGCATACATCAAATCGAGCACGCAGTGCACCGCTTCGTCGCCACCGGGGCCGAGCACCGAGCAACCGAGAATCTCGCGCGTGTCGGCATCGACGAGTATCTTCATGAAGCCTTGCGTCTCGCCCTTTTCGACGGCGCGGCCGACACGGGTCATCGGCCGCTGGCCGACCAGCGCGCGGCGTCCGGATTTCTTCACCGCCGCCTCGGTCATACCGCAGCGGCCGAGCGGCGGGTCGATGTAGAGCGCATAGGCCTCGATGCGGTCACTGACCTTGCGCGGGTCGTTGTCGAGCAGATTGGCGGCGACGATCTCGTAGTCATTGTAGGAGGTGTGGGTGAAGGCGCCCTTGCCATTGCAGTCGCCCATCGCCCAGATGCCTGGGACGCTGGTACGCAGCTGGTCGTCCACGATAACGGCACCACGCTTGTCGACGGCGACGCCGGCTCTGTCGAGGCCGAGATCGTCGGTGTTGAGTGTTCGGCCGAGCGCCAGCAGCACATGTGAGCCGACCGCCGGTGGCTTGCCGGCCGAGAAGGTCACGGCGATATCGCTGCCCTGTTTGGCGAAGCCGATGTCATCAGCGCCGACATGGACCGCGATGCCTTCATTTTCGAGGATGGACAGGATGGTGGCCGAGACGTCCTCGTCCTCGCGTCCGGTCAGGCGCGGGCTCTTCTCGATGACGGTGACTTCGCTGCCGAATCGGCGGAACATCTGCGCGAATTCGAGCGAGATGTAGCTGCCGCCGACGACGATAAGATGGCGCGGCAAGACGTCGAGATCCATCATCGAGGAGTTGGTCAGGTAGTCGATGTCGTGGATGCCGGGAAGGTCGGGCACAGAGGCGCGGCCGCCAGTGTTGAGGAAGATCTTGCCGGCGGTCAGAAGGTCATCGCCGACGCGCACCGTGTTGGCGGATTCGAAGCGCGCATGGCCACGATAGAGCGTGCATTTGTCCATGCCGGCGATCCAGCTTTCCAGCCCGGTGCGGGAGGCGCCCGAAACCTTGTCCTTGCGCGCCTTGATCGCCTTATAGTCGACGCCGACAGGGCCACTGAGCGTCACGCCATAATCGGCGGCGCGCCGCGCCAGATGCGCGGCATAGGCGCTCGCCACCATCGTCTTGGTCGGGATGCAACCGGTGTTGACGCAGGTGCCGCCGACCAGCTTGCGTTCGATCAGCGCCACGCTCATGCCGGCTGCGTTCAGCCTGCCAGCGAGCGGTGTGCCGGCCTGGCCGGCGCCAATGATGATGGCGTCGAAGGTTTTTGCCGTCATGCCACCGCCGCCACGATCAGCAGGCCGCCGATGATCGCCACCGCGTCCTCGATGAAGGCGGCGGGCGGATCCTTGCCGAAAGCGGCCGCCAGCCGGCCGCGCGCTTCGGCCCCGCCATACGTGCCGATGACCGCGCCGATGGCGCCGGAGATCAGGCCGCCTATGGTGGAACCACCTGTCGCACCGATCACCGCGCCGGTGAAGGCGCCCATGATGATGCGGGCGCCGAACTGCTGCGGCACTTTACGGCTCGGCGTCGACGGCAACTGGTCGGTGACCAGCTCGACGATGGCGAGGATGGTGAAGATGCCGACAGCGGCCCAATGGCTCATGAAGCTCGCCCAGGTGCCGGCAACCGGCAGCCAGCCGAGATATGCGCCCCAGGCGACCGCCGCCGGCGCGGTCATGGCGCGCAGACCGGCAATGACGCCGATCAGAAGTGCAAGAAGATAGAGCATGTTGATCCCCTCGATCACCCGGCCAGAACGGCCTTCAGATGGCAGGCTACCATAGGTCCGATATTTGACCAGTACTTGGATTGGCGCTTTTCTGCTGGACGCAACTATGCTTTGCAACGACGTCAATTGGAGACCCCGTCATGGCTGGAAGCGAGCGCGCGAAAATGGCGGCCGGCGAATGGTACACTTGCCTCGATGACGTGCTGGAAACGCTGCGCGTGACGGCGCGCGACGCGGTCTTCGAGCACAATTCGCTGCCGCCAAGGCAGCGCGGAAATCTCGGACCGGGCCTTAAGGCATTGCTCGGCGGCGTGGGCGAGGGTGCCCGCATCGAGGCGCCGTTCCACTGCGCCTATGGCTTCAACATCGTTCTCGGCGACGGCGCCTTTCTCAATGCCGGCTGCACCATCCTCGACACGGCAAGCGTGCGCATCGGCAAGGGAACGCTGCTTGGCCCCAATGTGCAGATCTACTGCGCCGAGCACCACAAGGAGGCTGCCGGCCGGCAAGCGGGACTGGAGATCGCCAGGCCAGTCGACATCGGTGCCCATGCCTGGATCGGCGGCAGCGCCATCATCCTTGGCGGCGTCAGCATCGGCGAGGGCGCCATCGTCGGCGCCGGCGCGGTGGTGACGCGCGATGTGTCTGCGAACACGACGGTGGTCGGCAATCCGGCACGGGCGGTCAAGCGCGGTTGAGCTCCCGCCGCAAGCGATCAGGCGTGCGCCAGGCCCTGATCGGCCCGCCTGGAAAACTCGCGCCTGTATTGCGCCGGCGATGTCCTCAGCCTTGCGGCGAAATGCTGGCGCAGCGAGGTGGCGCTGCCGAAGCCGGCTTCGAAGGCGACGATGTCCATCGATTTCTCCGTCGCTTCCAGCAGCCGCTGCGCCAGTTCGATGCGCTGGCTGGTCAGCCAGTCGCCAAAACTGGTGCCGATCGATTTCTGGAAGCGGCGGGTGAAGGTGCGTCGGGTCAGGCCGGTGGCTTCGGCGACGCTGTCGAGGCTGTGTGTCTCGCCGAGGGTGGCACGCACGGCGTCGAGCGCCTGGGTAAAGCGGTCGGCATCAGCGCTTTTTGCCACGGGACGTTCGATGAATTGCGCCTGCCCGCCCTGCCGGTGCGGCGACAGCACGACATGCCGGGCGAGCCGCAGTGCGGCATCGGCGCCGTAGCGGGCGCGCACGATATGCAGGCAGCAGTCCAGCCCGGCGGCGACGCCGGCCGAGGTGACGATGTCGCCATCGTCGACATAGAGCACATCGGCATCGACTGAAATGTCGGGGTGCAGGGCGCGCAGTTGGTCCGTGTAGGCCCAGTGCGTGGTTGCCTTCCGGCCTGAAAGCAGGCCGGCGGCGGCAATGGCAAACGTGCCAAGGCACAGGCCGACGATCAGCGCCCCGCGCCGGTGCGCGTGGCCGAGCGCCTCGTAGAGCGACCTGGCCAGAGGGGCTTCGAGATCCTTCCAGCTCGGGATGATGACGATGTCGGCATCGTCGAGCACGGACAGATCGTGCGGGACAAGGATGCTCAGCCCGGCATCCGTCTGGATCATGCCTTGCTCCACTCCGCAGACACGGAAGTCGAAGCGCGGCAGGCCGAGCCTGGTGCGGTCGGCGCCAAACACCAGGCAAGGCACGGCGAGGTGGAACGGGCTGATGCCGTCGAAGGCAAGCACGGCAATGATCGGGGCGGTCATGGGCTGCTTCCAGTAGGGAAAAACGAATTGTCCCAATTCTTTCGAATGATGTCAATCGGGCCACTTTTGATCAACCGCCGACCGGCCTATTTTCGATCCATCGCATTCAAGCCGGAAAGGAAAACACCATGTCTACCAACACCACGCCGCACCGGGCGCTGATCGTCGTCGATGTTCAGAACGACTATGATGGCGGCAACCTCGCCATCCAGCATCCGCCGTTCCGCGACAGCGTCGTCAATGTGGCACGCGCCATGGATGCGGCTGCCGCCGCCGGCATCAAGGTGGTTGTCGTCAAGCAGATGGCGCCTGAGACCTCGCTGATCTTCGCCCGGGGCAGCCATGGCGGCGAATTGCATCCGGAAATCGCCAGGCGTGGCCGCGACCATTATGTCGAGAAGATGCTGCCCTCAGCCTTCACCGGCACCGACCTCGAGGCGTGGCTGCGCGCCAACGCCATCGATACGCTCACGGTGGTCGGCTACATGACGCATAATTGCGACCTGTCGACCATCATCCACGCCGTGCATATGGGCTTTGCCGTCGAGTTCCTGTCGGATGCGGCTGGCTCGGTGCCCTATGCCAACAGCGCCGGCTATGCCTCGGCCGAGGAGATCCACCGCGTGGTGACTGTTATCCTGCAGTCGCGCTTCGCCGCGGTGCTCAAGACCACCGAATGGGCAGAGTGCCTGAAGACCGGCGCCTTGCCGGAGCGCGACACGATCTACACCTCCAACCAGCGGGCGCTGGCGCGCAACGCGGCGTAGGGCGGTCACATGATAGGCGCCACCGCCTGGGCAGAGGCGGTGGTGACACGGGATATGGCGGCGAATACCGCGATGCTGGGCAATCCGGCGAAGGCGATTTCGGCATAGTGGAGTGCAATAAATATAGGCCGAAACATGTCTACTGCTTGATAGCGAGGCTTCATGCTGAAGACTATATGTTTTGGCAATATTCGAGCACATTTTCTGTACTTGTAAAAGTTCATTGTCACGAGGCCCATTGTCCCGTAAGCTTCTCTGCGGGTGAGGGCGGGCGCGATGCTTAGGAGCGTCCGGCGGATCGATCCGCCGAAGGCAGGCGAGCCGGGTGCAGCTGCTACGCTGGCACTCCAGGCAAAAGACGCTGCGGCGGCGAAACGCGCGTTGGATGACGCAACAGGTCTGGCACGTGGCCTCTGGTTCAGCTTCATCTCATTCGGCGCCTATCTGGCGATAGCTGCTGGCTCAGTCACGCATCGCGACCTCTTTCTTGAAAATCCGGTCAAGCTGCCGCTGCTCAATGTCGATCTGCCGCTGATCGCCTTCTTCTGGATCGCGCCAATCCTGCTGCTGGTCTTCCATTCCTACTTGTTACTCAATCTGAAGCTGCTCGGCGACAATGTGCGCGCTTGGGAGAGTCTGGTCGCGACATCGCTCGCGGATAGAAAAGACTGCGAAGCCGTCACCGACAGCCTCAGGATGCAGTTGCCCAATTTCGTCGTGGTGCAGATGCTGGCGGCGCCGCGTATCAACCGGGGCGGCATTGTCGGCTTTGCACTGCTGGTGGCTGTGATCGGCACGATGGTCATCGGGCCGGTGGTGCTGATCTGCGAGATGCTGGTGCAGTTCCTGCCCTATCACAGTCAGCCGGTCACGGCCCTGCATCGGTTCTCGCTGGCGGCAGACATTGTACTGATCTGGTATTTCTGGCGCGGCGTGGTGGGCGCGCATCACTGGACGTTGCGCTGGCCGATATGGGTATCCGGCGTGCTCGTTTCCGCGCTGCTGATGACACTCGCCAATCTGTTCGCGACCTTTCCGGGAGAAGACCAGCACCATGGCATCGTGGTGCAGACAACGGATGCCGCTCTGGTAGGAATTGTTTGCAATGTTGCAAGTCACTTCGATGCTTTCAAAGCCGAAGGGATTCGTTGCGGCGGAAAGACCCACGGCAGAGTGCCATTGACCTTGTCGCAATTCCTCTTTGAGGGCCCGGTCAACGGAGTGACCGGGCATCGCGAGAGCTTGTTCTCCAACTCCATTGTTGTCCCGAACCAGGATTTCATACCCGAATCAGGAAAGGATTTGGCCGAACTCGGATCCACACGCTCTTTCCGCGGGAGGCACCTTGAGGGCGCGGTGCTCAGCGGGTCAGATTTGCGTAAGGTGGACTTCACAGGTGCGGAGCTTGTCGCGGCAGACTTGAGTCGCGCCGATCTTAGGATGGCGAATTTTGCGAACGCCACATTGGACAAGGTTGACCTGACCGATGCTCAACTGCAAGGCGCCCGATTTGAATGCAAAGATCAATTGTCTTTGAGTGGCTGCGCGACACTACGTGGCGCCGATTTGCGCCGTGCAAATCTACAAGGCGCTTCACTCGACGGAGTAGAAGCCCAAGGGGCCGAGTTTGGCGGCTCTCACCTTCAAGGGGCTTCTCTTCGCTATGCTTGGCTTGACGGATCGTCGTTTCCATTCGCTGAAATGCAAGCCGCCTCCCTGCGTAGTGCCAAACTCCAAGGTGCTTGGTTTTACAGTTCGCAGTTGCAGGGAGCTTTACTTGACGGGGCCAAGCTGGATGGAGCGGCGTTTAACGGAGCTTTTTTCTGGCGAGTTCGAGGGTTCTATGCCGATGGTTCCAGGTCGCCATCAAGACCGAATTTCATAACTACTGATGGCATGACTTTTTCGCCAGAATATTTTGACGCCGACCGATCAGCTGGATTCTATGTTGATCTTTCAATTACTAGGAGAGTATTTGATACAATCGCCTATAAAGCATTTTTAAGAATTATCCTAAAGGGCGTTATAGAAGAATCTGAAGTCAATAAAATTAAGTTTCGAATTGCGAGGTTGGATCCGAGCAAAGAAGACCCTCCAGGGACTATGGACAAGGAATACTCAGAAATATTTTGGAGACAAAGGGATATTGGCAGTGAGGTCAAATATCGTATGCAATTCCTTGGGAGATTGGCTTGCAAGGATGAGGCGGTACCTTACGTTGCCAACGGTATTGTTGCCAACAACGACTTAGAGACGAAAGAGGCTGAGAATTTTCTCGCGCTTCTCGTTCTCGAGGGCCTCGATGCCGGCACTTGCCCCGGCGCAATTGGCATCAGCGACGAGACGATGGCGCAGCTTCATGAATGGGCGCCGGAGTGGAAGCCGAAGGCCGAGCGCGACAAGGCAGTCGCGCCGGCCGTCAGCCCCTGAGGCGTCGGGCAGCCTCAGATCTCAGAACAAACCTTCGATCTGGCCGGCCTCGTTGAGGAAGATCTTTTCCGAGGACGGTGCCTTGGGCAGGCCGGGCATGGTCATGACCTCGCCGCAGATGATGACGACGAAGCCGGCACCGGCCGAAAGCCTGACCTCGCGCACCGGCACGGTGTGGCCGGTCGGCGCGCCGCGCAGGTTCGGGTCGGTCGAGAAGGAGTACTGGGTCTTGGCCATGCAGACCGGCAGATGGCCGTAGCCGGCCTGCTCCCAGGCGTGCAACTGGTCGCGCACCGACTTGTCGGCGATCGCTTCCGAGCCGCGATAGATACGCTGGACGATGGTGTTGATCTTCTCGAACAGCGGCATGGCGTCGGGGTAGAGCGGCGCGAATTGCGAGGCGCCGGATTCGGCCAGTGCCACCACCTTGTTGGCGAGCTCCTCGATGCCGGCCGAGCCCTTGGCCCAGTGCTTGCACAGGATCGCCTCTTCGCCCATCGAGGCGACATAGTCCTTCATCGCCTGGATTTCGGCGTCGGTGTCGGAATAGAAGTGGTTGATGGCAACCACCGCCGGTACGCCGAACTGGCGGATGTTTTCGATGTGGCGGCCGAGATTGGCGCAACCCTTCTTCACCGCCTCGATGTTTTCCTTGCCGAGGTCTTCCTTCTTGACGCCGCCATTCATCTTCATGGCGCGCACGGTGGCGACGATGACGGCCGCCGCTGGCTTGAGGCCCGCCTTGCGGCACTTGATGTCGAAGAACTTTTCAGCACCGAGGTCGGCGCCGAAGCCGGCTTCGGTGACGACATAGTCGGCGAGCTTCAGCGCCGTGGTGGTGGCGACGACCGAGTTACAGCCATGGGCGATGTTGGCGAACGGGCCGCCATGGACGAAGGCCGGGTTGTTCTCCAGCGTCTGCACCAGGTTGGGCTGCATGGCATCCTTGAGCAGGACAGCCATGGCGCCGTCGGCCTTGAGGTCGCGGGCGTAGACCGGCGACTTGTCGCGGCGGTAGGCGACGATGATGTCGCCGAGGCGCTTTTCCAGGTCCTTGAGGTCGGTCGACAGGCACAGGATCGCCATCACTTCCGAGGCGACGGTGATGTCGAAACCGGCCTCGCGTGGAAAACCGTTGGCGACGCCGCCGAGCGAGCAGATGATTTCGCGCAGCGCACGGTCGTTCATGTCCATGACGCGGCGCCACACCACGCGGCGGGTGTCGATGCCGAGCTCATTGCCCCAGTAGATGTGGTTGTCGATCAGCGCCGAAAGCAGATTGTGCGCGGTGGTGATGGCGTGGAAGTCGCCGGTGAAGTGGAGGTTCATGTCCTCCATCGGCACGACCTGTGCATAGCCGCCGCCGGCGGCACCGCCCTTGACGCCGAAGTTCGGGCCGAGCGAAGCCTCGCGGATGCAGACGATCGCCTTCTTGCCGATGCGGTTGAGGCCATCGCCAAGGCCGACGGTGGTGGTGGTCTTGCCTTCGCCGGCCGGGGTCGGGTTGATGGCGGTGACCAGGATCAGCCTGCCGTCCTTGTTGCCCTTCACCGATTTGATGAATTCGGCTGAGATCTTGGCCTTGTCGTGGCCATAGGGCAGCAGGTGCTCGGTCGGGATGCCAATCTTCTGGCCGATCTCCTGGATCTGCTTTTTCTTGGCGGCGCGCGCGATCTCGATGTCGGACTTCACTTCGGCCATGACGGCTTTCCTCTGGATTGGACGGTGGAGGGGACGGGGTTGATCTCACTCGCAAGCAGGTTGGAACCGGGCGCGCGGGCATGTTCTAACCCTGTCGCTGCCGTGGCGTCAACTTCCATGCAACTATGTTTCCTATAGAGAAAATTCTTCTGCGGCCGGCCGACCTGTCCTCGGTTCTTTCTGGCTCCGCTTGCCGCGCCGTATAGAAGCCAGAGCAGGGGCGCTTCCGCCGTCTCAAAACAGCCGCACAATGCACGGAATGCGACAGAGGCGACGCCGCAAATTCGCCATCGGCCGGCTAAAGCGCATCGCGCTTTAGCCTTTTGTTCTTATGCATGTCGTTCTCCCAAAACCGGGACCACTTTTGGGCGACATGCATTGCCGGGTAAGCAGCCCTACTGCGTCAGCACGTTGCTGATTTCGACCATGTTGGAGCGCACGCGCAGGATGTAGAAGCCCATCGTCGTCAGATGCGTCGGCAGCAGCCAGCCATCCTCGCGGCCGTTGGCGATGATGAAGGGCTGGATACGCAGCGCCGAAACGAATTGCGCGTCCATCGTGTCCCACAAGCTCTGCAGGTGCTTTTCCTTGATGACGTCCTCGAAGTCGGCCTGGGCACCCTTCATCAGGCCGTAGTAAGCATAGAGCTGGCCGTAGGCGAACCAGTAGCGGTCGTCGGCGCGGGTGTCGAACCAGCCATTGTTGTGGTTTTCCGCGCGCTCCTTGAGGATGGCGGAAGTCGAGCCGATGTCCGATGCGATGCGGTCGATATACTGCTTCAGATTGTCAGCGCGGGCATCGAAAGTGGCCTGGCAAGTGGCAAGGCGGGCATTGAACGAGCGCAGTTTGCGCACCGCGTCGCGATAATAGCTCGGCGTCGGTGTCTTCGGGCCGAACGGACTGACGCCGAAATACCAGGTGTATTCGTCGAACTGCAGATTTCCGCGGGCATCCTGCAGATCGGCATCGATCTGCGAGGTCGTGCGCACGCGGCCGAGATTGTCGGCGAGCTCGGTTGCGGTGCGTCGCACCGCCTGGTTGATGCCGCGCTGGAAAGAGGCCTTGTTGTCCATCCACGGCGTGTTGTCCCAGTCGATTCCGAACAGGCCGAGCTTATAGAGGATCATCGACGAGATCCAGGCGTTCTGGTTGACGTTGAAGTCGGTCAGGTCGGCGGCGATCTGGGCAATGCCGGAGTTGCCGCAGGTTTTCGCGGTGTCGGTGCCCGTTCCGGCGGCCACCTGCTCGCCGGCGGAAACATTGCGCTTCTCGAACGTGTAGGTGTCCGGATAGTTCGGATTGAAATTGTTCCACCACTGGGTGGCGTAGAAGAAGTTGGCATAGAGGCCGATCAGCACCAGCAGGGCGAGGCCGACCACGGCCTTGAGGATCCAGCCGCGCTGCGTGTACCAGCGGCCCGCCCACAGGAACGGCCACAGGATGACGCCGATCAGAAGGCCGATGCCACGGCCGATCCATTGGAAAATCCGGGTGAAGAAGTTCACGATCGGATCGAGCATGGCTGTGTCATCCCCTCAAAGCATGATGCCAAAAAGTTGCAGACTTTTTGGATAAAATCATGCGCCAAACAATAAGTTAGAACGAAATGACGGTTCATTTCGTTCTAGTCAGTCAGGCCGTAGAGGCGTGTGCGAAACGCCACCTTGTCCTTCAAATATGTGGTTTTCAGAACGTCCACAACATGCGATCTCCAGGCGTCGCTGAAGCCGTCATAGTCCTTGTAGAAGCCCTGCTTGTTGAAGATGTAGCGCGAGACGAAATCGCTCGGCACGAAATCCGAGATCAGCCGGTTGGTCAGCCAGGCGTCGGGGTGGTCGGGCTTGGCGCGGATCACCAGGAAACGCTGCTGCGGGAAGACATCGTCGATCTTGAGATGGCCAAGCTGGGCGATCTCGCGCTTGGCGGCGTTGAGGAAAGGGAAGTTGCCGTCCTTGGTGATCAGGTCGGCATGGCTCTGGATCCAGGTCTGCAGCCAGACCTTGTCGACATCGGTCAGATTGCGGTTCGGTTCGGCGTCGCGGATCAGCGCCCGCACGACCATCTCGGCGCGATGCTCGAGATAGCCTGATGCCTCTATCCAGGAAGCTCGCGGCAGCTCGATGCGGCCGGTGCTGGCCAGGAACTTGAACACCTTGTCGGCGTCGTTGATCGAGAGATAGCTGACCTGCCACGGCCGCGAACGGCGAAAGCCCGGGGCGGCTGGATCGCTGATCACCGTCGTCATGCCGGGGTCGACGAACACGTAGAGACCGCCGAAATGGCTGGTCCAGTAGGCATTGTGGCGGAAGATCACCTGGTCCGGCACCAGCGCGTTCTCTCTGATATCGCCGCAGATCTTCGCCAGCTCCACCATGCGGGTCAGCATGGCATTGTCACGCCAGGCATCGGGTTCCTGCTTCAGACGGTCGACGAGCTTGCCGAGTTCGGCGGCCTTGCCCAGCACGTCCTCGGCCGACAGCACCTTGAACTCGACCTGGTTGATCGACAGCAAGTCCTCGATGTCGTTGACCTTGGGAACGGAATCCTCGATCTCGCCGTAGATGACGTCCTTGATGGTCAGCGCGTCGATGGCGCGCTGGTTCTTGGACATGAACTCGAACATCAGCTGCGAGGTGTTGGAGAAGGCGGTGTGCACCACCGGCAGGTCGATCTGCGATGGCGTCAGGATGATGAAGCGGCGATTGACTTCGTTGGGATCGAGATAGTCGGGGTCGCCGCATTCATCAGCGATCTCTGGCGAGAAACCGGTGCGGTCGATCTGGAAGCTTTTCAGCTTGCTCGGAGGCAGGCCGAACGCGGCCAGCGCCTTGTTGTAACGCTGGATGAGATGCGGCTCGTCGACGGTGAGCAACCGGCCGTAGATGAGTTCGTTGTCGCGCAGAAGATCGGGTTTTTTGCTCACCTTTCCTTCTCCCCGTTCACGGGGAGAAGGTGCCCGAAGGGCGGATGAGGGGCGCGCGCCTTCCTTCTCCCCTTGTGGGAGAAGGTGGATCGGCGCGACAGCGCCGAGACGGATGAGGGGTGTTCCAGCGGAGTGAGACGCTGGCGTTCCCTGGAACACCCCTCATCCGTCGCCTTCGGCGACACCTTCTCCCACAAGGGGAGAAGGGAAGGCGGGCTCACCTCACGCATTCCAATTGCCCTTCTTCTTCATCTCCTCCATCTCGCGCGCCGCCCGCTCACGCAGCCGCGCGTCGCGCAAAAGCTTCTCCACCGCGGCGTCGTCGGACTTGTCGGAATAGCGGAACTCCGAGTCGGCGTAGCGGTTGATCTCCTGCATGACCATATCCATCGAGAACGGGCCGCGCAGTTCCTCGATCATCGCTTTCTTGTCGTCATAGGTCTTGTGCATGAAGGCTTCCGGCTTCTCGAACCAGTCGTCGGGAAGCTCGATGTCCATGGCGCGCATCTTGATGGCGTCGGTGACGTTCTTGATGGCGCGGCCGGTGAAGCGCGGCTCGGCATCCTTGATCAGGTGCAGGTAGGTGCCGATGTCGGCCATGGTCTTGGGCGCGCCATTCTCCTTCATGTAGCGCTCATACACCTTCATCAGGCCGTCTTCCTGCGGCTTTTCGTGCTCCTCGTAGGCTTCCTCGACGGCGCGCTGGATTTCCTGCGCGGCGTAGAGCTCGTGCTTGCCCAGAGGGATCTCATGGTTCTTGCCGGCCAGCAGCACGAAGATGTCGATATAGTCGTCGCGGGTCTGCGGGCCGTCGACCAGCCAGCGGGCGCCGGCGCGCTGGCGCAGCGCGTCGTCGACATTTTCGGGATAGTTGGAAAACATGCCGAAGGAGCAATTGCCGCGCACCACGGTTGAGGCGCCGGCAAAGGCATCCATCAGGACGCCGGTGATTTCCTGCTGGCCGGCCGAGGCGCGGTCGTCGGAGCGGCGCGCCGCCACCTGGTCGATGTCGTCGATTGTGCCGAAGCCGATGACGCGCGGGTTCAAGACATTGTTGATGAACTGGCGGCAGTTCTGGCCGGATTTGCCCTGATAGGACGAGATCTGGTCGACGCCGAAATTCTCATAGGCGAAGGGATAGCCGGCGACCTGGCAATAGCCGTTGACCAGGCCGGCAATCATCTGGATCAGCGTCGTCTTGCCGGTGCCGGGCGCGCCGTCGCCGATGAAGGTGAACAGGAAGCCGCCGAGTTCGACGAACGGGTTCAGCTCGCGCTCGAAATCATAGGCCATCAGCATCTTGGCGAGCTTGACCGACTGGTATTTGGCGATGTGGTTGCCGACGACCTCTTCCGGCTTCTTGAAGGTCATCACCAGCGGCTTGGAGCGCTTGCCCGGCGCGACGTCGAAACCGTCGAGGGTGAAATTGTCGGCATCGATGCGGATATGAGCGTTCTCGAACGGACCGATGCCGTCGAAACGCCCTTTTCTGGCCAGCAGCCCGTCGATGGCAACGCGGGCGAAGGCGCGCGCCCTGATCACCAGGTCGGCATCATCCTTCGACCCCGCTATCGCCTTGTCGAGGCCGGCGAGGATCGACTTCACCGCGTCCTGCGGCGTGTCGAACAGAAAGTCCGGCTCTGGCGTGTCGTTGGGCGCCTCGCCGTCACTGTCGATCAACTGGAACAGATAGGAGGCAAGGCTGAAAGCCGAGATGTAGGCCGAAGCCGACAGGAGTTTTTTGAAGGCGGACGCCTCGTCGCCCTCGAGCGGGGCGCGGGCGTTTTTCGCCTGCAGGCTTTCGAGGTCCGAGCCTTCGGCGAAGACATCCGATATAGCGAGCGCAATCGCCGTGCCGCGCCGGGCGCGGAACAGAAGCGTGTGCTGCGGGATGGTCAGCAACTGGTCGTCGGGATGGACGGCGCCGACGGTCTTCGTCAACTCGACCTCGCGGGTGCGGCGCACCGAGCCGACCGAGACCGTGGAGACGAAGCGGCGGTTGGTGCCGGCGAGTGCCGTGCCGGATTCCCGCGACGGGTCCTCCAGCACGACGATGCGCGTGATGAAGCTCTGCGCGGTGGCGCGGTGCTTCTCGATCGACGCTTCCGGGATGGTGGTCAGGCCGGTGTCCATGAAGGATGCTCCGTGGTGTTACGGTCAGACGTCTGAGATGACCTGTCCGTTGGACAGGATGTGGACCTTGTAGCCGCCAAAGATCTTCTGTGCTTCGCCGGCGGCATAGAGCGCCTGATACGCCTCGTGCGGGATCAGCGCGTGGTTCTCGTAGCTCGACACGCCCTGGCGCGCGGCTTCCAGATCATCGGTGTTGATGAAGAATTCCTGCGTCGTCTTCTCGCTCGAAAACAGCCCCTTGCGGCCGGGTTTCTCGCCCTTGGAGTAGACCTCCTGGATGGTCCAGGTCAGCAGCCAGGCGTTTTCGGGCTTGCGCACCTTGTCCAGCACTTCCGTCACCGTCGAATTGTTGTCGGTAATCCCTGCCGAATAAAAGGGGCCAAGCACGACGCGGCGCAATTGCTTGGGGTGCAGCGGCTCGAAATCCTTGTCGAGATTGACCGCAATGGTCGCCGGCGAGAGCGTGTAGGCGGAGTTCTTCTCGGTGAAATCGTCGAAACGATGGGCAAGCTCGGGATTGAGCAGGCCGTCGACCGGCAATGGAATGTCGACCTTGTCGTTGAGCTTGCCGTTCCGGTCGACGAGCTGGCTGACCATATTTTCGGAGGAATCCTCCACCGTCACCATGTAGACCAAAGGCAGGTTGGCGCTGCCGTCGAAGGTTGCCCAATGGACGAGATAGTAGGGCAATGCCGTCTTCGGATTGACCGAGACCTTGGCGGTCTGCGCCAGCGTGAACGACCCAAAAGTCTGCTCGCTCTTGACGTCCTCGAGATAGAGCCGCTCGGCCATCGACTTCTGCAGCGCCTCGGGGAATTCCTTGTGGCGCAGGATGAAGTCGGCCATCTCCTCGCGCAGCTCGCCGGCCAGCGGGATGTTGGCGAGCCGCGCATCGGCCTGGCGGCGGTCGTTTTCCAGTTCGAGCAGGTTCTGGAACACCGGGAAACCGCTTTCGGCCCGCGAAATGCGAAACGTGTCCATGAAGCCCAGCCGGTTGCGCCAGCAGGAGAAGGACTTGTCGAGCCGGGCGATGTATTCGGCAACGATCTTGGCGACGATGCCGTGCCGGTAAAGCGGCGAGCGGTCGTCGCGCATGAACACTTCAAGGCCGCTGAGCGCGGCCGTGATTGCCGAGAAATACCGCGCCGCCGCGTCGTTTTCGGGGGTCATGCTGTCAGCCCTGGGATTGTCGCACCGGTGCGCGCGGCAATTATGACTGCACGTAATTGGCCGAATTGTGCTTCTTCAGCACTTCGTCGAAGCGGCGGGCGAAGGCATCGTCGGCGAGCTTCTTGCGGCGCTGGATATCGGCGCTCGCGACCATGTTCTTCTCGTGCATCTCAAGCAGGTCGCCAATGTGCTTTTGCGAGGCAGCACCGATGCCGGCCATGGTTTCTTCCGCCGTGTTGTCGACCTGGCTGCCCAGCGTGTTGATCTTGTGGGCGACGTCCTGCTGGGCGGCGGTCTTCAAGGAATCTTCCAGCGCCTTGTAGAGCACGATGCGCTGCTCGGTATCGATGGTCAGCTTGTTGATCAGTGTCGACTGCGCGGCGATCTGGTTGTTGAGTGAATCGACGAAGGTCTGGAACATCGAGGTGTAACGCTCGAGCGTCTGGCTTTCGGCCAGCAGTTCCTGCTCCTTGGCCTGCTTCTCGTTGTATTCGGTGGCGAGCTTGGAGCGCTCGCCCTCGAGCTGCGTGCGGTCCTTCTGGCTGGTCGAGGCGGCGATCTTGTTTTCGATGTCGAGCAGCATCGGGTTGAGCTCCTCGATCCGCTTCTGCACGGCTTCGAGGTTGGTCATGGTGACCTTGCGGCGCTCGATCACCTGCGACAGGCTGGCCTCGGAGGTTTTGTAGCGCTGGTCGAGGACCTCTTTCTGCGCTTTGAGGATGCCGACGATGGTGTCGGACTTGGCCAGCAGTTCCTGCAGATTGCCGGCCAGCGACATGTTGCGGACGCGGTCGGTGCGCAGGCGTTGCTTGCGCTGCGCCGAAAAGACGCCGACGAAGTTTTCCCAGCCGGTGTAGTTCTTCATGCTCTCGAACTCGGCGCCGAAGACGTTGGTGGCGTCCTCAAGCCCGATGATCAGGTCGGCAATGTTGCCTTCCATCACCTTCTGCTGCTTCAGCACATCCTCGATGCGGGCGTTCTCGATGTCGAAATTGGCGTCGCCAATCTTCTTGTCCGCGGTGGCGAGCGTGTCGAGCACGGTGCCGGATTGCTCGATCTTGGTGCGCATGTCCTGGACGACCTGCTTGGTCTTGGCAATTTCGGCATCGAAATTCTGCAATGTCGCCATAGGGGCCTCCCGCTTCGGCTTCCGGTCGCTGGTTGCGAACAGCGGCGAATATATGTGGGGCATCCGGGGATTGAAAGATGTGAAGAGAAGGGCGGCGTGAAAACAAAACGATCCGCCAAGGCCTTGAAAGACAATGAAGGTGGGGTCATGTCGTGATTAGCCGGTCAGCCGGAACTAGTTCAACTGTCATTGAACTTTAATGCCGACAAAGCAATCGATCGTCGCCAGCGCGGATATGCTGAATTCGGCAGGGAATTGAATGGGTTGCAGGCAAACATATCGATGCGGCCGTGCCGCACCCGCGCTCGGTCAGGGCTTCGGATCGGCCTTCAGATAGGCGATGACATTGGCGATGTCGTCATCATTGGTCAGGCCGCCAAAAGCCATTTTGTTGCCGGGAACCTTGAGCTTGGGAGCCCTGAGATATTCAGCAAGATTTGCCTCGTCCCAGACAAGACCGGCAGCACCCGCGCCCTTCATTGCCTCGGAATAATGGCCAAGGAAGCTTTCCGCGGTGCCGGCGGTGCGGCCGACGACACCCAGCAGATGCGGCCCGACCTTGTCGCGGTCGCTGGCCGCCTCATGGCAGGCGATGCACCGATTGAAAACGTGCTTGCCTTGCACCGGGTCGCCGCCGGCATGGGCGGCGATCGAGGTGGTGATGAGAAGAAGGCTGGCTGAGGAAATGGCGCGAAGCATGGCTGACCCCGGAGAGTTCTGGCTGACGGCTTGTAAGACCGAGGCCTTAACAAACGCTGCATCATGGCGGATTGGCAAGGGCGGACCTTCGCCCAATTGCCTGAGGCCGGACGAGGATATCAGGCCTGCTGCGCGAGGTCGCGGCGCAGGAAATCATGCAGTCGATCGACCGCCGGCGTCGTCGACAGCGGGTTGCGCAGGACGCCGACTTCGAGATCTGGCAGTGCGGGAAGCCCTTCATTGGCACCGATAATGCGCAGCGACTGGGGCACGCTGCGCTGGGCGAGGCCAGCGACGGCAAGCCCGGCCTGCACGACCGCGATCAGGCCAAGCAGGGAGGCGCTGGAATAGGTGCAGCGGTAGGACCGGTCGGCGTCGCCGAGCGCTTGCAGGACATTCATCCTGGCGGCGCAGCCGGGCTCGAACAGCGCGACCGGCAAGGGATCGGCCTGCCAGGCGACATGGTTGGGCGAGGCGACCCAGACGAAACGCTCCAGCCGGATGACGTCGAGCGGCTGGTCCGGCAAGCGGGTGACGATCGCCAGGTCGAGCTTCCCCTCGGCCAGGGTTTTCACCAGCGCGGTCGACTGTTCGCAGATCAGTTCCACCGTCACCAGCGGGTGGTCCTCGGCAAAGCGCGACAGTACGGGCGGCAGCAGGAAGGCGGCATAATCATCCGGCACGCCAAGGCGCACGCTGCCCGTCTCCTTCGGCCGGGTGACGCTCGCCCAGGCCTCATCCGACAGCTTCAGCAGCCGGCGCGCATAGATGAGAAAGTCCTCACCGATCGCATTGGGGGTGACGGTTCGGGGACCGCGCACCAGGAGCTGGTTTCCCACCAAATACTCCAACCGCTGCATCTGCATGCTGACCGCCGACTGGCTGCGGCCGACCCGCGGCGCCGCATTGGACAGGCTGCCGCTCTCGACGACGGCGACGAAGGTTTTCAGGAGGTTGAGGTCAAGCGGAGCAGCCATAGTGCTATCAGCATATCGAATAGCTATGTCCAAATCTATTCGCTTGTTTGAAAGCTGTCCCGCTGGCCTGATGGGTCTCGTCCGTTTGAGGAGCCTTCGATGAAGGACCTGCCAACCTCCCGTTTTCCGGCCGCGAGCCTGGCCTTTGCAATGACGATCGCCGGCACGGTCGGCGCCTTCGTCACGGAAGCGGGGCTTCATCCCGTGACGATCGTGTTCTGGCGCTGCGTGTTCGGCGCCATGTTCCTCGGCGCATGGTGCCTGCTGCGGGGCTATTTGCGGGACAGGACGCTATCGCCGTCCCGCCTCGCGCTGGCAGCGCTTGCCGGCGCCTGCATGGTGCTGAGCTGGACGGCTTTCTTCGCCGGCTTTGCCATGACGTCGATCGCCACGACGACGATCGTCTATCATGTGCAGCCGTTCTTCGTGGTCATTATCGGCGTGGTCTTTCTCAAGGAGCGCATCGCGCTCGACCAGATTCTGTGGATGCTTGGCGCCTTCCTTGGCGTCGTGCTGGCCAGTGGGCTGATGGTCTCGCATACGCAAGCCAGCGCGGCATGGGCGCTGGGCATCGCACTGACGCTGGTCGCCGCGCTGCTCTATGCGGTGGCGACGATCCTGGCCAAGGGGCTGGGCCAGCAGCGCGCGGAGATCACCGTGCTTTGCCAGACGATCGTCGGGATTGTCATGCTCGCGCCTTTCGCCGGCATCGGCCAGCATGTCCCCGCACATTCATGGGGCTGGCTGGTCAGCATTGGCGTGCTGCACACCGGCATTGCCTATGTGCTGATGAACTCGGCCTTCCCGCGCCTGACGACGCCGGTGATCGGCATCATCACCTTCATCTATCCGGTCGTTGCCATCATCATCGACTGGGCGCTCTATGGGCATCCGCTCGGGCCGGCGCAGGCCGCCGGCATGGTGCTGATCGCCATGGCGACGCTCGGTGTCCGGCTGGGCTGGCGGTTTCCGCTGCGGCGTGTCTCGGTGGCCTGATGCGGATCTCGGGGAAGCATGGTCAGGATTTCATGAAGCCGATGAAATCGTCGGGCGCGGCGCGGCCCATTTCTTCTTCCCAGTGACGGCGGCACAGCGACACGTAGACATCCTTGCCGATCGCCACCTGTTCGCCCTGGCGGGCCACCTTGCCATCGGCGCCGAGGCGCACGACCATCGTTGCCTTGCGGCCGCAGCGGCAGATGGTGCGCACCTCGCGCAGATCGTCGGCGATCGCCAGCAGCGCGCGCGAGCCGGAAAACAGCTTGCCCTGGAAATCGGTACGTAGGCCATAGCACATGACCGGAATGCTCAGCCGGTCGGCGATGCGGGCCAATTGCCAGACCTGTTCCTCCTCGAGGAACTGCGCCTCGTCGACGAAGACGCAATGCACCGTCGTATGGTCGTGATGCTCGGCGACGCGGGCGAACAAATCGTCGCCGTCGCGGAACATCTCGGCCTCGGTCTCCAGCCCGATACGCGACGAGATCAGGCCGCTGTCGCCCTTGCGGTAGTGGCCGGCGACGAACAGCATCGTCGTCATGCCGCGCTCGCGATAATTGTACGACGCCTGCAAGAGCATCGTCGTCTTGCCGGCATTCATCGTCGCGTAGTGGAAATAGAGCTTGGCCATGCGATCTTTTTAAGCTGACTTGCCTCCGCGCGGGGAGGGGCCGCCAACGCATTCCCCCGAAAAAGCAGCCTTGCCCGTGAAAAAGATGCTTGGCGCGACAAAAGCGTCAACCGTGTCGCTGATTGGCCAGTCCGCGCCGTTGATCGTGATTGCCTTAACGCTTGAATCCACACCAGAATGGTGTTTGGCTGACGAAACAAGGCGGGCAGAGAAACCGTAACTACGCTTCGCCAAAGAATCACAATGGGAGACTAACTATGTCGCGTATGAATTCCTTCGCCGCCGGCCTCGGCCTGGCGGCTTTGTTGTCGACGAGCGCCGCCTTCGCCGGCGACGCCGCAAGCTGCAAGACCGTGCGTCTTTCCGATGTCGGCTGGACCGACATCCAGGCGACCACCGGGGTTGCCTCGGTGCTGCTCACCGCGCTCGGCTACGAGCCGAAGGTGATCCAGCTGTCGGTGCCGGTGACCATGGCTTCGCTGAAGAACAAGGATCTCGATGTCTTCCTCGGTAACTGGATGCCGTCGATGACCAACGACATCAAGGATTACACCGCCGATGGCTCGGTCGAGACCATCAGCACGAACCTGACCGGCGCCGGCTATGGCATCGTCGTGCCGACCTATGTCGCGGATGCCGGCGTCAAGTCGCTGACCGACCTTGGCAAGTTCAAGGACAAGTTCAACGGCAAGATCTACGGCATCGAAGCCGGCAATGACGGCAACCGCATCATCCTCGACATGATCAAGAACCCGAAGGACAATCTCGAGGGCTTCGAGCTGGTCGAATCCTCGGAGGCCGGCATGCTGACCCAGGCCGAGCAGTCGATGAAGAACAATGAGTGGATCGCCTTCCTCGGCTGGACGCCGCATCCGGTGATGGGCGCCATGAAGATCACCTATCTCGACGGCATGGGCGACAGCGGCTTCGGCGCCGCTACCGTGTTCACCAATGTGCGCAAGGGCTACACCACCGAGTGCCCGAACGCCGGCAAGTTCATCGCCAATTTGAAGTTCAATCTGGACATGGAAGGCCAGATGATGGACGCGATCCTTAAGGGTGGCGACGCCGCCACGGTGGCGACCGACTGGCTTAAGAAGAACCCGGACGCGGTCAAGCCATGGCTCGCCGGCGTGACCACCTTCGACGGTGGCGATGCCGCGGCAGCGGTCAAGACCGCGCTCGGAAGCTGAGCCGACTGAATTCGGCAAGGCCGAACCAGGAAGGGCAGCCATCTTAGAAAAGGCTGCCCTTTTTCATATCCTGTGACAAGATGACGTTGCGCGAGCCGAGAGCAGGGCGGCTCCTGGACGAAGAGGGGTGAGATGGATCCGATTTCGCAATTCATGGTCGATCACAAGATCCCGATAGGCGCCTGGGGCAAGGCGTTCTTCGGCTTCCTTACCGACAATTTCGATACCATCTTCAGGGCCTTCTCCAATGGCCTCAACTTCATCCTCGACGGGCTGGTCAACGTCCTGCTGCTGGTGCCGCCGGTGCTGCTGGCACTGGTGATCGCGATCATTGCATGGCTGCTGCAGCGCTCGCGGCCGCTCGCCATCGGCGTCTTCCTCGGCCTGATCTTCATCATCAACCAGAACCTGTGGAAGCAGACGGTGCAGACGCTGGTGCTGGTCGTCGCCGCCGCTGCCATGGCCATGGCCATCGGCGTGCCGCTCGGCATCTGGGCGGCGCACAAGCCGAAGGTCTATCGCATCATGCTGCCGGTGCTCGACCTGATGCAGACGCTGCCGACCTTCGTCTACCTGATCCCGGTGCTGACGCTGTTCGGCCTCGGCAACGCGCCCGGCCTCATCGTCACCATCATCTTCGTCATCCCGACCGCGGTCAGGCTCACCCATCTCGGCGTCGTCTCGGTGCCGAAGTCGATCATCGAGGCCGGTGAGGCGTTCGGCGCCACCAAGAGCCAGCTTCTGTGGAAGGTGGAACTGCCTTCGGCGCTACCCACCATCATGGCGGGCCTGACGCAGTCGATCATGCTGTCGCTGTCGATGGTGGTGTTCGCGGCCCTCATCGGCGCCGGTGGGCTGGGTACCGAAATCAACCGCGCGCTCGGCTCTCGCCGCATCGATCTCGGGCTTGAAGCCGGCCTCGCCATCGTGGTGCTTGCCATCGTGCTCGACCGAATGACCCGCATTGGCGTTGGAGGCAAGAAATGACCGTCGCCGTCGATTTCAAGAACGTCGATATCGTCTTCGGCGCCGATCAGGCAGGCTCGCTGGCCATGATCGACAAGGGCGCCACGCGCGCCGAGATCCTCGAGAAGACCGGCAATGTGCTGGGCTGTGCCGGCGCCAGCCTGACCGTGCATGAGGGTGAGATCTCGGTGCTGATGGGCCTGTCGGGCTCCGGCAAGTCGACGCTGCTTCGGGCCGTCAACCGGCTCAACGTGGTGTCGCGCGGCCAGGTTCTGGTCAAGGACGGCGACAAGATTGTCGACGTGGTCACTTGCGACGAGCCGACCTTGCGGCGCCTGCGCCAGAAGCAGGTGGCGATGGTGTTCCAGCAGTTCGGCCTGCTGCCATGGCGCACGGTCGAGGAAAATGTCGGCCTCGGCCTCGAACTTGCCGGCGTGCCGGACGCCGAACGCAAGGAGCGCGTGCACAAGCAGCTCAAGCTGGTCAATCTCGACCAGTGGTCGAAGAAATACGCGCATGAGCTGTCGGGCGGCATGCAGCAGCGCGTCGGCCTGGCGCGGGCCTTCGCCACCGAGGCGCCGATCCTGCTGATGGACGAGCCGTTCTCGGCGCTCGACCCGTTGATCCGCACCAAACTGCAGGACGAATTGCTGCAGCTGCAGGCCGAGCTGAAGAAGACCATCATCTTCGTCAGCCACGATCTGGAAGAGGCGCTGAAGATCGGCAGCCACATCACCATCATGGAGGGCGGGCGCATCGTGCAGACCGGCGCGCCGGAAGACATCGTGCTGCGCCCCGCCAACGACTATGTCCGCGACTTCATCGCCAATGTGAACCCGCTGTCGGTGCTCACCGCCTGGAACGTCATGCGCGACAGCCGCGACCTCGACCACGGCGACAATGGCTGGGTGTGGCTCGACCGCCGCAAGACGACGCGCTTCAAGATCGATGAGCACGGGCTGGTGGCGGCGGCGGAACGCGACGGCAAGCCGGCGGTGTGGGTGTCCTGCGCCGATGTCGAGGCTCAGTCCGAGGAAGCGGCGCAGGTGTTCTGGGCCAATCCCGGCACGTCGCTGAAAACCGTGATGCTGGCCATGCACCGTTCGCAGACGGCACCCGTGGCGCTGTTCGACGACCAGTCCCGTTTCGTCGGCGCCATCGGCATCAGGGATGTGCTGAGCGCGGTGCTGCGGCGGTAAGCGTCTCGCTATCCTTGTTTTGACGTCATTGCTGCGTCAGGCCGCCAGCGGCAGGCGCAGCTCCGTCAGCAATCCGCCGTCCGGGTGGTTGGACAGGCGGATTTCGCCGCCGGCGGCGCGCGCGATGTTGCGGGCGATGGTGAGGCCGAGGCCAAGGCCGCCGGTCTGGCGGTTGCGCGACTGTTCGAGGCGCACGAAGGAGCCGAACACGGCATCGATCTGGGCCTGCGGTATGCCTGGGCCTTCGTCGCGGATGGTGAGCGTGATCGTGCCGTCCGAGCGGTGCAGGCTGAGATGCGCCTTCTTGCCGTAGGTGACGGCGTTCTGCACCAGATTGGTGACGCAGCGCCTGAGCGCCACCGGCCGTGCGATGCAGATCAGGCCGCGCGAACGGGTGTCGTCATTATCGAACGAGACCTCCGGATAGGGGTCGGCGATCGATTCCACGAGCGACCAGAAGTCGATGCGCTCGGTCTTTTCCTCGTTGACCTCGAAAGTGGCGAAGTCGATCACGGAACTGGCGATGCTCTCGACGTCGGCGAGATCATGCGCCAGCGCCTCGCGAACCGCCGACTTGCGCAACAATTCTAGGCGCAGCCGCATGCGCGTTATCGGTGTGCGCAGATCATGCGCGAGTGCGGCGGCAAGATGTTCGCGGTCCTCGACATATTCGCGCAGCCTCTTCTGCATGGCGTTGATTGCCCTGGCTGCAGCCTGCACCTCGCGGCTGCCCGACTCGGCGATCGGCGGGCTCTTCAAATCCTTGCCGATCCGGTTCACGGCGGTTTCCATCATCCGGTAAGGCGCGGTCAGCCGGCGCAGCGACCAGATCGACATGACCACCACCAGGCCGGCGATCAGCGAATAGAGCGGCAGGCTGTCGAAGCTCAGGATCGGGCCGACGGGCGTGATCGGCTCGGTGAAGTTCAGCCACTGGCCGTCGGCGAAGCGCAAAGAGGCCGTCAGCTTGTCGCTCTGGGCGAAGTCGGCGGCCAGCACCAGAAGGTCGCGCTCGACCTGACCGATATCGGGGCCGGATACGGTGCTGGCGTCGTCGGCCTCGCGCGTCGCCGGGTCGCGCCGCACGCGCGCGTCGGTGACGCCGAACTTCGACAGCCGGCCGACCAGGATGTCTTCGAGTTCAGCCAGTTCGTCGTCGCCGGCGATCGAGGAGGTGACGGCGGGCGTGTCCGAGACGGTCAGCGCATAAGTCGAGTTGAACAGTCCCGCCGCGGTGGCCTTGCGCTCCTCGGGCGTGGCGCTGCTCATCAGCTGCACCAGCGAGAAGGCGCGGTCGTTGAGGCGGTAGAGGTCGACCACGTCATTGGCGACGGCGCGGTCGCGCGCCACGATATAGAGGGTCGCGACCTGGCTGATCAAAAGCCCGGCAATGACGATCAGCAGCACCCAGGCAGGCAAGGTCTGCGGCAGGAGACGTCTCATTCGGAGGTCGTCTCGGGCAGGAACTGGTAGCCGCCGCTGCGCACCGTCAGGATCAGCTTGGGCGTCTTGGGGTCATCTTCCATCTTGCGCCGCAGCCGGCTGACCAGGATGTCGATGCTGCGGTCGAAGGAATAGTCGCTGTCGCCGCCGGAGAGTTCGATGAGCTGGTCGCGGGTCAGCACCCGCTGGGCGCTCTTGACGAAGGTCTGCAGCAGGTTGAATTCGGCCATGGTCAGCTCGACCCTGACATCGTCGGGCGCCGTCAGCCGGCGCCGCGAACAGTCCATCGTCCAGCCGGCAAAACGGTAAATCTGCTTGGTGGTGGCGCGTTTCGGCTCGGTGGTGCCGTTGCGCCGCAGCACGGCGCGGATGCGGGCCAGGAGTTCGCGCGGGTCGAAGGGTTTGGGCACATAGTCGTCAGCGCCCATCTCCAGGCCGACCACGCGGTCGGTGGTCTCGGTGACGGCGGTCAGCATGATGATCGGCGTCGTATACTGGGCGCGCAGGTCACGGCACAGTTCCAGCCCGCTCTTGCCGGGCAACATCACGTCGAGCACGATGAGGTCCACCTGCGCACGGCGCAGGATGGCCTCCATCTCGGTGCCGTCGGCGGCTACCGAAGTGTGCAGCCCCCGCTTCTGGAAGAACTCCTGAAGCAGGTCGCGGATGCCCTTGTCGTC
The DNA here is from genome assembly GCF_057784245.1 of Mesorhizobium sp. CNPSo 4671. Lineage (NCBI taxonomy): Bacteria > Pseudomonadati > Pseudomonadota > Alphaproteobacteria > Hyphomicrobiales > Phyllobacteriaceae > Mesorhizobium > Mesorhizobium sp. CNPSo 4671. The sequence goes on along the minus strand of NZ_JBWLUW010000012.1, from coordinate 107,490 downwards.
GTCGACGATCAGTATGTGTGCGTCGGATTTCACGAGGTGCCCTGTCTCGATTGCCAGCCAAGTCATTCCTGGCAGGTGAGCCACACGATAGAATTCGGGCCATATGTTGGCCAGTGCCTTGGATTTCAAGGGAGAACGAATTCCGCCTTCTCCACATGGAAAGCGATGGCCGTGCTGAAGCTCTTATTTCCACGCGTGTCGTTCTGCCAAAACCGGGACCACTTTCGGCCGACACGCGTCAGCCGGGCCGGCCAGACACAATCCAGAAACAAAATTCTACAATCGGGAAAAACTCCTGAAAAGGTAGGGCGGCATAACGGTGCCGTGGCGGTCAGGTTATCGGCTGCGACGCTAATCTCCGGGTTACGGAAAAACCGATGCCAAGCTTGTCGATCAGTTTGTTGGGTGCGTTGCTGGGCCTTGGCCTGGTCACTGCCGCTGTCGGCCAATCGGACGCAAAGGCGCCGCTCACCCGGAGCGAACGGTGCGCCAATCTCAGCCACCAATTTGATGAAGCCCTCGAAACCCATGCCACGGCAACGCAGGTCACCGCGGCAAAGGCACTTCAGAGAAAGGGCAACCGGTATTGTGCCGCCAAGAAACAGGCACAGGGCATCCGGATGCTCGCCAATGCTTTGAAGCTGCTTGGAGTGACGCCGAACGACCCGGTTCAATGACACTCAAAACCTGACCAGCACAAAAAAGGAAACGAAGCCATGAAAAAGTCCCTCCTGTCCGCCCTCGGCCTCTCCGTCGCTCTCGCCTTCTCGATGCCGGTTCTCGGCAATGCAGCTGCCACCACGACCGCCGCCCCGGCTGCCGCCACCACGACCACCGCTCCGGCTGCTGCCGCGACGACCACCGCTCCGGCCAAGGCTGCTCCGAAGAAGGTCGCCAAGAAGACCGTCTGCAAGCCGACCAAGAAGCACAAGTGCCCGGTCAAGAAAGCCCCCGCGAAGACGGCCCCGATGGCTGCTCCGAAGGCGGCTCCGAAGAAGAAGCCCTGATCGGTTTCGAGGTCAGTTCTATCAAGGCCGTTCCAGCCGCTACTGGCTGGGGCGGCCTTCTGCCAGGCACCCGATCGAGCGGCTGAGCACCGGCGGCTCACAGCCAGCCACCTCGATCTGACTTAACCCGTTTTCAACGCCGGCCATGTAGGACAATCCGCATGAAGAAGCGGCTTTCGTCCATTTTGCGTTCCATGGTGATTGGCGGCCTCGTGGCCACCGGTGTCGCCAGGGCGCTGATTCTGCTCACCGCCAGCCCCGTGCCCGACCCGGCCAGTGGCCGCACCGAACCGTCGCTGTTCGCGCCGATAATTTCCAGCAACTGGGACTACATTACGCCTGTCCAGGCGTGGCTGCTGATCGTGCTCCTTGCCGTGACGCTGGTCTGCGTTGCCGGATGGCCGATCGCGGCGTGGTTGGAACGCCGGGCGGATACCGCCGCGCATCACCGCGTCTTCGGCCGTCAGGGCCGTTGAACCGCGCCCCACAATTCCCCACATGATTGTGAATGACCGGGCTCCCCCGCCGGTGGTCCGCACGCCAATCAAAATGGACGATCGCTGCCGCCCGTGGCAAAATGCGCGGTGAAGCCCGGTCGCGAAACTGTCGGTTCCGATGCCAGAAATCACCACAAAACCGCGTACCAAGGTCAAGCCGCAGACCGAGCGGCCGAAGCTGTACAAGGTCATCCTCATCAATGACGATTTCACGACGCGCGAATTCGTGGTGACGGTGCTGAAGGGCGAGTTCAAGCTCAGCGAGGACCAGGCGCACCGCATCATGATCACCGCGCACCGGCGCGGCGTCTGCGTGGTCGCGGTGTTCACCAGGGATGTCGCCGAAACCAAGGCGACGCGCGCCACCGATGCCGGCAAGGCCAAGGGCTACCCGCTGCTGTTCACGACCGAGCCGGAAGAGTAGAGGAGGGTGCTTTTCCCTTCTCCCCTTGTGGGAGAAGGTGGCCTCGCGAAGCGAGGTCGGATGAGGGGTGTTCCAGGGAACGCCAGCGTCTCACTCCGCTGGAACACCCCTCAACCGTCTCGGCGCTGCGCGCCGATCCACCTTCTCCCACAAGGGGAGAAGGAAGAGGCGTTGCGCTACCGTCCCTCGCGGTACCACATCGAACCCATCGCCAGGAGCAGCAGGCCGAGGCCGAGGAAGCCGCCGAACAGCGGCACGCGCGAGACGGCCTTCAAGACGCTGTCGTCGGTGGTGCGCAGGCCGATCCAGTCGCTGCCCGACGCTTCGCCGGCCGAGCGCACCGGCACGATGGACGGCAGGGTCACGTCGCTGCCCAGGGCCGTCGATGAGGCCAGCCGGCGCACGCTGCCGCCGGTGGCTTCCGCCGGTGCCCTCAGCCGGTTTTCGGTGGAGATGACGTCGGCGAATTCGGGCGCATTGACCGGGCCGACATGGGCGAGCGCGGTGAGATCGCCATTGGCGACCTGGAACAGGCCGATCTCATTGGTCTGGACGCTTCCGAGGAAGACGCCGGGCTCGGACTTGTCGAGCTTGACGGTCACGGTCTTGCCGGATGGCGTGATGATCTGTGCGGGGCCTGGATCGTCGGCCATCGTCTGGCGGCGGATCTCCAGCACCATGCCGCGTCCCTCGGCGGTCAGCCGCTCTTCCTCAAGCTCAGGCTCCTTCATCAGCCAGTGGGCGATGCGCCTATAGAGCTGGACATGCGGGCCGCCGCCCTCGAAGCCGCGCGCCCACAGCCAGCCTTGGTCGGACAGGAGCATGCCGACACGGCCTTCGCCCTTCCGGTCGAGCAGCAGCAGGGGCCGGTTGTCGGCGCCCTTCATCACCACTTCGCCTTGCGGATTCTGCACGCCGATGGTGCGGAACCAGCGGCTCCAGTGCGGCGGCTCGGTGGCCGACCCATCGAGGCCGCGCGTCACCGGATGACGCTGGCCGAGGTCGGTGAGGCGCGGATAGAAGGCCTTTTCGACCACCTCGCCGGTCGGCATGGCCGGCAGGGCCGACATCAGCGGCGTGCGCGCGATCGAAGCCTCGCCGGCATATTCGGGGCCGGCGGCGATCAGCAGCGCGCCGCCCTTTTCGACATATTCGGAGATGTAGTCGTAATAGAGGATCGGCAGCACGTCGCGGTGCTGGTAGCGGTCGAAGATGATGAGGTCGAAATCCTTGATCTTCTCGACGAACAGCTCGCGGGTCGGGAAGGCGATCAGCGACAATTCGTTGATCGGCGTGCCGTCCTGTTTTTCCGGCGGGCGCAGAATGGTGAAGTGGACGAGATCGACCGAGGCGTCGGACTTCAGCAGATTGCGCCAGGTGCGCTCGCCCGCATGCGGCTCGCCCGAAACGAGCAGCACACGCAGATTCTCGCGGATGCCGTCGACCAGCGCGATGGCGCGGTTGTTGGTGTCGGTCAGTTCGCCCGGTTCGCGGTCGATGGCGAGTTCGATGATGTTGCGTCCGGCGCCGGGTATGGTCACCTGTAGCGGCATCGCCTGGCCGACGGTGGCATGCTCGACCGAGACCTGCTCGCCATTGACCGAGACGCGCACATCGACCGGGCCGGTCTCGTTCTCCGTCGAAATGACGCGGTAGGTCATGTCGAGCGGCTTGCCGACGATGCCGAAGCGCGGCGCGTTCTCGAAGCGGATGCGACGATCCTTTTCGTGGTCATTGCCGGTGATCAAAGCGTGCAGCGGCGCGTTGAAGTCGGGCGCGCCGGGAGGCGCGTCATGCACCTCGCCGTCGGTGATCATGATGGCGCCGCCGATGCGGGACGGCGGCACGTCGCGGAAGGCGCCTTCCAGCGCGCCGAACAGCCGCGTTTCCGTACGCTCCTCGGCGGCGTCGGACTTGCCGGCCTCGACGACGCGGACGTCGAACTGCTTGAAGCGGCCAAGACGCTGCTGCAGCCCGGCCACCGCCTCGTCCGTCTGCCTGGTGCGTTCGCCAATGTCCTGGCTCTGGCTGCGGTCGACGATCAGCGCAACGACGCTCTTCAGCGGCTCGCGCTCCTCATTGAGGAACACCGGGTTGAACAGAGCGGCGGCGAGCGCCAGCAGGGCGACGAAGCGCAGCACACCGCCGCGCTGGCGAAACCACAGGCCAACGAGCGCCAGCAGCGCCAACGGCACCAGCACCAAGGCCAGCAATGGCCAGGAGATCAGCGGTTCGAAGGAGATCGACCAGTTCATCGTGCCTACTGCCCCAGCCGTTCGAGCAGAATGGGGACATGCACCTGGTCGGATTTGTAGTTGCCGGTCAGCATGTACATCATGATGTTGACGCCGGCGCGCAGCGCATAGACGCGCTGCATCGGGTCGGCCGGCACGGTCGGCAGCAGCGGGTCGCCATTCTCATCGACCGCCCAGGCGCCGGCGAAATCATTGGCGGTGATCATGATCGGCGAGACGCCGTCGCCGGTGCGCACCGGCCGGTTGTCGGCATTGCTGGCGTCGAGCGAGGCCTCGACCCAGAGTGGGCTGCCGGCGAAGCGGCCGGGAAATTCCGGCAGGATGAAGAAGGACTTGGTCAGCACGTGGTCCGACGGCACCGGCTCCAGCGGCGGCACGTTGAGGTTGCCGAGGATGTCGCGCAGCCGCTCGGTCGCCGGGCTGGTGGAATCGGCGCCGATGCCGTTGGCGAACTGGTCGCGTGTGTCGAACAGCACCGTGCCGCCCTGTTGCATATAGGCGTCGATGCGGGCGATCGCCGCCTGGCTCGGCATGGGCGCCGCCGGATCGATCGGCCAGTAAATCAAGGGATAGAAGGACAGTTCGTCCTTCGCAATGTCGACGCCGGCCGGCGCGCCGGGTTCCAGCGCGGTCTTCTCGATCAGGAAGCGGGTCAGGCCCTCGAGCCCGGCGCGGCTGATCGAATCGTCGCCCGGCACGCCGGTCAGCACGTAGGCGATGCGGGTCTTCGAAATCGCCGTGATGGCGGCCTCGTCGCCCGGCTTGGCATCGTCGGCGCGGGCGAAATCGGCATGGCCGAACAACGCGCCAAGCGCGATCAGGACCGCCGCGGTGGTGGCCGCCGCGCCGGCGCGGCGCGGCCGGCGTGAGAATAGGCCGCCCATCCAGAACACCGCCAGCGTGTCGAGCAGCATCAACACCAGGGCGGCCGTGACCAGCGAGCCCTTCAGGTTGCGCGATTCATCGAAGGCATATTGGATCGTGGTGACCGGCACCGCGATCTGCGGGCGCGCCAGAGGCGCGAACGTGCTAGCGGCATCAAGCAGATTATGGGCGAAGACGCCGGTTTCCGAGCCGTAGAGGCCGGGCGGGTTCTCGAAAGTCACCGGCAGCGCGCCGGCGCCCGGCACCAGCGGCCGCGCATCCGGTGTCGGCGGCACCAGCGAGCCATCGGCCGCGATCATGCGGTAGGGCGCCAGCGACGTGGCGGCGGCTTCGGCGTTGGCGATCGCCGCGCCCTGGTTGCGCGACAGCTGGACGATGCGGCGCAGCATCTCGACGAAGCTGCCCGAGATCGGCAGGTTCGACCAGGTCGCCTCGGGCGTGACGTGGAACAGCACCAGCGTGCCCTTGCCTTTCTTCAGCCCGGTGACCAGCGGCGTGCCGTCGGCGAGAGCGGCCCAGGTGCGCTCGACGATATCGGGTGTCGGCTCGGCCAGCACCTGCCTGCTCACGGTCACCTCGGTGGGCGGCGCCAGATCGGCGAAGGGACCGGCCTTGGGAAATTCGGTGACCGGCTGCGGCGAAGTCCAGGACAGCGCGCCGCCCAGCGAACGTTCGCCGGTGCGCAGGCGAACCGGCAGCAAATCGTCGTCATTGCCGGCGGCGGCCAGCCGCGAGCCGGCAAAACGCACCAGCGTGCCGCCATTGTCGACCCAGTCGACCAGCCTTTGCCGGACCTGCGCGGGAATGGTGCCGATATCGGCCATGATGATCATCGCCGGCTTCTGGTCGAGGATCTGCGGGATGGCGTCGGCGAGATCGGCGCTGGAGGGTTCAACCAGATCGGCGAAAGGCTGCAGCGCGCGCCTGATGTAGTAGAGCGGCGACAGAAGCGGCTGCGCCTGGTCGGCCTCTGCCTGCGACAGCAATCCGACGCGGCGGCGCTTGGAGCTTTCGTCGAGCACGCGCACCGCACCGGCCTGGCGCTCGCCGTCGAGGGCGATCGAGGCGAAGTCGTTGCGCAGCTCGAACGGCACCGCCATCGTGCCGGTGGCGGTGGCTTTGCCAGGCGCGAAGGTCAGCGTCGCATCGGCGATGCGGCGGCCCTTGTCGTCGAAGGCGCCGGCGGTGACCTGCGCCGGCGCCGGATCGCCCGGCGCGCGGATGGCGGTGAGCGCAAAACCGTCGACCTGGTTGTCGGCGCTGGTCAGCCCGGTCAGCGAAAGCCGGTCGGCGGTTGCCCAGACAACCCGGGCGGCATTTTTCGACAAAAGCGCGTTGAAGGCGGCCTCGTCGCCCCTGGCCGCGAGGCCGTCAGCCAGCATGGCAACGCTGGCACCGGGCAAGGTCTCCAGCACACCGGCGACGCGGGCATAGACGGCGGGCCGGTCGGTCGGGATCGGCCGCGGCTTGGCGGCGCGCAGCCGGTCGAGTGCGGCGGCGGCATCGAAGGGGCCGATCTCCGCATTGGCCTTTTCGGCGGTGAAGGCGATGATGACCGGCACGCCATTCGAGCCGGCATCCTTGATCAGCCGCTCGGCGGTGGCGACGCGCTTGTTCCAGTCGGCCGCACTTGCCCAGTCATTGTCGATGACCAGCGCAAGGGCCGCACCTTCGGCCGGCAGTTTTTCGCGCGGATTGAAGACCGGTTCGGCCAATGCGGTGACGATGAGGCCCGCCATCAGCAGCCTGAGCAGCGTCAGCCACCAGGGGCTTTGATGCGGCGTCTCCTCGCGCTTCAAGACGCGCGCCAGGATCTTCAGCGGTGGGAAGATCTCGGTCTGCGGCTTGGGTGGCGTCAGCCTTAGCAGCCACCAGATCACCGGCAGCGCCAGCAGGCCCCACAGCACCATGGGAGCGCCAAAGGAGAGCGGCAGCCAGCTCATGCGACGGCCACCTTTCCGGCGCGACCGCTAGCGGCATAAGAGCCATCGGCGGTCATGGCCATGTGCAGGCGCACCAGCGCGTCGGAAGCCAGCCGATCGGTGTGGTTGACGGTAAAGCTCCAGCCGAGCCGCTTACACCAGCCGGCCAGCTCCTGGCGGCGGGCGGTGTAGAGCAGGCGATATTCGTCGCCGAGCATCTCGGCACGTCCGGCGGTCAGCTTATCGCCGGTCTCGGGGTCGGTGAACTCGGTGCGGCCGGCATAGGGGAAGGTTTCCTCGGCCGGGTCGGCGACCTCGATCAGGTGCGCGCGCACGCCGTGGCGGGCGAGCACGTCGAGCCATTCCATCGTCTCCTCGACCGGATCGAGGAAATCGCTGGCGATGACGATGTCGCAGAAGCGCCTGATGTCCGTGAGGTCAGGCTTTGCCGGCATGTCGCTAGCATGCATCAGCTGGGCAGCGATGCGTTCGGCGCCGTTGCGGGCGGTGAACGGATCGGTCAGGCCCGGCCAGGCGATGCGCTCGCCGCTGCGCGACAACAATTCGGCCATCGCCAGCGCCAGCACCAGCGCGCGCGATTGTTTGGAAACGCTGGCACCGGTCGATTTGTAGAGCATGGACGGCGAGGGATCGGCCCACAGCCACACCGTATGGGCGGCTTCCCACTCGCGGTCGCGCACATAGGTGTGGTCGTCGCGGGCCGAGCGGCGCCAGTCGATGCGCGAGGAATCGCCTTCGACGTAGGGCCGGAACTGCCAGAAGTTCTCGCCGATGCCGCGCTTGCGGCGGCCATGCCAGCCGGCGATCACGGTGTTGACGATGCGGCGCGCCTCGACCAGCAGGTCGGGCACAAGCGAAGCCCGCAACCGGCCACGGGCGAGCGCGTCGCGCGTTGCTGCCGGAGCCTGGACCTCGCCGATACGCGCCATCAAATCCCTTTCACAAGCTTCGCCACCACGTCGCGCACGCTGGTGCCTTCGGCACGGGCGGCGAAGGTCAGCGCCATGCGGTGCTGCAGCACCGGCTCGGCCAGCGCCCGCACATCATCGATCGAAGGTGCCAGCCGGCCGTCATAGAGCGCCCTCGCCCTCGTGCACAGCATCAGCGCCTGGCTGGCACGCGGGCCGGGACCCCAGGCGACATGTTTGTCTGTCTCGGCATTGCCCTGGCCCGGACGCGCCGAGCGCACCAAAGTCAGGATCGCCTCGACCACGCTTTCGGGCACCGGCATGCGACGGATCAGCGTCTGCATTTCCTTCAATCGCGCCGGCTGCAGCACGTTCTGCGCCTTGGCATCCTCGATGCCGGTGGTTTCCAGGAGGATGCGGCGCTCGGCCTCGATTTCGGGATAGAGGATGTCGACCTGCATCAGAAAGCGGTCGAGCTGGGCTTCGGGCAGCGGATAGGTGCCTTCCTGCTCCAGCGGGTTCTGCGTCGCCAGCACATGGAAGGGTGCTGGCAGGTCGTAGCGGGCGCCGGCAATGGTGACGTGGTATTCCTGCATGGCCTGCAGCAGCGCCGACTGGGTGCGCGGCGAGGCGCGGTTGATCTCGTCGGCCATCAACAGCTGGGCGAAGATCGGCCCGGAGATGAAGCGGAAGGAGCGCTTGCCGATCTCGTCCTGCTCCATCACCTCGGAGCCGAGGATGTCGGACGGCATCAGGTCGGGCGTGAACTGGATGCGGCGCGAATCAAGGCCGAGCACGACGCCAAGTGTTTCGACCAGCTTGGTCTTGGCAAGGCCCGGAACACCGACCAGCAGCGCGTGGCCGCCGGCCAGCAGCGCCACCAGCGTGCGCTCGACGACGGCCTCCTGGCCGAAGATCACCCGGCCGACCCCGTCGCGGATCCTGGAAATGTCAGCCAGCGCCTTTTCGGCCTCGGCGATCATGTCCGTTTCGCTGATCGGACTTTCCTTGACCATCACGCTCATTCGGCTCGATCCCTTTGGTTGGAAATACCAGCCTGCACCATATCATAGGTTGCCGCGATTCGGCCTCGCGTAGCGCCTATGGTCGAACTTAAATCACAGACTTAGGCTGACAAGCGGAACAACAGTGACTATTTCGTGACGATGGCGGAACACGACGAACATCGCGAACAAAGCCTTACGCAGGCAACCGAGGCGCGCGGCCTGGAGGCGCTGATCTCGCGCGCAGCGCGGGCCGGCAAGGGCGCGGCGCCCGTCGAGCGCTGGAATCCCGACTTTTGCGGCGATCTCGACATGGAGATCAAGGCAGACGGCACCTGGTTCTATCTCGGCACCCCAATCGGCCGCATGCCGCTGGTGCAGCTTTTCTCCTCCGTGCTGCGCAAGGACGCCGATGGCAGGACCTATCTGGTGACCCCTGTGGAAAAAGTCGGCATCCGCGTCGCCGATGCGCCCTTCATTGCCGTCGAAATGGATGTTTCGGGCAGCGGCGATGAACAGATCATCACCTTCCGCACCAATGTCGGTGATGTCGTCGAAGCCGGGCCGGAACGGCCGCTGCGCTTTGTCGACGAGCACGAGACCGGCGGCCTGAAGCCCTATGTGCTGGTGCGCGGCCGGCTGGAGGCGCTGGTGGGGCGGCCTGTCATGTACGAACTGGTCGGGCATGGCGAGGAGATCGAGATCGGCGGCGAGACGATGTTCGCGGTGCGTTCGAAGGGTGCTGTGTTCCCGATCATGCCGGCGGACCAGTTGCAACGGCTGAGCGCATGATGGACCAACTGTCAGGGGTGCCGTTTTCATCGGCGGATTTTCGCGCGCGCTTCGCCGCGCAGCCGGATGCGCATGCCGGCGACGACTATGGCGACCATCGCTTCAATCCAGGCCATCCGCGGCTTAACCAAAGCAAGCCGCTGCGCAATGCGGCGGTGCTGATCCCGGTGGTCGATCATGACGGCGAGGCGACGGTTTTGCTGACCAAACGGGCCGAAAAGCTGCGCAGCCATTCGGGGCAGGTGGCCTTTCCTGGCGGCACCATCGACCCCACTGATGCGAGCCCGGAAGCGGCGGCGCTGCGCGAAACCTTCGAGGAGATCGGTCTCGGCCAGGACCGCATCGAGATCTTCGGCCGCATGCCCGATTACGTCGCCGGCAGCGGCTATCGCATTGCGCCGGTGCTGGGCATCGTGCAACCCGGTTTCCAACTGACCTTGAACGCCGAGGAGGTTGATGCCGCCTTTGAAGTGCCGCTGCGCTTCCTGATGGACCCGGTGAACCACAAGCGCGACAGCCGCATATGGAACGACCTCGAATGGTTCTTCTACGACATGCCCTATGGCGACCGGCGCATCTGGGGCGTCACCGCCGGCATCATCCGTACGCTCTATGAAAGGCTCTATGCGTGAGTGTTTCGATCGCGGGCAGGGCCGACTGGCTCGCCGACAAGCATCTACAGCGCCTGCTCGCCGCCTTGGCTGAAGGCGGCGAAGAGGCGCGTATCGCCGGCGGCGCCGTGCGCAATACGCTGATGGGCCAGCCGGTCGCCGATATCGACATCGCCACCACCTGTTTGCCCGTCGAAACCATCCGCCGCGCCGAGGCGCAAGGTTTCAAGCCGGTGCCGACCGGTATCGAGCACGGTACCATCACGGTGGTCGCCGGCGGCAAACCCTATGAAATCACCACTCTGCGCGCCGATGTCGAGACCGATGGCCGCCGCGCCAAAGTGTCGTTCGGACGCGACTGGAAGCTGGATGCCGGGCGGCGCGACTTCACCATCAATGCACTCTACGCGGAGGCCGATGGCACTATCGTCGACCTGGTCGGCGGCATCGCCGACATCGAGGCGCGGCGGTTACGCTTCATCGGCGATGCGGAAGCGCGCATCCGTGAGGATTATCTGCGCATCCTGCGCTTCTTCCGCTTCTTCGCCTGGTATGGCGAGGGCCGGCCGGACGCCGAGGGGCTGAAGGCCTGCGCCCGATTGAAGGAGGGCTTGGCCCAACTTTCGGCGGAGCGCGTCTGGTCCGAACTGAAGAAGCTTCTGTCGGCGCCGGACCCGTCGCGGGCGCTGCTGTGGATGCGGCAGGCTGGTGTGCTGACCGCCGCACTGCCGGAAAGCGAGAAATGGGGCATCGATGCCATCCATGGGCTGACCAAGGCCGAGAGGGATCTGGGCTGGACGGCGGATCCGATGCTGCGGCTGGAGGCGATCGTGCCGCCCGATGCCGCGCGCATGAAGACGCTGGCCGAACGGCTCAGGTTGTCGACGGCGGAATCAGACCGGTTGCGCCACTGGGCGCTGGCCACCGCCGTGGAGTCGAAGACGACCGAGGGCGAACTGGCGAAAAGGCTCTATCGCGGCGACCGGCAAGGGTTTGTCGATCGGCTGCGGCTCTCGCTTGCCGCCGCGCGGGTGCGCGCTGTCGAGGACAATTCCGCGATGCTCGAAGCCGGCGGTTTTTCGCGTCTGCTTGCTTTCGCGCTCAAATGGGAAAAGCCGATGTTTCCGCTCAAAGGCGCCGATCTGACGGCGCTTGGCGCGACGCCGGGGCCGAAGCTCGGCGAAATCCTCAAGAACCTCGAGGCGGAATGGATCGAAGCGGGATTTGCGCCGGATCGCGGCGCGCTGCTCGACCGCGCCGCGAAGGCACTGGAAACATAGGCGCGAAGGCCGCTCTGCGCGACCCGGCCAATCGAGCGAAACGCTATCTTCCTACCTGATTGCCACCGGAGCCAGGGCGCGCGAAAGGCTTGCCTCGCCCTTGCCGTAGACGGAGGGGTTGTAGTTGACCAGCGTATCCGTACGAGCCGTATTGAGCAGATCGTTGGTGATCTGGGTCGGCGTCGCCTTGGTGAATTTGCTGCCGATGATCGCCGCATATCCTGAAATGATCGGCGCGGCGAAGGACGTGCCGTAAAGGCCGGTCTTGTCGCCGGTGACACCCACGACGAGGAAATGGCTCTGCACGGCCGTGTTCGAGCCGGCGTAGTTGGAATACCAGGCAAGCTGGGCCTTGTTGGACGTCGTGCCGTTGGTCGACAGCGCACCGACGAAGATCGCCGAGGCTTTGCCGACCAGGGCCAGGTTGAGATAATCCTGCTGGCCGCCGGTGACGCCGCCCACGGCAACCGAGTCGTTGCCAGCTGCCTTCGAGACAATTGCCGACCCTTTGGCGGCGTAGGAAATGATCGAAGCTTCCTCCGGTGCCCAGCCGATCTGGTTTAAGCTGTAGCCCGCCTTGGCGTACATGCCGTAGCTCAGATTGAGCACGTTCAGACCGCTCGCCAGCGGGACGTATGAACCGGTGGTGAAGTCTTTCGACCTGATCGTCGCCAAGGGCGCAACCATGCTGGCTTCCTCGCGGGTCCATTCACCGTGCCGCTGGGTTTGAACTCCGAGGCCGAAATTGCCGGAAAAGCGCGACGTGCTGCTGAAGTCGTCGACCATGGTAATGGTGACGCCCTTGCCCTTGTACCCTGCGGCCCATGCGGCGCCGACGTCGGGGCTCATCCAGTTCTGTACCGTCTGCGCCGGCGCGGCCGGGATCGTCGCGCTCACACATATGGACCCGCCACCGTGGCAGAGCGCAGCCGTCTCCTCGGCGTTGAGGGCCTCCTGCGCCGACGCGAATGGCGCCGAAAGGATGACCAGGGCGGCGGCGAGGCCGAACTTCATGCAAGTACCCGACATGTTCCTACTCCAGTCAGACAGAACCAGGATGAGTGATCGCTTTCGCGCCGATGAATTCCTCATTCGCAGCCTCGCGGCGATCAGAAAGTAACACGGTAGTTCAGCCAGAGATGCTGGCTCTCCGGTTTAGCGTTAACCAGATATTTCAAGGTTTCCTCAGGCGCCATCTGGCTGGCCGCGAGCCGGCAATTGACGCTGTAGGTACCGAAGTCGCCATAGTCGGCTTCGCAGGACTTTTCGGTGAGCTTGCCGCCAAAGGTCGTGGTGAGCGACAGGGAAAGCGTGCTGTTCGGGCTCGGATGCATCTGCGTGAGGAAACCAAGCTTGAGGCTGGGCGCGATCCGATACTTCTCGCCCTCTTCTCCGGTCCCGAAACCCCAAAGGATGCCGGTATCCTCGGTGATCTGGGTCAAAAGGTCGACATGCATGTCGACCCAGCTCGCGCGGTACCATTGGTTGAACGAGACAAAGGTCCCGTTCTGAAGTTCGTAACCGCCATTGCCCAGGCCTCTCGCGCGATCGCTGAGCGGCGAGCCCTGATGGATGTCGACCAACGATGTCGTCATTTCCTGCGCAATGGCGGGGGACGCACCGACCAACGCCCACAGCAGGAGCGCCGCCGTGCGAAAACCCACTCGATTGCCGGATTTTTCGCGCATGCGCGAAACACCTCGCCCCACCGTTCCGGATCAGTGCCTGGTGGCGAAGGGCTTCTCTGGCAGCCCACTGTAGCCGGATTATCCGCGCGACATTGGCATGGGTTCGGTTACCGCAGGGTTTACTTTAGCGGAGGCAAATATGATTTTGACTTGAAAGGGCCTGGCCGGCGCCGCGCCCGCGATGGCGCCGAACGCGAGTCGCGGGCGTCACGGCCGGAGGCTGTTTTTACCCGCTGCACCCAATGGTGAGCGCCGGCGCGGTTCGCTTGCCGCCGCCCACGAAGCAAAGCCGGGCAAAACCTACGCGGCGTCGCGAACCTTCTCGATGCGCGAACGGATCGCCTCGATCATCGTCTCGCGGATAACAGTCTCGCCATGCGTCTCGCGCATATGCTCGACGGCACGGCGCATCACTTCGGCTTCCTCGTCGGCACGGGTATGCCACTCACAGCCGGGCACGAGCGACCCGCAGTGGAATGCCTTCATCGGATTTCTCCTTTTCCTCCGGGGAGCCGATCGAGGCTCCGCCACTTTTTTTGGCTCACGGTGTATTCGGGCTGAATTCCCGGACGTGAGCGGGGGCGAAGACTATAACACGGGAAGGCCGGTCTGGTTGCATCAAAGCATCGTGCGCCGCCCGCTCTGTCAACTCCAGACGGAACTGGCTGATGTTACGGCCAGCGAACCTCCGGCGGCAGGCTGGAGAGGATCGACGCGACATTGCCGCCGGTCTTCAGGCCGAAGATGGTGCCGCGATCATGAAGCAGGTTGAATTCGACGTAGCGGCCGCGGCGGATGAGCTGTTCGTCGCGGTCACCGTCGGTCCAGTTCTCGTTGAAATTGGCGCGCACGAGGTGGCCGTAGACGACGAGGAAGGAGCGTCCGACATCCTGAACGAAGTTGAAGTCGGCATTCCAGCCGCCTTTGTCCTCGCCCGAATGCAGCCAGTCGAAGAAGATGCCGCCAGTGCCGCGCGGCTCGTTGCGGTGCGACAGATAGAAGTACTCGTCGCACCATGTCTTGAATTTCGGATGGTCGGCGACGCCAGGGTTCTTCTCGCAAGCGAACTGCATGGCGCGATGGAAAGCGACGGTGTCGGGATCGTCCTGGGTGCGGCGGCGGTCGAGCACCGGCGTCAGGTCGGCGCCGCCGCCGAACCATTGCCTGGAGGTGACCACCATGCGCGTGTTCATGTGCACGGCCGGAACGTTGGGGTTCCAGGGATGCGCGATCAGCGAAATGCCGGAGGCCCAGAAGCGCGGGTCTTCCTCGGCGCCGGGCATCTGCTTCCTGAATTCGGGCGAGAACTCGCCAAAGACGGTCGAGGTGTGGACGCCGACCTTCTCGAAGACGCGGCCATGCATCATCGACATGGTTCCGCCGCCACCCTTGCCTTGGTTGCGCTCCCACGGCGTCTTTTCGAACCGGCCCGGCGACCACGAGGCCAGGGGGCCCTGGAGATCCTGCTCGATCTGCTCGAAGGCACCGCAGATGCGTTCGCGCAGCGCCTCGAACCACAGACGCGCCTTCATCTTCTTCTCTTCGATGTCGGCGGGCAGGCCAGCCGGTATTTCAGGTCGTTCCAAGTGCCGTCTCCGGTTGCGGGGCGGCCCGCCCCTACAAATGACTCGTCTTTTGCCGGCGCGATCCCTAATCTCTTAAGGGACAGGGTCAAGTCACTTTGGTTTTGCGCATGATCCTTTCCGAAATCCGGTTTCGGGGTCATGCGCTGCGGTGCAAGGAGTTGTTTCGTGCGCACCCCGGCAAGACCGCCGCTGGATGGCCTGAAAAAAAGGCTCGACCAGAGCCGGGCCGAACGCGCGCGCATGCCGCGCGACGGCTTCCTGCGCGAAACCTTCGTGCTGCCGCGCTCCGATGCGCGCCTCAAGGCCAAGGAATGGTTCGAGCGCTTTCCCAAACAGGCCTACTGGACCGAGATCGAAAGCTGGTTCGAGCGGCCGGGCGATTTGATCGAGTTCACCATAAGGCGGCTGCCGGCGGCGGATTAGGATTCTACCAACAGTCGCCTCGCTCCCGTACCCCCCCCTGGCCAGCCGGTCGCCCTTGTTCCTGAGCGGGCATTTGTCGATCGACATGCAGCCGCAACCGATGCAGTCGGTCAGCCCGTCGCGCAGTTTCTTCAGCTGGGCGATCTTGTGGTCGAGCCCGTCGCGCCAGGCGGTCGACAGCAGGTTCCAGTCGTCGCGCGTCGGCGTGCGGCCTTCGGGCAGGGAGGCCAATGCCTGGCCGATTTCCGCGAGCGAGATGCCGACCTCCTGGGCGACCTTGATGATCGCCACCCGCCGCAGCACGTCGCGGCCGTAGCGGCGCTGGTTGCCTGACGTGCGGTGGCTGCGGATCAACCCGCGCGCCTCATAGAAATGCAGTGCCGACACCGCGACGCCGCTGCGCATGGCCACCTGGCCGACTGTCAATTCCGTTACTGGAGCCATTTCCCATTTTTTCCGCTTGACCTCAAGTTAAGTTGAGCTTGTAGCGAAGAAATGTTGGTAGGGCAAATGACAGGAGAGGGCGATGTGCGCCTGGGTGAGAATGGCTGGAGAAACCACTGCCGTCAGCAATGGCAAGGGTGGCGTTGCCGACGGCCGGCGGATTCTATCCGAGCTGCCGGATGGCTTCACCCGCCACCATGGCGACGGAGAGCGCGACATTGATGCTGCGCGCCGCACCTTGCATCGGGATGGTCAGCCGCGCATCCGCCGCCTGATGGACCGCATCCGGCACGCCTGCGGATTCGCGGCCGAACAGCAGGATGTCGCCGTCCGCGAAACTGAAGCTGGTGTAGGGGGTTGTCGCCTTGGTCGACAGAAGCATCAGCCGGCGCCCGTCTTTCTTGCGCCAGTCCTCGAAGGCGTTCCAGTCAATGTGCCGGGTCAGGGCGGCCATTTCGAGGTAGTCCATGCCGGCGCGCTTGAGCGCCTTGTCGGAAAGCGGAAAGCCGGTTCGATGATATCGACGCCAAGGCCGAGGCAAGCGGCGAAGCGCAGGATTGTCCCGGTATTGCCGGCAATGTCCGGCTGGTAGAGCGCGATGCGGAGACGACAGTTCATTTCCGCGTCCTTCTAATAAGTGGCAGATCGGCCACAGGGGCTTCCCGGTTTTGGAAATTCCTGGACCTGCGGGTGGCCATTTTTTGCGAAGTCGGGTATACGGCCAGCATTGTCAACCCGAACCGATGGAGGGGAAACTCATGATGACCATGCACATCCAGCGCCCCTCTCGTGGGCTTGCCTGCCTGCCGGCGGTTTCGGTACGACAATTCTCCTGACTCTCTAAGACTTGATCGCACCGATTCCCGCCGAAACATCTTTTCGGCTCTCGAAGGAATCCTGCGATGTTTTTCAAAAAGTCAAAAGGGCTGAACGCCCGAACTGAGCATGCCTGGACTGACGCTCGCCGTGTCCAGACAGACGCAATCCGCGCCTCCGGCCGAATGCCGGCGGACGACGTTGCTTCGCCTTTCCATCTCTATTTTCATACGGAGGACGGACCGATGTTCGATCCCTACAGAATACCTGGCTCGAGGAGCCTGCATATCCACCGGCTGCCGACCTGGGCGCTGCTGATCGGCGACACCTATTCGTCGGCGGTCCATGCCGAAGTCCGTCGCCGCCCGCATCGCGGCATGCTGCCGGATGTCGATTTTTCGCGCGCGGTGCCCGATCCGAGCCGGCCTTCGCTGGTGCGCCGGATCATCCGGCTGATCCGGCCGGGTGCGAAAATCCGGCTTGTCGACACCGCGCCGTCAGGATCGGCAAGCGAGCCTGTCGGCGAAAAGCCCGCGAACCCCTATATTGCGCGAAGCAGGGCCGACGGTCCGGATGATTCCGGACCGTCGGCCCTCGGCGCCACACGGCCCGGGGACTTCGGACGTCGCCAAGCCGCGTAAGCGGAAAACAGATTTAATGAGCATGACCCATGTTGTTGTTTAACTGGTTTGAAAGAAGGCTCGATCCGTTCCCGGCAGCGGAACCGGTCGAGCCGCCCAAGACGCTGGTCGCCTTCTGCCTGCATTATACGCGCGGCGCCTGGCCCTATATCCTTGTCGACGCGGTGCTGGTGACGGCCATCGCCATCGCGGAAGTGTGGATGTTCGGCTTCCTTGGCCGCATCGTCGACTGGCTGTCGGCACAGAACCGCGAGACCTTCCTGCAGACGGAAGGCTGGAAGCTCGCCGCGATGGCCTTCATCGTGCTGTTCGCGCTGCCGGGCACGGTGTGGCTGCATTCGCTGCTCAACCAGCAGACGCTGATGGGCAACTATCCCATGCGCATCCGCTGGCAGGTGCATCGCTACCTGCTCAAGCAATCGATGAGCTTCTACCAGGACGAGTTCGCCGGCCGCATCGCCACCAAGCTGATGCAGACCGCACTCGCCGTGCGCGAATGCGTCATCAAGGTGATCGACGTGCTCAACTACGTCATCGTCTATTTCCTCGGCATGCTGTTCATCGTCGGTTCGGCCGACTGGCGGCTGGCCGCGCCGCTCGGCGTCTGGCTGGTCGGCTACATCCTGTTGCTGCGCTACTTCATCCCGCGCCTGGGCAAGGTCGGCGAGGAACAGGCCAATGCACGCTCGGTCATGACCGGCCGCGTCGTCGACAGCTATTCCAACATCCAGACGGTCAAGCTGTTCAGTCATGCCAAGCGCGAGGCCACCTTCGCCCGGGAAGGCATGATGGGCTTCCTCGACACGGTCTATCGGTCGATGCGGCTGGTGACGGTGCTTTTCGGTTCGCTCTATATCCTGAACGCGCTGCTGCTGTTCTCGGTGACCGCCATCTCGCTATGGCTGTGGATGGGGCAAGTGGTGACGATCGGCGCGGTCGCCGTGGTCATCGGCCTGGTTCTCAGAATGTGGGGCATGTCGCAGTGGATCATGTGGGAAATGTCGGGCCTGTTCGAGAACATCGGCACGGTGCAGGACGGCATCGCCTCGATCTCGTTGCCGCGGCTGGTCGAGGACAGGCCGGATGCGAAGGAGATCAGCGTATCCAAGGGTGAGATCCGCTTCGAGGATATCCGCTTCCACTACGGCAAGCAGAAAGGCGTGATCGAAAGCCTGTCGCTGGCGGTGAAGCCGGGCGAGAAGGTCGGCATTGTCGGCCGCTCGGGCGCCGGCAAGTCGACACTGGTCAATCTGCTCCTGCGCTTCTATGACCTGGAAGGCGGCCGGATTCTGATCGACGGACAGGAGATCGCCGGCGCGAAGCAGGATTCTCTGCGGTCCCAGATCGGCATGGTCACGCAGGACACCTCGCTGCTGCATCGTTCGGTGCGCGAGAACATCCTCTACGGCCGGCCCGATGCATCAGAAGAGATGCTCGTCGAGGCGGCGCGGCGCGCCGAGGCGCTGGACTTCATTGGCGGCCTCGCGGACCACAAAGGCCGCAAGGGGTTCGACGCTTATGTCGGTGACCGCGGCGTCAAATTGTCCGGCGGCCAGCGGCAACGCATCGCCATTGCTCGCGTTATGTTGAAGGATGCACCGATACTTATCCTTGACGAGGCGACGTCGGCGCTGGATTCCGAAGCCGAAGCGGCCATCCAGGAGAATCTCTACAAGCTCATGCAGGGCAAGACCGTCATCGCCATTGCCCACCGGCTGTCGACCATCGCGGCGATGGACAGGCTCGTGGTGATGGACCAGGGTCGGGTCATCGAGGAAGGTTCGCACGACGAGCTGGTCGCCAAGGGCGGGCTCTATGCGCAGCTCTGGCAGCGCCAGTCGGGCGGGTTCCTGCTCGAGGACATCCCGGCTGATATCGCCAACGATATTGTTGCCAACGACATTGGCGCAAAGGGGCAAGCCGCAGAATGATGGCCGCCGCATGATGACAGCCGTCTATCGCTGGTTCGAGAACTGGGTCTTTCCGTTCAGGGAGCCGGCGAATCTTCGGCCACCGTCCAGCGTCGGCGGGTTTCTCTGGCACTATGTCGGCCAGGCGAAGTTCGCCTTCTTCGCCATGCTTGTCATCGGCGGCATCGCGCCACTGGTCGAAGCAGGCCTGTTCTACTTCGTCGGGCGGCTGGTCGACATCCTCGACCAGCTTCCCGGCGAACGCAGCTGGCATGCGCTGTGGACCGCCGCCGGCCCGGAGCTGGTGTTCATGATCGCGGTGGTGCTGGTTATTCGCACCGTCGTCGTTGGCCTCTCGGCGCTGGTCGACGAACAAACGATCACGCCAGGCTTCTACAATCTGGTGCGCTGGCAAGCGCACCGGCACGTGTCGCGCCAATCCTACGCCTTCTTCCAGAACGATTTCGCCGGCCGCATCGCGACCAAGGTCTGGCAGGCGGGGCAAGCGACCGGCGACCTGATGGAAAGCTTCATCGAGGTCGTCTGGTTCATGATCGTCTATACGGTGACGACGCTGGCGCTGGTCGCCGGGCTCGATCTCAGACTGGCGGCGCTGGTGGTGGTCTGGATCGTGGCTTTTGGCGGGCTGGCCAAGCTCTATGTGCCGGCGATCCGAAAGCACGCCGAAGCGACGGCCGAGGCGGGCTCGATGATCAATGGCCGCATCGTCGATTCCTATTCCAATGTGCAGACGTTGAAACTGTTCTCGGCGGACGGCGACGACCGCTACATCAGGAACGGCTTCGACATCTATCTCGACGCGCTACGCCCCTTCACCCGCCAGCTCACCGGCGTGCGCATGGCGCTGACGACGCTGTCGGGTATCATGATCACGGCGATCGGCTGTTTTGCCGTCTATCTCTGGGTCGAGGGGTCGATCACCGTCGGCGCGGTCGCCTTCACCCTGTCGCTGGTGTTGCGGCTCAACATGCTGCTCGGCCGGCTGATGATGCAGCTCAACGGCATTTTGCGAAATCTCGGCGTGCTGGAAAACTCCAAGGCGCTGATCTCGCAGCCGCTCGGCCTCACCGACGCGCCCGACGCCAGGGAGCTTGTCGTTGCCGGCGGACGTATCGACGTGAAGGGCGTCGAGTTCCACTACGGCAAGGGGTTCGGCGTGCTGAACGGCATCGACCTCGTCGTCAAGCCGGGCGAGAAGGTCGGGTTGGTCGGACCATCGGGCGCGGGCAAGACGACGCTCGCCAATCTGATCCTGCGGCTCTACGACCTGGAAGGCGGGTCGATCACCATCGATGGCCAGAGCGTTGCCCAGGTCACGCAGAATTCACTGCGCGCCAATATCGGCGTCGTCAGCCAGGACACCGCCCTGTTCCACCGGTCGCTGCGCGACAACATCAAGCTCGGCATGCCCGATGCGACCGACGCCGAGGTGATCGTGGCGGCCAAGAAGGCCGAGGCGCACGACTTCATCCTGGGCCTGCGCGACAACAGGGACCGTGCCGGCTACGAGGCGTTTGTCGGCGAGCGCGGCGTGAAACTGTCGGGCGGCCAGCGCCAGCGCGTGGCGATCGCCCGTGTCTTCCTCAAGGACGCGCCGATCCTAATCCTCGACGAGGCGACCTCGGCACTCGATTCCGACATCGAGGCAGCGATCCAGGAGAATCTGACGCGGCTGATGGAGAACAAGACGGTGATCGCCATCGCCCACCGGCTGTCGACGATCGCCGCCCTCGACCGCCTGGTGGTGCTGGACGGCGGGCGAATCGTCGAGCAAGGCACGCATGACGAGCTGGTGGCGCTCGACGGGCTCTATGCGCGGCTGTGGAAGCGGCAGTCGGGCGGCTTCCTGTATCACGAGGAAAGCGTGCTCGAAGAGACGCGGCCGGCGGAGTAGGCGCATGGGTGAGACGCCAGAAGTCGGCTATGTGCTCAAGCGGCTCCGGCCAACCACGCCGGCCTTCGACAGGCTGAAGGATGAGAGCCGGCTGGAAGGCTACTGGATGCTGGTGCGCCTTGCGGACGGCTGGGCGAGCGGCCGCAACAAGTTCCTGAAACGGGGCGAGGCGTTGTTCGGGGCATGGCATGGCCGCGAGCTCGCCGGTGTGTGCGGGCTGAACATCGATCCTTATGCCGAGGACAGGGACCAGGGCCGGGTGCGGCACCTGTTCGTCGGCGCGCCTCACCGCCGCGCCGGCCTTGGCCGCATGCTGGTCGAGACCGTCATCGATCGCGCACGCCGCTATTTCACCGTGTTGAACACCCGTGCGCCGCCGGAAGCCTTCGTTTTCTACGAACGGCTTGGCTTTCAGCCGGTGTTGGGTGAAGAATTCGTCACGCATCGCATGTCGTTCGAAAAAGGGGGCTGAAATGTCCTTGCGTCCGCCATCTCGTCTTGCCGGCTCTTCGGCGGCCGAAGCGGCCTTCGACGCGCTTGGCCACGAAATCCTGGCCGAGAAGGCGGCGGCCCTCGGCCGCGCCGGACAGCGCGTGGAAGAAACGCTGGCCAGGTTGCGCGCCAATGGCGACGAGCAGTTGCGTCCCAAGCTTCTCAAGGAAGCCGCCGAGGCGGTGCACGGCTATTTCATCCAGCGCGAGTTGTGTGGCTTGCGCAAGCACGATGGCGTCATCCGCGAGTATGACATCCCAAGGGCCGTGCTGGTCAGGCTTGGCGCCAAATAGGGATTACTCCAGCCACTTTGTGATGAACGTGCCGTTCTCGTGAATGTCGGTTGTTTCCAGCGGACCCGGGCCGAGATTGGTGAATTTGTGCGGCGTGTGGGGCGGGACGATGACGATCTGGCCGGCGGAAGCCTCGATTTCCTTGTCGCCGACGGTGAACAGCCCGGTGCCCTGGCGGATGATGAAGATCTCTGCGTAAGGGTGGGCGTGCAGCCGCGGGCCGCCGCCTTCATCAGGCAGGTAGTTGAAGATCAGGCAGGAGTTGGAACCGTAGGCGCCGCATTGCAGTTCGCCCTTCCAGTGGTCGGAGCGAACAGCCCATTCCTCACGATCGATGACGTGTGCCATGCCTGGGAAGATAGATCACACCGGCGCCCTCTGTCGAGGCAAGCCGGGGCCTTGGATTTGCGGTTGTTTCCCGGTTGTTTAGCCGCCTTTTACGGCGGTTCGCCGTCCCGCCGGGCAATAGGGGATTTTGTCCCCGCGACAATCTGCCCTTGTGCCTTGACCCGTCTGGACAAAAACGGGCTTCACGCATAAACCGAAGTCCAAATGCCGGAGGAATTCGCTAGCCTGTTCGCCATGCGCTGTCGGGTTGGCGTGATTGAGCGGGGAACAAGGCTCGGCCACCGGCGCGGAAGAGGCGAAAGGATCAGGCACCCGTGAGCGCAACCGACATCCACGATCCCAATCGTCGAGATTTTCTTTATGTCGCCACGGGCATGGCCGCCGTGGTCGGCGCCGGTGCCGTCGCCTGGCCGTTCATCGACCAGATGCGCCCCGATGCCTCGACGCTGGCGCTCGCCTCGGTCGAAGTCGATGTCGCCTCGCTGACGCCGGGCATGTCGCTGATCGTCAAGTGGCGCGGCAAGCCGGTCGTGGTGCGCAACCGCACCGAAAAGGAAATGAAGGACGGCGAGGCCGTCAACCTTTCCGATCTCAAGGATCCGATCGCCCGCAATGCCAATCTGCCGTCCGACGCGCCGGCGACCGACGCCAACCGCACCACGCCCGGCAAGGAAGCCTGGATGGTGATGGTTCAGGTCTGCACGCATCTGGGCTGCATTCCGCTCGGCCAGGAAGGCGATTTCGGCGGCTGGTTCTGCCCGTGCCATGGTTCCCAATACGATACCGCCGGCCGCATCCGCAAAGGCCCGGCGCCCGAGAACATGGCTGTACCGGTATTCAAATTCATTTCCGATACCAAGATCCTTATCGGTTGAGGCAGGGGGATATTTCGATGAGCGAGGGACACTCGACCTACACGCCCAAAACCGGTATCGAACGCTGGTTCGACGCCCGTATGCCGCTGCCCAGGATGGTCTATGACAGCTTCGTCGCCTATCCGGTGCCGCGCAACCTCAACTACATGTGGACCTTCGGCGGCATCCTGTCGATCATGCTGGTGGCGCAGATCCTGACCGGCATCGTGCTGGCCATGCACTATACGGCCGACACCAATCTCGCCTTCGGTTCGGTCGAGAAGATCATGCGCGACGTGAATTCCGGCTGGCTGTTGCGCTACATGCATGCCAACGGCGCGTCGTTCTTCTTCATCGCCGTCTATCTCCATATCTTCCGTGGCCTCTATTACGGCTCCTACAAGGCGCCGCGCGAGCTGCTGTGGATCCTCGGCTGCATCATCTACCTCTTGATGATGGCGACCGGCTTCATGGGCTACGTGCTGCCATGGGGACAGATGAGCTTCTGGGGCGCCACCGTCATCACCGGCTTCTTCAGCGCCATTCCGCTGGTCGGCGAGTGGATCCAGCAGCTGCTGCTCGGCGGTTTTGCCGTCGACAACCCGACGCTGAACCGCTTCTTTTCGCTGCACTATCTCCTGCCGTTCATGATTGCCGGCGTCGTCGTGCTGCACGTCTGGGCGCTGCACGTGACAGGCCAGAGCAACCCGACCGGCATCGAGGTCAAGTCGAAGACCGACACCGTCGCCTTCACCCCTTACGCGACCATCAAGGACGCGTTCGGTATGATCGTGTTCCTGTTCATCTTCGCCTATTTCATCTTCTTCCTGCCGAACTATCTCGGCCATGCCGACAATTACATCGTCGCCAATCCGTTGAAGACTCCGGCCCACATCGTGCCGGAATGGTACTTCCTTCCGTTCTACGCGATCCTGCGCGCCATCACCTTCAACATCGGGCCGATCAACTCCAAGCTCGGCGGCGTGCTGTGCATGTTCGGCGCCATCGTTATGCTGTTCCTGGTGCCGTGGCTCGACACCTCCAAGGTGCGCTCGGCGGTCTACCGGCCCTGGTACAAGCTGTTCTTCTGGCTGTTCGTGGCCGACGCCATCCTGCTAGGCTGGCTGGGTTCGCAGCCGGCGGAAGGCAGCTATGTGTTCATGGCGCAGATGGCGACACTGTTCTATTTCGCCTTCTTCCTGATCGCGCTGCCGGTGCTTGGGCTGATCGAGACGCCGCGCAGGCTGCCGAATTCGATCACCGAGGCAGTGCTCGAAAAGAACAAGGGTGGCAGCGGGCATCCGGCGGGCGCCGCGGCCGCGCCAGAGACCAAGGGCTGAGCGGTAGAGAATCTAAGGGGATTTGGCATGAAAAAGATTCTCACCTCGCTGGCGCTGGTCGGCCTTGTGGCCGCCGGCACCGCCGCCTTCGCGGCCGAAGAGGCGCACAACGCGGCAGCGCCGACGCATTTCCCGATCAACGAGCCGAAGGAGATGAGCTGGAGCTTCACCGGCCCGTTCGGCACCTATGACAAGGGCCAGCTGCAGCGCGGCCTGAAGGTCTACAAGGAAGTCTGCTCGGCTTGCCATTCGATGAATATGGTGGCGTTCCGCACGCTGGAGGGGCCAACGGGCCTTGGCTATTCGGATGCGCAGATCAAGTCGCTGGCGGCCACCTACACCATCCATGACGGCCCCAACGATGCCGGCGAGATGTTCGACCGTCCCGGCAAGCCATCGGACTATTTCCCGGCGCCATTCGCCAATGTAGAGGCCGCCGCGGCCGCCAATGGCGGCGCGGCACCGCCGGACATGTCGCTGCTGGCCAAGGCGCGCGGCGTCGAGCGCGGCTTTCCGCAATTCGTCTTCGACATCTTCACCCAGTATGATGCCGGCGGTCCCGACTATATCCATTCGCTGCTGACCGGCTACGACCAGACGCCGCCGGCCGGCATGGTCATCCCCGAGGGCACGCACTACAACCCGTACTTCATGTCCGGCGTGTCGCTGAAAATGCCCAAGCCGCTCTCCGACGGCCAGGTGACCTATGATGACGGCGCGCCGCAGACGGTCGACCAGTATTCCCGCGACGTGGCTGCCTTCCTGATGTGGGCGGCCGAGCCGCACATGGAGGCCCGCAAGCATACCGGCGTCAACGTGCTGTTTTTCCTCCTGGTGTTCGGTGCGCTGGTCTACCTCGTGAAGCGCAAGGTGTGGGAAGGCGTGGCGCACTAACCGCGACGAGGGCTGCACAGGATTACGAAAGGGCGCCTCAAGGCGCCCTTTTCGCATTTCCGGAGGCGGTGATGTCACATGGCCGTCACGGCAGGCGGCGATCCTGCGTCATTCCCAACGAAGGATCGCACCCATGAAGAAATACGCATCGCTGGCGGCTGGTCTGCTGCTGCTGGTCATCGGCTCGGCCGCCCAGGCCGAAGACGCAAAACCCTTCGTGACCAACAAGGATATCGACCTGACGATGATCCTGCCGCCGCCGCCGGCTAACGATTCGGCGCAGACCAAGGCCGAACTCGGCGAGGTGCTGGCGCTGCAGGTGACGCGCACGCCCGAGATGGTGGCCAGCGCCGTTGCCGATTCCGAGGAGAATGTCTGGCGCTTCGCCAATGTGATGGGTCCGAATTTCACCAAGGAGAGGCTGCCGAAGTTCAGCGCCTTCTTCGATCGCGTGGTCGAGACCGAAGGCGCTGTCGTCGATCCGGCCAAGGATGTCTGGAAGCGCCCGCGTCCGCACCAGCTCAGTGATCTCGTCAAGCCCGCGGTCAAGCTGTCGAGTTCCGGCTCCTGGCCGTCGGGTCATGCCACTGTCGGCACCATGATGGGCATCATCCTGGCCGACATGGTTCCGGAGAAGCGCGCGGAGATCATGGCGCGCGCGGCCGAATACGCCCACAACCGTGAGGTTGGCGGCATCCACTATGCGTCCGACGTGGAGATGGGCAAGATTTCCGGCAGCGTCATTGCCGCTGTCCTGCTCAACCGGGACGACTTCAAGGCCGAGTACGAAGTCGCCAGGGCCGAGCTTCGTTCCGACCTCGGCATGTAAGTCCTAAAGCGCGTCGCGTCGAAGTGGATTCACGCGACGCGCTTTGGGTGCTCGCTGCGCGCCAGCCGGGACGTCGGTTTGTCTTCGTTCTCGCACAGCCGGCTCCAGGAGACTGAAGCCGGCAACAGCTCATTGCGTCGACACTTGCACCGATATTGGAAAGGCAAAGTACAGGTTGCAGGCAAGAAGCTCGATACCTCGTTTACCCCTGCGAGCGAGAGGCTCAGGCGCTTCAGCGCCAACAGTTGCGCTGCCTTTGCCCTTCGTCTGCAGTGCGACGAGAGCATCATAGACTGCGCGACGCTCGCGAACGGATGCCTGCTTCGGATTTTCAGGGTAATAAACGGGAATCGTCAAAATCAGATAGTCCATCCGACAGCGCGGCGCCGAAATCGCGATTGCCTTCTTGCGCAGAGCGATCTCGAACGCGCCGGACCGTTCGTCGAATCCAGTCATCCATTGTCGACGCGTATGCAATTGTCCAAGCGCGTCGCCGACCACGAAATCTGCCGGGCGCAGCACGACCGTCCAACTGGCCCGCTCGGCAGCGGAGACGGCTACCGGCGCCCAGCTCAAGAGCGAGGTTGCCATGATGACGGTCGGCATTTTCCGCAGAAGATGGGTCATGCAGCGACCATGGTTCGACCGGAAGGGATGCTTCAGGCGCCCCTTTTTACCCCTATGCGAGCGTTCGGCAACCCGTCCTTTGGCATAGCGCGGCGCTCAAACAGATGCGGATCGAGATCGGACGGGTTATGAAGCTCATGGGGCTGCAATTCGATCGGACAAGTGCCGCATGCCAATCTCCGGTGCAGGGAGGCGAACGGAAGGAGCGGATCACGGCGAACGGAATGGGTGCGGACGAGGGCGTGATACGGGCCATCATCGACCGGCAGTTTGCCAGCCTTAGCTGGGATGAGACTATCGCCCCAGGGTGGGATGATTTCGCGGGCGATTTCCTGGACGGCGCCAGCCTCTTTCCGGCAGCCCGCCCGGCAAGGCGCACCAGCGTCGCCGATTTCGTCGAGCGGATGCGCGGCCTGTCCGACACCTCGCTGCGGTCGCTTCAGGAGACCGTGCTCGGCACCGACATCTGCGTCTTCGGAAATATCGCCATCGCGGCGGTCGCGGCGGAGATGATCGAGAACAGTGCCGAGACCAGCCGGTCCATGGAAATGCTGTTGCTGGTGAAGAGCGAAGGGCAGTGGAAGATCGTCGCGCAGGCATGGGACAAAGCGAGCGAGGCCAATCCTTTGCCGGATGCGCTTGTCTCGGGCGTCACATCGCGCTAGCCGTTGTCGGTCGCGTCGGGTTTGGTCCCTGCGCCGTTCGCACTTGCCCAGCTGGATCATCCGGAGCCGCCTTATGAAACCTTCGCTCGAAGACACGCTGCTGGCGGCGATCCGCACCATTCCGGACTATCCGAAGCCCGGCATCCTGTTTCGCGACATCACCACGCTGCTCGGCAATGCGCGCGCCTTCCGCCGCGCCATCGACGAGCTGGTGCATCCCTATGCCGGGCAGAAGGTCGACAAGATCGCCGGCATCGAGGCGCGCGGCTTCATCCTTGGCGGCGCCGTCGCTCATCAGCTCTCGGCCGGTTTCGTGCCGATCCGCAAGAAGGGCAAACTGCCCTACGAGACGGTGCGCGTCGCCTACAGCCTGGAATACGGGCTGGACGAGATGGAGATGCACAAGGACGGCGTTGCCCCCGGTGAAAAGGTGATCCTCGTCGACGATCTGATCGCCACCGGCGGCACGGCGGAAGCGGCGGTCAGGCTGCTGCGCCAGATCGGCGCCGATATCCTTGCCGCCTGCTTCGTCATCGACCTCCCGGATCTGGGTGGGCGTGCCAGGCTGGAGGCGCTTGGCGTGCCGGTCAGGACGCTGATCGGGTTTGAGGGGCATTGAGCGCCGCGCCCTCTTCCTTCTCCCCTTGTGGGAGAAGGTGGATCGGCGCGTAGCGCCGAGACGGTTGAGGGGTAGGTGACGGATCGCCGTCCTTGCCAAGCTGGAGCACCCCTCATCCGACCTCGCTTCGCGAGGCCACCTTCTCCCACAAGGGGAGAAGGGAGGGCGAGCCTCCTCACTCCACCTTCACCAGCACGGCGCTGTCGAACTCCAGCACCTTGTCGCCGGTTGAATCGAAAGCTTCGGCGCGCAGCGACAGCATTCGCCAGCCGGGGCGCGAGGCGATGGGGCGGTGGGACAGCGCGGTGCGGCTGAAGGTGACGGTCTCGCCAGCGAAGACCGGCTTCAACCATTTCAGGTTCTTGAAACCAGGCGAGGGGCCGAATTCCGGGACCGGGCCGGGGCCGTTCCAGTTGGCGCCCTCGGCATCCATGCTCGCTTCGAGGTTGAGCTTCATCCAGGTGGCGGCGGTGTGCCAGCCGGAGGCGCAGAGCCCGCCGAGCACGCTCTTCTTCGCGGCTTCCTCGTCAATATGGAAGATCTGCGGGTCGTATTTGCGCGCGAACGCCTTGATCGCCTCGACTTCGAATGTGTGCGAGCCCAGCGTCATCGTGGTGCCGATGCGGAAGAATTCATCCAGGGTCATGCGGCATTCCCCGCGGCATCACGCGTCAGGAACATGACGGAATTCTCGAGCTCGAAAACGCTTTCGCCACGCTGGTTGATCAGCTCGCTGCGCATGGTGACGAAGCCGAGTTGCGGCTTCGATTTCGACGGGCGTTTGGCCAGGACAACCAGCTTGCCTTTCAGCGTATCACCGGCCAGGACCGGTTTCTTCCACCTGACCTGATCGACGCCGGGCGCGCCTTGGCAGGTGGAGTCCAAAAGGAAGGCATCGCACAGCATGCGCATGAACATGGCGCAGGTGTGCCAGCCCGAGGCCGACAGGCCGCCCAGAATGCTGGCCTTGCCGGCTTCCTCGTCGAGATGCATCGGCTGGGCATCGAATTCGCTGGCGAATTCGATGATCTCGGCCGCGCTTACCTGTTTGGTGCCGAGGTCGAACGAGGCACCCTCGACGAAATCCTCATAGGCCCATGTTTTTCCGGTCATGTCGGCAATCCGGTTAAATCCCCAGAGATCGGGCAACCCGGATGCAGGCCGGCAGCGTTTTGGTCAAGTCCTTTCTGGTGAGCCAGCCTGAGGCAGCAGGCGGGGCGGCTGCGCTCAGAGCCAGCCGCGGCGGCGGAAATACCAGAAGGGCAGGATCGCCGACAGGATCATCAGGCCGATGGCGAAGGGATAGCCGAGCTGCCATTTCAGCTCGGGAATGACGTCGAAATTCATGCCGTAGATCGAGGCGACCAGCGTCGGCGGCAGGAAGATGACGGCGGCGACCGAGAAGATCTTGATGATGGCGTTCTGCTCGATCGAGATCATGCCCAGCGTGGCGTCGAGCAGGAAGGAGATCTTCTGCGACAGGAAGGTGGCGTGGTCGGCAAGCGACAGCACATCGCGCGACAAGGTCTTGATGCGGGCGCGGACGTCCTTGCTCATCTTGGTCTGGGTCGCGACATGGGCGAGGAAGCCGGCAAGGCGCTGCAGGGAGATCAGGCTGTCGCGGATCGAGGAGGCGATGTCCTCCTTGCGGCCGATGGCTTTCAGGAGTTCCTGGAAGTCGCGGTTGCGCTTCGACACCTTGGTCGAACGTGCTTCGAAGATATCGCGCGAGATCCCCTCGATGTCGCGGCCGGCGCGTTCGAGTATGTCGGCAAGGCGGTCGACGATCGCTTCCAGGAGGCCGATCAGGATGGTGTCGCCGCTGGTGCAGCCTGTCGCCACCTTCTCGGCGCGCAGCGGGAAGGTCTTGAAGGCCTTGGGTTCATGATAGCGAATGGTGATCAGCCTTTTGCCGGCGAGCGCGAAGGTGACCGGCGACATCAGGGGGTCGTCGACCTCGGTCTGGGCCGGCAAAGTGGCGGTCATGAAGTAGGCGCCGTCCTCGATATAGAGGCGGCTCGAAATCTCGATCTCCTCCATCTCCTCGCGGGTCGGGATGGCGACGCCGAGCCAGCTTTCGATGGTGGCCTCTTCCTCCTTGGTCGGACTGATGAGGTCGGCCCAGACGACCCGATCGCCATCCGCCAGCAGATCGTCGACGACGCGCAGGCGATCATTGTCCACGACAAATGCCTTGATCATCGCCAGATCTCCCCTGCGAAGGTGCGTACGGATTGCGCGTCGTGTCGGATTGCACGGCTCTTCGTCGTGTGCGCGACCGTGTGCCAGCCGCTTAGACCCGTGCCATGACAAAATCAAGACAAGCCCTGGCGGTGGGGCCGACCTTGGTCATTTAGAAAAACTCGTCGAGCAGCCGATACCAGGAAAGCTTCGCCGGCTCGGTTTCCGGCGGCCCGTATCGTTCGAGAAAAGGCTCTATCCACGCCTCGCCGAGATTGTAGCGGATGCTCCAGCAGGCGAGCGCCAGATCCTGATGGCGATCCGCCACGCCCAGCCGGCCGCAATCGATGAAACCGCTGAAGCGGCCTTCGGCCGCCATGACATTCGGCAAGCAGGCGTCGCCATGGGTGACGACAAGGTCCTCGGTTGCCGGTCGGAGCGCCAGAAGCCCGGCGAAGGCCTCGGCGGCGGTCCAGCCCTGCCTCTCGTCATCGAAATCGCTCTCGTCGACCTCGCCGGCTTCCATGCGAGCCCGCGCCGCGGCGATCCGCTGGTCGAGGCGATGGTCGAAGGGACAGGAGGCGATATCGATTGCATGCAGGCCGCGAAGTGCACTGGCCATGACGCCGACGACGTCAGCCGGCTCGATCGCTGCCGACGCCAGATCCTCGCCGGCGACGGCCGACATCAGCAGCCAGTCGTGACCGGCATGGCTTTCCAGGGCGATCACATCAGGGCAGGCAATGCCTTGTCCGGCAAGCCAGCGTAACCGCGCGGCTTCATCGGCGAGTTCGGCAAAGGGGCCGCTGCGCTCGCATTTCAGGAACAGGGCCGGCTTGTCGTCGGCCGCCAGCCGGAACACGCCGGCCTGTGACTGGCCGATGGTCTGCCGGTGCCAGCGATAGCCGGAAACCAACGCACGGAACCCGTCCGGCAGGTCGGCTTCCAGAGGACGGCTGGGCATTGTCTGCCGCTTGAGGCGTCAGGTATTGAACTTGAACAGCATGATGTCGCCGTCCTGGACGACATATTCCTTGCCTTCGTCGCGCGCCTTGCCGGCTTCCTTGGCCGCCACTTCGCCGCCCAGCGTGACGAAGTCGTTGTAGGCGATGGTCTGGGCGCGGATGAAGCCGCGTTCGAAATCCGTGTGGATGACGCCGGCGGCCTGAGGTGCCTTGTCGCCCTTGTGGATGGTCCAGGCGCGCGTCTCCTTCGGCCCGACGGTGAAATAGGTGATGAGATGCAAAAGCTCGTAGCCGGCGCGGATGACCTTGTTCAGGCCCGGTTCGTCGAGGCCGAGCGAGGACAGGAATTCCATCTCTTCCTCGTCGGAGAGCTGGGCGACTTCGGCCTCGATCGCGGCCGAGATCACAACCGT
The DNA here is from genome assembly GCF_057784245.1 of Mesorhizobium sp. CNPSo 4671. NCBI lineage: Bacteria > Pseudomonadati > Pseudomonadota > Alphaproteobacteria > Hyphomicrobiales > Phyllobacteriaceae > Mesorhizobium > Mesorhizobium sp. CNPSo 4671. The sequence continues at coordinate 75,941 of NZ_JBWLUW010000012.1, read as the reverse complement.
ACCGGCGCCTTGCGCGGCGGCCATCTTTTCCACGGCCCTGGTGTGCTCGTTGCCGGTGGCGGCATCGGCCTCCGCGACATTGCAGACATAGAGCACAGGGTGCGAGGTCAGAAGATTCAAGCCCTGCAGGATGCGCAAATCTTCGGCAGAAATACCTTTGAGCAATACACGGGTCGGCTTGCCGGCCTGCAGCAGTTCGAGCGCGGCCTCCATCATCGGCAGCACGGTGGTGGCTTCCTTGTCCTTGCTGCCGGCACGCTTGCGGATCTGGACGATGCGGCGCTCGAGGCTGTCGAGGTCGGCGAGCATCAGCTCGGTCTCGACCGTCTCGGCGTCGGCGACGGGGTCGATGCGACCTTCGACATGGGTGATGTCGTCATCCTCGAAGCAACGCAGCACATGCACGATGGCGTCGACCTCGCGGATGTTGGCGAGGAACTGGTTGCCCAGCCCTTCGCCCTTCGAGGCGCCACGCACCAGGCCGGCAATGTCGACGAAGGAGATGCGGGTCGGGATGATCTCCTTGGACTTGCCGATGGCCGCGATCTTCTGCAGGCGCGGGTCGGGCACCGCGACTTCGCCGGTGTTCGGTTCGATGGTGCAGAACGGATAGTTGGCGGCCTGCGCCGCCGCCGTCCTGGTCAGCGCGTTGAAGAGCGTCGACTTGCCGACGTTGGGCAAGCCAACGATGCCGCATTTGAAACCCATTGTGTCCAGTCCTATCGGGAAAAGCGAAATTTGATGAGGGCTATGGGCGATAGGGGTGATCAACGTCAAGCCCCCAGCGGGATGGGTGGCCCGGCGAAGGCAAACCTATGGCCGGCGTTCAGCCTGCCAATTCTTGCAGTCTGGCGAGCCGGCGGGGTTCCCGGCTGACAAAGGCGGGATCGTCCCCGAGAACGGCCAGGGCGTGCCGCGCGCTCGAGCGCGCGCGGTTCATGTCGCCTAGTCCGGCATGGCACTCAGCCAGTTCCTCATGAATGTAAGGCGCCTGATCGCCAGCGGTTCGTGCCGCGTCGGCCGTCTCCTCGGCAAGCCGCCGGGCCTCATCGAGGCGACCAAGCGCGCGCAGCGTCCTGACGACCGCGTAGCGGGCGATGCGCAGCTCCCGGGCCTGGCCGCGCGACTGCCGCACCTCCACCGCCTGCTCGAAGACAGGCAATGCATCGTCGAACCGGCCGGCATCGAAATAGGACCAGCCGAGATTGTTCAGTAGGGGGCCGCGCCATGGCTCTGCTTGCGGATGTTCGCCGACATAGGCAAGGCCAATCGCGGTCCATTCGACGGCGTCGTCGAGTGTTCCGACGATGGCGATCATGTGGGCCGCATCGGCCGCCAGCACATGCGCCCGTGCCTCTCGTGCCCGCCGCCATGCCTCCTCAAACAGCAGCCGCGCCAGATCCCGCTGTCCGGCGGAATTGTACAGCCGGCCGCGCTCAATGGTGCATGCCGCCCGCCTGGTGGGGTCCTCGCCGGCAAGAACCGTGGCCCGGTCGATCAGCCGATGGGCCGCACCGAAATCGCCCGCCAGGCCCAGCTGCCTGGCCTCCCCGGTCAGATCCGAAACATCATCCGCCATGCCGGTCTCACTGCCACCGATCTTGCCAGTACGCGCCAGTGCTAGCGTGGGACGTCGCCTGCCGGCAAGGCGGGCCGGCGCCGGCCGCCGATCACGCGTTCGTCAATACGGCGTGATGCCGGCGCGGGCTAATTTAGCGATGTCGCGTGACGACAGCTTCACCATAGAGGGAGTTCTGAACGGCAGATGAACAAGGCGCTGAATGATCTCCAGGCCGCGCTCAACCAGCTTTAGGCGGCCTTGCCGGACAAGGGCGGTCCGCGTCAAGGCGATCGCGCTGGTGAAGGATGCCATCGATGAGACGACCAAGGGCATGGCCGTCGGCGCGATGTAGTTCTGCGGGTCGGCGCTGCCTGTATGGTCAGGCGGCGCCGGTCGCTTCAGTCTTTTCCGAACAGCTTCTTCAGCATCGCCGCCATCGGCCCGGTCTCAGGCAGTTTGGCGGGCGCCTGCTGCGAGCGTGCCTGGCGGATGTGGCTCTGCTGCTTGGGCGCCTGTTTCGGCGCCGGCTTGTCCGGCTCGGGTGCGGCCTTGCCCTGGACGGCAAGGGCCGCCTTGTTCATGAAGCCGGATTCGTCGCCCTTGACGATCATGGCGGCGTTGTCGGCGATCGCATCGAGCAAGGGATCGAGCCATTCGCGGTCGGCTTTGTCGAAATCGCCGAGCACATGGTGCTGGACCATTTCCTTGACGCCGGGATGGCCGACGCCGATGCGCACGCGGCGATAGGCGTTGCCGACATGGCCGTCGATCGAGCGGATGCCGTTGTGGCCGCCAGCGCCGCCGCCGGTCTTGATGCGCAGCTTGCCCTCGGCAAGGTCGATCTCGTCATAGAAGACGGTGAGGGCGGAAAGCTCGAGCTTGTAGAAGCGCAGCGCTTCGCCGACCGATTGGCCGGACAGGTTCATGAAGGTCTGTGGCTTGATCAGGACGATCTTCTCGCCGCCGAGCGTGCCTTCCGAAATCAGGCCCTGGAATTTCTTCGACCAGGGCGAAAAGGAATGGCGGCGGGCGATAGCGTCCGCCGCCATGTAACCGACATTGTGCCGGTTGCCAGCGTATTTCGCGCCCGGATTGCCGAGGCCTGCAAAGACAAGCATCGTCTGCTCCGGGCGGGAAAGAGTTACTTCTCTTCGGCGGCAGGAGCCGCTTCAGGTGCAGCCGCTTCGACCGTCTCCTCAGCCTCCGGCTTCATCGCCGACGAACCGGCAATGGTCGCGATGGTGAAGTCGCGATCGGAGATGACCGGCTTGACGCCGGCCGGCAGCTTGACCGCCGAGATGTGGATCGAATCGCCGATGTTGGTGCCGGTGAGATCGATGGTGATGAATTCCGGGATCGCATTGGCCGGGCAGTGGAACTCGACTTCGTGACGCACGATGTTGAGCACGCCGCCGCGCTTGATGCCGGGCGACTTGTCCTCATTGATGAAGTGGACAGGCACGTCGACATTGACTTCGGTGTCCTTGCCGATGCGCAGGAAGTCGACATGGACAGGGAAATCCTTGACCGGGTCGAGCTGGAAGTCCTTCGGCAGGACCTGGATCTTCTTGCCGTCGACATCGATCGTGGCGATCGTGGTCAGGAACCCGCCGCCGTGGATCTTGTAGTAGATGTCCTTGTAGGTGAGAGCGATCGCCAGGGGAGGCTGCTTGTCACCATAGATTACTGCAGGCACTTTACCGTTGCGGCGAACTGCACGGGCGGACCCCTTACCGACCTGTTCGCGCGCTTCGGCCTTGAGCTCGTAAGTATCGTGGCTCATGGCTTTTCCTTTCGCGTGTTATGGAGCGTTTGCGGCAGGCAATGTGCCCAAGCCGTAAACGTCGAAAGCCGCCAGACCTGGATGTCCGAATGAGGGCACCCGCTTTGAGACGGAGCTTTGTTCGGGATCACAAGGGAAGGCAGCCTTCCGCCGCGTTGCCTCCAAGGGTGTCTACGCGGGTGGCGGCTCTATAGCGGAAGGCGGCCGGAGGTGCAAGCCGGAGGCTGGAGGCGCCTGCGGGCACCTCATGCGGCTCAGCATTCCCGGCTGGCCGGTCGGCTTGGGGTTGCAACATTTCAAACGAGCCGGTCGCCGAAGCGGTTGAACTTCATACCGCCCCGGGACCAACCTCGCTAGCTGAGCTGCCCAGCGGCTTCCGAGATGAGCTGGGTGATCTCACGCGGGTGAGAGATCAGCGACAAATGACTTGCCTTCACCTCGATGGTCTTGGCGTTCATGCGTTTGGCCATGAAGCGCTCGAGATCCGGGTTGATGGTGCGGTCCTCGGTCGAGACGGCATACCAGCTCGGCTTTGAGCGCCAGGCCGCCTGGGTTGTCTTTCCGGAGAAAAGCTGATCCGAGATCGGCCCCTGGACGGCATAGAGGATGCGCGCCTTCTCGCGAGGAATACCACCGGCGAAGTCCCGCAGGAAAGCCTCCTCGCTGAGCTTGCCATAGCCCGCCGACCAGACAAGGCCCGCCGAGGCGGGCGGCGGCGCGAACGTCTTGGCGAGCGCCGTGTAGTCTTCGCCGGCATCGGGCGCGCGCGCCGCGACATAGACGAGCGACGACACTTTTGGATCCGCCCCCGCCTCGCTGACGATCATGCCGGCAAAGGAGTGGCCGACAAGTATCGTCGGTCCATCCTGGAGAGCGATCGCACGGCGCGTTGCCTCGACGCCTGCCTCCAGCGTGGTCAGCGGGTGCTGGACGACGGTTGCATTGAAGCCGGCCTGCTGCAGCAGGCCAACCACCTCCGACCAGCACGAGCCATCGGCATAAGCGCCATGGACGAGGACGACGTTGCGGACCCTGGGGCGAATCTTGGAGCTCGTCTGGGCTCGCGCCTTGGCGGAGCCGGCCAGTATGCTCGTCGCCACCCCGGCGACGAGCGCGGTGGAAAAAGTACGCCTATTCAACATGATCGTGGATTCCTTGAGAGGTTGGCAGATCGCGCCGGGATTTCGGCCGGGACGCGCCGCAAGTGCTTTACCGGACGCCTATGTCCAGTCTTCGCAAGCTACCGAGCGTGCGTTACAGCCGTCACCGCTTCGTGATCGCAGGCCTTCGGCCGGGCTGGCGTCTGTCGCGGCCGGTCGATGGCTCCAGGCGCCTTCTCAGAGCGCTTTCCAGGCGTCTGGGGGTTTCGGGAGAAAAGCTAGTTACGGCTGGATCGAAATGGCTAGCGGTCGCCACCCAGCGCATCCCGCAGCGCCTGGATTTGCCGGTTCAGCGCATCAAGTTGCGCCAGCGTCATGCCGGAGCGTTCGATCAAGGTCTCGTTCAGGCAATTGCACTGGACAAGCAGCTCGCGCCCGGCGACTGTGAGGTCGACCTGCACCTGGCGCTCGTCGGTATGGCTGCGCTGGCGGGTCACAAGGCCGGCCTGTTCCATGCGCTTGACCAGTGGCGTGATCGTGCTCGATTCCAAAGCGAGCCGGTGGGCGACCCTGCCGACCGACATGCCGTCGGCCTCGGCAAGCGCGTTGAGCACGAGATATTGCGGATAGGTGATCCCCATCTCGTCCAGCATCGGCTTGTAGGTGCGATTGATCGCCATCGAGGTGGCGTAGAGCGTGAAACAGAGCTGGTTGTCCAACGGGAGAGGCACGACGCGTTCCTTTTGCCGACGCAGGAAATTCGATACCACGAAAAATGATATCGCGATACATATTTTTGTAGACAAGGGTCCAGGGCTGCGCTAGCAATATCGATGTCGCGATATTGTTTACCGCGACAACAATCAAAGGAGATTGAGATGGCTTCGCAGACGAAATCCGGTTCCGGCAGCGGCACGATCACCACCAAGGACGGCACGCAGATTTTCTACAAGGACTGGGGAACCGGTCAGCCCATCGTCTTCCATCATGGCTGGCCGTTGAGCAGCGACGACTGGGATGCCCAGATGTTGTTCTTCCTGGCGCAAGGCTACCGCGTCATTGCCCATGACCGGCGCGGCCATGGCCGCTCGACCCAGACGGATATCGGCAATGAGATGGACACCTATGCGGCGGATGTGGCTGAACTCGCGGCGCATCTCGACCTCAAGAACGCCATACATGTCGGCCATTCGACCGGCGGCGGCGAGGTGGCGCGCTATGTCGCCAAGTACGGCTCGGGCGGCCGCGTCGCCAAGGCGGTGCTGGTCGGCGCTGTGCCGCCGATCATGCTCAAGACCGCAGCCAATCCCGGCGGCCTGCCGATCGAGGTCTTCGACGGTTTCCGCTCCGGTGTCGCAGCCAACCGTGCCCAGCTTTACCGGGATGTCCCGGCTGGCCCGTTCTACGGCTTCAACCGTCCGGGCGCCGAAGTCTCGCAGGGCGTCATCGACAATTGGTGGCGCCAGGGCATGATGGGCGGCACCAAGGCGCACTATGATTGCATCAAGGCTTTCTCGGAAACCGACTTCACCGAGGATTTGAAGGCGATCGACGTGCCGGTGCTGGTCATGCATGGCGACGACGACCAGATCGTTCCGATCGCCGACTCGGCGCTGTTGTCGATCAAGCTGCTCAAGAAGGGCGAGCTCAAGGTCTACAAGGGTTTCCCGCACGGTATGGCGACCACCCATGCGGATGTCATCAACGCCGACCTTTTGAACTTCTTCAAGGCTTGATTTCTCTGAGAATGAAGAAAGGCACCCGCCATTTGGCGGGTGCCTTTCTGCATCAATTCAAGGTTAGCTGAATCTAGGCAGCCTGGGCCTTCCTTGCTTCCTTCATGTTGGGCAGGAACACGGTCAGAAGGCCAAGCAGCGGCAAATACGAGCAGATCTGGAAGACGAAATCGATGCCCTTCATGTCGGCGACGACGCCGAGCACGGCGGCTGCGATACCGCCCATGCCGAAGGCGAAGCCGAAGAAGATGCCGGCGATCATGCCGACGCGGCCCGGCACCAGTTCCTGCGCGAAGACGACGATGTTTGAGAAGGCCGACGACAAGATGAGGCCGATCAGCACGGTCAGCACCATCGTCCATTCCAAATTGGCGTAGGGCAGCGCCAGCGTGAAGGGCAGTACGCCGACGATCGAGAACCAGATCATCGCCTTCTGTCCATAGCGGTCGCCGAACGGGCCACCGAGCAGGATGCCCAGCGCCGAGGCGCCGAGGAACAGGAACAGCATCACCTGGCTCATCTGCACCGACACGCCGAACTTATGGATGGAGTAGAAGGTGTAGTAGCTGGCGAGGCTGGCGATGTAGGCGTTCTTGCTCAGCACCAGCAAGGTCAGCACGATCAATGCGTTCATCACCTTGCGGCGCGGGAAGGGCGAGACGAAGCTCGCCGCCTTGCGGGTGCCTTGCGCTGCGCGCAGCCGGCTGTACCAGCCGCCGACCTGCCACAGAACGACAATGCCGATCAGCGAGCCGACGGCGAACCAGGCGATGCTGGTCTGGCCGAAGGGCACGACGATGAAGGCGGCCAGCAACGGCCCCATCGACTGGCCGAAATTGCCGCCGACCTGGAACAGCGATTGCGCCAAGCCAAACCGGCCGCCGGAAGCAAAGCGCGCGATGCGCGAGGATTCGGGATGGAAGATCGCCGAGCCGATGCCGATCAGCGAGGCGCCGATCAGCAGAAGATAGTAGTGCCCGGCATAGGCCAGCACGACCAGGCCGATGAGTGACGAGGCCATGCCGTAGGGTAGCGAATAGGGCATCGGCCGCTTGTCGGTGACCATGCCGATCACCGGCTGCAGCAGCGATGCCGTCACCTGGAACGTGAAGGTCAGCAGGCCGATCTGCCAGAAATCGAGGCCGTAATTCTGTTTCAGCAAGGGATAAATGGCCGATAGCAGCGACTGCATGATGTCGTTGATGCAATGGCAGAAGCTCACCGCCAGGATGACGGTGAAGGCCGTCGCCTGGGCTGAGGCGTGACTGGCGCTCGCTGGTGGCGCGACGCTGGCGGCTGTCGTATCGGTCAAGGCAGGCTCCGTGGTCTTTTTGGCGGGCGCGCCCGCAGGGCAAGCTGGCGGCCCGGCCGCCTTGGGGACGGTTGCCTTATAAGCCGCTTGCCGCGCGACTTCTTTCGTGGTTTGGTCCAATAGTTTCGCAAGTGGGCCATAGCCGATGCCACATGGCAAGGAAATCTTCCGCGCCGGCAATGCCGATCTCGGCCAATTGCACCGGAGCCGCTGGCAATGGCTGGAGGAGGTTGCCGGGCCGGCGGTGGCGTTGCCGACCGAATATCCCGACGGTTACCACGTGCCGCAGCACCGCCACAGCCGCAGCCAGTTGCTGCACGCGCTGGTCGGCGTCGTGCTGGTGACGACGCGGCACGGGCGCTGGATGGTGCCGCCAGACCACGCGATGTGGATTCCGGCCGGCATCGAGCATTCGGTCGAGATGCTGGGCGATGTCTCGATGCGCTCGGTCTATGTCATGCCGGGCGCGATCCCCGGCCTGCCGGAAGGCTTGCGCGTCGTCGGCGTTACCGAGCTGATGCACAGCCTGATCGTGGAATCGGAGAAACTGCCGCAAGGCGGCGAGCTGGAAGGGCGCGGCGGGTTGATCATGAAGCTGTTGCTGCATGAGATCCCGACCTTGCCGGAACGGCCGCTCGGCCTGCCGTTCCCGTCCGATCCAAGGCTGGCGATGCTGTGCCGGCGCTTCGTCGCGGCACCTTCGCCGCATGCGACGATCGACGAATGGGCTGACGCCGCCGGCATGAGCCGGCGCTCCTTCACGCGCGCCTTCCAGCGCCAGACCGGCCTGTCGCTGTCGACATGGCGCCAGCAGGCCTGCCTGTTCGCGGCGCTGCCGCGGCTCGCCGATGGCGAGCCGATCACCCGGGTGGCGCTCGACTTGGGCTATGACAGTGTGCCGGCCTTCATCACCATGTTCAAGCGCATGCTGGGCTCCTCGCCGCGCGGCTATATGCGCGGCGCGCGCGACAATGGCGAAAGTGTTCGTCGGCCAAACGTGCCGACGCGGCTGGAAGGTCCTGTAGCCTAGACTAATCGAACAGGCTCGACACCGATTCCTCGGTCGCCGTGCGCGAAATCGCTTCGCCCATCAGGTCGGCGATCGAGATGACGCGGATGTTCGGCGCGTCGAGCACGCCTTGCGTCGGCTGGATGGAATCGGTGATCACCAGTTCCTGCAGCTTCGAGCCACTGATGCGGGCCACAGCGCCGCCCGACAGCACGCCATGGGTGATATAGGCGGTGACGCTGGTGGCGCCGTTGGCCAAGAGCGCATCGGCAGCGTTGCACAGCGTGCCGCCGGAATCGACGATGTCGTCGATCAGCAGGCAATCCTTGCCGGCGACCGCGCCGATGATGTTCATGACTTCCGATTCGCCCGGGCGCTCGCGGCGCTTGTCGACGATGGCGAGTTGCGCGTCGAAGCGCTTGGCCAGCGCGCGCGCGCGTACCACGCCGCCAATATCGGGCGACACGACGACGACATTGCCGAGCTGCTTGTATTTGGCCTTCACGTCGCGAGCCATTACCGGCACGGAAAACAGATTGTCGGTCGGGATGTCAAAGAAGCCCTGGATCTGGCCGGCATGCAGGTCGAGCGTCAAAACGCGGTCGACGCCGGCGCGGGTGATCATGTTGGCGACCAGCTTGGCCGAGATCGGCGTGCGGCCCGATGCCCGGCGATCCTGCCTGGCATAGCCGAAATAGGGAATCACCGCTGTGATACGCTTGGCCGAGGAGCGCATGAAGGCGTCGATCATGATGAGCAGTTCCATCAGGTGATCGTTGGTCGGGAATGAGGTCGACTGGAGGATGAAGACATCCTCGCCGCGCACGTTTTCCTGGATTTCGACGAAGATTTCCTGGTCGGCGAAGCGCCTGACACTGGCCTTGCCCAGCGGGATGTTGAGATAGCGGGCGACCGCTTCGGCCAGCACCCTGTTGGAATTGCCCGCGAAGAGTTTCATGCACCGTTCCTGGTGGAGGAAGGAAAGCCCGGACAGACTCTCCCGTACCTTTTAACCGGGCTTTTAGCGGCCCGCGCCGGTATTGCAAGCGCCGAGATCGGGAATCCGCCGGCTAAGTTAGGAAAACTTCGCGCCATCGCTGACCGGCAACACTTCACCCTGCCTTGCCGCCAAGAAATGCAGCGAACTGGTCGATGGTCTGGTCGGCGATTGCCTGCATGGTGGCCGGCGAGACTGCCTTCCAGCTGTCGGCGCCCGCGCCGGCGCCGGAATTGACGGAAGGCGCCTTCATCTGACCGTTGATGCGGTGCAGGCGGTTACCCGAGGGATCGTAGACGTCCCAGACATAGATGACGGTGGTGTCCTTGCCCTCGGAAATCGCCGAGAAATAGCCTTTCAGCACATGGGTTGCGGTCTGGTCGGCGCTGCCGGCAAGCGTAATTCCACGCTGCTTGGCGCGCGTCTGCAGTTCCGCGGTCAGCGGAGTGGCGGCTTCCACCGAGGCGCCGACGATCGGTGCGATCTGCAGCCGGGTCTTCGACAGGATGGCAGCGCTTTGGGCCGAGGTCAGCGGTGCCGTGGTGGTTGCGGCTCCGGCCGTTGTGGTGGCAGGCGCAGTTGGTGACGTCGCGGGAACTGTGGCCGCCGTGCTGCCCTGCGCGGGCTGTGCGGAGGCCGCCGGCGGGGTGATGGCGGAGGGTTCGAGAACGTCCTTTGCGTTGGTGCAGGCAGCCAGAGCCAATGCCACAAGCAATGACACGGTCGTCACATGCGATCGTCTCATTTGCCTTCTAACTCCTTGGCGAAGAACGCCTCCCATTATGGATTCACTGTACGATCAAGTCGAGATCATGGCGGGAAAGCGGCTTCGGCTGGGATTCGGTGGTCAGGTAGGTGCGGCCAAGCGTCATTGCCGTCTCGGTCTCGGAATCCATGATGATCATGTGGGCGAACAGCGTCATGTGCGGCGCGATCGGCTCGGGGTTGCCCTGGTAGAACATCGGCATGTCCATCCAGGACGGCGTGAAACGGGCGCCGACGGAGTAGCCGCAGGCGTTGAGCCGGTGCTTGGTCAAGCCGTGCGCCTCCATGGTGCGGGCGTGCGCGTCGAACACGTCGCCGAATGTATTGCCCGGCGTCATCGCCTTTTCCACCGCCAGAAGGGCGGCGCGCGCGGCGTCGAACAGTTCCTGATGGCGCTTCGACACCTTGCCGGTCAGCACAGTGCGCATCATCGGCGCATGGTAGTGATGGAAGACGCCGGCCCATTCAAGCGTCAGCTGGTCGTTCTTGGTGAGCTTGCGGCGGCCGGCCTTGTAGCGGCACAGCAGCGCATCGACACCCGAACCGATGATGAACTCGTTGGCCGGATAGTCGCCGCCGCCGGCAAAGACCGCGCCCTGCATGGCGGCCAGGATCAGCGCCTCGTCGCCGCCCTGCTTGATCAGCGGCAGTGCTGCGTCCAGTGCGTCGTCGGAGAGATTGGCGGCCTTCTCGGCCTTGGTGATCTCGGCCGGGCTCTTGAACAGGCGCAGCCGGCCGACAATGCCGGAGGCATCGGCAATCTGGCCGAAGGTCTGCAACTGCTCGTCCAGCCGGCGGCCATTATAGGCGGTCAGGCCATGGGTGTCGTATTCGACGCCGATGCGGGCGCCAAGCAGGTCGAGGTCGTTAAGCAGATTGCGCAGGTCGACCGCCGGGTTGGCGCCGTTGCGGTCGGTCCACAGCACGATGTTGTCGATGATCGAGGTGTGACGCGCCTGGCGCAGGTCGGCCGAACGGGTCAAAAGCACCATCGAGCCGTCGGCCTTCACCACCAGGCACTGGAAGAAGCAGAAGCCGAACGTGTCGTAGCCGGTCAGCCAGTACATGCTTTCCTGCGCGAACAGCAGGATGGCGTCGAGCTTCTTCTCGGCCATCTCGATCATCAGCCGGTCGCGCCTCGCGTCAAATTCCGATCGTTCAAAATGCAGCGCCATTATTCATTCTCCAAAACGATGGCCGAAACCTGCCGGCCGTAATCGGCTTCCTTGCGGTGCGTGGTGCGCCGGTAGGAGTAAAACAAATCTTCCTCGGCGTAGGTGCAGCGGCCGAGGCCCTCGGCGATCACGCCAGCCCTGGCAAGCCGATCGACCGTGTAGCGGTTGAGGTCGAACATGGCATGGCCTGATGTGACGGAGGGCGCGAAGTAGCCGATGTTTTCGGCGTCGGCCTCGACGAAGCGGGCGACGAATTCCGGCCCGACCTCGTAATTGTCGGGGCCGATCGAGGGGCCGAGCACGGCGACGATGTTTTCGCGCCGGGCGCCCAGGCTCTCCATGGCGGCGATGGTGTTTTCCAGCACGCCGGTAAAGGCGCCTTTCCAGCCGGCATGCGCCGCGCCGATGATGCGCGCCCCGGCGTCGGCAAACAGCACCGGGCCGCAGTCGGCGGTCGAGGCGCCGATGGCGATGCCCGGCCGGTCGGTGACGATGGCATCGGCCTTGGGGCGTTCGCCGGCAAAGGGTTCCCGGGCGACGACGACGTCGGGGGAATGGATCTGCCAGGCGGTCAACAGATGGCTCGTCGGCACGCCCATCCAGGCAGCGACGCGGGCGCGGTTTTCGGCCACCAGCGCCTTGTCGTCGTCCGACCCGGTGCCGATGTTGAGGCCTTGGTAGATGCCGGTCGAGACACCGCCTCTACGGGTGAAATAGCCGTGGCGGATGCCTTGTGCCTGCGCCTTGTCCAGCAGCGGCGACCGAACGGGATCCGGTTTGGTCTGAGTGAGCATGCGGGCGTTGTTGTCCGTGTGGGCGGTTTCGTCAAGAAAAAGTCCGGAAGCAAGCGGCCGGCGGTTCGACCGCTCTTTTACCGGACGGGAGATTGGGAGGGGCAGCGGTGAAAAGTCAATCCGCCGTGGCAAACGGCCGAATGGTCACACCGCGCGGCAGCACGGCAAGCACCTTGAACAGATCGCCCATGGCCTGCGGTCCGGCAAGACGCTCGACATCACCGGTGATCTTGTCGCGGCCAGCCTGGCCAGCATCGGCGCCAAGCCGGCCGGCGCGCTCGAGAATGCCCATGCCGAGCAGGAAATTGCCTTGCGTCGACAGATGGACGTCGAGACCATATGCGCGCGCGACCGCGGCCAGGGCGGCGAAATCGACATGCGAGGTGAGGTCGGCTTCGCCGGGATTGGCCAGCACATCTTCGTGATTGTGCTTGCGCAAGGCCTGCAGCGTGTCGCCGACACCCGGCCGGAGATGGCCATAGTCGAGAAACAGCCCGGCGCCACTGTTTCGGGCTATGCGCTCGGCAATGGCCGCCATCAGGGCGGTGCGGGCCGGCGCCACCTCGACGATCGCGCCTTGCGGCGCTTCAGCCGCATCGACGGGCAGCAGCGTCGGGTCGACCGAGCCGGCGCCGGCGAAGAAGCAAAGGACATTCTGGTCGTCGAGGCCGACCATGCGCTCGCGCCAGCTGGCGCCGGCGCGGACGAACTGACGAATCGGCACGGCGTCGAACAATTCGTTGCCGACGATGAGCAAAGGCTGATCGGGCAAGGTCTCGATGGTCTCGTGCCAGCGAACCGCGAAGGGCGTCGCGCCGAGCGTCTGTTTCTGGGTCTCGGCCAGGCGCGGGCTGGTCTCGATCATGGCGAATGCAGCGCCATTGGCCAGATCAGGATCGAGTCGCGACAGGGTGCGCAGCATGTCCTTCATCAGCGTGCCGCGACCAGGGCCGATCTCGGCGATGGTGACCGGCATCGGCCGGCCAATCGCTGCCCAAGCCTGGTAAAGCCAGACGGCGACGAGTTCGCCGAACATCTGGCTGATCTCCGGCGCGGTCACGAAGTCGCCGGCGGCGCCGAACGGCTCGCGCGTCGTGTAGTAGCCGTCCGCGGGGTCGAACAGGCACAGCGCCATGTACTCGTTGACGGGAAGGGGGCCGAGCGCCTCGATCAGGTCGACGATGCGGGTCTTGAGCCGCGTCATGTCGCCTGCGGCTGTCCTTGCGTCACCGGCTTGGCTGTAGCCATCGCCCAGATGCCGGCCAGCACCATCGGCGTCGACAGGATCATGCCCATGGTCAGCCAGTTGGTGTCGAGGAGATAGCCGAGCTGCTGGTCGGGTTCGCGGAAGAATTCGACGAAGATGCGCGACAGGCCGTAGCCGCAGATGAAGGCGCCGCCGACAAAACGCGGCGTCTTCAGCTTGAGGCGCGAATGGGTGAGGATGCGCAGCACGACAAACAGCACAAGGCCTTCGAGCAGGGCTTCGTAGAGCTGGCTCGGATGGCGGGTAAAGGGGCCGCCATTCGGGAATTCTATTGCCCAGGGCACGTCGGTCGGCCGGCCCCAAAGCTCGGAATTGATGAAGTTGGCGACGCGCACGAGGCCGAGCCCAACCGGCACGCCGGCGGCCACGACATCGAACAGCGACCAGGTGCGGATGCCGCGCTTGATGGAAAACAGCGTCATGGCGAGGATGACACCGAGCAGGCCGCCATGAAACGACATGCCGCCTTGCCAGACCGCGAAGATGTCGAGTGGATGCGCTATGTAGCGCGCCAGGTCGTAGAACAGCACGTAGCCGGTGCGGCCGCCAAGCACGACGCCGATCGCTGCCCAGACGATGAAATCATCGAGGTCCTCCGGCTTCATCGGCAGGATGCCGTCGGGCCATAGCTTCGGGTTGGCGGCAAGCCGCTTGGCGTACCACCAGGCAAAAAGGATGCCGACGATATAGCCGACGCCGTACCAATGCACCGCCAGAGGCCCGATCTGGATGAGGATCGGGTTGATGTTGGGGAAGGGCAGCGAGGCCAGCGGCAGCAGGAAATATTCGTTCAACGGGGAGCTCTCGGTTGCGGTCGCATTCGGGCGCGAACCATGCGGTAGGGTTTTGGCAGGGTCAAGGCAAGCCGGTCGCCGTCAAGTGCCGCGACCGATCACCATTGCGAGCCATCGCGCCTTGGGTGGCGAACTCAGCCCTTGGCGGCCACAAACTGCCGCAACGCGTCGTTGATCCTGTCCTGCCAGCCGGGGCCGTCTTCCTGGAAATGATCGAGCACGGCCCGGTCGATCCGGATCGAGACAAGCTCGCGGACATTCGGGGCGGATGAGGGTTCGCGAATGGGCGCTGCCGGTTTCTTGACCGGCTTGAAGGCCGCTTCGGCGGCTGCGAACGGATTTGTCGGTCGGCGCGGGGGCGTTGCCATTGGGTGATCCTGATTGGAGACGATTCGTGCCTAACGCAAGTCGCGATGAAAACGCCACAATAGGCGACTTGACGCCATCCCGTAAGAAGGAGCCGCTGAAAAGTCCTCGCAGGCGCAAGTGCCTACTTCGCCGCTTTCGCCGCCAATGCCTGGTGCTTTGCTTCCAGGCGATCAAGCACGTCTTTCGCCGGTTTGACCCGCCCCGCGTCGGCATCCCTGACGCCTTGGGCAAGCGCTGCGTCGAGTGCGGCAAGGCGTCGGTCCAAATCCGCGTTGGTAGCCACATAGGCCTCCGTTTAGATGCTCTTGCCCTGATTGTACCAGCTATTGGCCTGTCGGTTCAGGGCCAAATCGCATCCGACTTGATGCCGCACCAGCCCTCAACGTTCTTGCATTCGGCGCTCAGCGCCACTACGTCATTTCGAGCAAGCGAGGATTTGCCATGTCGACCGGACCGAACCGCATTCTCGATGAATTCGCCAAGCTGATGACCGATGCCGCGGGTGCCGCGCAGGGCGTCCGGCGTGAGGTGGAGACTGCCTTCAAGGGGCAGGCGGAGCGCATCCTCAATTCGATGGATGTGGTGCAGCGCGAGGAATTCGAGGCCGCGCGCGAGATGGCCGCCAAGGCCCGTGACGAGAACAGCAGGCTTGCCGCCCGCATCGAGGCGCTCGAAGCGAAGCTTGCAGAACTCGCGGGTGAGGCCGCACCAGCGGCGGCGGCGAAGCCTCGCGCAAAAAAATAATCGTTAAACTTTTCCACATAGTGCGATCTTGAAAAGCGCTTTGCCGTGAATCGCTTAACGGCATTGCATGAATCTTTGTGATAGCGCCTTTCCACATGCGAATGACGCAGTGCGAAAAATTGGGCTGTTCACGCGACTCCCGATCAATAGACTGAATTTGTTGCATGATTCGAAGCAGGGTCATGCGGCCGGGCGGTGGGGTCCGGTCTGGGGTCTTTGCGTCGAGAAGTCCTGGCCGTCCGAGTTCTAGATCAGATTGTTCGTCGTGTGTGCCCCGCGGAGCGTGAGGCGCTCCCCCTGAACACAGGAAGCATTCCATGGAACTTCTCGAACTCGAATACTCCCGCGAAATCCATCCGGTGGATGTTATCGAGCAGGTGGCCCACAACAACGACTGGTCCTTCGAACGGGCCGGCGATGATGAAATTTCGATCTCGGTCGCCGGCAGTTGGACCGACTATCACGTCTCCTTCTCCTGGATGGAGGATTTCGAGGCGCTGCATCTGGCCTGCGCCTTCGACATCAAGGTGCCGGAAACCCGCGCGCTGGAAGTGATGCGGCTGCTGTCGCTGATCAACGAACAGATGCTGTTCGGCCATTTCGACCTCTGGGAGCAGGAGGGCGCGATCATGTTCCGCCAGTCGCTGCTTCTGGCCGGCGGGGTCGAGCCGTCGAGCCAGCAGGTCGAGGTGCTTTTGTCCTCGGCGCTTGAGGCCTGCGAGTGCTATTTCCAGGCTTTCCAGTTCGTCGTCTGGTCGGGAACCTCGGCCAAGGACGCGCTGGCCGGCGTGCTGTTCGAGACCTACGGCAACGCCTGAGCGGACGCGAATGAGTGCAAGCGGCGAGCGTAAGCCTGAGATTAGTTTTGCCGATTTCGATCGTGTCGACATCCGCGCCGGCACGATCGTCGAGGCCGAGCCATTTCCGGAAGCGCGCAAGCCTGCCTTCAGGCTGAAGATCGATTTCGGACCCGACATCGGCATCAAGAAGTCGTCGGCGCAGATCACCAAATATTATACGCCCGAGACGCTGGTCGGCCGGCAGGTGTTCGCCGTGGTCAACTTCCCGCCACGCCAGATCGGGCCGTTCATGTCGGAAGTGCTGACGCTCGGTTTCCCCGACGAGGAGGGCGCCGTCGTTCTGGGCGCCATCGAGCGCAAGGTGCCGGACGGCGGGCGGCTGTTCTAGAATTTCGAGCGGGGTGTCGTCATCGTCATCTGTCTGCATCCCTGCCAGCAGGTTGATCAAACTCGACCACAAAAGAACCTCGCCGAGCGCAGCGCCGCCCAGTAAGCCGCGGCAGGCGCCATCACGGCGCCGCAGCCGGCCGGATTGCAGCGATAGCAGGGGGCCGGAACGCGCCGAGAATGGTTCCGACCGTTGCGGCTGAGAGCACGAGGCGCAGGACGTCGAACGGCCAGGCGAGTGCGAAATGCATCAGCATCGGGGTCAAGAAGGAGGACGACGCGGCATCCGCGGGAAGTAGCATCAAGCCTATAGCCAGGATCAGCCCATATTTGAGTATGGCAACGATTGCGAGAACGATGAACATTATGGCGACGAAACGCAGATGATTGCCGTTGAGCGCGCGCCAGCACCCGATAGGATCAAACGATCCTGTCCAGAAAAAATCGCCGACAAAGAGATATGTCCAGACAAGGACGAGACCGCCCGCGAACACGTTGAAGGATCCCATCGCCGACGCCCAAGGCACGACGTCTTCAGGGCTGAGCGGCAGGTCATGTGTGGCGAGCAGGCCGGCAACAAGCAGTCTGTGCTCGCCGGCGACCGCAAAACCGCAAAGAAGCTGGATGACGGCGAGAAGCAACGCAGCCAGAAGAATCCGCTGTCCAAGCTCAAAGCGCATGCCCGGGATAGCGAAGTGTTTGACGCTTTCGATGCCGCGCCGAACAACGACACGGCCAGGCTCGGGCGCGTTTGCCATGCGGTCGAGAACGAACGCAAAGACCATCGCCGAGAACGGCGCGGCAACAATCGCGGAAAGCCAGGTCCTGGGATCAAAGCCTCGCGATAAAGGCCAGGTGGGCGCCTGTCCCGGATCGGCAAACAGAATAAGAGCAAGCATCGTCAGGCAGAGCGTCGTCAGAAAGCAGGGAAACCAGGCGGCCACGAAGAGTGGCCAGGCATTCGCACGGCAATAGCCCAGCACCCTCGCAACGGTCTTGCTGATGCGCAAGACGCGACGCTTCGGCGATACGGCAGGCGCTTCGTCCAGCGTTGAAATCGGCGTCAATCCCGCAGGAACTACACGTCGAATAATGCACCGCAGGCAACCGTCGCGCAAGCTCTCGCAAGGAGCGCGCTCGCGGCGTCAAAGCTTGCCGGCGCAAGATCTCCCGGTACATCTCAACAATTTCATGCGGAAGACTTGTCCAAAGGCATTGGCAAGTTGTCGAAGTTCCGGATTTCCTGTAGGAAATGCAGGGGTGGCCGCACTGAAGAAGCCAACACAACTGTAATCGTCAGGCGGCAAGCCTCCGCGGCATCCCCAGTGCTTCCTCGACCGTGTCGAGGAACATTTCCGCACAAGCCTTCCAGCTGTAGCGCATGGCGCGTTCTCTGGCCTCGGCGCGGTCGACCTTGAAGGCGGCAAGTGACGCCTCGCGCAGATCGTTGGAGACCGCGCCGCCAAAGCCATCGCCGACAATGTCGATCGGCCCGGTCACCGGATAGGCGGCGACCGGCGTGCCGCTGGCCAGCGCCTCGATGATGACGTTGCCGAACGTGTCCGTGCGGCTGGGGAAGACGAAGACATCGGCCGAGGCGTAGATCTCGGCCAGTTCGTCATTGGGGCGGTGACCGAGGAAATGCGCCTTGGGATATTTTGCCCTGAGCTTGGCAAGCTCAGGGCCTTCGCCGACGATCACCTTGCTGCCGGGCAGGTCGAGGTCGAGGAAGGCGGAGAGGTTTTTCTCGATGGCGACGCGGCCGACGCAGAGGAAGACCGGGCCGGGGAAGCCGAGGTCTTTCCTCTTGTCCGGCCGGAAATGGTCGGTGTCGACGCCGCGCGTCCACGGCCGCAGCTTGTTGAAGCCGCGCGCCGAAAGGTCGTCGGCAAGCGACTGGGTGGCGACCAGCGTGCCCTGGCCGGAATTATGGAAATCGCGCAGCCAGCGATAGGCCCAGCTTTCCGGCACCGGCAAGCGGGCGCTGAGATATTCGGGAAAGCGTGTGTGATAGCTGGTGGTGAACGGCCGGCCAGCATTGCGGCAATAGCGCCGCGCCATGATACCGAGCGGCCCTTCGGTGACGATGTGGATGTGATCCGCCTTGTAGGCATCGATCAGGCGCGCGACATGGCCTGGTGTGGTCAGCGCCAGCCGGATGTCAGGGTAGGTCGGCAGGGGCAGCGTGCGAAAGATGTTGGGTGTCAGGAAATCCACCGCGACGTCGAAGGATTTCAGCGTTTCGGTGAGCCGCTCCAGCGTATGGACGACGCCGTTGACCTGCGGGCGCCAGGCGTCGGTGACCATCAATATGCGCATGGCGGCCCTTTGCTGGAAAGGTCGACGGTTGCCATGAGGCGATGCCGGAACGGCGACCAGCCGACCGCCCTCGCTTCGCTCCAGCGCACCCGGGCGGGTACGGCGTCGAAGTGAGGCGGCCGGGCCGAATCAACTGCAGTCGCGCGTTTCATGCGCGCTCTTCACCATGATTTCATGACGAGCGGATGAAGCTTGATATCTGGCTTGATATTTGAGCTGCCTAAAGCGCGTCGCGTTGAAACGGATTCATGCGACGCGCTTTAGGTTTTTTGTTTTTATGCATGTCGTTCTCCCAAAACCGAGGTCACTTTTGGGCGACATGCATCAGGCCGGAACCTTGATCACCGCGCGCAGGCCGCCGAGCGGACTGTCGTCGAGGGTGATGTCACCGCCATGGCTGCGGGCGATGTCGCGGGCAATCGACAGGCCGAGCCCGGTGCCGCTGGCATCGAGGTTGCGGGCCTCGTCGAGCCGCACGAAGGGCTTGAACACGTCCTCGCGCCTGTCAACAGGAATGCCCGGGCCGTTGTCGTCGACGGTGACCACCAGCGAGCCGCGGCCGTGATTGGCACTGACCTCCACCGTCTTGGCATAGCGGAAAGCATTGCCGATGACGTTGGACAACAGCCGGGCGAAGGCATTCGGCCTGACATGCACGGTCGGATCGCCGGAAAGCGTCGTCGACAGCTTGCATTTGCGCAAGGCGGCTTCGTCGCTGAGCTTTTGGAAATAGGCTTCGAGATCGAAACGTCCCGGATCCTCAGAGGCCTCGCCACGGGCAAAGGCGAGATAACCCTCCAACATCGACTGCATGTCGTCGATGTCCTGGTTGAGCGCCGCCTTGGTCTCGGTCTTGCCGCCGGCCAGTGCCAACTGCAGCTTGAAGCGGGTGAGGATGGTTCTCAGATCATGGCTGACGCCAGTCAGCATGGCGGTGCGTTGGTCGATCTGGCGCTCGATGCGCTCGCGCATCTGGATGAAGGCAAAGCCGGCGCGGCGAACCTCCTCGGCGCCGCGCGGGCGAAAATCGCGCGGCATCGGCCGGCCCTTGCCGAAGCTTTCGGCGGCCTCGGCGAGCGTCAGGATCGGCCGGATCTGATTGCGCAGGAAGGGGATGGCGATCATCAGCAGCACCAGCGAGGTGCCGACCATCCAGATCAGGAAGATGTGGGTGTTGGAGGCATAGGCCTGGCTGCGGCGCACGAAGACGCGCAGCACCTTGTTCTCGAGCTGGACGCGCACCTCGACGATGTTGGAATTGCCGACCGTGTCGATCCAGAACGGCCGGTTGATCTGGCGCGTGATCTCTGAGGAGAGAACGTCGTCGAGGATAGAGAAGAACGGTTTTGGACCGGGCGGCGGCAAGGGATCCGGCGGCAGCAGATCGACCTTCAGCTGCATGCGGTCCTGGGCGATGCGGATGATGTTGGCGTAGTCGGCGTCGTGCGGATAGGTCTCGATCAGGTCGATTATGGCGGCGATGTCGCGCACGGTGGCCTGCGACAGGCGCTGCGTCACCGTTGCCCAGTGGCGCTCCATGAAGACGAAGGCGACCACCGATTGCAAAAGGATCATCGGCGCGATGACGATGATCAGCGAGCGCGCATAAAGGCGCTTGGGCATGTAAAGCGAAACGAGGCGCCAGAACCGGTTCCAGATGCGCGGCACCGCCTTGAGCGTTCGCGTGGCGCGTGCGCTCAAGCCGTCAGATCCCGGCCCTTCCAGTTCCGTCGTCGCCATCGGCTCTTTTTCATTTCGCCTGCGGCACTCGATCAGGATGACGTTCGGTTGGATCGTCTTCCTGATCTAACTCTTTGTTGGAGCATGATCTTTTCCGAAAACCGGTTCCCACTTTTCGGGATCATGCCCTAGCGCCGCGGCCGGTATTCTATTCCACGCTGAGCCGATACCCAATACCGCGCACGGTCTGCAGCCAGACCGGGTTGGACGGATCGCGCTCGATCTTGCGGCGCAGCCGGTTGATCTGCACATCGATGGTGCGCTCGCCGACTTCCGAATCGTCACCTACCAGTTCGTGGCGCGGGATGGTTTCGCCGGCGCGTGCGGCAAAGATCGCCAGGATCTCCTGCTCGCGGTCGGTCAGCTTCAGCGCCTCGCCGCCGCGCTTCAGCTCGCGCCTGGCGATCTGGAAGGTGTAGGGGCCGAAGACCAGCTGTTCGACCTTGGGCGTCGTCGCCGGGCCGCCGCGGCGCAGGATGTTGTTGATGCGCAGGATCAGCTCGCGGGGGTCGAAGGGTTTGGGCAGGTAGTCATCCGCGCCGGCTTCGAGCCCTAGGATGCGGCTGTCGGTTTCCGACAGTGCGGTCAGCATCAGGATCGGGACGTTCTTTTCGGCCCGCAGCGATTTGGTAAGGTCGACGCCGCTTTCGCCGGGCATCATGACATCGAGCACAAGCAGGTCGAAGTCGAGGCCGGTGAGTTTGCGCCTGGCTTCGCCGGCATTGCCGGCGACGGTCACGCGGAAGCCGTTTTCGGTCAGATACTGTTTGAGAAGATTGCGGATGCGGGTGTCGTCGTCGACCACAAGCAGATGCGGCGCGTCGTCGTCCGGTGCGGCCGCCTGATCGACCCTCTCAGTGCTCTCCATGGTTTTTCCCTGACATTTTTGCGGACCCAACGTCGATCTGAGCTCTCAGTTCCGGATTGACCATCGCTTCGAGGAAGCGTTCCACCAAGGTCCGTTCGGTGGCGCCGGAATCTTCCAATGCAGCACGGATGCGGCGCGACTGTGGCCGTGCCAGGGCCAAGGCCAGCGCACGGCCCTTCGCCGTCGGATAAAGTTCGCGCTGCCGGCGGTCGCGCGGGCCTTGCAACTGCACGACATGGTCGGTGTCGATCAGTTGCTTGAGCACGCGCGCCAGGCTCTGCTTGGTGATCTTCAGCACGTCGAGCAGTTCGGCAACCGTCAGGCCCGGCCGGCGGTTGACGAAATGCAGCACCCGGTGATGCGCGCGGCCGAAACCATAGTCGGCCAGGATCTGATCGGGATCGGAGGTGAAGTCGCGGTAGGCGAAGAAAAACAGTTCGATGATGGCGAAGTCGATGCCGTCCTCGACTGACATCGCGGTCCTGATCGGTTTTCCGGCGGCTGCGCTTCGATCCGTCATCATTTCTCCATGGGAACGGGAGATTATGTCAGTACTATTGACGTAATTTCCCTGCAATGGTAATTTTTGACAAGCTTTTGGGCGGATTGCGAACGAAAAGGCAAGGCAGGCCGGTTTTTCCGGAACTTCCTGAGTTTGCCAGAGCGCGATTATCCGCTTACGCTTCGCAACATCGGCCGGCGTGTCCAATCACGGCCAAAAAGAACACGCAACGACACTAAGGATATGCGGGCCGTGGCCCGCGGGAGGTTACCATGGCATCCGTTCCCTTCGATCAACTGGACGGCTTCATCTGGATGAATGGCGAATTCGTTCCGTGGGGCGAGGCCAAGATCCATGTGCTGACGCACGGTCTGCACTACGCCAGCGCGGTCTTCGAGGGCGAGCGCGCCTATGGCGGCGAGATATTCAAGCTCAACGAGCACACCGAGCGCCTGCATGAATCGGCGCGCCTGCTCGGCTTCAAGATTCCCTATTCGGTGGCCGAACTCAACGATGCCTCGACCACGCTGTTGAAGAAGCAGGGCTTCCAGGACGCTTATGTCAGGCCGATCGCCTGGCGGGGCAGCGAGCAGATGGGTGTTTCGGCGCAGAACAACCGCATCAACGTCGCCATCGCCATCTGGCAGTGGCCGAGCTATTTCGATCCGGCGCAGAAGCTGAAGGGCATTCGCCTCGATGTCGCGGAATGGCGCCGGCCCGACCCGCGCACGGCGCCGTCGAAGTCGAAGGCGGCCGGCCTCTACATGATCTGCACCATGTCCAAGCATGCCGCCGAAGCGAAAGGCTATGCCGACGCCATGATGCTCGATTGGCGCGGCCAGGTCGCGGAAGCAACCGGCGCCAACATCTTCTTCGTCAAGGACGGCAAGATCCATACGCCAAAGCCCGACTGTTTCCTCGACGGCATCACCCGCCGCACGGTCATTGGGCTGGCCAAGGATCGCGGCCTGGACGTGATCGAACGCGCCATCCTGCCGGAAGAACTGGAAGGCTTCGAGCAATGCTTCCTGACCGGGACGGCTGCGGAAGTAACGCCGGTGTCGGAAATCGGCCCTTACCGATTCGAGGTCGGCGAGATCGCCAAGAACCTTATGAACGACTATTCTGCAGCGGTTCAGCCGAAGCACGCGATCGCCGCAGAATAACGATAGTCACAGCTTTTCGCGCAAGCAGGGGCGGTTTTCGAGCCGCCCCTTTTATTTCAGCGTTTCTGCATTTGACTTTCAGTCAATTCGGCGTCTCATGATGGTGTCGGCCCGGGAGGCTGGCAGCTATGGAGGGACTAATCATATGGACATGAACACGCTTCTTCCGATCATTGTACAGGTGATTACGGGTATCATCGGTGGTCAGGCGGTTGGTGTTGCGCTCAAGAACGCGGCTATGGGCCAGCTTCCCAAGATCCTGGGTGGCGCCATTGGCGGCGTCGGCGGCGCGGCAATCCTCGGCAGCCTGCTTGGCGGCGGCGCGGTCGATCCGGCAGCGGCCGCGGCGGCGACGAGCGGTCTCGGCAGTGCGCTCAACCTCAACAACATCATCGGCGGCGCCGGCGGCGGTGCGATCCTGACCGGCATCATCGGCGCGGTCATGGGCGCCATGAAGAAGTAAGTCTGACGCTTTCAGGCTTGTTCAAATGGGCGGCTTCGGCCGCCCATTTCCGTTTCTGGCCATTTTCGTTTCTGGGATGACTGACTGTTCGTCTTTCGAGGGGTGGACGCCCTTCATTCGCGCCTCTACATCACCGCGTGAACATCGAAAGGACGATCATGGGTCAGCTCAATGCCGGCATCGTGCCGGTCACACCGTTCCAGCAGAACTGCACCATCCTGTTCGACATGGACGACAAGCACGGTGTCGTCGTCGATCCGGGCGGCGACATCGACAAGGTGCTGGCGGTGCTGAAGGACAATGCGATCACGGCCGAAGCGATCTGGATCACGCATGGCCATATCGACCATGCCGGCGGCGCCATGGAGTTGAAAGAGGCGCTTGGCATCGATATCATCGGCCCGCATGCCGCCGACAAGCCTCTGCTCGACAATCTGGAGAACCAGGGCAGGCGTTATGGCATTGAAGGCGCGCGCAACTGCGTGCCCGACCGGTTCCTCATCGAAGGCGAGACCGTGTCGTTCGGCGCGCATGTGTTCGAGGTGCTGCATTGCCCGGGCCACGCGTCCGGCCACGTCGTCTACTACAACCGCGCGGCCAAGTTTGCCCATGTCGGCGATGTGCTGTTCCGTGGCTCTGTCGGCCGCACCGACCTGCCGGGCGGTGACCATGCGACGCTGATCGCCTCGATCAAGGACAAGCTGCTGCCGCTCGGCGACGATATAGGTTTCATCTGCGGCCACGGTCCTGGCGGCCGTTTTGGCGAGGAGCGCAGGACGAACCCGTTTCTGACCTGAATCTCAACACACCCGGGCAACAACAAAAAAGCGCTGGCCTTGCGGTCAGCGCTTTTCTGTTTGGGCAGGGAAGCTCTGAAGCGCTTTCGCGCTTCAGAGTTCTGTTTGGTGCAAGTCGTTATCCCAAAACCGCTTGAGCACTTTGGGCGACATGCACTCAGTTTGCAGTGCAGAAATGCTGCTCGCCGTCATTGCCGGTGAAGGTGCCGGTGCGGGAGTTGAAGGTGCGGTAGCGGTCCGAGCAGTACTCGTACCAGTCGCGCGTCCACGGTTCGGCATAACGGTCGGCGTAAACCACCCGCGGCTCCACATAGTAGCGGCGGACCGGAGCCGGGCGGACCCGCACCTCACGATCGTAGTAACCGTCATTGTAGTAACCGTCATCGTAGTAGCGGTTAGCGTCAGGCGGTGGCCGGTCATTGGCCAGCGCGCCACCGATCAGGGCGCCGGCGGCAAGGCCAAGCACGCCGGCGGCAATGGCATCGCCATTGCCGTGGTGGCGGTGATGGCGCCATTCATCGGCGTTGGCCGCGGGCAGGGCCACAAGCATGGTGGCGGCCACGGCGGCGGACAGCACGGCTGTCTTGAAAATTCTGTTCATCTTGGTCTCCTTCGTACCGGGCCGTGCAGTTTTGCAGGGGATGCGGTCCGGCTTTACCCAAGACTAATATGCGACCGTGGCTGAACGGAGGCTGAACGGATTTCGACCTGCCGATCCAAGAGAGGCGACAAAAACCAAGCTCGAAATGAGCCGGGCTGCCCTGCTCGGGCCGGCAGCATGAAGCCGGCTCAGCCGACAGACAGGTTGACGGCCTTGGGTCCCTTGCCGCGCTTGTCCGGCTCCGTGTCGAACGTTACTTTCTGCCCATCTTCGAGACCGGGAAGACCCGACGCCTGCACGGCCGAAATATGGACGAAGACATCCTTCGCGCCATCGTCCGGCGTGATGAAGCCGAAGCCTTTGGCATGGTTGAAGAATTTGACGGTGCCGGTCTGCGGCATGGGAAGCTCCTTTGATCCCATAAACTCCAGTCTCGGGCCGGCAAATGCCCGAGAGGAAATTTGTCCTTTATTTTAGCGTCATCGGCAAGAGAAAGTTTTGCGGGCGCCTAAAGCGCGTCAAGCGCTTGTTATGATGCACGTCGTTGACCCAAAACCGGATCCAGTTTTGGGCGACATGCATTTCTGCTTTGCCGAGGACATGAAAAAGGCGCGACGAAAATCGCCGCGCCTTTCAAAAACTGTCTGCGTGCCCAGAGACTGGGGCAAGCGCCGGACCCGCGTTCGCCCGCGGTCAAGGACGCGCGGTGCGCCGATGGTTCAGGCAGCGCGGAGGTTGACCGCCTTCGGGCCCTTGCCCATGCGGTCCGGCTCGACGTCGAAGGTGACCTTCTGGCCGTCGACGAGCGTGCGCAGGCCCGATGCCTCGATCGCTGAAATGTGGACGAACACGTCCTTGGCGCCGCCGTCGGGCGTGATGAAACCGAAGCCTTTGGTCGCGTTGAAGAATTTAACGGTGCCGGTCTGGGCCATTGGGGAAACTCCTTCACCCGTTCAGTCTTTGGTGGTCCTGCCCGCCACCTGGCGTCGAGGGCAGTTCCCGGTGGTTGCTTCGGCAGTCATGCATTGGCGCATGGTCAAACCCCCCGCCGAAAACGGGGCCGTCAGAGATTCACAGTATCGGGGAAAGGTCGTCCAAAACGTTCCGCTCTCCGGGTCGCAAATGCCCGAACACGGAATTTATCGCACGGAAACGTGAAGGTTGCAAGATAGCGCCGCGGGCCGCCACACTGGGCGCATCCCGACGCAAGAATCGACCGATCTGAGCGTCGACCGGGCGCAAATAGGCTTGGTTGCGGATCGGGTCATCGGCCCACAGCCACGGTCACGCATGGGCCAGAGGCGGCTAACGACAGCTGTTGCCGATCGCCCCGGTTTCAGACGCCGCTTCGGTGTGAGGCTGCAAACAGGGGTTGCATTCGACAAGGGAATGGCGAGGATCGGAATGGATCGCGATCGGGGGAGAGATCAGCATGAAATTCCTGGCGTCAATTTTCTCGCGGCAAGGGGTTGCCGTGCTGTTGCTGCCGGTGCTTCTGGCCGCCTGCACCGTCGTTGTCGATGACGGGCCCGGACCACGCCCGCGTCCGCCGCGTCCCGAACCGGAATTCTGCACCAGGCAATATGAGCCGGTCTGTGCCCGGCGCGGCGGCGACCGCCAGACCTTCGCCAATGCCTGTCTTGCCGATCGTGCCGGCTACCGCATCGTGCGCGACGGCCCGTGCCGCGGCGACGGTGATGGCGGTGGCGGTGGCGGTGGCGGTGAAGAGCAGACGTTCTGCACCCGCGAATACGCGCCCGTCTGCGCCCGCAGGCACGGCGAGGAGCGCACTTTCCCCAATGCCTGCGAAGCCCGCGCCGCGGATTACCGCATCGTTGGCGACGGGCCGTGCTGAGGTTTTTCCTTCTCCTCTCGTGAGGCGCTTGGGAGGGGTTGCCTAGGCCGGATAGGCCCCATCGGCAGGCCCGGCATAAAGCTCGCTGCCATCCTCGTCGCAGATGCGCAGGCGGTCGGGGATCTGCGGCATGGCTAGGCTGTGGAACAGCGCTGTGGCGCCTTGCAGGGCGGCGCGCAAGGTCGGCGCTTCCAGCGACACCTTGTCGAGTGTCGCTTCCTCGGCGTCGCGCGACCGGTAGAACTCGATGACGAAGTTCAAGCAAGCCTCCGTGGCAGGACCTGACATGGGCCTGTTGTCAGTTCATCGCCTGCCCAAAGCAGGGGATGGGGCGCATGCGAAGCGCCCCCCAAGGGCCGTCAGCCCTTGGACTTTGGCTTGAGGCCGCTCTCCGCCTGCTTGACCGATGAGCCGAACGGAGAGGCGGGCTTGGCCACGACCTTGTCCTTCTTCGGCTTGCGTGTTTCGCGATTGCTTCGCTGTTGACCCTTGGACATGGACTGCTCCTTGTGCGTGTTGGCTGGCTGTTCGGGGATCTCAGACAGCAGGATTGTTGGCGACGACTGGAGTGTCGACCGGTTCGAGATTGTCTTCCGTGGTGACCCGCTCGTAGGTCTCCTGCTCGCTGCGGATGCGGTATTGCGGCGAGCCGTCCTTGACCGGCAGCCTGCTCTTGATCTGGAACAGATCGGCCGTCTTTTGGACGAGGCCGGTGCGGCTCTTCATGCGCACCGTCTGGCCAATGGCGAAAAGGTGCGAGGGCGTGTCGGTACGCGGACGCGTATTCTGCTGGAAACGGATCATGCTGCATTCTCCCGGTCGCGCTTCAGCGCGGTTTCGAGTTCGAGGTGGTCGATGGCGATAAGCTGGCTGGTGGTCGGATTCTTCACCGCCCTCGCAGGCAGGTGAATGAAGGTGGCGACGCGGCGCCAGGCAACACGCGACATGCCTTCGATCAGCTCTTCGTCATGATCGATGTCGTAGTCGCCGGCCGGCAACGGTCCTTCCAGACCACCGAGCGCGAAAGCGGCGGTGAAGTGGGCTATGGAATGGGTGGTGCGGTCCGGCATCATCCTGGCCTTCGATTGGTTCACGCCTTGGGCGTCATGTAAAACAGCGGCCTGAAAGCAAAAAAGCGGGGACGAGCCCCGCTTTCCTATTTCCGGCAATCGCTGGAAATAAGCCGCTTTCGAGAGCTGCCAGTACATCCGTGGTCAGCGTTCATCGAATTCGGCCGGATCAGATCAGTTGCAGGTTGGCGGCCGACTCGCGGCCCTTGCCGTCACGTTCCAGTTCGAACCGCAGCTTCCGGCCTTCGGCGAGGCCGGGGAAGCCGGCGCGCTCCAGCGCGCTGACATGGACGAAAACGTCCTTGCCGCCGTCGGCCGGCTGGATGAAGCCAAAACCCTTCTGGCCATTGTAGAACTTCACGGTTCCGGTGGTCATATCTGTCTTTCGCGGATTGAAAAATCGTCGCACGGCGAATGTGCCGTGCGTCCGGTATCGACGATTTGGAATGAGATTGGCGGGTCGAGAACCTCTGACGCCGCGAGATGCCAATTCTGGCCAAAACGATCCGCCTTATATAGATCGCTTGAACCGCCTATTCAAGGTGAATCCGAAATTAAGCCTGATTCGATTAAAAAATAGATCGCTATAGGCGTTCGGATATTTCTGCTATGGTTTAGCATATCTCTAAAAAAATCTTGAGGATGCGCTGGGATTTTTCCCTCGCTCTGTATTTTTATTTCCTCCGGAATAAGGACAAAACCATGGTTTCCATAAGAAGCTCAAGGGCGAAGACCGTCGCGGTCAATCCGGTCATCAAGCCAATCGCCATACATGCCATTGCCGTTGGCCCGACCGGGCAGCCGATGATCGTCAAGTCGGCACGGCTGACCATCAGAAGCGATGAGGCGGCAAGGCGCGCGATCTCCGATACCGATGGCACCATGAGGCGGGCCAGGCAGGTTGCCGAGGCCAACCGCCTGATCTGATCGCTTCAAGGCGCCGGAAAGGCCGCAGAACCACGCCGAGACTTGAACCTGCCGCGCCAATGGCCTAGATCGCGGCAGGCGGACAAACACGGCAGGTTTCCCATTAACAGAGATCAGAGACGAGCGGCGGGTGCGGGAGCCAGGTCTGGCGCGGGCGGACAGCCGCCGTTGGGCCTCGACCAGTATGTGCAGCAGGCCCTGCAACTGCACCAGGCCGGACGCCGGCAAGAAGCCGAGACAATCTACCGGCAAGTTTTGGCGCGTCAGCCCAAACACGCGGCGGCTGCGCATTTCCTGGGGCTGCTGCTGCACCAGACCGGGCGCAGCGAAGAAGGGTTGGATCTCATCGAACGCTCGGTGAGCCTGCAGCCGACAAATGCCGATTTCCTCAACAATTTCGGCACTGTGATGCGCGACCTCGGCCGCGTCGATGCGGCAATCGACTTCTTCCGTGGCGCGGTGGATCTGCGGCCGGAGCAACTCGCGGCGCGCGACAATCTCGGCTCGTCGCTGAAGCAGCTCGGCCGGTTCGAGGAGGCCGAAGAGATCTATCGCGGCACGGTCGCACGCAATCCCTTCCACGTGCGCGCCCGCATCGGACTTGCCGAAACCCTGCAGGAAGCCGGACGGCTGGACGAGGCGCTGGCGGTTTTTCGCGAGTCGCTGACCATCCGCCCCAAGGATGCCGAGCTGCTGCACGGGCTCGGCGTCGGGCTGATGGAAAAGGGCAAGCTCGACGAGGCCGCCGACCTGTTCCGGCAGGCGCTGGCGATCAACCCCGGCATGGCCACCGCCTGGCTGATGCTGACGCAGGTCAAGCGCCAGAAGGAGCGCGATGCCGAATTGGCCGGCATGGAAGCCCAGCATGCCAAGGCACCGCAGGACAGCCTGGCACGCATGCAGCTGTCCTTCGGCCTCGGCAAGGCCAATGACGATTTGAAGGACTACAACAGGGCCTTCGACTATTTCGCCGAAGGCAATGCCATTCGCCGCAAGGGCATCAACTATGATCCAGTCAGGACGCGGGCCGAATTCGAGGCTATGAAGACGGTGTTCGATGCCGGCTTCTTCGAAGGGCACAGGCAGAGCCCGATCACCGATGACGCGCCGATCTTCGTCGTCGGCATGCCGCGTTCGGGCACGACGCTGGTCGAGCAGATCATCGCCAGCCATCCCAAGGTCTATGGCGCCGGCGAGCTCAGCATCCTGAAGAAAGCGGTCGGCAAGCAGTTCCCGGCCAACATGCCGGGCGGCTTCCCCTGGGGCGTATCGGATACGGACGATGCGGATTTCGCCGAGGCAGGCCAAGCCTATCTCGACATGCTGCATGCCCGCTATCCGCATATCAGCCACGTCACCGACAAGATGCCGGGCAACTTCCTGCTCATAGGCTTCATCCACATGATGATGCCGAAGGCCAGGATCATCCACTGTGCCCGCGATGCGGCGGCAACCTGCCTGTCTATCTACAAGGTGCATTTCCGCGGCGATACCCACCGCTATGCCTACGACCTCGGCGAGCTCGCCGACTTCCACAATCTCTACACCGACATCATGGCGCATTGGCACAAGGTGCTGCCCGGCGTCGTGCACGATGTGCGCTACGAGGATTTCGTCGCCGATCAGGAAGGACAAAGCCGGGCGCTCATCGACTATCTCGGCCTGCCATGGGACGATGCCGTGCTGTCGTTCCATGAGACCGACCGGCCGGTGCGCACGGCGTCCGCCGCGCAAGTGCGCCAGCCCATGTATCAAGGCTCGGTCGATTTGTGGAAGCGTTATGGAGACCGGCTGAAGCCACTGCTCGACAAACTGGACTGAAGAGCCAGGCAGATGTGCCGCGATTAATCAGGACGATGTTTGGTTGAAATCGTTGTCCTGATCTCTTTGGGCAACATGCATTAGCCGGCCTGCGGCTTCTGCTCATAGCGCAGGAAGACGTTGCCGTTGCCGAAGGCTTGCGACCGGGCCAGCTTCACGTTGAGCCGATTGCCGATGCCTTCGAACATCGTCCTGCCGGCGCCAAGCATGATCGGCACGATGACGAACTGGTATTCGTCGATCAAATTCTCCTCGGCCAATTGAGCGACGAGATTGCCGCTTCCCAGGATTGTCATGTGGTTGCCCGGGTGCTGCTTCAGGTCCCGAAGCTTCGCAGCCGGCCCGCTTTTGACCAACTCGGTGTTGTTCCAACTCGCCGTGTCGAGCGTGCGGGAAAACACGATCTTCGGCATGGCGTTCATGCGTTCGGCCACCACCGGTGCGATTTGGGCCGCCATCGGCGTCGGCCAGAACTGGATCATCAGGTCGTAGGTAACGCGGCCCAGCACCAGCATGCTACCGCCCTTGGCATTGTCGGCGACGAAAGCGTTCCATTCCGGATCCTGGCTGTGCGCCCAGTCCATGGCGCCGTGCCCGTCGGTAAAATAGCCGTCGAGCGAGATGCTGTTGAATACGATCAGCTTGCGCATAAGTCGGTCCTGCCTTGAGAAATGAAGACGAGTTTCGGGTCCCACCGTTGGCGTTGGCACGCGGCAGCGGGCGATCAGTCTGGATGTTGGGTTTACAGCTCTATGAAGGGTTTGAAGCCACCGAAGATCATGCGCTTCATATCGAAGGGCATGGGCCCCAAATCGGGTGTCAAACGCGGGTCGGCCATCACCTTGGCCATCACCGTGTCGCGGCTTTGCCTGGATTCATAGACCGCCCAGGCGAAGACGACGATCTCGTCGTCAGTTGCCTGAACGGCACGCGGAAACGAGGTCAGCTCGCCATAGGGCACGTCGTCGCCGATACATTCGACATAGGCGAGCGCGCCGTGTTCCATCCATATCGGGCCTGCGAGGTTGGCCAGCTTCTTGTAGTCGTCGAGTTTGGCCTTTGGCACGGCAAGCACGAAACCATCGACATAGGACATGGTGAACTCCTTTGCTGAACGAGCGCCGGGTCGGCGGGGATACGACCCGGCGCGGTGAGCGCGTCAGCCGTGGCGGTGACGCCTGCTCGCCAGGGAATCTACTTCACCGGCGCGTTCATCGCCCAGGCGACGCCGAACGGATCGTTCAGCTGGCCCCAGCGGTCGCCCCAGAACATCACCTGCAACGGCGTGACCACTTCGCAGCCGGCATCGACGGCGCGCTGCCACCAGCTGTCGATGTCGCCATCGTCGAGATGGAGCTGCAGCGTGTAGCCTTGCGCCGGCTTATGCGGATGGCCGTGCTCGGGATAGGCATCGCCCAGCATCAGCGTCGAGCCGTTGACGTGGAGGTGGATATGCATGGTGCGGCCTTTTTCGTCCGCCGGATAGGCAAAGACCTGCTCGGCGCCGAAGGCCTTCTTGTAGAAATCGGCAGCCTTGAAGGCGCCGTCCACCTGCAGATAGGGGGTCAATCCGCCGAGCACTTCTGCCTTGGGCTGAACGGGGGTCTGGTCAGTCATGTCTTGCTCCTCTTTGCGTCTGGTTTGGGCGTTTGCTTGGCCTTGCGAGCCACAGGACGCACGAGGTGCCGGCAATCCTACATGGCCCGCGAAATTTTTTGGGCGGGCCGGCTCCGGACAGGCCGTGCCAGCGGCGGTTTGAACGGAAGGCGTGAAACGAACTTGCGTCCGCGGCCCTCAATCAGAGCGCAATTCTCGCAGCCGCAGGCTAGAACGGGTGGATCACGCGCCGCTTGCTCAACTCCTGGGACGACAATGATCCTCTATTACCAGACCCACTCACCTTTCGCCCGCAAGGCGCTCGTCTTCGCGCATGAGGCCGGCATTGCCGATCGGCTCGAGGTCCTTCATCACGAGACCAGTCCGACCTTGCGCAACGCTCGCGTCTACGCCGAAAACCCGCTCGGCAAAGTGCCGGTGCTGCTGCGGCTGGGCGCATCGGCGCTCTTCGATTCCGATGTGATCTGCGCCTATCTCGACACGCTGCATGACGGCCGCAAGCTTTTGCCGCAAGACGGCGAGGCGCGCTGGCAGGCATTGCGGCTGCAGTCGGTCGCCCAAGGCTTGGCGCAGACGGGCATCGCCTTGCGCTGGGAGACGGAAAGGAGGCCCGAACCACTGCGCTACGGCGCTCTTGCGCAGGGATACCGGGACAAGATCGAGGCGAGCTACGACTGGATCGAAAGCACGATGGACGACGACGCGCCGCTGCATGTCGGCCATGTTGCGCTTGCCACCACGCTGTCCTGGATGGCGTTCCGCCAGCTTCCGTCGTTTCGCACGCGGGCACGGTTGACGGGCTGGTTCGAAGCTTTCGAAAGGCGCGCGTCGATGCGGGCGACGCCGCTCTCGGGCGACACGCATGATTGAGCGATGGTCGCCTCGTGGCGGCCTGCATCGATATTTTCCGGCCGCATGGTCAGGGCGCCCTGCGGATCCGCGGAGCGTTGTGCGCGTCGATGACGATTTCCGGCCAGCCGATATCCTTGCGCAGTTCGATCGGCAGGGACAGCAGCTCGCGTTCGCTGCGGTGGCGGGCGCGGTTCTGTGCGTAACGGCTGGCAACGCGACCCAGGGATGACAGAATGGACATGATGCTTTCTCCTCAGATGAAGCCGGCATCATCGTGTCGGCATCCCAAGGACGCCGCAGGTTCAGGCGATCCGACAGAGCGTCGGAATTTTTGTTACGACACCGGATTCAATCCAGAAGGGGGCCTAGGCGACCTTAAGCGTTGGGATGGCTGAAACATCCACTTCACGCTCGGCGTGCCAGGCGTCGAAAGCCGCCTGCATCCGAAGCCAGATCGCCGCGCCGTCGCCGAACAGCTTCCCAAGGCGGGCGGCCACTGCCGGCGAAACCGGCTTCTTTTCGCGGATGATGTCATAAAGCTGCTGCCGGGAGATTCCGAGCAGATTTGCAATTTCCACCTTGGTCTTTCCAGTTGCCGGGATGATGTCCTCAAGCAGCGCTCCCGGGTGGGAGGGACAACGCTCGATCGGACGCGTCGGCTTGTGCACGTTCATAAGTCGAACTTCTCCAATCTGGCCGCCTCAGTGATATTGCTCGAAATCGACCCTGGTCTGTAAGCAGATAGCTTACAGGCGTAGCGACTAAAAAGCGAACTGAGAACCCGAGTTCTGTCGTTCAGTCGCCATCAACCCGCCGCATCAGGTACCTCGCGGAAAAAGTCCTCGGGATCCTCGACCTCGGTCAGTTTCCGCTTGTCGATCAGCCAGAAGCGGTTGCCGATGGCGCGGATGAAGGAGCGGTCGTGCGAGGCGAGGACGCAGCTTGCCTGGTGCTTCAGCAATTCCTCCTCCAGCGCTTCCTGGCCGTCTATGTCGAGATGGTTGGTCGGCTCGTCGAGCAGATAGAAATTCGGATTGGCGAGCCTCAGCGCCAGCATCATCAGCCGCGCCTTCTGGCCGCCGGACAGCACGCCGATCTTTTTCTCCTGCATCTCGATGACCACGCCTGCGCCGGCAAGCAGTGAGCGGGCGCGCTGTTCACCGACATCATAGCGGCGCGACACCATCGCCAGCGGCGTGTCGTCGCCGCTGATGCCCGACAGCGCCTGGTCGCTGTAGCCGAGCACCGTCGAGGGTGTCACCTTCACATTCGCGACCGTGTCGGGCTCGATGATGGCGTTGCGGATCAGAGTGACGAAGCGCGACTTGCCGACGCCATTGCGGCCGAGCAGCACGATGCGGTCGCCCTGGCAGATATGGCGCTTGCCGGTCCTGAACAGCAGCGTGCCGTCCGGCGTTTCAACAGCCGCGTCGTCGAGCGTGATCAGCACCTTGGCATGCGTGCCGCGATTGGCCAGCTTTATCGCACCGGCCGATTTCTCGCGATGCGCTGATACCGCCGCGTCTTCCAGCTTCTCCGCACGCTCCCTGAGCTGCTTGGTTTTCACCGTCAGCAGATCACTGCCGGAATTGATGCCGATGTTGTTGAGCTTGGCGGCTTGCTTTCGCAACTGCTGGGCGACCTTCATGTCGCGCTCGAACTTGCGCGCCGTCGAGGCGTCGACCTCGTCGAGCGCCTGCCTGGCGCGGGAGTAGGGCAGCGCAAACACCGGCGATTGTTCCGGGCGCAGGAACAGGGTGCGGTTGGTGGCGGCGTCGAGGAAGGCGCGGTCGTGGCTGGCGATGACGACGGGCACCTCGCGCGGCAGCGCGTTCAGCCAGTTTTCCAGCTGGCTGATGCGGGCGAGGTCGAGATGGTTGGTCGGCTCGTCGAGCAGCAGCACGTCCGGATCGGTGACCCAGACGCGAGCGATCAGCGCCAGCCTCTGCCAGCCGCCGCTCAGCGCCTGCATCGACCGTTCGCGCATTGCCTCGGGCACGTCGAGCGAGTCGAGAACGACGTCGACGCGCCACATCTCGCTTTCGGCCTGCTCCGCCGGCAAGGCATCGGCCACCGCCTGGTGGAAGCTGCGGCTGAGAAGGGCAGGGGGAACGGACTGTTCGACATGGCCGACGCGCAGGCCGCGTGTGCGGGTGATGTCGCCGGAGCTCGGCTCCATCTCGCCGGTCAGGCATTTGAGCAAGGTCGACTTGCCGCGGCCATTGGCGGCAACGATGCCGAGCCGGTCGCCGCTGCCGATGGTGAGGTCGAGGTTTGCGAAAAGCGGCGCACTCATGGTGACGCCGAGGGATTTGAGGCTGATCAGGGCCATTGGATTTCTCTGGTCTTGCCGGAAACATTCCGGATGCACTTTGACGGTGCGCGTGCTGGCCATCGGGCTCGGCGTTGCGGCACCACGAAGGGCAGACCAAAAAATCGAAGCGGGAAAAACCCGGACCGTCCCTGGTCAGCCCTGCAAGCGAACTCGCAGGGCAGAAATCGGGCCACGCTGACGATGGTGACGATGAAACGTAAACACGTGAGCCCTCCTTTCAAGACAAGACGTTGAGTGTGCGGGAGCGATTACACCAAAGGTGGGGCAAGTGGCAAGTCCAGGAGGGAGCGATGCGCTGGAACTGCCGATCTCCCCCCTCGTGGGGGAGATGTCCGGCAGGACAGAGGGGCGCTGTCCCGCCGACATCTCTAATGATTTCGTGGCGCGGCGTTCCGAAACTACTTCCCCGGCCGTCCCGTCTTGCCCGGCCTGCGCTTCTCGCGGCGGGCATCGCCTGGGTCTTCGTAAGAGCCGATGCCGGCGCGCTGGCGAACGATTGGCTTGAGGGAATCGTCGCGTTCCTTCGCGCGCCCCTCTGTCCTGCCGGACATCTCCCCCACTTTGGGGGAGATTGGCTGGGGCTTCGCCGGCACTTTTCCTTCTACCGGCTTTTCCGTCCGCCGCACCG
Organism: Mesorhizobium sp. CNPSo 4671; assembly: GCF_057784245.1. Lineage (NCBI taxonomy): Bacteria > Pseudomonadati > Pseudomonadota > Alphaproteobacteria > Hyphomicrobiales > Phyllobacteriaceae > Mesorhizobium > Mesorhizobium sp. CNPSo 4671. The sequence continues at coordinate 39,787 of NZ_JBWLUW010000012.1, read as the reverse complement.
TCATCTCGTCCAGTGAGTTCTTCTTGAACAGCGGCCTGGTGGCGTCGCCCGGAATGCCGAAGTCGGAGCCGTGCGCTTCCTCTGCCGACTGCTTCTTGAACAGCGAGCGCGATACAGCACCCGCTGGCGTCGGCATATCGGTGCCCGGCCCCATGGCATCGAGATCAGGCTTGCGGAAGAGGTTGGGCCGGGCGGCCCTGGCCGCCTCTTCGGCGGCGCGTGCTTCGTCGAGCTTGCGGAAACGTTCCTGTTCCTCGACCGTGCGGTGCTTGGCCACGCCCTTGTTGTGCTTGCCCTTTTCGCGGCCCGAGACCGGGCTTTCCATGTCGGCATATTTGGCCAGCGGGTCTTCGGATATGGACAGTTCCATCTCGCGCAACCGCTTGATCTCGTCGCGGATGCGGGCCGCCTTCTCGAAATCGAGATTGGCGGCGGCGTCGCGCATCTGTTTCTCCATCGCGTCGAGATGTGCCTTGAGATTGTTGCCCATCATGGCGCCGGCACTGTCGGTGAACTGCGAGATGTCGGCGCGGACGTGGTCCTTCTCGTAGACCGAGTCCAGAATGTCGGAGATGCGCGACTTGACCGATTCCGGCGTGATGCCGTTGGCGGCGTTCCATTCCATCTGCTTTTCGCGGCGGCGGTTGGTCTCGGCCATCGCGCGTTCCATCGAGCCGGTGACCTGGTCGGCATAGAGGATGACCTTGCCGTCGACATTGCGCGCGGCGCGGCCGATGGTCTGGATCAGCGACGTCTCGGAACGCAAGAAACCTTCCTTGTCGGCATCGAGAATGGCGACGAAGCCGCATTCGGGAATGTCGAGGCCCTCGCGCAAAAGGTTGATGCCGACCAGCACGTCGAAGGCGCCGAGGCGCAGATCGCGCAGGATCTCGATGCGCTCCAGCGTGTCGATGTCGGAGTGCATGTAGCGCACGCGTACGCCCTGTTCGTGCAGATATTCGGTCAAATCCTCGGCCATGCGCTTGGTCAGCACGGTGACCAGCGTGCGGTAGCCGGCGGCCGTGGTCTCGCGGATCTCGCCGACGACATCGTCGACCTGGCTTTTCGCCGGGCGCACCTCGACCGGCGGGTCGATGAGGCCGGTCGGGCGGATGACCTGTTCGGCGAAGACGCCGCCGGCCTGTTCCATTTCCCAGCCGCCGGGCGTCGCCGAAACGGCGACCGAGAGCGGGCGCATGGCGTCCCATTCCTCGAAGCGCAGCGGCCGGTTGTCCATGCAGGAGGGCAAGCGGAAGCCATATTCGGCCAGCGTCGCCTTGCGCCTGAAGTCGCCGCGATACATGCCGCCTATCTGCGGCACGGTGACATGGCTCTCATCGATGAAGACCAGCGCATTGTCCGGAATGTATTCGAACAAGGTCGGCGGCGGATCGCCGGGCTGACGGCCGGTGAGATAGCGCGAATAGTTCTCGATACCGGCGCAGGAGCCGGTGGCTTCCAGCATTTCGAGGTCGAAGCGGGTGCGCTGTTCCAGCCGCTGCGCTTCCAGCAGGCGGCCGGCACGCTCCAGTTCGACCAGACGCTGCTTGAGCTCTTCCTTGATCGACTTGATCGCCTGGTTCAGCGTCGGACGCGGCGTCACATAGTGCGAGTTGGCATAGATTTTCACGCTTTTCAGTTCGCCGGTTTTCTGGCCGGTGAGCGGGTCGAATTCGGTGATCTGCTCGATCTCGTCGCCGAACATCGAGATGCGCCAGGCGCGGTCCTCAAGGTGGGCCGGGAAGATCTCGATCGTGTCGCCGCGCACGCGAAACGAGCCGCGCACGAAATTGATGTCCTGGCGCTTGTATTGCTGGGCGACGAGGTCGGCGAGCAGCGCACGCTGGTCGAGCCGGTCGCCGATCTGCATCTGGAAGGTCATCGCCGTATAGGTCTCGACCGAGCCGATACCGTAGATGCAGGACACCGAGGCGACGATGATGACGTCGTCGCGCTCAAGCAGCGAGCGCGTCGCCGAATGGCGCATGCGGTCGATCTGTTCGTTGATCGAGGATTCCTTCTCGATGAAGGTGTCGGTGCGCGGGACGTAGGCTTCCGGCTGGTAATAGTCGTAGTAGGAGACGAAATATTCCACCGCATTGTCGGGGAAGAATTTCTTGAACTCGGAATAGAGCTGCGCTGCCAGCGTCTTGTTAGGCGCCAGGATCAGAGCGGGACGCTGCGTCTCCTCGATCACCTTGGCCATGGTGAAGGTTTTGCCGGAGCCGGTGACGCCGAGTAGTACCTGGGTGCGGTCGTTGTTATCGACGCCTTCGACCAGATCCTTGATGGCGGTCGGCTGGTCGCCGGCCGGCTCGAAGTCCGACACCATCTTGATGGCGATGCCGCCTTCGGATTTCTCCGGCCGGGCAGGGCGGTGCGGTGTCCACAGCACGCCATCCTTGTGCAGCGGATTGCCGGATTCGATCAGTGCCGACAGCGCTGCCACCGTGGCGGTGACGCTGCTCGAGGCCATTGTCTCGGCGTCTTCCAGCGAGATGTCGAGGCCTGCGACCGGATTGAGGCCGGCCGCGGTCCGCTCCCTGGCCGTTGCCGCGCCGCCCATCGAAGTGCCGCGCGAGCTGCGACCCGGAGCGGCGGAGCGCTCGGGAATCTTCTTCGACGGTTTTGGCGATTTGCCGCCGTCGCCCTTGCCGGTCTGGCGCCCTTCCTTCTCGGCCTGCTGCTCGATCTGCTCGGCCCAATCCGCGATCGAACCGGTCAGTGGCGTGCCCGACAGTTCGGGCTGCGGCATCTCGGCGAAGCCGCCTCTGTGCAGCGGCTCCGAGGCGTCGAGGAAATCGGTCAGCGGGCTGCGCCGCTTCGGCGCGGCGCGGTCGTCATCCGCCGTCGGCGGCGTTCTTTTATCGGGGGATTTGGCCATGTCCCGAATATGGGAGGTCTTGGCGAAAATGGAAAGAGCGGGATGCAGCGCGGCGCATGCCTGGATGCAGCTCCTGACAGAAGGCTGTCAGGAGGAGTCATGTGCCAGGGGATGCCTGCTGTCCCGTCAGGCTCCGCGGGCGTTGTCCGTTGCTACCTGGGTCGGCGATCCGTTCAGGCGCGGCACCACGACGAGACGTGTGACCTTGCCCTTCTTGAAGGCGGCGAGGAAGCGGGAATAGTCCCTGAAGACGACGCAGCCATTGGACTCGGCGCGGCCGCCGCGCAGCATGTAGGTGTGGGCGAGCAGGCCGTCGCGGTTGTACTTGTTGCCGCCGCCGACCGGGGTCAGACGTATGGCCTCGACGCCATGGAAGCGGGATTCACGCAGCGACAGATTGTAGGTGTTGGGCGGCGTCGGACCACGATCCTTGACGTGGACATAGCGCGGCTGGTCGACCATGGCGCCGAGACCGGAATGCGCCTCGAGCCGCTGGCCGTCCGGCATGTAGACGGTCTTGGCGCTGATGTCATAGACGGCGACGCCGTGGCCCGCGCCGCTTCCGCCGCCCGGCCCGTTGAACAGGTTCCTGAACGCCTGGCCAAGGCCGCCCGAGGGCATGTCCGGTTTGGCATAGGCCAGCACATCGCCGCCCTCGCCAGACCGGCCGGTCCTGGCCGGCCTTGTCGGCTGCTGTGCCTGCTGGACCGGCTTCGCTTGCGGCGCCGGTTTCTGCTGCGCGATCTTGGGCTGAGCAATCTTGGGCTGCGGCGCGGGCCTGTCCTGTTCCACGGCCTTGGGCTGCGGCGTGTCATACTGCGGGCGACGGGTCGGCAGCGGCACGTCGTCGGTTAGTGCATCCGGCAGCGCGGCGGCGTCGCCGGGCTGTTGCTGCTGGGTCTCGACTGGCGCGACCGCGACATCGGCCGAGGGTTCGGTCATCGGCAGCGGCGAGGCGAATGCCTCGTCATCGACCGGCATCGACTCGACGAGGGCCAGCGCCAGTTGCGAATTGTCAGGCGTCTGCGACTGGGCAAAGCCCTGCGGTGCCGGCGCGGTCTGGACGACGACGCCGGTATCGGCGCGGGCGAAGCGTTCCGCCGCTGGAGCCGGCATGTCATCCGACAGGCTGGCCACGACCTGGACGGACGGCACCAGCGACGCCTCGGTAATCTGCGCCCCGATGCTGGAAATCACCGGACGGTCGGCCGTGGCGACAGGCTTGCCGGCGCCGGCAAAGGCAGCGGCAAGCTTGGTCGGCGACAGCGACGCTTCCATGCGTTCGAAGCGCTCCTGCGCCTTCGACTTCAGGATTGGCTGATCCGGCTTTGCATGAGCCACCAGGCGCGCGGATTTCTCCGCCAGCGGGCTCACCCTGGCCAGCTTGAAGCAGCTGGCGCCGCATTGCACGGCATGGTCGTGCAGGGCCTGCGCGCCACCATGGGCATTGGCCAGCACGAATGGCGCCGAGGATCTCAGGAAATGCTGTTTCAGCGGATCGGCCATCGCCAGCGAGCCTGGCATGGCCAGCGTCTGCGGCAGGCCGCCGCCCGACGTCGCCGACAGCGAAGCGCCGACGGAACTGAGGCCGGCCATGGTGCCGATCAGCCACAGGCCGACGGCGGCGCTGGCACCGGGCACAGCGACCCAGCGGACGATCCGTTTCGGGTTGAAGGAAGGGGCACGCTGCGCATCGACGAACTCGCCGCCCTCGCGCTGGTCCCAGATTATTTTGTGTTTACTCGACAACGCCATGCAACCAATCTCGCTCCAATCGGTTTTCCCCGTACGTGGCCTTGTCAGCCGCGACGACCATTCTGCGAGTGATCCCAGGGTGGTCCCCGACGCGTTTGCCGCGCCTGTCGTTGATTGCCGATTGCTTCAAAATATGGACAAAGTTGGTTAACCAATCCCTCTCAAAACCAACTTTGAGACGTGGACTTTGTGCCAAAAAAGGCTCGTCCACGATCATGCACGCGGTATTTCAGCCCTTCCGATCCAGGTTTGCTGCCTGTTTTTGACGGCCGAGTCAAGCACAACAGCTCTTGCTAATTTAAGGCAAAGGCGCTCCAGCGGGCCCTGCGGCAATGCGGCGCGCCATTCCAAGGTGCTGAAAAAGGCCGATGGTATCGCAAAAAACTGTTGCCCGTTTGCAACAATTTTCCGGCCCGGACGCCCACCTCCCGACGGCCATTGACTCGTTTTGGGAGGCGGTGCAATCCCGTTGAAGTGCTTGGTTTTGGGGTGGCAAAGGCCACTTCTGGAGGCTTTTTCCATGAAGCGTCGGGATTTCTTGACGCTGTCGGCGGGTGCGGCGGCGTTCTCCATTCTTCCAGCCACCGTCAGGGCTGCCTTGCCGGTGCCCTACGACCGCAATGCCGAAGTGCCGTTGAGCGATAAAAAAGCGTTCATCGAGTGGATGGTGGCCAATCGCGGCGAGGATCCCAAGTTCTTGGCCGAGCGATTCGATCGCTTCCAGATCATGGTCTACAACAAGGATGTTCTGGACGACCGCAACAAGCGCGCCTTCCTTTCGACGCCGCGTGAAGAATTCGTGCTGCCGCAGAATCTGGGGCGCGCCTATGACCATGCCTTCCTCGACATCGGCTATGGCGTGACCATTTCCGGCCCGCATCTGGTCGGACGCATGACGACGGCCATTGACGTGCAGTTCGGCGAGGCCGTGCTCGAGGTCGGCACCGGCTCCGGCTACCAGTCGGCCTATCTCGCCAACCTGACCGACAAGGTGCACACGATCGAGATCATCAATCCGCTGGCGCAGCGCACGCGGCGCACCTATGACGGGCTGATCGATCGCGGCTACAGCGTGTTCGGCTCAGTCACCAGCCGCAATGCCGACGGCTATTATGGCTGGGAAAGCGTCGGCCCGTTCGACAAGATCATCGTCACCTGCGGCATCGACCATATTCCGCCGTCGCTGCTGCAGCAGCTCAAGCCTAATGGCGTGATGGTCATTCCGGTCGGCCCGCCGGGCGCGCAGCACGTGCTCAAGGTGATCAAGCAGCAGCTTGCCGATGGCACGTTCAATATCGTCCGCTCGGACATCTACAATGGCAAGGTGGTGCCGTTCGTGCCGTTCACCAAGCTCGAAGGCGACCAGATCGTCGGCACGCACAACGGTTGAGTTGCCGCATCAAGGGGCCTGAATGACGGCTGTCGTATCGACCTCTCGACCAAGCATCGCCTCGCTGGAGGCGCCGCGGCTCGCGCACTATCTCGCGGTCGGACTGATCGCCGGCGCCATCATCGCGCTGCAGATCGCGGTGATGCGGGTGTTCGCCGTCGGCAGCTGGTCGCATTTCGGCTCGCTGGTGGTCAGCCTCGCCATGCTCGGCTTCTCGCTGTCCAGCGTCGTCATCTTCGCCGGCAAGGGCTGGTTCGACCGCCACTGGCAGGGTGCCGCTACCGCGGCGCTGCTGCTGATCGGCCCGCTTGCCGTCGGCTCCAACCTCGTTGCGCAGACGGTGCCGTTCAACGCCATCTTCCTGGTTTCCGACCCCGCGCAGAAATGGCGGCTGCTCGCCAATTTCCTGCTCTATCTCCTGCCGTTCCTGGCCGGCGCGTTCTTCCTCGGCATCGTCTTCCTGAAAAGCCGCACCGCCTTCGGCCGCGTCTATTTCGCCGACCTCACCGGCTCGGGGCTCGCCGGCCTCGTCGTGCTGGTGTCGCTCTATCTGTTCGCGCCGGAAACCATCATCGTCGTGCCGCTGCTGCTCTGGGGTGCCGGCTCGCTACTGTGGTTCTTCGCGTTCGGCGCCTGGAAGAGCGTTGTTGCCGGCGTGGTCGTCGCGGCGCTGTCTATATCAGGCTACCTCACGCTGCCCGGCCTGCTCGGCATCCCCGACATTGCCGTGTCGCAGTATAAGGGCGTCGCCTATGCCCGCAACTTCCCGGACGGCAAGCGCATCTACCGTAGCGTCTCGCCCTTCGGCGATCTGCAGGTCTATGCCAGCTCCTACATGCATTTCGCGCCGGGCCTGAGCGACAATGCCGCCTTCGGCATGCCCGAAGTGCCGGCCAACACCTATGTTGGCATGTATCGCGACGGCGACGGGCCGGAAGGCATCATGCGCAATCTGGCGCCGGCCGAGCAGGTCTATTTCCGCTATCTGCCGATGCACTATCCCTATGTCATCAAGGACAAGCCGAAAACATTCGTCGTGCAGTTCGGCGGCGGCATCTCCACGCAGGCCGCGCTCAATGCCGGCTCGACCTCGGTGACCGTCGCCGAGAGCAACCCAATGACATTGCGGGCGTTCCGCGACCCGGTGTTGAAGGATGTCACCGGCGATATCCTCGCCGAGCCGCGGCTGAGGGTGATCGACTATGACGGGCGGCTGTTCCTCGCCAACACGACGGAGCGCTACGACGTCATCGACCTCAGCCTCGCCGACAGTGTCGGCCTGTCCAATCCCGGCGGCTTCGCCATCTCGGAGAAATATGCCTACACGCGTGAAGCGATGCTGAGCTACATGCACGCGCTGGCCGATGGCGGTGTGCTGTCGGTCACCTTGTGGAACAAGGAAGAGCCGCCGAAATCGGTGCTGAAGCTCTATTCGACCGTCGCCGAGGCAGCGAAAACCTTCGACCCGCAAGGTGCGGCCAACGACATCTTCGCCGTGTCGAGCTACCTCTCGACCACGACCGTGTTGTTCAAGCGCGGCGGCTTCACCGAGGCCGAGATCAAGACGCTGCGCGACTACACCAAGTCGATGTCTTGGGAGGAGGTCTATTATCCCGGAATGGTTTATGACGGTTCGGGCGCGCAAAAGGTGCTCGATGATTACCGCGCCTCGATCTTCGGCAGCGGACAGGACGCGACACTGACGCAGCAGCCGGCCGCCGATGCGACCGCGCCCGCTGACCCGACCGCCCCGGTCAACCCCGATTGCGACCCTACGGCGCCGGCCGATCCGACGCTCGATGCCTGTGCGGGCGCCGGCGGCGACACCGGCCCGCAGGTGCTGCCGGCGACGGAACTGCAGCGCATGGCCTGGCACGCGCTGTTGACCGGCGGCTGGGAAAAACTTGCCGGTGACTATGTCTTCGACGCACGGGCGCTGAGCAACGACCAGCCCTATTTCGCCGCTTATGTGAAGGTCGCCGACCTGCCGCGCACGCTGGACCGGCTCGACCTGTTCCAGGACGATTGGGGCTATCTCTTGATCTGGGCGACGCTCGGCATTGCCTGCATCACGGCGGCGTCGCTGGTGCTGCTGCCCGTGATCCTCGGCTGGCGCATCGTCTTCTCGCGCTCGCGCGGCAAGCTCGGCACCATCCTCTATTTCGCCTGTCTCGGCCTCGGCTACATCATGGTCGAGGTCGGGCTGATCAGCCGCTTCACCGTGGCGCTCGCCAATCCGACCGTTTCGGCCTCGGTGCTGATCTCCTCGATGCTGGTTTTTTCCGGTCTCGGCAGCCTGTTTGCCGAGCGCATCTTCGACCGCGCCAGAACGCTGCTGCCGGTTGTCCTGCTGGCGGTCTGCCTGCTGCTGCTCGCCTACGGCTTCTATCTTTCGCCGGTGCTCGACTGGATCGGCGCCTATCCCTATGCGGTGCGGCTGCTGCTCTGCTTCCTGCTGGTGTCGCCACCGGCCTTCCTGATGGGCATGCCGATGGCCACCGCCATGACCTGGCTGGCGCGGCTGGGCAAGGAGCATCTGTTCGTCTGGGCCTGGGGCATCAATGGCTGTTTCTCAGTGATCGGCTCGGCCGCCGTGCCGATCGTCGCCACCAGCTTTGGGCTGAGCGCCGTGCTGCAATGGTCGGCGATCGCCTATCTCATCGCCATCCCGGCCTTCTTCGCCGTGCTGCTGCCGTCGAAGGCACCTGATTTGCGGCTGGTGGCGGCCTGATGCCGGACCGGCGCGCCATCGTTGCCGGATTGCTGGCCACGGCGGCGTTTCCGGTGGCAAGTGAGGGGGCACGCTTGCACAAGGCCATCTCGACCATCGTGCCGTTCAAGGCATCACCCTTTCCCTACCGGGGCGAGCTGCCCGACGGCGAGGCGCCGTTCCTCGACGTCACGGCGGCGGACGGAAGGCGCGGCCACACCTCGCCGCGCGGCGGCATCTACTGGGAAGACGAGACCTATTCCGACCGCTCGACGCTGCTGGCGGTGCCGAAAGGGTTCGATCCGGCCAAGCCGGCGGTCATCGTGGTGTTCTTTCACGGCAATGGCGCCACCTTGCAGCGCGATGTGGTCGGCCGCCAGCGTGTGGTCGCGCAGGTCGAGGCGTCCGGCCTCAATGCCGTTCTGGTGGCGCCGCAATTCGCCAGCAATGCGCAGGATTCCAGCGCCGGCAATTTCTGGACTCCGGGCTATTTTGCTAAATTCATGGCTGAGGCCGCGCAAGGACTGGCCAGGCTGACCGTCGCCAAGGCGGCGAGGTTCGACACCATGCCGGTGGTGCTGGTGGCCTATAGTGGGGGCTACAACCCGGCAGCTTCCATTCTCAAGAATGGTGATATCAGCGGACGCCTGCTCGGTGTCATCCTGCTCGATGCCGTCTTCGACGAGGCCGACATTTTCGCCAACTGGGTCGCGCAGCACCGGAAGCGTTTCTTCGTCAGCGCCTACGGCAAATCCTCGGCCTCCGGCAATGCCGAGATCCGGCAGTTGCTGGCGGGTCAGGGCGTCAACGCCAGCTCCGATCCGCCCCGCCGCCTTGAAGCCGGCACCGTCGCCTTCCTCGCCTCGGATGCCGCCCACGACAGTTTCGTCACCCGGGCGATCGTCGGCAATCCGCTGCAGTGGTTGCTCGCCCGGCTGCACGGGTTTGCGCGCTAAGACCTCTTGCCATGCTTCTGACCGCCATTGTCATCACCCAGATATTGGACCCGCTCAGGATCCTGCTGATCGGGATCGCTTATTTCCTCAGCCGCCTGGTCAAGCGGCCGGGCATGGGCTGGCTTGGACTGCTCGCGGCGATCGTCGTCATCGCCGCCGGATTTCCGTTCGTCATATTCGGCCAGTCGGGTGATGTCGCCTGGACGACCGCCGCGATCGGCGTGATATCGAACGCGCTGATAGTCGCCGCCCTGGCCGGGCTGCTGCGGCTCCAGCGGCGGTTTTTCTAGAGTTTCAAGCGGGCAGGGCGCCATCGATGCCGGTGTCAGCCGCCGCCAGGAGTGCCGCCGCCACCGCCGCGGCGCGGCGTGCCTTCGGGCCGTGTTCAGGCCAGACGATGCGACGCTTGATGGTCAGTGCCGGTATTTCGCGCGCGATTTCGACGAGATGGCCCGCGTCGAGATGGCGGCGCAACACCAATTCGCTGGCCAGAAGCGCGCCCATACCGGCGATCGCCGCTTGCGCCGCGACGATGGTCAACCCGAAGCGCGGACCCTGGTCGATGTCTTTCCTTTGCCGCGCCGCCGCCGTGAACCAGCCCCGCCATGTGGGATAGACATCGTCGCCCATCGTCGGGTCGATATGCAGCAGCGGCATCCTGTCCAGCATTTCGGCCCTGTCTGGACCGACATGCCTCTCGACCAGCGCCGGCGCGCAGGCCGGGATGACCCGTTCGGTGAAGAGGTCGAGCGCCGCGATGTCCGATGCCGCGCCCTTGCGGTAGCTGATGGCGAGGTCGACGCCTTCCTCCGCCATGGCGTCGAGCCCGACGGAGGCGACGATGCGGACCTCGAGCCGCCCCAGGGCCGGCCGCACCATCGCAAGGCGTGGCGCGAGCCAAAGCGAGGCGAAGGAGGGATCGGCCGAGATGGTGAAGGTCCCGGCCTGCCGTTCGAAGCGCAGCCGCCGCATGCCGGAGGCGAGCGCGTCGAAGCCGCGGTCGATGTCGGGCAGGGCGGCCTCTGCGGCACGGGTGAGAACGATGCCATTGCCTTCGCGCCGCACCAGCTTGGCGCCGAGCCGTTCTTCCAACTGCCGGATCTGGTGGCCGATGGCGCCGGGCGTGACGCCCAACTCTTCGGCGGCGCGCGTCAGGCTGCCGGCCCTGGCGGCAGCCACCAGCGCCCGTAAACCGGAAAGCGGCAAATCTCGCAGTATCGTCATGTTTTGAATTTACCTCAAAACTTGAGGAAGGGAACTCGTTTGAACATGGGCTTTTCGCTCCCTAGGCTGGTCGAAGAAATTCAACCGCAGGGGACACCAGATGCTCTACACGCCAAAGCAAGCAAGCCAGCAAAGACATGCCAGCGCGCCGATCCGCGCCATGCGCGCGGAAGGCCCACGCATTGCCGTCGAACTGGCGGACGGCCGCTCGGCAAAACTCCCTACGCGTTGGCTGCGGCTCGCCTGCGAATGCGGTGAATGCGGCGACACCGCCTCGGGCAAGAGGTGGCTGACGCCGGCCGATGTCGGCAAGGAAATCCATGCCGAGAGCTTCGATGTCTCCGCTCCCGGGCAGGTCACCGCCATCTGGCAGGATGGGCATGTCTCGCATTACGGCGCGGCCTTTCTGGCGAGCCATGTTAGCGGCTCCGGCCCGGTCCGTTTCCAGCCGCAGCTGTGGCACAGCGACCTTGCTGGGCGGCTCGGCCGTTTCGCCTTCGATGCGGTGGTCGCAGATGACGAAGCGCTGTTCCAGTCGCTTAGGGCGCTGCGCGACCACGGTATCGCCATGTTGACCGGCGTGCCGGCCGAGACGGAAGCAACAGTGCGGGTTGCCGGCCGCTACGGGCCGATCCGCGAGACCAGCTACGGCAAGGTGTTCGACCTGATCTCGCGGCCGGACGCACGCGTGGCGGGCGAGACGGCGCGGGCGCAGATCCCGCATACGGACGAGCCGTTCCGCTATTCCCCGCCGGGCTTCATCTTTTTCCACGCCATCCGTACGGGCGCGGGCACAGGCGGCACGTCGCTGATGGTCGACGGCTTTCATGTCGCCGAGCTGATGCGGACGCGTACGCCGGAGCTGTTCGACCTTTTGACGCGGCACGGCGTCACCTTCCATCGCGAGCATGAGGGCGAGGTATTCTTCCGCGCCGAGGCGCATGTCATCAGCCTCGACGCGGCGGGCGCGGTCACCGGCATCCGCTACAATGACCGGTGCCTCGCACCGCAATGGGGGCCCCTGGAGCGGATCGACGGGCTGATCGAGGCGCTGGCCGAACTGACGCGGCTGATCTGCGATCCGCAAAACCAGTTCCAGCACCAGCTTCAGCCGGGCGAAGTGCTGGTCTTCGACAATCAGCGCGTCCTGCACGGCCGCAGCGCCTTCGACCCGACGCTCGCCGTGCGGCATCTGAGAAGCTGCAACATCGACCGCGACGGCGTGCACAGCGCGTTTCGGTCGCTGGCTAGGCGGTTTGCGCCTGATGAGGCGGAGCAGGTGCTCTATCAGGGGGCGATTTTCTAAGGCGTGTTGATATTCAGGTGACGCCGGCCTGCAAACGATGGTTTCCTGCGCTTCCGGTGCTCACGTACTCAAAAGTACGCTCCGCTCCGGTTCTCGGAATCCACCGTTTTCGACTCGGCCTGACCTGAATCTCAACACGCCTTGCAGCGCGCGCTCCGCGACTTGAGATGACCTCTCTAGTTGAACCACAACGCGAATGTCAAAAACCCGCCACCGCCGAACTCGCGCTGGATCTGGTCGAAATCCTCGCTGGTCAGGATCTTGCCGCTTTCGAGATAGGGCGCGATGCCAGGGCCGGTGATCGACAGCACCAGGTCGAAGGTCTTCGGCTCGTCGAAGAAGCGCTTCATGTTGATGCCTTTGCCGGTGATGCGGAAATGTGGCAGCAGCGCGCGGCCTTCGAGCAGGTCCTCGGCCATGGTCAAGGTGGCGAGCCAGGCCTGCACCTGTTCCTCGCCGACTTCGAGGCCGGTCAGCGGGTTCGCACCCTTCTGCTGCGGTCCCGGCAGCCACTCGCGGTCATTGTCGGTCTCGGCGCGGATGGCCTTCCAGTCCTCGCGCGACAACTGGATCATTTCGAGCAATTCGCGGCGTGCCGCCTTGCGGCGCTCCGGCTCGACCACCGGCCAGTTGATCATGTGCACCATCGAGATGAAGTCGGCGATGCGCCATTCCGAGGAGAAGATGCTCGAGCCCATCTCGCTCGGCGGCGGCACAAGGATGTCCTGCAACGGCAGCTTGGCGCGCGGGAACAGCATGTGGAACGAGCCGTCGAAAGTGTTTTTGAAATCATGCGCCAGCCAGAAATCGGCCTGGGCCATCAGGAACTCGGCATAGCCCTGCAGCCAGTAACCGTCGGCGCGGTCGAAACGGAAGGTGAGCGCGGGTGCGCTGTCGCCTGGCGAAATGCTGCCGTGCGACAGCGCGGCCATGATCGCCGCCATGCTTTCATCCGGCGCGATGGTGCCGTCCTCATTGAGGTCGATGCCGACATGGGTGAGGTCGATGACCATGCCGATATCGGCGTCGGCGGGTACCGAGCCCAGCGTCGCGGCGGATTTCTCCAGCCGGTCGCGGAAGGCGACCAATAAGGCGCGGAACTCTTCGTAGGTCAGCGGCTCGGGATTGGGATTGGAGGGTACCGGCAACTGCATCAGCGGCAGCATGAAGGATTGCGGGCTCTCGAAGCCACGGCGGTGCAAGCCGCTGGCGAGCAGCTCAAGTGCGGTGAAGAATTCGCCGGCGCCGGCGGCATAGGTCGATGCCGGATCCTTCGGCGCGGCGGCTTCCAACGTCGACAGCGCGCTGTCGCGCGCGGCCACGGTCTTTGCCTCGAACAGCGCGGTTGCCGCTTCGGGCATGGCGGCATGCGCCGAGGACAATGGCAGAAGAACAATAAAGGCGGATGCCAGCAGGCTCGAAATTCTGTTCATCTTTTCCCCCAAAACATATGTGTCGCGCGGAGCAAATATACACCATTTGTGGCGTCGCGCCCGACGGTGTCGATGTGGCCCAGCGGGTCATCGTCGAAGATGTGCGATTGTCGACGGACACGCTTCAACCTGTCCGGCAGACCGTCTACACAAGGCAAACGATTGAGCGTCGCGTGTCGAACTATCCGCTTTCCTACAAACTGTCCTGGCTGCCGCGTTTCCTGAAGCCGTCGCTTGGCGGTGATGGCAACGGGTTTGCGCCGATGGCGGGGACGTTGATGGAGCCACCACCAAGAGAGACGGTGCGGCTGGCCTTCATCGGCGACATCTCGGCGGTGGCCAACCGCCGGGCGCCGGATTGCGATCCGGCGATCAAGGCACTGCTTGGCACTGCCGATCTGGTGATCGGCAATTGCGAAAGCCCTGTCGTAGACAGGCCGAGCGCGGTGCTCGGCACGAAGCTCGGTACGCATCATGCGATGAGCGAGCGGTTTCTGGCCGAGGCGCTGGCGGCGGTCGGTATCGCGCACGAGAAACTCGTGCTGTCGCTGGCCAACAATCACGTGCTCGACCAGGGCGTCGCCGGTATCGACAAGACGGTGGCGGCGCTGAAGCGGCTCGGCATCCGCAGCATCGGCCTTGCCGCCGACGGCCCGGTGCAGTCCGTCAAAGTTGGACCGCTCAACGTCGGCTTGGCGGCCTTCACGCTGTGGCGCAATGCGGGTGAAGATTTGTTTGCCGGGCGCGTTTCGATGGCCAGCGATGCAGAGCGCTGGCCGCGCGGCTTCGATCTTCTCTGCGCCGTGCCGCACTGGGACTGGGAGTTCCGCCACTTTCCGCGCGCCAGGACGCGGGCACTGGCGAGGCGCCTGGCCGGGCAGGGCGTTGGGCTGATCGCCGGCCATCACGCCCATGTGGTGCAGCCGATGGAGCGGATCGGCGACGCGATTGTCGCCTATGGACTCGGCGATTTCCTTGGCACCGCCCTTGCCCGGCAGCCATGGCCGGGGCGCATTGGCGGAATTTTCGTTGTCGATGTCAGTACGGAGGAGGGGGCGCGCGGTGCGATTGCGGCTTACCGGATGCAGCCGTTCGTACGGCTGCGGGACGGGGATCATGAACGGCTGGTGCCGGTGGAGCGACTGGAGGGCGCGATGAGGGGAAAGGTCGAGGGGCGGCTGGGCGCGATCTTCCCTTCCCCCCTTGTGGGGTGAGAAGCGGTCCGCGTAGCGGACGAAAAGCCAATTGCTTGGCTTTTCGAGCTTCGAACGCCCTGAGCCATGCGAAGGGCCGGGGTGGTCGATCCACCTGCCGGATCCCCGCTGCTTCGCAGCGTCCCGGCGTTCGCTGGCCTTTCATCGTGCCACTGGCACGATGAATTCGCTTCGCGAACCGGCTGCTCACCCCGCAAGGGGAGAAGGAAGAAGCGCCATCCGTCTGGCGCCTCTCCTGCAAAACCCGCTATCATGAACCTGTCAAGGCTTGCGGGGGTGGCCGTGGAAGCAGCGGATTTCATGCCTGATGAGACAGTCATCGCCGGCATCCGGAAGAACATCGAAGCCTATGAGGCGGCGCGGGCTTCGGCGGTGCGGCAGGTGCGCTGGCGGGTGCCGCTGTTCGTCGGGCTGGTGCTGGTGACCGTGGTGGTGATCGCCTGGCTATTCAACAAGGTCGCCGATCCCAACGAGCAATGGTTCTCGACGCCGCATGTGTTCCTCTATGTCATCGGCTTCGCTTCTTCGATCCTGCTCTATTTCCAGGCGATGAAGCCGGCGACGCGGCTGCAGCAATCGTTCCGCGACACACTGCTGCCGATCATCTTCGGCTTCATTAGGGATGTGCGCTACCAGCACGGCGGCAGGCCGAACTCGTTCGACCGGCTGCCGCGCGAGGCGGTCGGGCCTTTCAACCGGCAAACCTTCGACGATGTCGTCTCCGGCGGCTACGAAGGGTTTCCGTTCGAGCTCTACGAGGCGGAACTGCGGGAAGGCACCGGCAAGGGCTCATCGACGGCCTTCAAGGGCGTCATCGTCGCCTTCGAGGCCGTCGAGCCGTTCCCGGGGATCCTGGTGGCGACGCGGCGGAACAATGCGGTCGTCGGCTTCTTCCGCGGCCTGTTCGGGTCCAAACTGCAGGAGCTGTCGTCGGGCGAGCCCTTGCTCGACGCAGCCTATGAATTCCGCACCGACAATGTCGAGGCGGCGCGGCCGCTGGTGATGGGCCGGCTGGCGCAGGCGCTGAAATGGCTGGGTGAGACCTGGCCGGACGATCCCGCCCGCGTCGCGCTCAATGGCGGCGACGGTTTCCTGCTGTTGCCGCAGGCGAAGAATTTCTTCGAACTGCCCGAAATATCGGTGCCGCTCGACTACACCAGGCATGTCGCGCCGATGATCTCGGATATGGGCGCCATGCTGGCGACGGCCGCACTGGTGCGCAAGATCGGGGCGAAGGACGAAGGCTAGCCGGCGGTGAAATAAAACGTGTCTCGTCGATTTCCCGCAACATTTTTTGTGATCCCACCGGGTAGCAAATACGGCAGTGGCATGACGACCGTCAGACGACATCTAACGGACTCTTTTCATGACAAAAATCGCTGATGCGATTGGCCGCGAGATGACATCAGCCTTGTTGACCCGCAAGCAATGTGTCAGAATTAAGCCTATGATTTCCTTTGCGAAAGTTCACTCAAAGTGATTTGCGGGCAGCAGGCTTTCCGTTCCAGTTTCGGGCTGTTCGGTGCTGCCGTTCCCAAAGGCGGCGGCTTCAGCACCGAACGGAACCGAAACAGCACGGAGTGCTATCGATGAAGAAGACCCTCGCAACCACCGCCGCTCTGCTCGCCTTCCTCGGTACGGCCTATGCCGCGTCCGTTCAGGGCACCATTCAGGCCGTCGATCCGACGACCAAGTCGATCACGCTTGACGACGGCAAAATCTACCAGCTGTCGCCGGAAGCAAAGATCGGCAAACTGAAGGTCGGCGCCAAAGTGGCGGTAACCGTCGATGACAAGACCGGCATGGTGACGTCCATCAAGAAGGCCTCCTAGACACGAGCATCATGCGTCGGCAGACCTGCTGACCGGACTTTTCAGACCCTGCTCCAGTCTTGGCCGGTTCCTTCGGGGATCGGCCATTTTCATGCTCCTGATCGCTCATCGCCGGCCATTGGGGTGGCGGAACGCTGCCCCGACGCGCCCTATGGTTTTTGCCAAAGAGCCGCGCTATCCCTTGGCCAACGGGGGATCTGCATGGCTGACGAACAGAAGGGGTTCCGCCTGTCGCGCCGGTTGGTGCTCGGTGCGGCTGTCGTCGGCGGCGCGGTGCTGTGGGGCGGAACCACCATGGCGCGGCTGGCGCGCGGGCCTTCGGGACCGAAGAATGCCGGCCGTATCTCAGACATCGACGGCATTGCCCTGCCGCTGAAACCGATCGCCAGTCCGCCGGCCTTCGATCCTTCGCTGCCCTGGTCGGCCAAAGGCGGCGACATCAACGATGCCAGCGGGCTGTCGCGAACGCCGGTCTATGGCGTCGTCGAGGTCAGCGAGGAGGACCATATCGCCAACGCGTTGGCTTTCGCGCGGGCCAACGGGCTGAAAGTGTCGCTGGCCGCGATCCGCCATTCGATGGGCGGGCATGCCTTCGACGACAATGCGCTGGTGCTCGACCTCAAGAAATTCAACAAGGTCAGCGTCGACGCGTCGGCCAGGACCATGAGGCTGCAGCCGGGCGCACGCTGGCACGACATCCAGAACATGCTGCATCCGCGTTTCGCGGTGAAGGCGATGCAGTCGACCGACATTTTTTCGGTCGGCGGCTCGCTGTCGGTCAACGCGCATGGCATGGATCACCAGGCGGGTTCGGTGGCCGGCTCGATCCGCTCGATGCGGGTGATGCTGGCCGACGGGTCGGTGACGACCTGCTCGCCAACCGAAAACACAGACCTGTTCCGTCATGTCGTCGGCGGCTATGGCCTGTTCGGCGTGGTGCTGGAGGCGACGCTCGACATCGTCGACAACGCCGTCTATCGCACCTCGCGCGAAATCATCAAATCCGACGATTTCCCAAGGTTCTTTGTCGAGGTGCTGGAGCCGAACAAGGATATCGGCCTGTTCTACGGCCATCTGTCGACGGCGCCGGGCAACTTCCTCGAGGACATGATCGTCTACCGCTACGACAAGGTGGCCGAAGAGCCGCCGGCCGACCAGCCTGATATCGGCGAACCGGGCTCGGTCGGGCTGAAGCGGGTGATCATCAATCTGGCGAAATGGGGCAGCCTGTTCCAGGAGCTGAAGTGGTTCACCGAAAAGACGCTGGAACCGAAATTCGAGAACTGCACGGTGGCGCGCACGACGGCGATGGCCCAGGGTGAGGCCTGCCTCGTCACCCGCAACAACCCGATGCACGATTCGGTGCCGTATCTGTTCAACGACCTGATGGACGAGACCGACATCCTGCACGAATATTTTATTCCACGCGCTGCGTATAATCTATTCATCACCGAAGCGGGCGAGATCCTGCGCAACCAGTCGCTGCCGGTGCTCAACGCCTCGGTGCGCATCGTCCACAAGGAGGATGTGGCGCTGACCTATGCGCCTGAGCCGGCCTATTCGCTGGTGCTCTATATCAACCAGCCGACCGATGCCGACGGCAATGCCAGGATGCGAGCGCTGACGCGGGCGCTGATCGATGTGACGATCAAGCATGGCGGGCGCTTCTTCCTGCCCTACCAGCTGCATTACACGGCCAGGGAATTGCTGGCCTCCTATCCCGAACTGCCGGCCTTCCTGGTGGCGAAACGGCACTATGACCCGACGGAACTGTTTTCCTCGACCTTCCACCGTGCCATCAAGGCGCTGAGCGGGGTGGCGTAAGCAGGAGAACAATCATGCGGATGGTATCGGCGGCAGCCCTCACTCTTATCGCGCTGTGCGCTGGACCGGCCGGAGCCGAAGACCTCAAGGCGTTCAAATTGACGATCGACGGTGTGGCCGTCGACATCGATCCCGGCGAGAGCACAACGGTGACGCTGCCTGGCGGAAAACAGAGCAAGGTGACGCTGCAACGCAACGACTTCGCCACCTTTTCCGGTGACAGTTTCTCCTTCGTCCATCCGAGCAGCATTTCGGTGACCAAGACCGATCTCGGCGAAAACATCACGCAATATCTGATGGCCTCGGCGCTCGGCACGATCGTCGTGGTGCAGGAATATGGCAAGATGAACCCGGTGTCGCTCAACCAGCTGATGCTGCAGGAGATGACCAGGGAATCGGTGCAGGCCGGTGCCGAACTGACGCAGCAGCCGACGACACGCAAGCTCGCCGACGGCAAGGAGCTGACCGGCATCCGCGCCGAGGTGAAGACACGCACCGAGACCGCGTATTTCGAGATCGTCGGCTACGGCCTTGCCGATCAGGGGCTGTTGTTCATCACGCGCGTCGGCAGCGAGGACCTGGCCACCGAACAGCCGCTGATCGACAAGTTCTGGGAGAAGCTGAAGGTCAAGATGTAGGGAGCTATTGTGTCTTGACGCAATTCCGGACGGAAAACCGTTTCACACTTTTCCTGGAATTGCTCTATAGCCCCGTCGGCACCAGGCCAGCCAGCCAGTTCACCGAACGCTTTGCCGCGTCGGCGGTCGCGGAAGCCGCGCGGCCGAGATCGGTCTTGACCACGGCATAGCCGTTCTTGGTGCGGTAGAGCACGCCGGTACCGCCATCGACCACCTGTTCATAGGCAACGGGCCGGGCGGCGTCCGCTTCGACGGCCGTCGTCGGGGTGCCGACCGGGACGCTCGGCCGATGGCCCAGTTCCGGCGGCAGCGGGTTTTCCGTCCGGACGACCCTGCTGGCAGGTTTCAGTTCCGGGCGGGATGCGGTGGCGGCCAGTTGCGAGGAGGACGAGGAACCCTTGGTGCGGCAGATGCCGGACACCAGCGGATAGTTGAAATTGCGCTGGTGCAGGATCTGGCTCTTCATCGCGGCTTCGCACTCGGCGATGGTCGACCACTTGGCCGGCGTCTCGCCGATATATTCGCACAGCTTGGCGTCACAGTCGCAGCCGACAATGGTCATGGCGACAAGGGCGGTCTTGATCACGGTCTTGTCCCTTCGAGATGCCCCCCGGCAGCCCATTCAGGTGCATGTCGCCCTTCAGGCAACATGCACCATTCCATCGCGCGCGAACAAGGCGGGATTTGGCCGCGATTGTGGAATGAGCATGGCGGTACGGCTGATCCTGGCCGGGCGTGGCCGAAAGGCCTCAATAATCGTAGACGTGTTCGAGTTTTGCGCCCGCTTTCATGAGCGACGGCAGCACCAGATGCAGCTTGCGCACGGCAACGACCATGCCGGTGCGGCGCGTCGAGGTGTCCGCCGGCAGCGGATAGCTGAACAGGATACGCATGCCTTCGGGAACGGCGATCGCGTCGGTCGAGAGCACCGTGACCATGATCTCGTCATTGCCGCCGATCTCGACGAAGGAGACGCCCTTGTCGATCAGCCGCGGGATCATGTCGGTGAACACCTGATAGCGCTTGGTGACGAAGATGGTGCCACCGGCGCCGTAGTCGCGTTCCAGCAAGGTGTCGGGCTCGTTGCGGGTGGCTTCGCCGACCGGGCCCTTGGCCCAGACATGGATGTCGAGGAAGGCCGGGTCGGAGGTCGCTGCGAGCGCCTTCTTGATCAGGTCGGCATAGCCCTGCTTGATGGTATCGGCGAGGCCGAAGGCGAGCTTGCGTTCGCTGGTGCGCACGGAGCTGTCACCCGGCGCCGGCTGCACCGCAAACAGGCCGGCGCGCTTTTCGGCATAGGGGAACTGGTACCACGGCACCTGGTCGAGGAAGGCGGCGTAGTTGGCCGCCACCCTGGCCTGGTAAATGTCGGCGGCGGTGCGCTTGGCCGATGTCGCCTCGGTGATGCGGCCGACCGTGTTCTCATAAGCCCATTGCAATATGTGCTCGATCGAGTGGCTGATGCCGATGATGACCAGCATCTGATGGTTGGCGTAGTTGAACTTGTAGGGAGAACTGGCGCGGATCACCGTCGCGTAGTCCTGCCAGAAGCGGCCGACATAGGACCAGTAGGGAAAGCCGCTCGGCTGGTCCTTGGCGACGAAGCCGGCATATTCGCGCGCGGCGTAGACGATCGCCCATTCGGGGTAGGTGAGGAAGGTCGATTCCTCCGGCCTTTGGTAGCCGGCAATTTCGGCGCGGACCTTGTCGGCCAGCGCCTTGGCCGGCGCGCCATCGGCGATGCCGGGCAGCGGCGTCTTGTCGAGCGACGGCGTAGTCAGGAAGCCATAGCTCAGCCCGACGACCGGGATGAGGATGACGATGACGATCAGCCAGACGATCGTCTTGATGATGCGCTTCAGCCAGCGGAACAGGAACATGGCCGGTCAGGCCGTGGCGAAGTGGTCGTGTATGCGCTTCGACAGCCAGAAGCCGACATAGACGGCAAAGCCGCCGATGACGATGTGCGGCAGGTTGGCGAAGAAGCGGGCAGGGAATTCGATGTCGTTGAGGGAGCGGAAGCCGTTGATGAAGATGCCGGCATCGAGACAGCCGGAGCCGGTGATCAGCCCGAGCACGCCGTCGAACAGATAGACCGAGCCGAACAGCTTGAAATAGAAAACCGCCAGGCGGTGCGAGACGAAGGCGGCGGCCAACGCCCAGGCGCCGGAGAAGGCGTGCAGCAGGTCGTCATACCATTGCAATGAGAACAGGCCGAACAGATTGCCGTTGGCATCGTTGAACGCCGGTATGTAACCGATGGCCACGACGCCGAAGAACAGGAAAGCATAGGCAACCGCAAGCTTCTGGATCAACGTCATGAAGTACCCCCCTTCAATTGACGTAAAACGTTAGCCGATTTTGGCGCCGGTTGCAGCCCCAACCGGAAACACCGTGAAAATTGTGTGGGATGGGCCAAAAGACAGTCGGCGCCGGGATTTCTCCCAGCGCCTCCCTGTCAGATCAGGACACGGTCGCGGCAGCAACTTCCGTAAAGTCGTCGCGCCATGCCGGCCTTGATTTTGACGGTCCTGCCAGTCCGCCACCCGAGAGCAGCGTCCGTTCGGGACCTCGCCGGTCTCCACCCTTGCGGGCTTTGCCCTGCGGCCATCGAAGGTTTTTGCCGTCCTTCATGGCAGCATCGGTCCGCCGTCGGCGTTGGCACGCTTTCCGCGGCCCCGTAGGTCTCGGCTACCGTCCCTCGAAACAGGCAAGCCTGTTCTCGCTTCGGGCCGTACGGGCCTCAGGAAATCCGCCTTTCACTTTCGCCTTTCGGCTTGGCGATCAGTGGCCGCCTGAGATGGGTTTAACGTACGCCGGGTAAGGGTCCTGGGGAATGGCCCTGGGCCTGTGGATAGCGGGATTATCGGGGACCGTTTGCGAAGAACCCCAGAATTTCGAAGCCGGCTGCCTTAGACAGCCTGCCCTCGCTTTTTGGTGCTCCGACCGACAGCGCCCCTTGCTCCGCCGACGGGCGCGGGCTTCAATGCCGGCAAACGATCGGACATGGATGTCCGGCGCCGGGGAGGGCGAGTATTTGAAAGTCGGGGTGGTTCTCAATCCTATAGCCGGTGGCGGCCGGCTGAAACGGCATTGGCCTGAAGTCGCCGCTTCGCTGACGAAGCACTTCGGCGAATTCGAGTTGCGCGAGACACAAGCCGAGGGTGACGCCGAACGGCTTGCAATCGACCTCGCGGCCAGTGGCTTCGACCTGGTGATCGCGGCGGGCGGCGACGGCACGGCGAGCGAAGTGGCCGACGGGCTGCTGCAGGCGTCGGAAGAGGGCGGCAAGACGACCGAGCTTGGCCTAATTCCTTGCGGCACCGGCATCGATTTCGCGCGCGGGCTTGGCCTGCCGAAAGCGGTGGACGCAACCCTGAAGCGGATCGCCGGGGCGGAGGGACGCAAGGTCGATGCCGGCCGCGTCTGCTACATCGACGACCATGGCGCGCTGGCCAGCCGCCACTTCATCAACATCGCCAGCCTTGGCCTGTCGGGCGCCACCGACCGCGCGGTCAATGCCGACAAGCGCAAGGGCAAGATGTCGGCCAAGACGCTGTTCCTGTGGCGCACCGTGGTCGAGTTCATCCGCTACCGCTTTCAGGACGTGCGGATCACCGTCGACGACGGCGCCCCGGTCGAGGCGCGCATGGCGCTGGTGGCGGTGGCCAACGGCAAATTCTTCGGCGGCGGCATGATGATCGCGCCCGACGCCGAACTGACCGACGGGGAGTTCGACATCGTCATCCTGCGCGCGGCAGGCAAGCTGAAGCTGATCTGGGATATCCGCCTGCTTTATGGCGGCCGACACCGCAACCATCCGGCCATCACCATATTGCGCGGCAAGAAAGTGGTTGTCGAACCGCTGGGTGATGTGGAAAAGAACGGCGCCTTGGTCGACATAGACGGTGAGTCGCCCGGGCGCATACCGGCAACCTTCGAGATTCTGCCCGGCGTGCTGACGCTGAGATATTGAATCAAGGCGTTGCCAGATTGATTCAAGTCGTTTCGAAACTGAATCCGGCTATCGATTCAAGTAGATGAAATTGCTTGGTTTTCCGTTCGCCGGTCAGATTTCCAATTTGGCTGGAAAACCAGGCGCGCGCAGGTCGGTGCCGACGGCATCTTCCAGCAATTTGACGATCTGGGTCGACCAGGCGCCGCCGCCATAGGCCGCTTTGCCCTGCTCGAAAATCGCGTTGACGCGCGATGCCAGCTCCAGCGGCACGCCGAAATCCTTGCCCATGCCCAGCGCAAAGCCGAGGTCCTTCAGCGCCAGGTCCATGGTGAAACCGATATCGTAGGAGCCGTTGAGGACGAGCTGGCTTTCGGTCTCGTGGACGAAGCTGTTGCCGGAGGAGGCAACGATGGCGTGGTAGGATTGGGCAAG
Source organism: Mesorhizobium sp. CNPSo 4671 (assembly GCF_057784245.1). NCBI lineage: Bacteria > Pseudomonadati > Pseudomonadota > Alphaproteobacteria > Hyphomicrobiales > Phyllobacteriaceae > Mesorhizobium > Mesorhizobium sp. CNPSo 4671. Next base: position 16,231 of record NZ_JBWLUW010000012.1, on the reverse strand, counting down.
GTCGAGCCCACCCTGCTTGGCCAGCATCAGCGCCTCGCCGGCGGCGACGAGATGGATGAAGGCCAGCATGTTGGTGATGACCTTGATCACCGCCGCCGAACCGATCGGCCCCATCAGGAACGATTTAGCGCACATCGCTTCGATGGCCGCGCGATGACGTTCGTAAAGCGCGGCATCGCCACCGACGAGCGCGGTGATTTTGCCGACCGCCGCCAGATGCACGCCGCCGGTGACCGGGCATTCCAATGTCGCGATGCCCTTGGCCGAAGCGAGGGCGGCAAGGCGCACGATCTCGTCGCGGCCATTGGTCGACATCTCGATCCAGGTGCCACCCGGGGCCAAGCCTTCGAGCAACCCGCCGGGTCCGGCAAGCACCGCTTCGCTGACCTTGGGCGAGGGCAGGCAAGAGATGGCATTGCCCGCCCGCGCCGCCGCCTCGGCAGGGCTGTCGGCGGCGGTGGCGCCGAGTGCAACGAGACGCTCGACGGCAACCGGGTCGCGGTCGAACACAGTGACCGCGAAGCCGTTGCGGATCAGGCTGGCGGCAAGGTTGCCGCCGAGATGGCCGAGGCCGATGAAGGCGTAGCGTTCGCTCACGGCATCAACGGTGTCTGCATCATCTGCAGGTGCAAATCCTTGCCGGTGTAGGGATGCGCATCGCAGACCGCTTCGTTGAGCTCGACGCCCAGCCCCGGTTCCTTCGACGGGATGACATTGCCGTCCTGCCACTCGATCTTCTTCTTCAAGAGCGTGGCGTGGAAACCGTCCCACTGCTTCAGCGATTCCAGGATGAGGAAGTTGGGCAGCGTCACCGCCAGCTGGATGTTGGCGGCGCCGACGATCGGCCCGCAATAGCAATGCGGCGCGACCTGAATGTGATAGGCCTCGGCCATCGCGGCGATCTTCTTGGTTTCGAGGATGCCGCCGGAGCGGCCGAGATCCGGCTGCAATATGGTCGCCGCGCGGTTCTCGATGACGCGGGCGAATTCGAACTTGGTCGTCAGCCGCTCGCCGGTGGCGATCGGGATGGAGGTACCGCGGGCTACCTGCGCCATCACTTCGGGCATGTCGGGCGGCACCGGCTCCTCGAACCACAAGGGATCGTAGGGTTCGATGGCGCGCGCCATGCGCAGTGCGCCGGATGCGGTGAACTGGCCGTGCGTGCCGAACAATATGTCGGCGCGGGTGCCGACCGCCTCGCGGATCGCCTTGATCATGCGGGTGGAGACGTCGATGTCGACGAGGCGCGGCTGATGGCCGTCAAAGGCGGTGTAAGGGCCGGCCGGGTCGAGCTTGACCGCATTGAAACCCTGCTCGACATATTCGAGCGCGCAGGCCGCCGCCATTTCGGGGTCATTGTAGACGTTCCTGCCGTCCGGCGCGTCCTCAGAATGGACGCTGCCGGTGTGCGGGTAGAGATAGGTGTAGGAGCGCAACGTCTCATGCACCTGGCCGCCGAGCAATTTGTAGACCGGCTTGTTCGCCTCCTTGCCGATGATGTCCCAGCAGGCCATTTCGAGCGCCGAGAAGCAGCCCATGCCGGACACGTCGGGACGCTGGGTGAAGCCGGAGGAATAGGCGCGGCGGAAGAAATTCTCTATGTCGTGCGGATCGCGGCCGACGAGATAGCGCTCGGCCATGTCCTCGACCATTTTCGCCGTGACATGGGCAGAGAAGGTGGCGTTGTATGCCTCGCCGTAACCGACCACGCCGCCATCGGTGGTCAGCTTGACGAAGATGAAATACTTGCCGCCGATGCCAGGTGGCGGGTTGCCGACAACCCAGGTCTTGACGTCGGTGATCTTCATTTTTGGTCCTCCAGAACCAGTTCAGCGCCCTTCCATCCGGTCATGATGGAGGCTGCATTGGTGTTGCCGGTGATGTTGTCGGGAAAGATCGAGGCGTCGATGACGCGCAAGCCTTCAAGCCCGTGCACCTTGAGGCGCGGATCGACGACGGCGCGCGCGGGATCAGGCCCCATGCGGCAGGTCGAAACCGGGTGATAGACGGTGCCGGAACGTTTCCTGAAATCGGTGATCAGGTCGGCGTCGGATTGGATCGACGGGCCAGGCAGGACTTCTTCCCTGATGATTTCCGCCATGGCCGGCATCGAGGCGATCTTGCGCACGAATTTCACCGCCGCCAGCATCTCCTCGACATCGGCATTGGTCGAATAGGCATTGGCGCTGATCTTCGGATAGTCCAGCGGATTGCTGGAGCGGATCATGATCTCGCCACGGCTCGACGGGCGGCAGTTGGACAGGCCGATGGAAAAGCCCGGCCAGGGGTCGGGAGTCAGGATCGGCCGCTCGCCGCTCTTCGGGATGACGGTCGAGAAGGCCTGGAAATAGAGCTGCATGTTGGGGCGCGAAAACGCCGGGTCGGTGCGGAAGAAGCCGCCGCCATGGTTCATCGACAGCGACAGCGGACCCGAGCGCGTCAGGATGTACTGCATACCGACCAGCAGCTTGCCCCACCAGGGGCGCAGGATCTGGTTCAGCGTCGGCACCTTGCCCTTGAATGTGTAGTTGATGCCGACATGGTCCTGCAGATTGGCGCCGACATTCTCGTTGGCATGAACGACAGGGATGCCCAGCCCTTTCAGAAGTGCCGAGGGACCGACGCCCGACAATTGCAGCAGCTGCGGCGAGTTGATCGAGCCGGCGGACAGGATCACTTCGCGGCCGGCCCGCGCCGTCTTCGTCTGGCCGTTCTGCAGATATTCGATGCCGACGGCGCGCTTGCCGTCGAACAGGATGCGGCTGGCCAGCGCGTTGGTCTCGACGCGGACATTGCCGCGCTTCATCGCGGGGCGCAGGAAGGCCCGCGCGGCCGACATGCGGCGGCCGTTCTTGGTCGAGATCTGGTAGGTGCCGACGCCTTCCTGGGCAGCGCCGTTGAAATCGGGATTGAGCGGCAGGCCGGCCTGCTGGCTGGCGGCGAGATAGCGCTTGGTCAGCGGGTGGACGGCGTTGGCCGTCTCGCTGATGTGCAGGGGACCGCCGGTGCCACGCCATCTGTCGGCGCCGGCCTCATTGTCCTCGAGCGCCTTGAAGGCCGGCAGCAAATCGTCATAGCCCCAGCCGGGATTGCCGGCGGCGCGCCAGTCGTCGAAATCCTCGCGCGCGCCGCGGATCCAGACCATGGCGTTGATCGAGCTCGAGCCGCCGAGCAGCTTGCCGCGCGGCCAGTGGTCGACATTGCCGCCAAGGCCGGGATCGGCTTCCGTCTTGTAGTTCCAGTTGACGGCCGGATCGAAGAAGGTCTTGCCGTAGCCGAGCGGCATCTGCACGTAGAAGCGCCGGTCCGTGCCGCCGGCCTCCAGCACCAGAACCGAAAAGCGGCCCGAAGCCGACAGTTTGTCGGCGAGCACCGAGCCGGCCGAGCCGGAGCCGACGATGATGAAGTCATAGATCTGCATGATTGAAATGGGTGGCTCCGGAAAACTGGCCGCAGCCTAGACGCCATGGGTTCGCCAAGTCGCCGCGCCTTCCGGCATGCGTTGTGAAAAATGCGACTGCGATATCAGGTCGAGTTGCGGGGAATACCGACAATCATGCTTGATATGCAGGGGGTCGACAGCTTATGCGAGGGCATTGTTTTTGCTCTGGCGCACTCTGCAGAAGGCAGGAAATCATATGCGGACCCTGTCGGATGCCTTCATTCCCGAACTGCCGGGCCACTACAAGGGCAAGGTCCGCGAAAATTACGACCTGCCGGACGGGCGGCGTATCATCATTGCCACCGACCGTCTCAGCGCCTTCGACATCATCCTGACCTCCATCCCGTTCAAGGGAGAGATCCTCACCCAGACGGCACGCTACTGGTTCGAGGAAACCGCCGATATCTGTCCGAACCATGTGCTCGAATATCCCGACCCCAATGTCGTCGTCGGCACGAGGCTCGACATCCTGCCGGTCGAGATCGTCGTGCGCGGCTATCTGGCGGGGACCACCAGCACCTCGATCCTGACGCGCTACAAGCGCGGCGAGCGCGACATGTATGGGATGCGCCTGCCGGACGGCCTGCGCGACAATGAAAAGCTGGCCGCGCCCGTCATCACGCCGACGAGCAAGGCCGCGGATGGCGGCCATGACGAGCCGCTGTCGAGGGCAGAGATTATCGAGCAGAGCCTACTCTCAGAGGCGCAGTGGGATACCGTCTCGGATTACGCCTTGCGGCTGTTCGCCCGCGGCCAGGCGCGCGCCGCCGAGCGCGGCCTGATCCTCGCCGACACGAAATACGAATTCGGCTCCAACAAGAACGGCACGATCATCCTGGCCGACGAAATCCATACGCCGGACTCCAGCCGGTACTGGATCGCGGCGAGCTACGAACAGGCGCTCGCAAGCGGCACGCGGCCGGAGAGCTTCGACAAGGATTTCATCCGCTCCTGGGTGGCGGCGCGCTGCGATCCCTACAAGGATCCGATCCCCAGGATTCCCGACGAGATCGTCGAACAGGCCTCGCGTATCTATGCGCAGGCTTACGAGGCGATCACGGGCAAGGCATTCGTCCCTGACGTTTCCGGGGATACGGTTCTCGATCGCATCCGGTCGAACCTCGCGCGCTACTTTTGACGGCCAGGCGAAGCTTTGCCGCGTTGACGCGTCCGCACGGTGACGCTACGGGATCGAGGGCAATCGATCTCAAGCCATCGACCTCGGGGGATTTCTCGCATGGTGCACTACGCGGACGGACGGCCGATCGGAGACCTGACGCTGCGCACGCTGGCCATGCCTTCGGACGCCAATGCCGCTGGCGATATTTTTGGCGGCTGGGTCATGGCGCAGATGGACCTTGCCTGCGGCATCCGCGCCGCCGAGCGCGCCCGGGGCCGCGTGGTGACGGCGGCGGTCAAGGAGATGTCCTTCGCCAAGCCGATGAAGATCGGTGACACGCTGTGCATCTACACCCATGTCGAACGCGTTGGCCGCACCTCAATGACGCTGAAGGTCGAAGCCTGGGCGCAGCGCTATCTCTCCGACCTGATGGAAAAGGTCACCCACGCCGACTTCGTCATGGTGGCGCTGGACGGCGAGGGCAAGCCGAAGGCCGTTCCGGCCGAGGGTTGACGAAAGCCCGGTTTCCCAATCCAGCGCAATTGTAACATCGCCCGCGCGGGTGATGCGTTCCGCGACATCCAGTGGTTGCCTTCACGCCCGATTGTGCTGGCGTTGGGGGAGAGACAATGCGTCAACACATACTGAACAGCTGGCTCGTGGCAGCCCTTGTCGCATTGGTCTGCCTGCTCGGCGTCACCGCCTATGCCGAAGTCAAGAACGACCTTCCGCACACGACTTGCCTGCAAGACGGCAAGGGTGACCGCAAGCCGGCCGCGACATGCACGACCTGCAGCACGACGTCCTGCGATGGCCTGGCGCCGAGAAGCTGAATAGCTGCCTTTGGTCTGCGATTGCCGTCGTCAAGGCAGCGCGTGCGTCATCGTCCTCAAGCGCCACAAGACAAGTTGCCAGGCTGCGTTTAGAGAACCCATGAATTCGCTTGCCGCCAGGCGTCCTCACTCAACGCGAAACTCCGGACACCTTGCAGCGCAAGGGTTTTAGCCATGCGCACCGTCGAATTTTTCGCGTGCCGCCTGGACGCGCTGCGTGTTCCTGCGCGCCCATTCGCCGAGTGCGCCGACCGGCACCAGCAACTCATGCCCGAGTTCGGTCAGTTCATAATCGACGCGCGGCGGAATGGTCGGAAACACGGTGCGGGTGACGAAGCCGTCGCGTTCCAGGCCGCGCAAGGTGGTGGTCAGCATCTTCTGCGAGATGCCGCCGACAGCCGCGCGCAGCTCGTTGAAACGCAGCGGTCCGCCGCCAAGCTTGCCGACCACGAGCACGGTCCATTTGTCGCCGACGCGCTGCAGGATTTCCGAAATCGCGCGGCAGTCTTCGGTGTTGTGCGGGTGCCTCAGTAACAAAACGGTGCCTCCTTGCGTCGGCAGTTGACAGTATCTCATATAGCGCCGGTATCTAAACGATACCAGCTTTTTACTGGAATGGAGAGCCCCCATGTCAAAGCCGAAAATCGCCATCATCGTCGGTTCGACGCGCGCCGCGCGCTTCGCCGATACCCCGACCCAATGGATCGCCAAGATCGCCAAGTCGCATGCCGATATCGACGTCGAGGTTGTCGACCTCAGGGACTTCCCGCTGCCCTTCTTCGACGAAGTCGCCTCCTCCGCCTGGGTGCCGTCGACCAACGAAGTGGCGCAGCGCTGGCAGAAGAAGGTCGCCGAATTTGACGGCTTCATCTTCACCGCCGCCGAATACAATCACGGCCCGACGGCCGTGCTGAAGAACGCCATCGACTACGCCGCCAATGAATGGAACAAGAAGCCGGCCGGCTTCGTCGGCTATGGCAGCGTCGGTGGCGCCCGCGCCGTCGAGCAGCTCCGTCTCCATGCCGTCGAACTGCAGATGGCGCCGGTCAAGTCCGCCGTCCACATCGCCTGGGGCGACTACCTCGCCGTCCGCCAGGGCGAGAAGAAGCTCGAGGAGCTCGAGCACTTGAACCAGGCCGCCACGGCTCTGGTCAATGACGTTGCCTGGTGGGCCAAAGCGTTGAAGAAGGCGCGCGATGCCGACGCGCTTGCCGAGGAAGTCAAGGCGGCCTGAAGGCTCTTTGAGATTATCCTCCCAAGGGATGCGGGGCGGCGCTTGCGCCGCCCTTTTAGACTCTTTATTTTGACGCAATTCCGGACGGAAAACCGCTCACACTTTTCCTGGAATTGCTCTGGCTATAGCGGCTCAAATCGAAAGCTGCCGCCGGAGCGGACGACACGGCCAATGCCGGGCGAGTCCAGATGCGCGCCGGCAACGAAACAATGATCGTCCGCCGCAAGCGCAAGCAGTCGCAACCGGCTCGCGCGCGCCTGATCCTGATTTTCGTCGAATTCCCACGTCAGCTCAGGCCGCTCGAACTGAAGCGATGGGACGTGGACAGTATCGCCCCAGATCAAGATGCTCTCGCCGCCGCTCGAAACGCGAAAGCAGCTGTGGCCCACTTCATGGCCATGAGCGCCGACAATGTCGATATGTGTCCCGAGACGGTCTCCGGCCTCGAACGGTTGCGCCATGTCGTGAAATCGCTTGAGCCGCGCCACGGCATGGAAGAGGCCGAGCTCCTCCCTGGGAACGAGCAAGTGCGTCAGGCGCGGGAACGCGTCCCGGCCGTCGGCAAGCACGAGGCCATGGATGTGGTCGAGATGCGTATGGGTGAAGCAGACGGTACGGACTTTTCCGACATCGATGCCGGCTTCGCCCAACGCCTGGGGAAGCCGGCCCATGGTGGGGTGCCAGGCATTCGAGGCGCCGGTATCGATCAGGATGATCTCGCTTCCATCGTCAATCGTGAAGGCGTTGACGGAGAGCCTGAGTTGACCGCCAAACAACGGGACCTGTGGCGGCAAGTCATCATCAAATGGCTTGCCGCCGTCTTGCCAAAGCCGCCTGACCGGCATGTCGACATATCCATCGCGCAAGGCGGTGATGCGCAGGTCACCAAGAGTATAGGTCTGATAAAGTTCGCCCGAAGCTATGCGATGCATTTTTTGCCGATCCGTTCTGTAGACAATCTGCGATGGGCAGCCGGCGTCGGCAACCCGCCATAATTTCGATTCAGGCCGTGTGTGCGTGCTGGGCCTGCCGTGGCCGGATGATGCAGTCGGCGAGGCGGTGCGTCTCGTCCAGTTCGTCGGCGTGGTGCTGGCCCCACTGGCAGAGCGCCAGCAGGATCGGCTCGAGGCTGAGGCCGAGGCTGGTCGCCGAATATTCAACGCGCGCCGGGACTTCGGCGAAGATCTCGCGGCTCACGAGGCCGTGCTCCTCCATTTCGCGCAGCTGCTGGATCAGCACTTTCTGGGTAATGCCGGGCATTATCGCTTTCAGCGCCGACAGCCGCCGGGGACCATCGAAGAGATGGTAGAGGATGACCGCCTTCCAGCGCCCGGCGATCACCTTCAGCGCCCGCTCCGCCGGCAGCATCGGCAGCCGCTTGATCGGCATTTTCGTGGGCGAACCGGCCATGGTCACCTCCTGGTCAGCTGGGGAGAAATGAGTGTGTAGTCGCGGCATCGCAGATAGTGGCAAAGCATGACCGATGCCAGCGTGATCGGAGTTTGCCATGAAAGCCGTTCAATTCAGCCGCTTCGGCGGCCCCGAGGTGCTGGAGGTCGTCGACCGGCCAGCGCCGGAGCCGCAAACCGGCGAGGTTCTGATCCGCGTCCGTGCCGCCGGCATCAACTTCTTCGAGGTGCTGATGCGCGCGGACCGTTACGCGGTGACGCCGCAACTGCCGATGTTTCCCGGTGTGGAAGTGGCTGGTGTCGTCGAGGCCGTCGGACAAGGTGTGGATGGGGCGCTCAAGGGAAGACGTGTCGCCGCACCACTGTTTGCCTCGCAACGTCCCTATGGCGGCTATGCGGAGCAGGTGACGATACCGGCCGATCTCGCCGTGCCGCTGCCGGATGATGTCTCGTTCGAAGACGCGACGGCGCTGATGGTACAGGGGCTGACCGCCCTGCATCTGCTACGCCAGAGGCCGCCGGAGGGCAGGACGGTGCTGGTGCCGGCCGCCGCTGGTGGCGTTGGTTCGCTGCTTGTCCAGCTGGCGAAGGCAAAGGGTGCGGTCAAGGTGATCGCCGCTGCCGGCGGCGCGGGAAAGATCGAGCTTGCCTTGTCGCTCGGCGCTGATGCCGCCGTCGACTACACCAATCCGGATTGGCCCGCGCGCGTCCGCGTGCTGACAGGCGGGGAGGGCGCCGACACCGTCTACGACACGGTTGGCGGCGCGCTGACGGCGCTGTCGCTGCCGGCGTTGGCGCCCGGTGGCGAACTGGTGTTCGCGGCGCTCGGCCGGTATGGGCTCGCGGCTTCCGATCTGGAAGCGATGATCGGCCGCAACCAGTCGCTAAGAGGTTTTGCGCTGCTGCCGCTATTGTCCACGGACGGGCTGAAGGCCAGCCTGTCCGAACTGTTCCAGTTGGCCGCGAGCGGCCAACTGAGGGTCGCAATTGGCGGCCGTTTCACGCTCGATCAGGCCGGCGAGGCGCACCGCCACTTGGAGGAGCGCCGTGCGATGGGGAAGGTCGTGCTGGTGGCTGACGGACTCGGTCACTGATGCAATCATTGCTCGCGGCCAAAGGCCGCCATGGTCACATTTAGTGACTTGCATAATGCAACTGACTTTGCTATGTGTCACTTTCATTTTGAAAGAGACCTCCGGCCATGGTTGCCAAAACAAGCTTCGAATCCCGCCCGTGCCCGATCGCGCGCAGCCTTGACGATGTCGGCGAATGGTGGAGCATCCTGTTGCTCAGGGACGCCTTCCAGGGGCTGACGCGCTTCGACCAGTTTCAAAAGAGCCTGGAGATCGCGCCCAACATTCTGACGCGACGGCTGAACAGCCTGGTCGAGCGCGGCCTGTTCGAGAAGCGCGCTTACTGCGAGCGGCCGCTTCGCCATGAATATGTGCTGACCGCCAAGGCGCGCGATTTCCGCCCGGTGCTGCTTTCCCTGCTCGCCTGGGGCAACAAGCATCTGGCGCCCGAGGGTCCGAGCCTCGTGGTGGTGGACAAGGCTGACGGGCGTTGGGCCGAGCCGGTTCTGGTCGACCGCGAGAGCGGCAAGGAACTCGACAGCGATGAGTTCATCATGGCCACCGCACCCAAGGCCACCGACCGCATGCGGCAGCGCTATCGCTTCAGCAGCGAAGGCTCAGGCCTTCCGCTCACCGACAATACGGTGATCGAGCACAGGTCGGATGAGGCACGCCGCCCATGAACAAGGTTCTCTCCGCTGCCGAGTTGCAGCCCGTGCAGCCCGCGGTCGTCCAGGTTCCCGCGCCCGCCAAAAACCGCCGCAAGCCGCGGCTGATGCTGGGCGCCGCGATCGCCATCGGCATCGCCGGCTGGTATGGCTTTCAGTGGTGGCAGGCCGGCCGCTTCCTCGTCTCGACCGACGACGCCTATGTCGGCGGCAACGTCACGCCGCTGGCGCCACGGGTCGCGGGGCATATCGACCAGATCCTCGTCGAGGACAACCAGCATGTCGCCGCCGGCCAGCTCATCATCCGCATCGACGACCGGCCGTTCAAGGCGGCGGTGGAGCGTGCGCAGGCTGCCGTCCAGCAGCAGCAATCGGCCCTCGACAATCTCCGCGCCCAAGTCTCGCTGCAGAATTCGCTGATCGAACAGGCTGAGGCCGATCTCGATGCCAAGAGCGCCGCCGCGACTTTCACCACCCAGGACGCGCAACGCTATGCGGTGCTGGCCAGCACCAAGGCTGGCACGCAGCAGGACGCGCAGAGAAGCCTTGCCGCCGATGGCCAGGCGAAGGCTTCCGTTGCCGCCTCCCGCGCCGGGCTTGCAGCGGCCAGGCAGCAGCTCGATGTGCTCAACACGCAGATTGCGGAAGCGACGGCCGCTGTGGCAGCCGCCAAGGCCGATCTCGACACGGCAGAGCTTGATCTCGGCTTCACGCAGATCCGCGCTCCCATCGACGGCCTCGTCGGCAACCGGCTGGCGCAGGTTGGCACCTATGTCTCGCCGGGCAGCTACCTCCTGACGATCGTTCCGGAGAGCGGGCTGTGGGTCGACGCCAATTTCAAGGAGAACCAGTTGCGCAGCATGGCCGACGGCCAGGCGGCGACGGTCTATACCGACATCGCGCCCGACCAGCCGCTCAAGGGCCATGTCACCAGCCTGGGGCCTGCAACGGGAGCAATCTTCAGCGTCATCCCGGCGCAGAACGCCACCGGCAATTTCACCAAGATCGTCCAGCGCGTTCCCGTCCGGATCGCCATCGATCCGGATCAGGCGCGGAAGGTCGCGCTGCGGCCGGGCCTCTCCACCGTGGTGACGGTCGATACCGGCGCGCACTGAGAGCATCATGTCGGAGCGCCCGCAATCCTTCATCGCCAGCATCCTGCCATTCATGGTGATGTGCGTGGGGATGTTCATCGCGCTGCTCGACATCCAGATCGTCGCCTCATCGCTGCAGGATATTGGCGGCGGCCTGTCGGCGGCGCAGGACCAGATCGGCTGGGTGCAGACCTCTTATCTCGTCGCGGAAATCATCGTCATCCCGCTGTCGGGCTGGCTGACCCGCGTGTTCTCGACACGTTGGCTGTTCACCATCTCGGCGGCCGGCTTCACGCTCGCCAGCACGCTGTGCGGCTTCGCCTGGAGCATTGAAAGCATGATCGTGTTCCGGGCGCTGCAGGGGCTGCTCGGGGCGTCGATGATCCCGACGGTCTTCACCTCGTCATTCCATTATTTCCAGGGGTCGAGGCGGGTCTATGCGGCCGCGGTGGTCGGTAGCATCGCGTCGATCGCGCCGACGCTCGGCCCCGTCATCGGCGGCTGGATCACCGACACGCTGAGCTGGCACTGGCTGTTCTATGTCAACGTCATTCCGGGCACCATCATCACCATCCTCGTCGCGGCCCTGGTCAAGATCGACAAGGCCGATCCATCGCTGCTGAAGGGCGCCGACTATATCGGCATCGTGCTGATGGCGGTCAGTCTCGGTACCGCAGAGTATGTGCTGGAAGAGGGCTCGCGCTGGAACTGGTTCGATGACGCAACCATCCGCAATGGCGCTTTCGTCGCCGGCATCACCATGGTTCTGTTCGTCATCCGCAGCCTGACCTATGCGCAGCCGGTGGTCGATTTCCGCGCCTTCGGCAACCGCAATTTCGCTATCGGCTGTTTTCTCTCCTTCGTCACCGGCATCGGCATATTCGCCACGATCTATCTGACGCCGCTGTTCCTGGGCTATGTCAGGGGCTACGACGCCTTGCAGACCGGGCTCGCGGTGTTTTCCACCGGTGTCGCCTCGATGATCGGCGTTCCCGTCTACATCTTTCTCGCCAAGCGCTTCGACACGCGTTGGCTGATGATGTTCGGCCTGGCCTCCTTCGGCGCCTCGATGTGGAGCTTTAGCGCCATCACCAGCCAGTGGGGCGCGGCAGAGCTTCTGATCCCGCAGCTGTTCCGCGGCTTCCCGCAGGTCTTTGCGGTGGCGCCTAGCGTCAATCTCGGCCTTGGTAGCCTGCCGCCCGAACGGCTGAAATATGCCAGCGGGCTGTTCAACACGATGCGCAATCTCGGCGGTGCCGTCGGCATCGCCATTTGCGGCGCCATCCTGAACGACCGCACCAACTTCCATTTCCTGACGATCGCCTCGCATCTGACGGCACAGAACGAGGCCGCCATGCGGCTCGTCGACAACGTCGCGCTGCGCTATGGGCAACTGCCCGGCGCCGTCGCCGACGGCCATACCGCCTCGCTGAAGCAGCTGTGGGCGCTGGCCTACCGCGAGGCGTCCACCATGGCCTATGCCGATGCGTTCCTGGTGATCATGGCAGCGTTCGTCGTCGCGACTGCGCTGGTTCCCTTCCTGCGCAATGTCACGCCGAAACCGCTGCCTCCTGGCGCACACTGAGGCGCGCCCGGGTTTTCCGGGTATCGGCTCTTCAGCGATTCATCTCGATGCGCCGGCGCCGGTGTCCGTCCTTTTGCCGAAAGCCTGCCAGCGAGCCTCGACTTCGGCGCGAAGCTGCTCGCCGTTGGTGGAGAGCACTTTGTGGGGCAGCGCGACGAACCGTTTGCCATCCCGGGCTGGAAAAATGTTGCCCAGGCGCGAGGCCGTGAGGTTCGGGGCGAATGTGAAGGTCGCCAGACCGATGCGGAACCGCTTTGACCCCCTGCTGTTTCGGTAGACAGCCCTCCACAGAGGCATGATCGTTTCATCCATGAACGCCTCGGAAACCTGCAGCGCGGTGACATCCCGGTACTGGTCTTTGCCCCAGCGATACCAAGACGTGCCCCATCGCCTCTTCACAACCTCGAAGCTAATGTCGAGCGAGGAAATGTCCTCGACCTCCCGCCATGGGACGTCGAGAAAGACATAGCCGTCGAGATTGAGGCGCAATCCGGCCGGCGACAGCAGCAAAAATGGCTCGGCGGTCAGCCATCCGTTGATTTGCCAGACAATCATGACGGCGGCCAAAGCCGCCAGCGGACCGCCCAACAGCCAATTGTTCTTGCCGAAGGCGACAATGAGCCCGACAACGAGAACAAGCGCCGAGAAGGCGATGTATTTCAATGCGATCTTGCCGCTGCCATAGGCAATTATCTGGTTGACGTCTTGTGCCTGGACTGAACTCAACGTTCGCCTCCCTTGGCCGGCACGAGTTTGCAGGCGAGAGCCGCCGCCAAGACATTGATGAACGATACAGGCTGGCCATCGGCCCAACAAGTCCAGGGTGCATAGCACAGGCGTCCACGTCAGCGTACCGGTACGCGGTAGGTGCCGGGGCGGGCGGGTGGCTTAGGCGCCCGCGCGGGCGAGTAACAAAGCCCGCTCCCTGTCATTGCCGGTCAACTGGGCGGCCTGGCGGAACGCCGCGCGGGCTTCCGCGGGACGTCCCAGCTTCTCCAGGAGATCGCCGCGTACCGTGGGCAAGAGGTGCGAGTCCTTCAGGCGGGGTTCGTTCTTCAGCGCATCGACGATGGCCAGACCCTGCGCCGGTCCGAAGGCCATGCCGACGGCCACTGCCCGGTTGATCTCGACGATCGGCGAGGGGGCCGCCAGGGCCAGGGCCTGATAGTATGCGGCGATTGCAATCCAGTCGGTGTCGGCGGCTGTTGCCGCGCGGCTATGGCAGGCGGCGATCATCGCCTGCAGGAGATAGGGGCCGGGTGTCGATGTCAGCGTCATGGCGCGGTTCAAGCCGTCGAGGCCACGCCGGATGAGCGACCAGTTCCATCGACCGCGGTCCTGGTCGAGCAGCAGGATCGGTTCGCCCGCCCAGCCGGTGCGTGCAGGGAAGCGCGAGGCGTTGAGTTCCATCAGTGACATCAACCCCAGCACCTCGGGCTCGTCAGGCATCAGCGCCGCCAAGGAGCGGCCGAGGCGCAGCGCTTCGCCACAGAGATCGGCGCGCAGCCAATCCGGCCCGGTGGTTGCCACATAGCCTTCGTTGAAAATGAGATAGACCACCTCCAGCACGGCGGCGAGGCGTTCGCGCCGCACCTCGCCGCGCGGGGTCTCGAACGGGATGGCGGCATCGCGTAGCGCCCGCTTGGCGCGCACGATGCGCTGGGCCACTGTGGCTTCGGGCACCAAGAAGGCGCGGGCGATCTCAGGCGTCGACAGCCCGCCCAGCAGCCGCAGGGCGAGTGCCGCGCGCTGCTCGGCCGGCAAGACGGGATGGCAGGCGGTGAAGATCAGCCGCAAAAGGTCGTCGTCGATATCCTCGTCGAGTGCGGCCTCGATGTCGGGCATCTCGCGCTCCAGCGCGGCGAGATCGATGGCCAGTTCGCGGTGCTTGCCGTCGATCATGGTGGTGCGGCGCAGCCGGTCGAGCGCCCGGTTCCTGCCGACCTCAGTCAGCCAGGCGGCCGGGTTGCGCGGGATGCCTTCCCGGGGCCAGCGCTCCAGCGCCAGCAGGAAGGCATCGCCGGCGACCTCCTCGGCCAGCCCGATATCCCTGAGATAACGGACCAGCCTGGCGGTGAGCTTCGGCTGCTCGATCCGCCAGACCGCTTCGATGGTGGCTGTGGCCGTCAACCCATCAGCTCGCTGAAGCCTTCCGCCGCCTTCTGGACGTCCTCGGGGAAATCGCTCATCTCAAAGACGCGGCGAACTTCGATCTGGTCATTTTCGCCGGCGGGGCAGCGGCGGGCCCATTCGATGGCTTCTTCACGCGAGCGCACGTCGATCACCCAATAGCCGCCCAGCACTTCCTTGACCTCGGCGAACGGGCCGTCGGTGACAACGGGCTTGCCGCCCTTGAAGCTGACCCGCGCGCCCTCGGACGGCGGATGCAGCCCATCGAGCGCCAGCAGCACGCCGGCCTTCTTGAGCTCCTCATTGTATCGCATCATCCCCTCCACCGCTTCGGCGCCGGGCCTGACATCGGGCGCCGCCTCCGCGTAGCCGCCGGGGATCATCAGCATCATGAACCGCATGGTCGTCTCCTTGTTTGGGTTGGTTCGATGATACGACGAACGGCGAGTGACGAAATCGACACGAGTGGCAAAAAAGTTCAAATCCCCGGTCGCGCCAAGGGCCGAGGGTGTTGGACCGTCATATGGGCGAGGCTGCCATCTGGCCCTGCCAGTTTGCCCTGATATGTCAGGCTGCAATTCCTCACTCGAGCAAATCCGTGAAATCATCCAGCCTTGCCGGCGCAATCTCCCCCACGATCCCGATGCTCGTCTGCGTGTTCGGCATCTTCCTTTTGTCCGGCATGGATGCGGCGATGAAGGTGCTGGTCATCGCGGTCGGCGTCTACAACACGGTGCTTTGGCGCAGCATGCTGGCGACCGTGGTCGCCGGCGCGGGTTGGCTGGCAGGGCCACGCTCGCTTCCTGCGCCCTCGGTGCTGAGGCTGCATGCGCTGCGCGCCACGATTGTCGGCATTGTCCTGCTGTGCTTCTTCTGGGGGCTTGCAAGACTACCGCTGGCGGAGGCGATCGGGCTGAGTTTCGTGGCGCCGCTGTTTGCGCTGCTGCTGGCCGCGCTGCTTCTGGGCGAAAGGATACAGCGCAAGGCGATCTGGGCTTCGCTCGCCGGCATTGCGGGCGTTGTCATCATCGTGGCCGGCCAGTTCGGCCACACAAGCTACGCTAGGGATGCCTTGCTCGGCACGGCGGCGGTGCTCGTCTCGACGGTGTTCTATGCCTACAATCTGATCCTCGCGCGACGACAGGCGCTGCTGGCCAAGCCCATTGAGATCATGCTGTTCCAGAACCTTGGCGTTGCGGTCATGCTCGGTCTGGCAGCCCCCTGGCTCGCTATTGCGCTGCCCAGCAATCTCTGGCTTCCGCTCGCAGGCGTAACGGCCCTGTCGCTCGCCGGTCAGTTCCTGATGAGCTGGGCCTATGCGCGTGCCGAAGCGCAATACCTGATCCCGACGGAATATTCGGCCTTTATCTGGGCGATCGCGCTCGGCTGGTTCTTCTTCGACGAGGCGGTGACCTGGACCACGCTGGCGGGAGCCGGCCTCATCGTGGCCAGCTGCCTGATCGCCGCACGCTCGAACCCGAGACTTGCCGAGCCGATCGAAGTCGCGGTTTGAGGGGGGAAGCGCCCTCCACGACACGTCGACGCGTAGTTCTCATCGCAGAAATTGCGCCACCCCATCCAAAAGCAGGGAGCGCTTCTGTGTGACCTGAACCAAATATATTCATAAGTAGATTGCTGTCTTC
>NZ_JBWLUW010000011.1:0-406980 GCF_057784245.1 Mesorhizobium sp. CNPSo 4671 | reverse complement strand
GCCTTCCAGCCGCTTCAGCGCCTGGTGCGCGGCCTCGACCGGCTTCAGCCCCCTGGCCAACTCGCGCGCCACCAGATGCGCCACGACCTCGGTGTCGGTCTGCGAGGAGAAGGAATAGCCGTCGCGGACCAGTTCGTCGCGCAGCTCGGCAAAATTCTCGATGATGCCGTTGTGGACGATGGCGACGCCGTCGGAAAAATGCGGATGTGCATTGGTCTCGTTGGGCACGCCATGGGTGGCCCAGCGCGTGTGGCCGATGCCGATCGTGCCATCGAGCGGCTCGTCCTTGAGCCGGCGCTCGAGATTGATCAACTTGCCTTCGGCGCGGCGGCGGGCAAGCTCACCACGCTCGATGGTGGCGACGCCGGCCGAGTCATAGCCGCGATATTCGAGCCGCTTCAGCGCATCGACGATGAGAGGCGCAACCTGCGAATGGCCGACGATCCCAACGATGCCGCACATGGCTTTGCCCCTCGACCTGCAGAATTCCGGTCCTTGTCGCCGGAGAAGCCACGATATCCCTCCTCGACTACGGGCTGATCGTTCATTTGAAGGAGCCTACGGCCTTATTCGCGACCAGAAACCGCCGTGCTTGCGAAGTGGTCCAAGAGGGCGCGGTCCGGGGGCAGAGTTTGCCTCACTAGCCGCGTGAAGCCGCCCGACGAACAGTTCGTTCGAATGATGCGCTTGCGTCGGCCCAGGCGCATGTTGGGTCAGCCGGCAAACCAAAACACACCCAACAGCCGGTTAGGCCCGGCCGCCTGATGCCCCCCTACAAGAGGCTGTCGGGCCGCTTGATCTGTCCGGGGCTTACACGCGAAAGCGCTCTTGACTGCCTCGCGTGCCGGCAAGCGAGCGGCGCTGGTGTCCACGCAACAAAAGACGTCAAGATGAACACGAGAGGGACCATCCGACGCAAAGCCATCCTGGCATAGGCCACAAAGGTGGGTGGAGGTGATTGGCGACCGCCAAACCGACGACTCGTTGCCGTCAAAAGCACTGAATCGCTGGCACCCGGCATCGTTTGATTGCACGAAGACGCTGAACTGATCTCTCGATACAAATGGAAGCTCAATCCGCGCCATGCTGGGTCCAGGCATGCGCAAGGGGGTGCAGGGCATGAAGTTCAGGGATCTGATCAAACGTGCCGACAACAGTGTGGAGAAGTCATTCGAGGACCTCGAAGCTGACTTGGCTGATGCCGTTGACGAGTGCCTCGGTTTGGATGACCTGTCAGCGTCGGCAATGGACGATGGCGCGGGCGAGCCGCCCATGCCAGACGACAACAGCGAACAGGACGACAGCGCGCAAACCGAGGATAATGCTAGCACCGACGATGCCGCCACTCCGGAACCCGTGCGACGGCTGACCTCTCATACGCAGAGCCGCATGGCTGCCTTGAGTTCCTTTGACGGGCTGTTTCGCGATGCGAAGCTGCATTTCGAGGAGATCAACGCGAAACTGTCCGAGATCGCAAGCACACATCAACTGACCTTCGAATTCTTTCACATCCTTCACGCCGACATTCTCCGCGCCAACGAACTGGAGCTGGCCAATCTAAACCTGACCGCGGAGCAAAGGAGCCTGTCGGACAAGCTCAATGATCTGAACCGAAGGCAGCATGAGCGTGAAAGCATGGTGGAAGCTTTGCAGCAGCGCGAGGCAAGCCTGGTTCAGGACGGCGAGGCGCTTCGTGGCGCATTGGCTGCGGCAAGGCTGGAGCTCGTGGAGGCCGCGAACACCAACGCAAAGAACGAAGCGGAATTCGGAGACCTCACAAACACGCTTGCCGCCGCGACCGTCGAGGCCGACAGACGCGCGCGCGAAAACAAACAGCTGCGTGAAAAGAATGTCAGCCTGTCGATCGACCTGGAAAAGGCGCTGAAGCGCGAGGACGAGGCGCGGCACAGGCTGGACGCATTCTCCTCGATCCATGCCACCGAAGCTGCGAAAAATTCCGAAATACTGGGTGCGCTCGGCAAGAGCGAAAAGGAAGCGACACGGCTCCACCACGCACTCGAGGTCACCCAGGCGAAACTGTCGGAGGTCACAGAAACCGCAAAGATCATGGAGGCGGACAAGGATGCCGAGCTCGAACGCTGCCGAGCCGAGATTCGGGGATTGCGTTCCGAAGTTCAGAGCCTCAACTCGCGACTGGAGCTCGCATCGAAGGCAAATAACGAGGCCTCGGCCGAGATCGACAGGCTCAGGCTCCAATGGAGCGACGCCGTGGCGGAAAAGCAGGTGGCGGATGAGAGGTTGGCTGCCCTCACCAAGGAAGCCGAAACCGACAAGCTGAACCTTTCGAAGATAACCGCCAATTTTTCACAGCTGTCGCTGCAGCAGGCATCCGATCAAATACAACTCGATATCAGACGGCAGGAATGCGAGGACCTACGGGCCGAAATTGCATCGGTCAACGCCCGGATCAGAGATTTGCTGCCCTATGAGAGGCTCCATAGCACCACGAACGCCGTGCCGCATAAGAACGATATGGCCAAGATTCCGGTGACGGCGGAGCGAACGGTGCGTACCGCTCGCCGCGTTCGTCGGAGGGCGCTCAGCGCGTCGTAGGAGCTAATCGCATTTTGCGGCTCGCTTCCAACAGTTCGCCATGTCATTGGCGGAAGGCCCTGGACATCTGATCCGTGAGAGGCTTCAGCAGATAAGACCAGACGCTGCGTTCGTCGGTGCTTATGTGGACCTCTGCCGGCATACCTGGTTTGAGCACCTTGGCATCGGTCAGGCAGGCTGCCTTGTTCTCGACATTGATACGCGCCGAGAAATACGAAAGCTGTTTTTGCTGATCCTTGATCAGATCCGCCGAGATGCGCTTGACCGATCCCTCGCAAGCCGGCGTGGTGCCGGCATCGAAAGCCGGAAACCGGATCGACACGTGCTGACCTGGACGAACGTCGTCTATGCGCGATGGGGGAATCAGCGCGTCGACGACGAGGTTGTCGGCGTCGGGGACAATCATCATGATCACTTCCCCAGGAGCGATCACGCCACCGATCGTGTGGATGGAGGATTCCTGCACCGTTCCCGATTGCGGAGCGCGGATGTTGGTTTTGGTCAATTCGTCTTGCGCGACGACCTTGCGCTCGCTGAGTTCGGTCTGCTTGGCTTCCGTTTCACGAAGCTCGCTCGTTACTTCACTGCGCCTTTGTTCATCAAGCTGAAGAATCTGCAATTCGGTCTCGCTGATCCGGGCCTGTGCCTCAGCGACCGCCGCCGCGAGGCGTCCTGATTCTCCGTGCGCCCGGGTGGCATCCAATCTGATGTTGCTCAGTCTCTCCTTGGACACCAACTTCTTTGTATAAAGCGCCTGGACATCGGTAAGATCTCCGTCCAGCAGGACCACGGACTGGTCTTCCGCGGCCTGCTGCGCCTTGAGGCCATCGATCTGGCGTTCGAGTTGCCTTGAACGGCTTTGCAACTGTGCCTTCTGCCCCGTCAACGCCGTTGCGCGGCTTTCGAACAGGGTACGCTCCCCGTTCACCAGTGCAGCCAATTCCGGGTCGCCCATCCGTGTTTGAAGGCTGGACGGAAGCTGCATTTCCGGCAGCCCCTGTCGCTCGGCCTCCAGCCTCGCAAGCCGGACGGTTGCGCGATCAAGATCCTCACTGATTATTTGCAGGTTGGCCCGCGTCAGCGTGTCGTCCAGCCTGGCCACCACATCGCCGGCCCGCACATGGTCCCCATCTTGCGCGAAGATGCCGCCGATCGTGCCGCCGGTCAGGTGCTGCACTTTCTTGATGTTGCTTTCGACCACAACGGTGGCAGGCGCAATCACCGCGCCGGCGATCTTGGTCAAGCCGAGCCAAAGTCCGCCGCCGGCAATCAACATGACGGTGACCGCCGCGCCCAGGATCAGGTTGGCCCTGATACCATCCCGTGCATCGGCCGAATTCGCCTCGACCCCTCGGCTCCCATCGTCGATCGGAGCAAATAAACCCATCGTCGCGTCAGACACGAAACAGCACCTCACGCATGACCGCTCACCCCTTTATGCATCGGGACAACCGCCGCCGGCCGTTCAGCAGGCGAAGGGAAAGGCCGGATAACGTTAGCCAGGACCTCTTCGCGGGAGCCAAAGGAGTGAAGCGTCCCATTCGCCATGACGAGCACCTTGTCGATATTGGTGAGGGCAGAAGGACGGTGAGCAACAACGATGACGATGCCCCCACGTCGGCGCACGCCCAGGATCGCGCCGGCCAGGGCGGTATCGCCATCGACATCCAGGTTTGAATTCGGCTCGTCGAGCACGACAAGAAACGGGTCGCCATAAAGTGCCCTGGCAAGCCCGACGAGTTGCCGCTGTCCGGCCGACAGGGCTGCCCCTCCCTCGCCGACGCGTGTTTGAAATCCATTCGGCAATCGCATGATCATCTTGTCGACACCCGCGGCCCTGGCGGCTGCCAGAACGCCCTTGGCATCGCCCTTGCCGCCAAATCGCGAAATGTTATCGGCAACCGTTCCATCAAACAGTTCGACGTCTTGCGGCAGGTAACCGATATGAGCGCCAAGCTGCTCATGGCCCC
Source organism: Mesorhizobium sp. CNPSo 4671 (assembly GCF_057784245.1). Classification (NCBI taxonomy): domain Bacteria; kingdom Pseudomonadati; phylum Pseudomonadota; class Alphaproteobacteria; order Hyphomicrobiales; family Phyllobacteriaceae; genus Mesorhizobium; species Mesorhizobium sp. CNPSo 4671. The sequence goes on along the minus strand of NZ_JBWLUW010000011.1, from coordinate 402,436 downwards.
ATTGGTCGAGCGAGGCTTCGTCCAGCCTGACCGTTCCGCGAAGCGGCTGCCACACGCCCACCAGCGCGCGCACAAGCGTCGTTTTGCCGGAACCGCTTGGCCCGACAATGGCCATGCCCGTTCCTCCAGACAGGCTGAAGCTGACATTGGCTACGGTCGGTTTTTGCTGGCCTGGCGGAGCTATTGTCAGCTCCTCGACTGCAAGCATCGCCTGCGGGCGCGGCAATTCCATGAGTTCGCCTTGGCTACCAAAGGCGGTCAGCGCCGCTGCCAGTTGGGAATAGCTCTGACGGAACGCCACGAAGCCTCGCCAGTTGGCCATCGCCGCGTCAACCGGGGCCAGCGAGCGGCCCAGCAATATGGAGGATGCTATGATCACACCTGGGGACGCTTCTCCTCCGATCACGAGATAGGCGCCCAGTCCCAGAACGCAGGACTGCAGGGCCATCCGCAGCGCCCTCGAGAGGGCACCGGTGGCGCCGACAATGTCGGAAAGCCGCTCCTGGTGCGAGAGATATGCCTGATTGATCTCGCTCCAGCGGCGGGCAAGCCGCCCGGAAAGGCCCATCGCGCGCACAACCTCCGCATTGCGGCGGCCGGAATCGGCAAGATTGCGTTGCGAAACCATTGTCTCGGACGCGCGCGCCGCGGATGAGCGACCAAGGACTTCGGCGATCACCGTGAGCAGCACGACAACAATCGCACCGCTCGTTGCCAAGAGACCAAGCGCTGGATGCAGGAAGTAAATGATCAGCAGATAAAACGGTATCCACGGTGCGTCGAAGATGACGGTCGGCCCCAATCCTGAAAGGAAACCGCGCAACTGGTCGAGATCACGAAGCGGATGTATCCGGTTCGCATCCTGGCCGCCGATGAGCGGTAAGGACAGTGAGAGGCCGAAGACCCTTTGCTGCAGCTTCTTATGGAGACGATTGCCGATTCGAACCAGGAGGCGAAGCCGCACGAAATCCAGCAACCCGTAGACCGCGTAAAGGCCCAGCATTCCGATCGTAAATCCGACAAGCGTCGGAACGCTCTGTGAAGGCAGAACGCGGTCGTAGACTTGCAGCATATAGACGGAGCCGGTCAAAGCGAGAATGTTTATGACCGCCGAGAACACACCAACGCCTACCAGCGCGGGCACAGCGTCAAGCATGGCGCCACGTAGATCGGGCGAGCGTATCCCACCGGAACTCATGGCTTGCGACCTTCGACAAGAAGTCGTCGGGTCGGCCGATCGGCTCCGCCAGCCTTGGATAAATTTTGGGTCTTCAGGAGCGTATCCCTCTTTGCCTTCTAATATTACGCCCCACTAACGTATGTGGCCTTCCGTCCAAATGTAGCGAAATCGTGGCGCCAGCCCGAGAAACCCGGAACTGATGCATTAAATCAGGGGAAAACTGTCGTTTTGAGATGTGCTGGAAGGCTGTGGGGGCGCGTTCGAGGCAATGAGAGCGACACCGCGCCCTGCTTTTCGGGGGCGAGTCGCCCCTCAGACAAACCGCTCCCCGGCCGTCTTCAGGGAGCCATTTGAATGTGCGATCTCTCTTTTAGCGCTTCTTCGCAACAACCAGGAAATGCTGCGCCAGTCGTCCAGGAATGCGAAGAGTTCTGGACACCTTCTCGAAGGGCTCGATCAACGCTCCACAGACACCTGGCAACAGGTTCCCCGGCCGCGGCAGATAGCCGTAAGGTATCATCTTCTCGACACGGAAGCCCGACGCGGTCAGGAGCTCCTCGAACGTCGTTGTGCTCAGCGTGTGGCGAATTGTGCGTCCAGACAACCGATTGAGCAGCCGGCAAACCAGGCCGATGGGTGAAGTCGCATTCATGTGAACATTGCACACGAGTCGCCCGCCGTCTTTCAGATGCTCATTTATTGCCTTCAGCGCGTCCGACTTCAGTTGATCCTCTGCGTTCAGGAAGAAGCGAAATGCCGTTACGACGTCGAAGGTCTCGCCGAGAGGCTCCCTCGTCATATCGATGTGACGCAGTCTCACATTGGGCGGAACTTGCGCGCAGTCGAGCATGGGTCTGGAAATGTCGGCGCCCACCACCTCGCCGAAGAGCCGGGCTGCCACGTTGGCGATGCGACCTGTTCCGCATGCGAAATCAAGGCACTTTCGGCCGGCTCCGCCCATTGGGCGCAGAACGTCCAGGATCAGCGGCTTTTCGATTTTCTCCCAAAGCGCGCCATAATAGCCGGACTCATGTGTTTTGTTGTAATGCGCGCCGTAGCCTGGCGCGCAATGGCTGGCCCTGTAGTCGTTCGACACTCGGTCGCCTTGCGGATGGACCTGCTGGCTGGATGTCAGCTCCTGCCAAACCCTGGACTTACCGGTCTGAGGCCTGGCCCGCGGAATCCGCGCTGCTGAAGGCGTATCGTAAGCATAATTTGCCGACTGAGCCATTTGAGCCGAGTTCGTCGACGGCGCCGGCTTCACCCCTTGCTTGGAATTGAGCCTCACCAGTATCTCCCGTTACATTGCGTTCGACTGCCCAATCGAACAGTGAGCTCCCCAAGCCCATTTTATCGGACTGCGACCGAGGCGGCCTATTGGATCGCCGCGCTTTGCAGATCACTGTTGAACCGGGCTTCGACGGTATCCCCCGGCATCACAACCGTATCCTCGTCAGCCGAGAGCTTGCGCCACTCATCGCCTATCTTGCGGACGATCGTGACCTGAGCCTGGATCGTCTCGCCGGCAATCGGCAATGGCTGGGTGGATGCACCGGTCGGTTGCAGCTTCTCGCTGACGGCGTGGAGCCTGGCGGTGACATCCGCCAGCCGCGCGTTGGTGTCCTTTAGATCCGTCAGCAAGCCAATCTTCCTCTGATTGTCATTGCGTTCGTGCTGCCTGACATAATCCTCCTGCTGGCGCCGCGCTCTCATGAGTTCGACCGAGGTTTGCAGCGCACCGCTTGAAGACAGAAGCAAGGCGCGCCGGACATCCGCAAGCCGGTTGTTGGTCAGATTGCCTGCCTCAAACGCCTTGGTCACCCGCGCCAGATCTTCCTCATCCGCCTTCACGCTCTCGGCCTCGACTTGTTCACGCTTCTGCAGAACCTCGATCTGATCGGCCGCGTCCTTCTCGCCCTTCTCGAGAAAAGCCTGCTCCTGCTGGAAATCGCTCAGCGCAATCTTGAGCGCGTCCGCTTCAGACTGGGCGATCGCGGCGCCGACGCTGGGCGACAGAGGTGACCCTTGTGGTGTCTGCTTGTCGAAATCCGCCTGGTCCTGAAGTTCGGCGCGGATACGGGCGGCGTGAAAATAGTCTTTGGTGTAATCCCCCCAAAGTGTCTCGTAGTCGCGCCTGAGATCAACCGGATCGGGGCCTGTCTGGCCTGCCCGTGACCGCAAAAGGCTAAAGCCGCCGGAGACGGCAAGCGCCTGCCGCACGGTCATGAGCGGACGATAGGCCTGTTGTCCCGGGGTAAGCACGTCGCCCATCACATAGATCGGACGATACTCCGCGATGATGGCGGTCACGTCGTCCGGCTTGACGACAACCATCTGCTCGCGTCCATCGGGCAAACGCACATGAAATATCTTGGTCGGCAAAAGCGTTTGCATGCGCGTCTGCAATTGAGACGCCGTCAGGCCTGCGACCATGATCATCCCGACTTCGGGAAGGGCGATATTGCCATCCATCTGGACCACCGCGCGCTGCGTTCTGTCCGGGATCGGCGCTATCCCTATCTCGACGGTATCGCCAGGTGACAGTTGATAGGGCTCGGCGCCGCCTGCGATGGCCATCGATGTCAGGGACATCACGGCAACCGCGGCAAGAACAGTTCGTTTAGTGAAGGCCATTTGCGACAATCTCCTTCTGGTTCGGCGCCGGCTCCGAAGGCCATTCAACACGGGTAACGAAATCGTATACCGGGCCACCGGGCACACCCCAATTGCTCGACCAGACCACTTGTGAGCCATCAGGAGACGGCGAGGCATGCGTCTCGCTCCAGTAGTCGAAGTGCACGTTTTGCGTGTCCACGATGCGGCGGACCTCTCCGCTGCCGTCCATGCGCAGCGCAATGACCTGCTGCGCGTAAGGCGCCCAATCCGGGTGCTGCGATATTTCGTCTGGCGTGCCGCCATAGCTCAGAAACACCCAGCCCGGCCTGTCCAGGGATCTGAGCGACGCATGCATGGCCTCGCCATATTTCATCAGCAAGGTGACCTTGCCATCGGCCAATCGGCGCTTGATCACCTGATATTTGTCGGGATCCGATTTGCTGATCCCGACAGAGATTTCGCTGCCGTCGGCATCGACCGTCATGTCGCCGTGACCGGGCCGGTGGTGCTCCATCCACTTCTGGCGCAAGACGCCGTCGATGGAAAAGACGAAGGTCGGTTCATGGTCGTCCGACAAGGCCTGTGAGCACACAATGTTGATCCCGAGCGGGGAGATGGAGCAGGAGCCGGTGGTTCCTGGAAGCTGGCCAAGATCGATATCCGGGAATTTCTGCCGCTCCTTCAGGTCGTAGCCGAAGACCACCGCTTTGCCGTCATTGCGCGTCGCACGCACCGCAATGCGGTTGCCGTCGCGGCTCGGATTGCCTTTGTTGGGTCCGAACTGAAGCTTGCTGTAGGCTGCCGAAGTGAACACGATGTCCTCGTGATCGGTGCGTGGCGCCCAGGTTGAAATCTGCCGGCCGCCAACGCAGATCATCAGCTCGGGATCCCTGGGATGCCATTCGCATTCAGTCGAGCGGTTGCGGTGGAACAATGGAACGTAGGTGCGCCCGTCGAGAAAGCACATGCCACCGCAACCGTTGACGATCAGGAGAAGGCTCTGGTCAGCATTCCAAGCCTGTGCACTCGAGTAACGGTGCGTGCAGTATTTCTTCCCGCAGACACCCGCCAGGCCGAGAATTCCGGGTTCGGTGATCCGCACGAGAATCATGCCGGACCATGGATCCGTCGTTTCGCGCAGATAGCCCGGCAGGTTTTTTGCGGCCTGTGCGGGCGATGGTTGCGATGCGCTGCTTTCGCGACCGCCGGCCATGTAGATATTCAGGAACATGGCGCCGGCAATCAGCAACAGCGCCAACATATGCCGGCGGAGCAGGGTCATGTCATATAACCCACTTCGCGCCGCACCCGGCCTTCACTAAAGCGCGCGCGCCACCATGCGATCGTTCGCTCCAGCCCGTCGCGCAGGCTGGTCTGCGCCCGCCATCCAGTCTCGCCTTCAAAGAGCGAGGAATCGGCGAGCAAGGCGCGAACTTCCGAATTTTGCGGGCGCAAACGGCTTTCGTCGCGATGGATCGGTTTTTTGGAACCGCTCAATTCGAGAACAAGGTCCAATACGTCGGAGATGGTCACGGCGCGTTGGCTGCCAGCATTGTACGCGTGGCCGAATTCAAGCCCGGCCATGCCCGCAGTCAGGAACGCTGTCGCGGTGTCTTCCACAAAGGTCAGGTCGCGGATCGGACTTGTATCGCCGACCATGATCGACGGGCAATTCGGGTCGAGGGCCTGCCGGATGATGGTCGGCACGATGGCGCGCTCACTCTGCCGCGGACCATAGGTGTTGAAGGGCCGCATGATGACCACAGGCACATCGAACGATCTGGCGTAGGACTCCGCCATCATGTCGGCGCCGATCTTGGATGCCGAATACGGCGACTGTCCCTGCAGCGGATGCGTTTCGCGGATGGGCATGGTCTGGGCCGTTCCATAGACCTCGCTTGTGGAGGTATGCACCACGCGCTCCGTCTCCCATTGACGCGCCGCTTCGAGAACGTTCACCGTGCCCAGGATGTTGGTTTCCACATAGGACTGCGCAGCCGCGTAGGAATATGGAATCGCAATGAGCGCGGCCAGGTGAAACACAACGGCCTGGCCGCGCACGATCCGGTTCAGGAACGCGCTGTCGCGGACGTCACCGCGAACAAGCTTCAACTGGCTCCGGATCTTGTCTGGCAAATCGTCCAGCCATCCATGGCTGTCGAAAGAATTGTAGAGCGCCAGAGCCGTGACATCCGCGCCATTGCGGACGAGCGCTTCAGTGAGATGCGAACCGATAAATCCATCCGCGCCTGTCACCAGAACTTTCTTGCCATTGTAGCTCATGACTGCGCATTCCCTCGGCTGACTGGTGCGCTTTCCTTTTAGGGTTCATACGTCGATCGGCTGTGATGGAGCCCAGCCGACAACCGCCAGGGCACCGCGCGCCATCCACACGATGTCGGAGACGATGGTGCGCTGCGGATAATAGGAGAGGTCGAGTCTGGCTTTGGCGGGGAACATAACCTCTCGGTAAAACAGGATCGGATCCGCGGATCGGGGGAAGAAATGCGCCTCGTGCCGGAAGAGAACCTGGCTTGGCCCCAGCAGGCCGGGTTTGTATTGCAGGACGGCCTCGAGGCCGCCCCGGAAACAATCGGCGAAAGCCATGCTCTCAGGTCGCGGCCCGACGATCGCCATCTCGCCTTTGAGGACGTTCCACAGCTGCGGCAGTTCGTCGAACTTCGTTGCTGCCAGGAACCGGCCCACCGTCGTCATGCGGCTGTCGCCCACGACGGTCAGCGCGAGGCCTTGGGAACCGCAGTTCACACCGAACTTGCGAAATTTGTACATGCGGAAGGGGCGGCCACCAGTGCCCATACGGGTCTGTGCGAACAAGATCGAGCCTCCGCCTTCGAGCAGAAGCGCTCCGGCGATCAGCAGCATCAATGGTGCGAATAGGACGGCCGCGACGCCCGCGACCGCGAGATCGATCGAACGTCTCGCCAGGCCGTGTGCGGGCCTTGAGACGAAGCGCCGATGCAGGGAAAGGTCTAATGCATTCATGCGGCAGTTCCTGTTTGGGCGCCGCCGTTGAGCGCGGCTGCGAGTGCAGACACAACCGCCTCGGCGACAGGTGAAGTGATCTGGGGGTGCAATGGAATTGTCAGCTCCCGCTGTGCAAAGTCCTCTGTACGCGGCAAGGTGATGCCGGGATAACGTTCGCGATAGAACGTCATCTGGTGCACCGGCGGATAATGAATCGTTGTCTGTATCCCCTGCGTCCGCAGTTCGTCGATAACGTCCTGCCGCCTCGCATAGCGCGGCAGGAGGACCGGCATGATGTGGTAAGCCGACGTCCGGGGTTCGCTGAATGGAATGGTCACGGCCGGGCAATGTTCTGCGATGAGGCGCCGGTAGAGGACGGCCAGGATGCGCCTGATTTCGTTCCACTCTTGCAGGTTCTGCAGCTGAACCAGCCCAATCGCCGCCCGCATCTCGTCCATGCGGTAGTTGAAGCCGAGCATCGTGACATCATATTGCGGGCTACGACTGTTCAGCCGCTGATGTGTTCCGGTGGTCATCCCGTGCCCACGGGCCTGGCGAACCCTGTCGAGCAGATCGGGGTCGCGGGCGATCACCGCGCCCCCTTCCGCCGTTGTCATGTTCTTGTTGCCATAGAAGCTGAAGGCAGCCGCGGTGCCGAACGTCCCCACTTCCCTGAGGCCGGGCGCATGCGCGGCATCCTCGATGATGTGCAGTCCTCTAAGCCGGGCGAACCGCTGCCATTGTTCCCGATTGGCGAGATAGCCCGCGAAGTGAACGAGAATGACCGCCTTGGTGCGTGGCGTGCACCGTGCCTCGGCTTCCGCAAGCGACATCAACGGCACGTCGACCGACTCGATATCGACAAAGATCGGGGTAGCCCCGACATAGAGCACCGCATTCGCGGTTGCCACGAACGTCAATGACGGAACCAGCACTTCGTCACCAGGGCCGATTCCCAGTGCGTGCAGGATGAGATGGAGTGCCGCGGTGCAGGAACCAACCGCAACGCAATCCTGCGCGCCATGTACGTTGGCAAAGGCCAGTTCGAACTCTCGTACCCTGTCCCCCATGGTAAGCCAGCCGCTGTCAATCACCTTGGACAGGGCTACCTTCTCGGGCACGCCTAGGATCGGGGCGCTCACCAAGAGCATCTTGACCTCCTGAACTTCCTGGTTGCGGGGTCGGCCTCTACATCCGGATTTTCACGCGGCTGCGGCTGCGACCTCGATCGAAGTCGACTGTTCTTCCCAGGCAATCGCCTGCGCATTCTGGAAATCATCGACGCGACCGATGTCGAGCCAGAGACCGTCATGCTTGTACACGTGCACGGTCGTGCCGCCCTGCATCATCTGCAGCATCAGGTCGTCGAACCCAAAGGGGATGCCGGAAGGAATGAACCGCAGGACATCCGGGTTCATGCAGTAAATCCCCATGCTGACGAGATGGGAAAGCGTCGGCTTTTCCCGAAAGAGCTGAACGGCATTGTCGATCTCGTCGATGACGCCGAAGTCCATCTTGATATGGCGGCAGGCCGTGGCGATCGTCACCGGATCCTTGTGCATGCGGTGCGCGGCCACGAACCGGCTGAGGCTTAGATCGGTAAGAACATCGCCGTTAAGCACGACAAATGTTTCGTTCAGTTCATCCCTGATCAGAGAGAGAGGCCCGATGGTGCCCAATGGCTCCATTTCCTGGGTGTATCTGATCTTCAGATTCCATTGCGATCCGTCGCCGCAGACGCTGCGGATCAAGTGCCCGAGATACCCGGTCGTGATATAGACCTCTTCGATGCCGTTGCGGCGCAGCCACTTCAGAAGCAACTCAAGAACGGGCCGGGCCCCTATCGGCATCAAGGGTTTCGGCAGGACTGACGTGAAGGGCCGAAGGCGCGTACCCATCCCACCACATTGAATCACCGCTTTCATCCGATCCTCCCGAGTTTATTCAGCCCGAACATCATCGTTGCGAATGGAGTGCTCGCAGGGTCGCCCACGAGCCAATCCGAACACCTCATCATGAATGGTATGATCACTCTGAATGGGTGTCGTCGTGCATTCGAATGGCAACGATCCCAAGCGTTTCCGGTATTGAATAGCCGCAGGATCAAGGACAGACCCAAGCGCTTTGGACCTGACCATGAGACCAATGAAGAAGCCGACTGAGTCTTGCGATCAAAAAAGCAGTGATCCGCCAAGTGCCGGGACCGACCCGCGCGCGTCCAGTGAAGGCTGGTGCGGCATCAAAACGCTGTGCCGCAAACTGGTTCCGGACATTGGAAATCGGCACTCGACATCGCTCGGCAGGCAGGCACGAAAAGCCAGCGTAAAAAAAAATAACGACAGCTTCTCGCAAATTAGTATTATATTAGCCATACGTGATGTGCGCGAATGGGGATGCTGCGGACATCACGATGATGGAATGACCAGTGGTTGGCCACGACTTCAGGGATCACCACGACCATCACAGAGGAATGGGAGGTTCCAGCGGGTTTTCTCGTGGGGAACCGGGTAACGCGTTGGGGTAGTTCAATGTATCGGATCGTCATCGCCGACGATCACGGCTTGTATCGCCGCGGCCTCCGGCTGGCACTTACGGCTGGAATTCCAGGCGCCGAAATATTCGAGGCCGCGTGTTTCGATGCTGTGGTCAATCTTCTGGAGGAGCAGGCATCCATCGATCTTGCGATCCTAGACCTGAACATGCCTGGGCTGTTTGATCAGCAAGTGCTCAGCGAGGTTCTCTCCGCCTATCCTGACACACGCTTTGCCATCGTTTCCGGGGACGATTCCCGCTCGGAGATCCTGACCGCTCTTTCGATCGGGCTCCATGGTTACATCGTCAAATCGCAGAAAGACGAAGAAGTCGTGCTGGCGGTAAATGAGATCCTCTCGGGTCGGATCTACGTACCGGCTCTCTTGTCTCGAACGTCTGGGGACCAGAGATCGTATGCCGCCCTGCCCTCGGCGAAAAATCCAATCCGTCGACGCGTGGGCTCAAGCGATCTCGGCAGGCTGACATCGAGGCAGAAGGACGTCCTCAAGCTGATGGCGGAAGGGTATTCGAACAAGGAGATCGCCCGCAATCTGGATATTGCCGAAGCGACAACCAAAATCCATGCCGCTGCCATTCTGCGCGAGCTCGGGGTACGAAACCGGACTGAAGCAGCCGTTTTGCTGCAAACCTGGCAGTCGAGAAATGTGAGCTGATTTATGCCACCCGAAGCGGGTAGCGGTTTGGACCGGCATGCTGAGGGTAGACCTGCGAGACCGGCGCGTTTTGGATCCTGCTATGGATGCTGGTTTCCCAATCCCAGATCGCATTGCGGCGACATGCGCTATAGTTCAATTTCCTTCCGCGATAACCGCAACGAGTATCGCAGTCCGTGCTCCGATATTTCCAGTTTCGGGGAATGACCGACAAGCGGTGTACCATCCACGCCGATTATCATGGATCCGAAACCGTGGCGCACGACCTTTGAATTCTTCCGCCGTCCCGATTCCACCCAATCGAACACGAGATCGCCTCCTGCGCCGTCGGATGCGAATTGCCACTTAACTTCGACCTTGCCTTGTGAGTCACCCAGTGCACCGTGTTTCACGGAGTTTGTCGTCAGCTCGTGAAGGATCATCGCAAAGCTCTCGGCGGCGCCAGCTGGCACTGTGAGGGAGGGGCCGTCGATCGTTATGTCCCGCGTCTCCTTGAAGGGTTGCAACTCCTGGGCCACGAGATCGTGGAGCATCCCCGACAGGCTGGTATGACGAGACAGGAGCAGATGCGTCGCTTCCAGCGTTCTGATCCGGTCGACCAGCATCTCCTTGTATTTGGCAACGTCGTTCTCGGGAACATTGATCATCTTTACCAGGGCCGTGATCACCGGGAACAAATTGCTGAACCGATGGCGGTCTTCGAGCATGATGCGCTCGCGCTTCTTTACGGCAGCGCGAAGAAGCGTGGTTTGTCGACGCTCGGTCAGATCGGCAGCGATCCCGATGCGGATTGCGCGGTCGCCGCGTTCTTCCTGCCGTCCGCGCAGAGCAACCCAGCGTACGTGCCCATCCATCCGCCTGACACGAATCTCGATGTCGTAGTTCACCGCCGACGAGGGTTTTGCCGAGGCAGCCAATTTCGGCCAGTCGGCTGGATGGATGACGGCCGAGAGTTCTTCCAAGCGGCGGACGGGCATCGGCGGCAGGCCGAGAATGTCCCAGAACTTGCCGGAGCCCTCGACCGTCCCCTCCTTGAGATCTATTCGCCACGTACCCAGGCGTCCGGCAGACAGAGCGAGATCAAGCCATTCCTTCTGAGCACGGAGGGCCTCGCGTGCGGCGCGTCGCTCGGAAATATCGTCGATCACCACGAACACGCTCTCGGTCGATGCCTCGTCAGGCCGCGATGACGACAGGGACAGACGAGCCCAGAATGCCTTGCCGTCCTTCCGCAGCAGGCGAATATCCGCAGCGGACGACGAGGCGCCGTTATCCAAATCCTTCAACACCCCCCGCACGGCATCTCGATCGTCGCCAAGAACGAGCCCTTCCAGCTTGAGCTGGGCAAGTTCCTCTCCTCCGTAGCCGGTCATCTCACAAAAGCGTCTGTTCGATTGCAGCAGTTCGCCACGTCGATTGGCATTTGCAAAACCCAGGGCGGCGCGCTCGAACGCCCAACGGTAACGACTCTCGGCGGCATCGATGGCAGCAAGCCTCGATTCTGCGACCTCAAGCGCCCCGCGCAGATCCTGTCGCAGGCGGTGGAACACAAATGCGATCAGGCCACCGGAGACCAGAAGGAAGATGGCGCTCGTCCAATCTTCAGCAGAGAGATGGGCGTTCAGAACGCGTCGCATCCACAAGCCGGCGGCCGCCATGAGAAACGTCGCGGCGATGGCAACCAGACGCCCTTCGAGATAAACGATAACAATAATTATGGGGATAAACGCAATAAACGTCACCCCCTCGCCGAGATATATCGTATTTATCGCTTCGAGTACTATCGCTGCTGCAAGGACCAATAGCGAAGCTACATGAGCCAACGGCGTGTTTGACACGTTCGATTTGAGCCAGCGCAGATACGAAGCCATGCGCCAGACTACAACCTTCTATCTAGTTCGTCGAGACTAGGCCGCGACAGGGCAGCCTAGTACCACTGCCGGATTGCTATGGCTTTGCCGGCGAATAGAATCAGGCTCGGTTGGGCTCATCAAAAGGCATGTTCAACGAACGCTGCGGAACAGACTTCCCGCGGATGTCTTCAGACGTGTCGAAATTCAAGCCAAAGGAGTGCATTCCCGTCGGTTGGCGGAATTCAAAGCAAGTAAATCGTGAAAATTTACTTGGGTCAGTAGCAACTAGGGTTGGGGTAGAAGCGATGACACTAATTGAGAGGCGCAACGAGGCGGTTGCGATCAGCCAATATATTGCTCTGAAAGATACTCGTCACGCACGTCCGATACATCTGCCGGATCGGCCGGACGCCAGAATTGGCGGACCGCAGCGACGCAGTTTGGAATCCATAACCGGCATGCTTGACCGCATCGGCTGCGGCTATCTTGTGCTGGACCGCGACAGGAAAGTGATCGAATGGAACGCTGCCGCTCAAGAGACGCTTGAGCGGCAGGGCGAAGCGGCCGACACAGCCATCGAGCTTTCCGCCGGGCTAAGGCGGCTGGTTGCGAATGTTCCGGTCCACTTCCAGCCGGGCTCACTCTCATGGGTGGTGATCCGCAGCAGGGGCGACAGGCCGGTGGTCCTGAATGAGACGGGCGTCGTCACACCTGACGGCACCAGCATCGTCGCATTGCTGGACCGGGAGAACACATCGTCGGCAAACCCTCAGACCTTGCAAAGGATGTTCGGTTTGACCAGTGCGGAAACGCAGCTGGCGTTGCGCCTGGCGCATGGCGATGCGCCCCTGGAGATCGCTCGCAGTTGGCATCTCAGCCGCACGACAATCCGTTCCCAGCTTGCCTCGCTGTTCGCCAAGACCGAGACAAGGCGTCAGGCGGAGTTGGTGGCTCTTCTGGGGCGCATTTCGGTCCTGCCATAAAATAGCAACCGCCGGGCGTCGGCAGCCGCCCGGACTCAGGCGATCGAGATCGGGCCAATGCAACGCGGCGGCATTCTGCGCGGCCGCGTTTGCGCAGATCGTAAAATTGGCGGCGCCATCTCCACGCTTTCGACGCGTTATCGAACGCGGTCAGCGCGGGATCTCGCTGCGGGGGTGACTTGCCATGGTCGAAGCGAATTCGACGGTCCACAAGCTGGTGGATACCGCCCGAGCGTGGTCGGATGGGGCTGTATTGAAACTTGCACGCGCGGGCCCGGTCGTCGTCACCGGCGCCGCCGGGTTCATCGGATTTCATGTTGCGTTGCGGCTCTTGCGACACGGCGCCGACGTTATCGGTGTCGACAATTTCACGCCCTACTACGACCTGAGGCTGAAGGAGGCGCGATTTGCACAGCTCTGCGCCGAACCGAGATTCACGCCCATGCGGATGGACCTGGCGGACCAGGCGCTGGTAAAAGCCCTCTTTTCGGACTTCCAGCCATCGCACTTCGTGCACCTCGCCGCTCAGGCCGGCGTGCGTTATTCGCTCGTCGACCCGCATGCCTATGTGCAGTCGAACATTGTCGCGTTTCTCAATATCCTGGAGGGCTGCCGGCACGCCGGCGTCAGCCATCTCGTCTATGCCTCGTCGAGTTCCGTTTACGGCGCCAATCGAAGCATCCCGTTCTCCGAGCACCATGGCGCCAGTCATCCGGTCAGCTTCTATGCCGCGACCAAAAGCGCAAACGAATGCATGGCGCATTCGTACAGCCACCTGTACGGCTTGCCTGTGACCGGATTGCGTTTCTTCACTGTCTATGGGCCTTGGGGCAGGCCCGACATGGCGGTCTATACGTTCACCCATGCCATCGCCGAGGGACGGACGATCAAAATCGCCAATGCCGGCCGCGTATGGCGAGATTTCACCTATATCGACGACATCGTGGAAGGGCTGGTTCGCGTGCTGGCCGTGCCGCCGCGGCCGAATCCGGACTGGGACAGCCGCGCGGCCGATCCCGCCACCAGTTCGGCGCCATATCGGATCTACAATATCGGCAACGACCGGCCCGAAGAGATCAACCGTCTGATCGCGACATCGAAACGGCCCTTGGCCGCCGCGCCCTACGTGTCAACGTGCCCTTGCCCCCAGGCGATGTCCTGGAGACCCGCGCCGACGTCAGCGACCTCCGCCGCGCTGTCGGCTTCGCACCGGCGACAGCACTCGAGGGCGGCGTGCAACGTTTTGTGGAACGGTACCGGGATTTCCATGCAAGGCCCGTCGGCCGAGAACGACAAGCGTTCGTTCAGGCATAGGGCGGAAACAGCGGGTGGGGGCCGGGCGGCAAGCACAACGCCGGCTCATACCCAACCCCCGATCAGTCTGTCTTGGGATACGCCGGCACCGGAAATGGGTGAAGCTGCTGTCGAGTGCTGGACCCGGCTCCCAGAAGCCGTCGGGCACGGCGAGTTAGAGGCTTCTCGAACAGGCGATAGGTGATGAGTGCCACACCAAAGGTGATCACCAGCGCCGACGCGATAAAGGCCCACGGGCCGAGTACCAAAATCAAGCCTGTTCGCCAGAAGAAGATGCGCGTGGCGCGGATCACGAATGGATGCAGCAGGTAGAGAGCATAGGAGGCGTCGCCGACGCCAGCGCCCCATCGCGCGGCCAGGCTTTCATGCCTCAGCTCGGCTGGCGCCAAGGCAGCACTCCAGACGATGAGAGATGCCGGGATGCCGTAAACCACGGGGCGGGAAAGGCCGATCGAGATATCGGGAAAGGCCGTCGCCAGCATCAGGGCGGCCAGTCCGGTTGCAGCGACGCAGGCCCTTATGAAACCGGAGGGCCGCAGACCCGAGGCGCACATGATCCCGATTGTCACGCCGAAAGCGAACTCAAGGATGATCGGATTGGTCCAGAACGCGAATGGCTCTCGCAAAGGCGCCGCGAGACGGCCTGCGAGCACCATCCCCACCAGGGCCGTGAGCAGGACGGTGACGGCCCAACGCATGGGCAGCAAGATCGCCGCCGTAAACAACACGTAGAAAAGCATCTCATAGTTGAGCGTCCAACCCAGCTCGTAGACAGGCTGAACGACTCCGTCGGGGCGAGCGGCCGGAATGAAGAAGTAGGATTCGATGACAAACCGGAAATTGATGTAGTCCTGGTTGAGAAATGAGGGAGCGAGCAACGCCACGGCAAGGTAGAGCGTGGTGACCGCCCAATAAAGCGGGACAATCCGGGCGAGCCGGCGGGAAAGGAAGAGACGCGCCCCACCCGTCTTGGCGAACAGCTGTCGCGACGTGTGCACCATGATCAGGCCGGAAATCACGAAGAAGATATCGACTCCAGCGCTCCAGGGTATCGGATTCCACGCCTGGAAGGTGCGGCCGGCTTCTAGTTCCAAGCTCGCCGCATCGTGCTGGGCGTGGCGCAACGCGACCGAGGTGGCCGCGAGGGCACGCAGAACCTGGACCTGTGTGAGGGTTTCGCGTTGGCCGGGCTCGACAGGCGTCGACCTTTCGGACCGCTGGCGCATCGAAGGCGTCGGGGCCGTCGCCAATGGTACTTGTTCCATGGATGCTCCGCAGCTTGCCACAACACCGTGAGGCACGTCCGAAGCTCATGCATCCTTCAAATGACGGACACAGCCCTCAATATATGGAGGCCCTGCCGGCGGAGCGCAGGAGTAGGAGGCGGGTGAACGTCGACGCTTCCGACGCACGCCTTCATCTCGGCGATGCCTGGGCCTACTTGCCGCAATGCCTATCAAGAATGCATCCGGCGCTCGTTCAAGTGCGGGGCCATCATGAGCACCGGCACCGACGCATGGAGTACCGTCATTTGCTCGCCCTCAAGAACCAATTCCATTGATGGGCATCGATCGCGCTCGGCCTGATCGATAGCAGAGCAAAAACCAAGCCTGGCATGATTTTCAGGCGCTTGCCGATATAGACAGCCATGGCAACGCTCCAGATGCTCAGGGCTAGCGCGACACCTACGGCAGCGCCAATCGGGCCGTAAATCGCGACGCCCGCTGCACAGGCTATGATATTGGCCACAGCACCGGCAATCATGGTCGTTGCGGCGGCCCATTCGTTTCCAGTCATGGTCAGGAGATTCTGCTGAGGCCCACACAGCGCGACAAACACGTATCCCAAGATGAGAACCCGCGCGATCGGCGCGCCCGCGGCGTAACCCTCACCGAAGAACCTCAAGAACGGCTCGGCGATCACCATCATTGGGATGGCGACAACGACGGCGCCGCCAGCAGAAAGCAAGGTAGCCCGCGCGAACAGCTGCTGAAGTCCGTTGCGATCGCCTCTGGCATACAAATCGGCAGCCGTTGGCGAAAACATAGTAGCAACGGCGATGCGGGAGAGCCCCACGAGCATTGCGATATTCAACGCCAAGGCGAAAATACCAGCTTCACGGATATGGTCTGTCCAGCCCAAAACCAGCACGCCTGCTCGGCTGACGAAAACATCGAGCCCGGTGATGAGCATGAGTGGGGGGACTGCAAACCACCACTCTCTCGATGCATAAGTGGGCTTAGCTTGCCGCAGGCCGGGTGGTTCAAACTTCCTGGCGGTGATGAACACCAGCCCAACCGTGAAGGCGGAACTTACCACCACGGCGAGGGTCACGGATGGCGCGTCCACCGTTCGCAATCCGGACGTGGCCAGCAGTGCCACCAGCACGAGCAGGAGCCCGTCTCGTACGATGCGCTCCGGCAACAGCGCAGAGACAACGCCACCGAACGCACGCACCAGCGTGGCTCCGAGAGCATAAGCGGTAATCAAGGGCACGGCCACCATACCGAGCATAATGCTTGTCTCAAGCCCACTTTGCTTGTGGTCTGAAAAAAGCAGCACGGAGGCAGCGCCGATCATTCCGAACAACGTCGCCGCAATCAGCGATCTTTGCAGGGCAAATCTTATCACCCCCCGCGCCAGATCAAGCCTGCCGTTGGCTCTGTAGGCAGGGACAAAACGCAACAATGATACGTTGAAGCCAAGCGTTGCCAGATAGGCGAGCACGGAGGTCCATGCCAGAACGTAGGAATAGATGCCGTAGTTGCGTGGCCCGATGAGGCGTGCAATTGCCAACTGCGCAAGACTGGTCAGCCCAGCGCCTCCAATATAGATCAACAGAGCGAAGATGCTCGCCCAGGCGAGTCGCGAACCCATGTCCTTGTTCCGCGGTGGCGCCGTTGCCGAAGCAGGAACGCCGATGGGAAGATTCGGGAACTCCCTTTGTTTTTCGGCGGCCGGCCTATCTGTGCGTAACAATGCGGAAATTATTTGCTTCTCGACATAACAAATACTTTTGAAGGTCGATTGACGGTCAACGTTGTCGACGGAAATGATTTCCCGACCCGAAGTCGTCAGGAGATCATTTATCGATTCAAAAACACCAATAGAGCGCATATTCACGCTCAAGTCGGCCTCGAAAATTCGTTCTGCCGGCGGCTCGCGCTCCATACGCTGTCGGAGCCGAGTCTCCACAATCGCGGCTGGCACCACCAGCCTGACGATGAGATCGGCCGGCGGCGCGAGGCTGAGCGCCTTTTCGAGCGCTCCGAGTTCGGTGCCCCCATTGAACATCGCCAGCGATCCAATCGCTTGAACGTACCCTTGATCGAATATGACAATTTCCGGCGATTGCTCCGCGGCATTCCAGCAACGCGAAAGGTGCAAGATATATCGCCAGATACGCGCACGCCAGATTCGTTTCTTTGGTGGCATCAACCTCACCAACGAGAACGAATTGGAAATTTCGTCCAGTCGGCCTGTCGAGGAAAGCAATATTCTTGCGGTCGAAAATATTGCCGACACGATTCTTGAGACGAACAGCAGGATTCCAAGATCGAAGCTCCCGGCCCTGGTGCTGGGTCTATAGCTGAGAGCGACCCTGGCGTTATAGCCTTTCCCGCGCAACTGCTTGGCGAGTGCATGCGCAAACGTTGTTTTGCCCGATCCAGGCGGTCCGAAAAATTCAATGATCATTATGGGTCAAGCCCGATTGCGGGAACGCACCTGGTCCCTTGCGGCATTGCTTGGAGAGCGGTGATGACGGTCCTCATCAAACCCTCGCCAGCAGGAGATCGGCGCTATCCCCGAGCTGATAGCCGGCATGCCTCTTGAGATTCACCTGGGTGAGCACACTCCCTACAGGAGCGGTGACGGGTCCGCCGGCCCGCAGCGACTCCAGAACACCACGGGCAATGCTGCGCCGCGTCCTGGACCAGCGAACGGCAAAAAGCACCGCATCGGCCCAGCGCTTTAGAAGTCTGGTTTCGGGGCCTCCAAGTCCCAGCGGCCCGTTCATGATGACGACGTCGTAGACCGAGAGCAGTTCATCAGTAAACTGCGATTTGTCGACAGTGGACAAAAGCGTCAGCAGATCATCCGAAGGTGCTGGAGCGGCCATCAGATCGATGCCGATTTCCGGCATTCTCGTGATTGCGTCCTTCAGAGTGCAGCGTTCACTTACATAGTCTCCAAAGGAATTGTGAGCCTTGATGGTGCCGAATTCGCCACGAAACTCGTTCGTGAGCCGTGCGTCCTTGCGGTCGAGGTCGAGGAAAAGCACCCTTCCTCCCAGTCGTGTTGCCGCCAGCGCCAGGCTCCATGCCAACTCCGTCTTGCCATCGTCCTGGATGCTGGACGTTACGAGGATGATATGCGGCGGCTGCCCCCTGCCTTGAGTTGGGGCCGCAGTGACGAGAAGGGATGTCGCGGCGCGACTGAACGGCGAGTTCTGCTGGCCCAGAACCAGATGCCGCAGCTGTCTGGCATGCAGTCCCGGAACCTTGGGAAGCAGTCCGATGCACGGGATCCCAAGCTCGGCTTCGGCTTCAGCCTCGCTGCGCAAGGTTTGATTGAACATGTTGCGGACCAGAACCAAGACCGCCCCCATCAGACCAAACACCATCATGCCGGGTGGAATCAGGAAAAACGGTGACAGGGTCTTGGAATTTGACGGCGGCCATGCCGTCGACAGGATCGCTACACCTGGCGAGGGAGCGGCGATGCGCCGTATCAAGTCCTGCTGCCGGCCAAGGAGCTCGTTGTAGTGTTGCGTCACGATGGCCACCTGCGGCTCAAGGGCCCGCAACCCGGAAAGCTGGCTCGCCGTGTCGGCCACGGCCGCGTCGAGCATCCCCTTGCGCTCCTCGAGAGCCGCCACCTGGGCGCGGTAGACGTTTGCCTCGGCCGCAATGCGCGCGATGCCCTGTTCCATTTCACGGGTGATCGCGTTGCCCAGATCGCCGTCCGCAGCGGCGCCCTGCTGGCGTGCCACCAGGTCCGTCAACACAGGCGATCCGATCGCTTCGGCGATGGCCGACACAGGGGCGCCCGCCTTTCGCAGGTCCTCAATATGGTGAAGGCGTGCTTCCGAGGCGGAAAGATTGGCTTTCGACAAGAAAATCTGTCGGCCGAGCTCCGCTGTCTCACCGGCTGCGTTGTTGGCCGCGCTTTGATCAACGGCACCATGTGTCAGCCGGTATGTCTCCAGCCGATCGGTCGCTTCGACCAGATCCTTTTGCACCTGCGGCAGGCTGGCGACCAGCGATTCCAGCTCGAACTGATCCGACGCACGGCGTTTCTCTACGAGATCTTCGATATAGACTTGAGCGAATGTGTTCGCGACAAGCGCGGCACGCGCCGGACTGGCATCGGTAAAGCCGATGGTGATGACGCGCGAGCGCAGCTCTTGTCCGACCCTCATTCCGTTCCGCAGGGTCTTCAGCGCGGCCGCGTCCGCTTCCGGACTTCCTGCCGCCGGCTTGCCCTGCGTCCAGACCCGGCTCAGCAGATCGCTCAAGAACGAGCCTGCGGCGGGCGGGACGGCACTGATGCCGCTTTTTGCGGCAAGGTCGGCCGCCCGCGGTTGGCGAAGAGCCGCCAGAACCCGACGCAGGTGGCCTTGCGACGAGAGCATCGTCAGATGGTCATCGATGCTCGACTCCAGCGAGTCTTGGGCGGATGCCGTGGCGCCCGAAGTACCGCCGCTCGGGGCGTCGATGATGACCTGCGTCGTCGCCTCGAACAGCACCGGGCGAGTAAAGCCCGCGAGGCCGGCCAGAATGCCGCCCAGAAGAGCGACGGCAAGCAAGAGCCATTTTCTCGTTGCCAAGGTGACGACGAGTTGATGGAGGGGAGACGGCGACTGCACGGGCTCGCGTGACGGCCGGCTCATACGCGGATTGGTGTCGAGCGTTGCGACAGTCATCTGCTTAGCGCGCGGGAGCCTGGCTCGGCTGGCTATGGAACCTTCCATCTCAATCCCCTGTGAGTTCGATATCGTAAGTAGGGCGCGTTGCCGGCGCTGATGGCCGCATGGCTTCGTTGCGCCACGCCTGGAACATCAGCAGCGGCCACAGGTCACGGAAATGATCCTGGTTTCCACGCAGATGATCGCGCCAGCATGCGTCGACCCTCGCACAGTCGATGACCCCGTCTCCGGACAGGTGTATCGTGGCGATGATATCCGTCGCCCAGTCGCGCAGGGGTCCCTTCAGCCAGGCCCCGACCGGAACGTCGAAACCTTGCTTGGGCCGATCAACCAGTGAGCGCGGTACATAACGATCAAGGAGCTGGCGAAGTATCCATTTGCCCTTGCCATTTCGGACCTTGGCACTGCTCGGCAGGCGCCAGGCGAATTCGACGACGCGATGGTCCAGGATCGGGCATCGTCCCTCGAGGCTGTTGGCCATGGTGGCGCGATCGAGCTTCACCAAGATGTCGCCGGGGAGATAGCCGGTCATGTCGTCAAACAGGAGACGCGATAGCAAGTCGTCGAGTTCTGCCGCGCAGGCATTCGATGCCGGTGGCTTGTGATGAAGAAGGTTGTTGGTCGAAGATTCCGTCAGCCGCTGAAGCAGTTGGTCCTCATTTGCCGCCGCGAACAGGCGGGCGAGCCGGTTCAACCGGTCACCGCGCAAACCGTGCCGCATATTCGCCGAAAGCGGCAGGCTGCCGAAGATGTCTTTCTGGGAGGCCTGAGCCAGCAATCCAGCCCCCGCCGCCAACATCCGACGAAATGACGATGGCAACTCATGCTGCCTTCTGAGGCGGGTTGCCAGGAAGTGCCGAGAATAGCCGGCGAAGCACTCGTCGCCGCCATCACCCGATAGAGCCACCGTTACGTGTTGCCGGGCGAGGCGCGACACAAGCAGCGTCGGTATCTGCGACTCATCGGCGAACGGCTCGTCCCAGATCCCCGGTAGTTCCGGAATGACTTCTAGCGCCGCGGTCGGTGAAAGGTGAAGTTCGGTGTGATCGGTGCCCAGATGCCGCGCAACCGCGGCCGCATGAGGAGCCTCATCGAACCCGCTCTCACCGAACGCTATGGTGAAGGTGCGAACGGGCTTTTGGGACTGTGCCTGCATCAGGGCGACGACCGTCGAGCTATCGATCCCACCCGACAGAAAGGCGCCAAGCGGGACATCGGCGATCATGCGTTCGTTGACGGCAAGGCGAAGCAGGCTGTCGAGCTCGGTCGTGAGGTCCTCGTCGCTGCCGGCAATCGGATCTCGCTGCGCCTTGCTGGCGACATCGGCCAGCGACCACCAGCGGCGAATGCGATGCGCAAGCGAGCCTGCACTGCGGGCACTGGCGAAATCCGCCGCTGTCACCGACAGGACTGAACCGGGCGGCAGCTTGAACACGCCCTGCCAGATGCAAAGGTCATCCGGCACCCATCCTTTCGAAAGCATCGTTGCCGCCGCATCGCCGTCCAGTTCCGGGTTGAAGCCCGGGAAGCACGTGATCGCCTTCAACTCCGAGGCGAAGACGAGCGCTTCACGTGTCGAGGCGACATAGAGCGGCTTCTTGCCCATTCGGTCGCGGGCGAGATGGAGGATCCGGCTCTTCAGATCCCACAGGCCGAAAGCGAACATGCCGGCGAAGCGCTGGAGTGCCGCGTCGAGGCCCCAGCTCTCGATCGCGCACAGCATGACTTCCGTGTCGCTGGTGCCGCGGAAATGGTGGCCCGCTCCTTCGAGTTCGCGACGCAGATCGCGAAAATTGTATATCTCGCCATTGAAGGTGATCACATACCGGCCGCTTGCGGAGTGCATAGGCTGGCGACCTGCCTCCGACAGGTCGACGATGGCCAGACGCCGGTGGCCGAAGGCGATCCCGGCTTCCCGGTTCATCCAGAACGCCTCGCCATCAGGCCCGCGATGACGAAGGGCCATCGCCATCGGCCTGATCGCCCTGAGCGCGTTCGTATCGGCCGCATCGGGCGCCAAGAGAATTCCGGCGATCCCGCACATTCTAATATCTCCTCTGGCGAACGGTCGCGGGGATCGCCTGCGGCGTTCCAGCGACGAGGCACAGGGTCAGACAGAACCACACGATCGGATGGCGGATGATCAGGTGCGGAGCACTGAAGACAGCGATCGAGGCTACGAGCGCCACGAGGACGTCCAGTCTCGCACGCCACGCTGACAAGGCGGCCGAGCCAAGGATCCACAGCAGGGCCAGGACTGAAATCAGGCCGCCCTGAGTGTAGAGATCGAGGATTGTACTATGGGCTTCGAAAGGCCGCGGCAGAAATTGCTGATTGACGACGGGCGGAGTATCAAGGTGCGGGCCTGGACCGAGACCCAGAGATCCGGATCCTGCTCCCTTGTTCAATGCCTCCTCCCAGAGGTAGAGGCGAAGTGCCGCGGTTTCCGCGGTCGCTTCCCCGCCCTTGTCCTTGGTGAGGCTCTTGGCGAAGTCTTCGGCGCTGGCGGCCTCGCTGAGAGCGTAAGGCGCCATTGATATGGCCAACGGAAGGAATCCAACGGCCAACAGCAGGGCAAGTTGCCGTGGAAGGCTGACCTTGCCGCCGTCGCTTGTCAGCCAGGCCCGGACCCGCAGTCCGAGAAGGATCAGGCAAGCCAGGACAGTCGTATAGAGATAGGTATCGCTCTTTGTCAGCCTTCCGACATAGAAGGTGAGGATCAGGCTGCACAACCCGAGACATCTTCCCCAAGGATTGCTGGTGGTCGCGGCAAGATGCAGGGCCAAGGGACCAAGCAGCGCGCAGTAGAGCGCAAGCTGGTTCGGATTGTCGGACCAACCGCAGAAACGGTCCCAGTACCAGGGATCGACGCCAGACTGATGGATCCAGCCGAAACCAAGCCCTAGCTGAACGACAAAGCCTGCACTCGCGACAGCGATCATCCACCAGGCGATACGGCGTAAACGGAGGGCCGCGTTGGGCTCCGCTGCAGCCAGACAGGTAACGCAGGCCAACAGCACGTACGCCATCGTGTCATGCAACAACGGATCGAGGAACAGTGTGGTCGTGAGAAATCCGATGATAAACCCCACGCCCAGGGTAAGCGTCAGGATCAGCCAGAAACGTGCAAGCTTGGCCAGGGCCGGCGTAGCCTCAAGCCGGCCGCCTGCAAGGATCCGCGTGATCGACAGCAATATCCAGAGCGAGAGGAACAGTTCGCTATAGCCGAACGGCAGCCCCGGGATGCTGAGTTGCACCGCGTAGGACATCGCGACACCGAAGGCCAGGAGCGCATCACGGATCATTGCCGCGCCTCACCCAGCCGGGGGTTCCGCGCACCCTCTTCCCTCAAGATCGCGGGCGCTGATCGAGCAAGGCTGCCGCAGTGTTTGCCGTCGAGCACGGTCTTGTATAGGTCGCAATACTGGTCGACGACCCACGACAGCGAAAAGCGCTCCCGCACCAGGCCGACGGAACGGCTGCCCATGATCTTGCCACGGGCGCGATCGGACAGAACATCGACTATTCTGGATGCCAGGCCATCCGCATCGCGCGGCGCGACGAGGTAGCCATTCCAGCCATCTTCAACCACGTCATTGCAGCCGGGCATTCTCGAAGCGACGATTGGCAATCCGGACAATCCTGCTTCCAGCAGGACGCGCGGAATACCTTCGCGATACTGCGTTGGAAACGCGAACAGATCCGCCATGCCAAGCAGGGCAGGAACGTCCCGCCTTGGCCCCAGGGCTATGACATGAGGAGCATATTGCTCGATATCGGACCTGCTGACCGCAAACGGACCTTCGGAGTCTTGCGGACCGACAAGCACGAAACGCGCGTTGGGCCTCTTGGAGAGGACGCGGGGAACCGCCTTGATGAGGGTCGGGATCCCCTTCTGGCGAGTCAGCCGACCGACAAAGATTATGACCTCGGCAGACTGCAGCCCAAGGTCCTCGCGCATCGTGGTGGCCGAAGGGCCACGATACCTTGCGGTCGAGAATGCATTCGGGTCGATTCCGGAGCTCCGGATCAGCCGCCCCTTGCCGTGGCCCACCAGCCGATAGCGCTCGAAGAAGGCCTGATCGTCGTGATTTTGGAACACGGTCGTGGCTGTCCAAAGTGACGCCAGCCACTGAAGGCCGCAAAAGACCGGGCGCAGGGCCAGTGCCCGCGGTTCCCGTGACGAGAATGTCCAGCCAAGCCCATTGATGGTGCGAATGACCGGAACCTGCCCGCGCACGGCCAAAGGGGTCAGGAGGTTGGGCTTGGTGTCGAAACTTTGAACGATGTCGGGACGCAGTTCGGACATCAATTTGCGGACAGCGTTGACTGCACCCCATTCTCCACCGCCACTGGCAAAGCGGTCGAAAGCAAGCCGGCGATGCGCAATGCCATGGGGTGAAAAGGCGCCTCCGGCATCGCTCGAGACGGCAGTGACCCGAAAGCCCCTTTCACGCAGCGCCAGAAGGAACGGGATTCTAAGCCGGTGATCCTCGCCTCCAACGCAAACCAGATGCGGACTCATCCCGTCCCTCCTGGATGCCGGCAGTATCCCAATCGCGCAAAACCGCTGGCCCTATCTGTTTCCATGGCCCGGTTTCATCGCCCCTGCACACACAACACCCAAGTCCACGCTAGGAGCAGGCCTTCGCGCTGTCCTCGTCTGTTTGAATGAAGCAAGGGCTTGGACGATGCGGCGATGCAACGACGACTGCCATCGGATCTATGAGTTGACCCGGAACTCATTCGTTCTGACGATGCGAGGGCCAACATGGTCGCGTACGACACTGCGAAGCCAGTCAGCAAAGCAAGGGGGCTGTGTTGGAAACGTCGGGGCGCCCGCGTTTAGAAAGCTATTTTGCACGCACCTTGCCGTTGGTTGGCGGACTGACGGATCAAGATGTTGTGGCAAATCGCAACACCAGCCCTCCAGATGGCTTCACATGGAAACAGGCCTCCTCCCGCCCTCTTGACATCGACGGACCAACCAGCCGCCTCTTCCCACGGATGGGCGACGACTTCTCCGAAAAATCGGCGTTCTTTCACCTGGAGCGGATTGTCGAAAAATACCCGGACAAGATCGCGATCAGCGACGGCTCCAAATCCCTCAGCTTTTCGGAACTGCTGAACGCAGTCCAAACCCTGGCGGGTGCGATTGCTGGTTCGGCCCCACCGGGCAAGGCGGTCGGGCTTCTTGTCGGAAATACCCTCTGGTATCCGGTGGCCATGCTGGCCGCCATGCGGGCTGGCAGGCCCGTCGTGCCGTTGAACCCCCGGGATCCGTTTCAGCGCCTCGCTGCAATTGCCACCAGCGCACGGCTGGCCGCGATCGTCAAGCCAGGGCCGGGCAAGCCGCCAGGCTGGCCCGATGCCTCCTCACTCGAATGGATCGATGCGGCGAGTTGCATGGCCGCGACGCCGGACGGCAGCTTGCCGG
Organism: Mesorhizobium sp. CNPSo 4671; assembly: GCF_057784245.1. Taxonomy (NCBI): domain Bacteria; kingdom Pseudomonadati; phylum Pseudomonadota; class Alphaproteobacteria; order Hyphomicrobiales; family Phyllobacteriaceae; genus Mesorhizobium; species Mesorhizobium sp. CNPSo 4671. The sequence continues at coordinate 376,933 of NZ_JBWLUW010000011.1, read as the reverse complement.
GGTTGCCGTCCGAAGTGTCGATCGATGCCCCGGCAATCGTTCTCTACACGTCAGGCAGCACCGGGGCGCCGAAGGGCGTCGTGAACAGCCAGCGGGCGATCCTCCAACGCGTTCAGCAATATGTGGATGCCTGTCACTTCGGTCCCGACGACGTGTTCATGCCGCTGACCGGGCCGGCGACGATCGCGGGATGCCGCGAGATGATGACCCCGATGCTGTGCGGCGCCACACTGTACCTCTCCGACATCGAAAGCGCCGGCATTCGCGCCGTCCGCGAAAATTTCGAGAAATGGCGGGTAACGGGCGTCTATCTCGTGCCGGCGCTGCTGCGTGTGTTGATGAATGGTGCTGCGCCCAATGCATTCTCTTCCTTGCGGATCGTGCGGGTCGGCGGGGAAAAGATCCTGTGGTCCGACATCGATCGGCTCCGCGACAGCGTTCCCCAGTCCTGCCTAGTCCAGATCAGCTATTCGTCCACGGAAACGACGGGCACGCAATGGTTCCTGCCGAGGGATTACCCGGAACGAGGCGCAACGGTCCCGGTTGGCTTCGTCCTGCCCGGCATCGAATACACAGTCGTGGATGAGAACGCATGCGAAGTCGCCCCGGGCAATGACGGAGAGTTGCTGATCAGAGGCAACTACACCACGCTCGGCTATTGGACAGATGGGGAAAACGTCCCTCTTCAGGCGAACTCCGGCAATCCCCGGCTTCGAACCTTTGCAACGGGCGATCTGGTCAAGGTCGACGATACCGGAATGATGTGGATCGTCGGGCGAAAGGGACGCCAGATCAAAATAAACGGGCGACGGGTCGAACCGGCCGAACTGGAGCTCGTCTTGCGCCGAGCGCCTCAGGTGAATGATGCCGTTGCGGTGGTGACGGACGCGAACGAACTGGTGGCTTTTGTCGTCCCCGCGAGACCTGGCGGAGGCGAGCTCATTGCTGAATTGCGCGAGATGATCAGGGCGGCTCTGCCGCTGGCGGTTCATCCAACGCGACTGCACAGCATTGCCGAGATCCCGCAGCTCAAGGGCGGCAAGGTCGACGGCGTCAAGTTGCGGGAACTGGACCGCGCACTGAAGGCGCAAGACGCCCATGACATGCCCATCGCCGGGCAGGCAGCGAACCCGCTTGATATCGAAGGCACCGCGGCGGCCGTATGGGAGAGGATTCTTCCGGGCAAAAGGGCAGCTGGCAGTCGCTGGGACGATGCCGGTGGCGATTCATTGAAGCTGCTACAATTCGTCATGGAACTTGAGACGGCTCTGGGGCGGGAACTCAACCTGGACGCGTTCACGGTCGGGATGAGCTTTGCCGATGTCGTCAGGGCAGCGTCTCCAGGGCAAGACACAAAAGGCGCGCTTGTCGAGGCCTCCGACCCCAGGCCCATTTTGTTCATTGTGCCGGGATCGATCGGCTATGGTCCAAGCCTGGCGGCCTTCGGTGCCGAGATGAGCAATGTCGCCAGGGTGGTTGCCGTGCGCTACGGGGATTTGAACGATCTGCTGAAGGGACATGGCACCATACCGCGGATGGTGGATGCGGTCGTCGACCAGATCAACCAGGCCAAACCGGACGGCAATGTGAATCTGATCGGTTATTCGCTTGGCGGCGGCGTCGCGTTCGAGGTTGCCGCTAAACTCGTTGCCGCCGGTCGATCGATCACGTTCCTGGGAATACTCGACACCAATATCGGCCCTGGGCAGCACAATTACCGTGAAACTCTCGCACGCACCGCTCAGCGCATCCACACCCACAGAGTGACGGTGGATCGCATGCTTTTGCGGGCTATCGCCAAGATATTTGCCAGATTTGGTGCCGAGGCGTTGCTCGCGAGAGGCATCGACTGGCTGAAATGGAAGACCTTCGCCAGAACGCGATTCATTTTGCGCCTCGAGCTCGAGGAAATCCTGCGGATGCGCGCATTTGCCCAGTGGCTCGCGCAACCAAGGACGGTGCTGCCGATTACAGCCACCCTGTTTCGATGCAGGCGTAAAGGCGTTCCGACAGATCTTGGCTGGAGTGCTTCCCTGGCCGGTCTGAGCATAGTCCCGATCGTCGGCGGGCATCTCGATATGCTGGTTGAACCCTACCTCAGCCACAACCGGCCGCTGATAGAAAGAGCCTTTCTGGTGAGCGGCGCATAGTGGATGGACGACCGCTATGCGCACTCTCCGAGGCTGAAATCAGACAGGATGCTGGTGCACCTTCCTGATAGATCCACAACAAAATCCGGTGGCGCTGCCGCCGTGGCGGGGACAGTCTGGTCCTGCGTTGCCGCGCTGAAAATATCTTGGAACATGATCCCGAAAACTGGGAACCGGCTTTCGGAAAGATCATGCTTCGACAAAGAGTTAGATAGATCAGGATGAAGATCCAACCAAACGTCATCCTGATCTAGACAGTCGACAAGTCCCGGGACCAAGACAGCCTTCCAATCGCGTAGGCTCTCCTGGCCATGATCAACGATTCTATCAATGGGCGCCGGTATTTGATTTGGCTCTAATATATCCTTTCCAATAGGCAGGCATGGGGTGCCTACCGAATCGGACGAAGGATATTTGCATGACAACCCTCCACTACGCCTCGGGTGGGTCGGCCTCCGAGGTCACAACCGCCGGATTCAATCTTGTCGACGTTTCATCCGTGGACCAACTCAACGCCCTGCCTGCCGGCACGAAAGGTCTGGTCTGGCTCAATGAAGCCAATGGCGCAACCTCGTCATTCATCCAGAAGGTCACGCCTTTCATCGGCAATCCGAACCTGTTTGGCTTTTTCCTCGTCGATGAACCGGACCCCACCGGCAAATGGGGAACCTACGCCACCGCCGCGAATCTGAGGGCGGAATCCGACTGGATCCACACCAACCTGCCCGGCGCCAAGACCTTCATCACCATGATGAACATGGGGTCCTCCGCAAATCCCGATTTTTCAAACACCTACAATCCCGCCAACACGCATATCGACTATTACGGCCTGGATCCCTATCCGGTGCGCACCGGAATAAGCACGGTCGACTACAACATGATCGACAGGACCGTGGCCGCGGCTGTCGCCTCGGGCATCCCGGTCAACCAGATCGTCCCGGTCTACCAGACGTTCGGGGGCGGCAGTTTCACCACCGATACGGGCGGCCAATATGTCCTTCCCACCGTTACCCAGGAACAGACCATGCTGGATCACTGGGCCAAGCTGGTTCCGTCGCCCGCTTTCGACTATGCCTATGCGTGGGGTTCTCAACAGGGCGATACGGCGCTTGGCAGCTCGTCAGCACTGCAGGCCCTCTTCCTTCAGCACAACCAGAGCACCACAAGCACGCCTTCGACCGGCGATACGACTGGCACCACCACGCCCCCCACCAGCACCGTGCCCCCTCCCAGCACTGTGCCTCCGACCACCGATCACACCTTCTACGGCACGGGCGGCGCGGATGTGCTTCACGGCACCACCGGCGTCGACACCATGATCGGTGGCGGTTACAACGATACCTATTATGTCGACAACGCCGGCGACAAGGTGGTGGAACTGAAGGGCGGCGGCAACGATACCGTGCTGGCATCGGTGAGTTACGTATTGTCGGCCGGCTCGGAGATCGAACATCTCGCCACCACGAACAAGTCCGGCACCTCCCCCATCAATCTCAAAGGAAACGAGTTCTCCCAAACCGTGGATGGCAATGCCGGCAACAACTACATCAACGGCGGTGGCGGGAAAGACGTTCTCACGGGAAATGGGGGCGCGGATGTCTTTGTCTTCAAATCCGCTCTCAACACCAGCAATATCGACAAGATCACCGACTTCAATGTGGCCCAGGACAAGATCCTGCTCGACCACACTGTGTTTACCGGCCTTCAAGGCGGCACCCTTCAAGGCACCCCCCTTTCCACCTCGGCATTCCACGTCGGCAGGGGTGCGCATGACAGCAGCGACCACATTATCTACAACAGTTCGACCGGCGCCCTCTCTTTCGACGCCGATGGCTCGGGCGGCGCGCATCAGATCCAGTTTGCCACCCTTGCCCCGCATCTGTCGTTGACGGCGTCTTCGTTCCTCGTAATGTGAGCCTTGGGGAACGTCAGGCCCCGATCACAAGGGTCTGACGCTTTCTTGAACATACTCGGGGGAACGAAATCGCTCCAGCGCGCATTAGTCCGTCATGAGCGCTCGGGGCATCGAATTCCTGCAGAGATGGGTGGAGGATAATGTTCCACCCATTTCGAAGTCCGATCCGTTCCTTGCAGCGAAACTCGCCGACCGGGTGACGGCGGACGCCATCAGGGCGGGAATTCGCCCCGAGGAAATCTCGGAAGAAGTTGGAAGCATGCTGACCACCATGCTTGAATTGCTCGATCATCGCGACACTGAATGATTGCGCATCCGGCCGCGTCGCCAACGCGAGAGCCTGAAGTCTGCCCGGATGTATTTTCTACCTGTTGCGGCCCTCGGCTGATGGGAGGTCACCAAGCCCTCCTGGATGCTTCAGGCATCCATCCTACGCGATGGGCTGACCCAGGTCGCCGACACCAGTAGCGGCAGGGGCAGGTGAACCTGCGGTGACGGTTAGAAGCCATGGTTGCCCTGCACCAAAGTCGTAGCCCCGCCGACCGGTTGTAACTCGTGGATTGCTTTCGCGGCCAATTGGGCGCTGCTACGGCCATTGGCGTCGGACGAACCTGCTGCCGGGCAGCATCGGCGCCGACCGGCTCGACAGCATCGGCTTGTTATCATAGCCAAATGAATATTAGCCACTCCTTGACAAACTGCCTAAGTTCTGGTTTCCTAACTTCATAGATATTTTACCAAGTTCGTTGCGTTTTTTACGGACGGTGTTCGCATGTCGACTCTGGTTGTGGCGGACCCGCGGGGGGTGTATCTCGCTGGTCTGGAATCGGTTCTGCATAAGGCTGGACACGATGTTGTCGCCCAGTGCCGCCGTCCTGTCGACGTTCTCCCCCATGTCGAGCGCCATCGGCCCGATATTGTCATCGTTGGCCTCGACATAGCGGATCCGCGGACGGCCGGTCTCTCCTCTCGGCTGAAGGCCTGCAACAGCGCTCCCGGCGTCATCTTCATCGTGCAGCCAAACGGCAGGCTCGACATAAAGGAAATACAGGCGCTCGACGGTGACGGTCTGCTGCTCGACGGCATCAGTCACCGCTATCTCATCGAATGCGTGAATGCGGTTGCGGCAGGCAAGAAGTGGATCGACAACAAGATCGTCCAGCAACTGCTGATGCCCCGATCACAGCCTCAGCCGGTGTCCAGGCTTACGGGGCGTGAGACCGAGATCGCCGACCTCGTCTCGCGCGGCTTGCGCAACAAGACCATCGCGCAGCGGCTGCATGTATCCGAAGGCACGGTGAAAATGCACCTGCATCACGTCTACGAGAAGCTGCACCTCGGCGGCCGCGCGGAATTGGCCTGGGTAGCGCATGGCAAGGGCGCCGACCATCCGGGACCGCGCCGCACCGACCTGATCTGATCTCATCTGACCATCGCTATCACCTTGCATCGAGATGGTGCCGGAACGGGCCGGAAAGCCGCCCGAAGGCATCGGCCGCGAGGCCAGCGCCGACGCCCGCGCAGCATGATCTATCGAAGGATATATATCGTTCGATCAGGTACGGCCATTCACCATAACACTATCCAACCGGGAATGGACGCGCCCTCTGCGTCGGCGGCACATTAAGGGATTAAAGGCCGCAATTCTGTGCGCCAGCGGATGCACTCGGGTAGGGGCGTCCGGCATCTAGGGGGTGTGAACCCCTTTTCTTGATGCGTTCGAAAAAAGGGGAGAATCTCCATGGCAACCACAATCACCGTCAACGACACATTGATCCTTGATCAGACTTCCGGACTCCAGGACGACGACACCGCGATCGGCAGCGATCTCAGCGGGCTTTCCTCTGCTTTCCAGACTTTCCTGAACGGCCTTACCGGTGACCTGCAACTGTCTGCGGGCCAGCTTTCCTATGCTGACGACGTCGAGGCCGCGGTCAGCGCCGCCGGCCTTGTCACTGTCAACCCGGACGGGGCGACGATCAGCAAGCTGTTCTTCTCCGATGGCAGCGGCGCGCCGCTCGACGGCGACCAGGTCATCTTCAATGGCAGCCCACTGCAAACGGTCGATGGCGACGCCATCTATCTGCATTCCTATGCGAACGGCACGATCGTGCTCGCCACAACCAGCCCATTGGCGGACGCCGGTGACGTCGTCGCTGCTTTCTACCTGAACGCGGCCGGCGACAATCTCAGCGCCAGCATCGAGATGGTGACCTTCGAGGCCATTGCTCATCCCAACACCGCGAATCCTGACGACACGATCGACTGGACCAACCTTCTCAACGTCTCGGCAACGGGCTCCACATCCTTCAATTTCGACAATCTCGCCTCGGGCAACAATCTATTCGTGGCCGTAGGCACATCCGGCGCGGGTCTGGTGGTGAGCGGCATACATCCGGTCATCCAGGCAGACGGAACGCTCGATAACTCAGGCGACACCATCAAGACCAGCCAGGGCGGCACCGGCGCCACCATCGGCGTAAACAACCAGATGTTCGACCCGGGTGAGACGGCCGTGTTCAGCTTCGTCAAGGGCCAGACACCGGGCACATACGGCGACATCGACAACATGAGCTATACCGACTTCATCGATGTCACCGATGCCAAGCTGTTCATCTCCCAGACGGAAGGGAGTCCCGGCACCAACTTCACCGTGAAAATCGGCGCGTTCAGCGCCGGCGGCGCTTCGACTGATCCCGAGGCCGGCCGCAGCTACATCGACAACAATCTCGGCAGCGGCGCCAACCTTGGCAATGATGCCAACCAAAGCGCCCTTACCGACGATGCGTCGGTCGCCATCGTTCGCGTCATCATCAAGGACGGCAACGGACAGGTGGTTGACGATAGGACCATCATCCAGGGTAGCGACAGTTTCGTCACCTTCAACGGGGACGGAACCATAACCGCCCAGCATCTCAACGACGCCTATACGGTACAGTGGTTCACCGACAACAGCGGCACACAGGCGGTGGAGACCTTCAACCGCTTCCAGGCAACCGCGGTGGTCGGCAAATTCGACGTCGGCCGTGTCGACCTGTCACAAGGCGTGACGGTGACCCAATCGGTCGGCGACAAGCTGTTCACCGACGACGACGGCCCGACGGCCGGCCTGACGGAGAACACGGCCAAGGTGCTGCATGACGAGACTTCCGGCGTCGATGCCAGTTCGAACGACCAGACGCTCATCTCCTTGCCCGCTGCCTTCGCGGCACTTGGCACGGCCATCGGCTGGGCGGCCAGCGCTTCCGCCGTGGTCACGCCGAACTCCAGCTTCGGCACCGACGGACCGGGCACCCAGACGCTGTCGCTTGGCGTCAGCGGCGCCAATGCCGATTCCGGTTTCGATTCACTCGACCACCACAACATCCTGCTCAATGTCGAGGGCGGCCTCGTCGTCGGCCGGGTTGACGTCGGCAACGACGGCAACACGACGGGCGACCCCATCGCCATCGCCATCTCGATCAGCCAGGGCGGCATCCTCAGCATTGCGCAATACATTGCCATCGCCCATCCCGATACCGGCAACCCCGACGATGTGAACACGATGCTCGACGGCGCCTTGCTGGCGAAGGTCACCGTGACCGACGGCGACGGCGACAGCAACAGCACCAGCATCGCGATTGGCGACAAGGTGCAGATCAGGGACGATGGCCCCACGGCCGGCCTGACGGAGAACACGGCCAAGGTGCTGCATGACGAGACTTCCGGCGTCGATGCCAGTTCGAACGACCAGACGCTCATCTCCTTGCCCGCTGCCTTCGCGGCACTTGGCACGGCCATCGGCTGGGCGGCCAGCGCCGCAGCGGTGGTCACCCCCAATTCGAGCTTCGGCACCGACGGTGGCACCCAAACGCTTTCGCTCGGCGTCAGCGGCGCGAATGCCGACTCCGGCTTCGATTCGCTCGACGGACACAACATCCTGCTCAATGTCGAGGGCGGCCTCATCGTTGGCCGGGTTGACGTCGGCAACGACGGCAACACCACCGGCGACCCTGTCGCCATCGCCATCTCGATCAGCCAGGGCGGCATCCTCAGCATTGCGCAATACATTGCCATCGCCCATCCCGATACCGGCAACCCCGACGATGTGAAGACGATGCTCGACAGCGCCTTGCTGGCGACCATCACTGCCACGGACGGCGACGGCGATACCAGCAGCACCAACATCGCCATCGGCGACAAGGTGCAGATTAGGGACGATGGACCGACGATCACGGTACCGTTCGACGGTGACCAGAACGCCGGCAACGGTACGGGGACCCACGAGACTCTGGCCAACACGCTCAACGCGTCGGCCACCGGTGCCTTCGGGTACGACATCGGCGCGGACAGCCGCCCGGCTTCGTTCTACGACGCCACGCACTCTGACTTCGTCGATGCCGACGGTGTCCTTGCCGGCATCCAGATCGGGCTCACCGGTAATCTCACCGGCCTTGTGCCGGCACCAGACACGACCCCGTTCATCAGCTCGTTCGCGACGCTCCAGTCGGAAAGCGCCACCTCGGCGACGTTCAACTGGCAAATCTCGTACGACAGCGACCCGAACACCGCCGGCAACCAGACGGCCACAGCGGGCGGCACCCTCATTTTCGACAAGGTCCATGACACTTACACCATCAACCTGACCGACCCGCTCGAAGGCTTCAGCTTCGACGTTATCCACACAAGTCAGTTCTTGTCCAAGGTACCCACGGGCAATACCGGCCACCCGCCGATCGTGTTGGAAAAATTGCAGGCGGATGACCCGGCCACGCCGGCTAACGAAAACTTCTACGTGCAGTTCACGGGCAACATGATCAACAATGCCAACCCGTTCAGCTTGACGAACAATGGCGAAGGGTCATCCGCTGACTCCACGTTCACCGTCGGTGGTCACGAGATGGTGAGTAATGCCAATGAGACGTGGGTGTCCGCGACGCAAAGCACCAACGGTGTCGCCGGCGACACGATCCAGAAAGGCGAACTGCTCACGTTGCGGTTCTTCAACAGCGACGTCGGTATCGTGAACGAGGCCACCACCCCGACGGCGACCGCCAGCGCCATGGCCATCAAGTTCGACGGCATCGGCACCAGCGAGGACTTGATGCTGATCCTCAATCTGCTCGACAAGGGCGCAGACAACATCGCCGGCACCGCGGACGACGGCCCGTCGATCACACGGGCCATGTACGTGGATAACACCGACATCTTCAAGACGGGTCATGTCCCGGCCCCGTACAACAGCGAGTTCACGCTCGACAACAATGACGGCCTCGTGATCATCGAGCAGAACGACTACAACGCAACCGGCGAACACTACGTGTTGCAGGGTGTCCAGATCATGCAGTCGGGCAACGGAATCTCCGGCAACAACACCGCGATCAACCTGAACGGATTGACCGGCACTGCCACCGGCGGCAGCAATGCGACCGGTGGTCTGGTGAACTTCGACCCCACCGATAACGACGTGCTGAAGATCACCGACATCGGCTTCACCTCGACCACGACCCAGACTCCGGATGCCCACCTCAACTTCGCCTTCCAGGTGGCGGACGCGGACGCGGACCAGACAGCGATGCAGCACATACTTGTCGACGTTGCCTGACGCTCGACCACCGGGGGGCAGCCACTGCTGCCCCCGTATCCGCGATCTGTCGCCCGGAGATGTCATCCAGATGATGAAAACCAACCAACAGCCCCCTGCCCTGCAGGTGGTGATGAAAGAGGCCAGGCGCGCCCTCCGGCCGCTTATCTGGTTCAGCGGCGGCATCAACGTGCTGATGCTGACCGGGGCGCTTTATATGCTCCAGGTCTACCACCGCGTGTTGTCCAGCCACAGCCTCGAGACGTTGGTGATGCTGTCGCTGATGGCGGCAGGAGCACTCGCGACAATGGCGGGGCTGGAGATCGTGCGCGGGCGTCTTCTGTCTAAAGTCGGGTCGTGGATGAACGCGCGGTTGGGACCGGTTCTGCTGACCGCATCGGTGGAATATGCCGCCTCGGCGCCCGGTCACGCCAATGCCCGTCCTCTGCGCGACCTGGATCAAGTCCGCAATTTCTTCACCAGCCCCAGCATCTTCCCGATCCTTGACGCGCCTTGGGCGCCGCTGTTCTTCGCCGCCATATTCTTCATGCACCCATGGCTGGGCTGGCTGGCGCTGTGCGGCGGGATCGTGCTGTTTGCGTTGGCGTTGCTCAACGAATACATCACACGCAAACCGTTGACCGAGGCCGCAAGCGCACAGTCGCGGGCCTATGTGCAGGCCGAGGCGGCGATCCGCAACGCTGAGGTCGTGCAGGCGATGGGCATGTTGAAGCCATTGCTGGAGGGCTGGAAGGCGCAGCAGGACGAGGCAAACAAGGGACAGATTCTTGCCGCCAACCGTGGCGGCGTCATCGCGGCCATCGCGCGCTGCCACCGGCTGGCCCTGCAAATGGCCATTCTGGGCCTTGGTGCCTATCTGGTGCTTCGCAACGAGGCCTCACCCGGCATCATGATCTCCGCCTCGATCCTGATGGGGCGCGCATTGTCGCCAGTCGAGCAAGCGATCGGCACATGGAAGGCGACTGTCGGAGCGCGCGCCGCCTACAAGCGCCTGACCGCGGTCGCCGGACAACACCGGGAGGCCACGCCGGTTATGCCGCTGCCTCGACCGAAAGGCAGGTTCGAGGCCGACAACCTTGTGCTGGCCCGACAGGGTGGCGAGCCTATCCTGAAAGGGATCAGCTTCCGGCTCAATCAGGGTGAAGCAATGGCGTTGATCGGCCCGAGCGGGGCCGGCAAGACGAGCCTGGCGCGCATACTGGCCGGCGCCTGGCGCCCATCCGGAGGGCGTGCGTTGCTGGACGGGATGGACGTTGCCCAATGGGCGGCGGAGGACCGTGGTCACTATGTCGGTTACTTGCCGCAGGACATCGAGCTCTTCGCCGGCACCGTCTCCGAAAACATCTGCCGCTTCGCGAATATCAACCCGGCGGTCTTCAACAACGTGGTCAAGGCCGCGCAGCTGGCGGGAGTTCACGAACTGATCAAGGGACTGCCGAAGGGTTACGCCACCGAGATCGGCGAATCTGGCGCGGTGCTGTCGGGTGGCCAGCGCCAACGCATCGGTCTGGCGCGGGCACTCTATGGCGACCCGGCACTTATCATCCTGGACGAGCCCAACTCCAACCTCGACCGCGAGGGGGAGGATGCACTGATCGCGGCCCTCGGCGCGGCCAAGGCGGCGGGCGCGACCGTTATCCTGATCGCGCACCGAGCCAACATGATGGAGAAGGTCGACAAGATATTGGTCCTCAACCGGGGCCAACAAGACCTCTTCGGTTCACGTGACCATGTCTTCAACGAACTCGCCGCGCGCATCCGCCAAGTAACTCAGGTGCCGGCGAGTCCGATGCCGGAAATCTCCGCCACCGTCGTCGGCACCGGCAACGAGCCGCGTCCCTCTTCAAAGCGCACGTCGCGTCAGGCCGCATTGAGCACGGCTGCCGTGGCGAACCAGGCATGAAATGAGGACAGATATGAACATCGTGCCGTTACCCGTCCCGCCGACCTCCTTGCTGGAACCGGTACCCCTGCGTCTCACAGCCGTGACGAGTACCGGATTCGCGATCATGTTCCTGTTCTTCGGCGCGGCCGGGGGCTGGGCGGCGCTGGCGCCCTTGGACAGCGCCGCGGTTGCGCCGGGCGTCGTCAAGGTCGCCGGCGACCGAAAGCTCATCCAGCACCTCGAGGGCGGCATCATCGCGGAGCTGAACGCCGCCAACGGTGATATCGTCAAAGCGGGCAAGGTCCTCATCCGGCTCGACGACACCCAGGCAAAGACGCAGCTCGACCTGATCCAGAACCGGATAGCCACGCGTGAAGCACTGGCCGCGCGCCTGAGGGCCGAGCGTGACGGCAAGGCCGAGATCGCGTTCGATCCGGCATTGCTCGCAAACCCCGCCACCGCCGCAAGGGACGCGGTGGCCGCCCAGCGTGACGTGTTCGCGGCAAAACATCACAACTGGACGGACGAGCAGGAAATTCTCAGCCAGCGCCGTCACCAGACCGAGGAAGAGATAACGGGACTTGAAAAGCTTATCGCCACCAAGGACAAGCAGATCGACGCGATCGAGGGTGAAACCAAGGATCTCGAGGCCCTGCTGGCGAAGGGACTGACCACTCGCGAACGCAATCTGTTGCTCAGGCGGCAACAGCAGGAGATCGAGGGGGATCGCGCTACCAACATCGCGGCAATTGCGCGCGCCAGAAGCGCCATGGCCGAAATCGACATGCAGATCTTGAACCTCGGCACGGTGCGACTGAACGAGGCCGTGGACGAGTTGAGCAAGGTCGAGGCGGAATTATTCGACCTGAGACAGGAGGAGCGTTCCGCCAGGGACGTGCTTACCCGTACCGATGTCGTCGCCCCGGTGGACGGGATCGTCATGGATCTGAAGGTCCACACGGCTGGCGGCGTCGTGAAACCCGGTGAGACGTTGATGACGATCGTACCCCTCGGACAACAACTCGTGGTCGAGGCCATGGTCAAACCGGAGGACGTCGAGACCATCGCCCCGGGCCAGCCCGCGCACGTCAGTTTTCCGGCCTTCGCCCGCTACAACCTGCCGCCACTCGACGGCGTCGTGGAGATCGTGTCGGCTGACCGCATGGTGGACGAGCGCAGCGGCGCGCCCTATTTCGCCGCGACCGTGTTGATCGACAGAAACGAACTCGCCAAGCTGGAGGGCCGCAAGCTCCTGCCCGGCATGTCGAGCGAGGCGATGATCCGGACGGGTGCCCGCACCGTGCTTTCCTACCTCGCCGAGCCGATCACGCAGAATTTCCGCCGGGCGATGCGGGAAAAATAGCCGGAGGCGCCAGGAGATACGACTACTCGCCCAATATGACCCCGGAAGCCACGATCTGTGCCGTGCGCTCTGTCAGTTTTCCGCGTTTCACAAGCGTGGGTTTGACGTAGGTCTTCTTCATCATCACGATCCGCTGGCAATGGCACCGGACTAAACGGCCTCGGCACACCAACGTTCCATGGGATCAGCGGCGGCTGGCTTCGAAGGCAGCCGCCCTTCCCTTCACCGTGCGCTCAACGCCACCATGCGGTCGAGCGCCGCGGTCAGGCCGTGCAGTGACACCGGGAATGTCAGCGGGGTCTCGGCGTCGGTGGTGACGTTGAGCTTGAGCACCTCGCCTCCCCTCAGCTTTCCAAGCACCGACCGGTCAATGGCAAACACCGCGAGGCAACCCGTTGGCAGGCAGGTCCTGAAGCGCTGCGGGGACAAGGGCGGCTGATCGTCGATCTGCAGCGTCACGCCGGAATCAAGCAAGATGCCGAAGGGCAGAAGCAGGGTAGCCATGGTCGACCCGTCCGCGCGCCTCTGTATCTCCACGGCAAGCAGCCTTTGGCCGTTCTTCTGGACCTGGTCCTGCGAAAGCGAGCAGACCCGCGCATTCTCCTGGACAGAGCAGGCCACGCTCCAGTCCTGATAGACTTCGCGCAGCGATGACGGGCCATCTGGAACAGCCGCCGCCTGTTGCTGCGCCGATGCCGGCGACATCGAAGAAAATACGATTGCCCCGCATGCGCAGGCGGCCTTGAGGCCACGCTTCATGTGCAGACCCATTCACGGACCTTGCATTTGCTACCCGACGCCTCGCAGGCCTTCAGAGCGAGGTCTTCGGCTTCGCGGCGGGTTTCGGCCGAGTTCACGCCCCAGGGCGTGAAACGGTTCTCGACCTTGTCGGCCACGGCGAGCGCACCGCAGTGCTTGTAGGGAAAGCCGGTCTGGTCGTCATCATTCCAATGGCGATGGTTGCGGAAGACGGTGACGACGTTGCAGGCTTTTCCACCGGCGTTCTCGCAGTATTTCTGCGCTATGTCTTTCGCCTCCTGGCGCTTGTCGGCGCCCCAGAAGAAGCCGTATTTGCTATCGGCCTGCGAATAGGCGATCGCCGCCCAGATGCCTTTTTCCTCCTGCTGCGGCTCCGACGGAGCCACCAGGTCGGCCGAGACGACTTGTCCGCTCCACAAGGTCAAGCCCAAAACCGCCAAAGCCCGCAATCTCATGGTCGGCACCCCTTTCCTTGATCCCGCTTGCTCGCCTACTTCGCCGCCGAAGCGACGGAGATCACCACGCAGCTTTTGCCCGTTGGCAGGAGAAGGGCTTCACCGGCATTGCCGCCGAGTTCGTACACCTCGACCTGCCCAAGATGGTCGGTGATCTTGCTGCCCTGCGGAAGGATGGCCGGGATGTCGGCGCACGGGCTGGCGAATGGCGCCACCCGCACCATGGCCCCTTCGCAACCCGAAGCGGTGGGCGATGCGAAGACGACGCCGGCGGCCGGTCCGCTATAGCGTTCCGTCGCATAGTCCATGCCGACAAAGGCCTGGACGGCATGCTTGTCGGCGGCCTGGTCGTTCCACAAGGATTTGACGCTGTATTTCGTGCCGGTCGTCAAAATCTGTCCGAGCACCGGATAGACGGTCGAACAGGCCTGCACCCCGGCTTGCTTGACGTGCTCGAGGAAAGGCGTGTCCGGAAGCGCCGGGTTGGTTGCCTCAGGCTGTGCGGCCGTCGCGCTGCCGACCAGATTGGCGATCGCGGCATAGTTGCCGGCGGCGAAGCCAAGGCCCGCCACCACGAGCCCCAACAATGAAAATCCGACGACGCGCGGCCATCGCCGCCGCGCGGGTTCGACCAGCCTCTGCCTATCCGCCTCGACGGCCGGGCTGCTGCGTTTTGCGGACATGAACTGGTCCTGCTGGCTCATGATGCTGCCCCGTTATTTGAGTGGCGAAAGGGCCTCGGTCAGCCCCTTGAGTGTTGCTGCGGTCACGGTGATCGTCTTGCCGTCGACGGTCGGATAGGAAATCGCCGGCGTCGCATTCTGGGAGATCTGCTGGCGCATGACGGGCCCGACCGGCAGCATGCCGACACAGACCATCTCGTTGCAGCCGTTCAGGTGGACGTCGATCGCCTGGTCCCGCCCGTCGAACTTCAGCGACACCAGCCCGTCGCTCCTGGCGTTCGGCGCCGTGCGAACGATCATGTAGGGCTTGCCGTCCTGCGTGGCGGCCAGCGACCAGCTGAAGGCCATCTTGCCTGAGGAATCCTCGATCACCTGCGAGACATTGCAGACCTTCTTGCGCGCCTTGAGGTTCTCGTCGCAGATCAGCGTCCAATTTTCGAAGGGACGGATGGTGCGCTGATAGGTTCCCAGTTTCACGTCGGGTGGCAGCACCACATCCGAAGGCTTGATCCTGTAGGGCGACGCCACCTGCCCGGCCACCGGTGCGAGGCCGCCGCAGAGCGCCAGGCAAGTCAGTACGGCAAGTCCTTTCATTCCTGCCTCAGTTCAAGGTGAAGCTGAGGCCGGCGCCGACGCCGACATGACCGCCGGCGGCCGTGCCGGACACGTTGCCGCGGATGCGTCCGTCCTCGCTCGTGTAGCCCGCGCCGAAGGCCAAGGCGCTCGAATCCCGCCAGAAGCCGCCGCCCGCCGCGACGCTCAGCTTGCCGGGACGGTCGTCATAGCGCAGCGAGGCCGCGGCAAGCCCGATCGCCGCCGCCTGGCGGGCTTCGTCACGTATGCCGCCGATGTCCGAATTGAGCTGGCTGAGCTTCTGGTCGGTATAGTTGTTGGCCTGCTGCAACGTCGTGGCGGCCACCTTGTCGGTATAGGTGTTGGACGTGTTGATGCTCGTGGCCAGCCCCTGGTTCAGCTGGTTGACGTTGACCGCATCGGTGCCGGCAACGCCGGGACCGACATTGGAGATGACGACCGGCGCGTTGACATCGCCGCCCTGCAGCGTGATGCTGTTCTTCTTGCTGCCGTCCGGATTGGTGTCATACGTCACCGCATTCTGTGTGAGCGATCCGAGACCTGATTTCAAATCCTCGACAGCCGTGTTGGTGGCATAGAGCTGCGAGCCGTTGATCGCATCGGTGCTGTTGGCGTTGATCTGTCCGGCGGCGACATTGGTGATCGTCCGCTCGGCGCCGGCACTGCCGACGCTGACGGTGCCGATCGGAGCGGTCCCGGCAAAGCTGTAGGTCTTGCCGTTGATGACGGTGCTGGAGGTGCCGACCGCGGTCTGCGTCACCGCGCCGGAACCGAGCGCCACGTCGTTGGCATTGTTGGCCTTGGCGCCCTGGCCGAGTGCCACCGCGCCCTGGCCCGTGGCTGTCGAGCCATTGCCGGCGGCGAGGCTGTTGGTGCCGCTGGCCACGCTGGCCGGTCCGATCGCGACGCTGTCGGTGCCGCTGGCGGTGGAGTCGGCCAGCGTCGAATTGGCGTGGAAATACTTGATGCCACCGCCATTGGTGATGTTGGTGAGCGCATTGTCGACCGCCGTGAGCCCGTCATAGACGGTTGTGTAGGTGTTGCCCTGGACGGTGTAGGTCGGTCCGGTGATCGAGCCGTCGGGATTGACCGTGGTGCCGCCGCCGAACAAATTGGCGATGTTTTGCGACACGCCCTTAAGCTGGGAGACGTTGACGCCATCGGTATCGGCCGAGCCCGCCGCGACATTGGTGAGCTTGCGTTCAGCCCCGGCGCCGCCGATCGACACCTCGCCGACCGAGGTCTGCGGCGCGGTCAGGCCAAAGGCCGTGTAGCCGGTCTCAGCGCCGACCGAGGTGATGGACTGCGCGCCCAGCGCGACGCTGTTGATGAAGGTGCTTTGGGCGCCAGCGCCGAGCGCCACCGACTGGATGCCGGACGCCAGCGAATTGGTGCCGAGCGCCAGCCCGTCGGCCAGCATGACATGGGCGTTCTGACCGATGGCCGTGCCGCCGGGTGCTGTCTGGTCGACAATGGCGCCATTGCCGATGCCCACGCCATTGTCGCCGTTGACGACCGTCGTCGGGCCGACCGCGACCGATTCCGCACCGACCGCGAGCGAGTCGCCCGCCGCCGAATTGGCATGGAAATACTTGGTCGACGTCACCGAGACGGAGGCGATCGCTCCCTGCAGCTGGCGGACCGTCACCGCGTCCTGCGACTGCGTGCCGTCGGCGACATTGGTGATCTGGCGGTAGGATGTATCGGTGCCCACCGAAACCGCGCCGAGCAGCGTCTTGTCGGTGGTGTTGTACTGGATGAAGTTGGACGGACCGGCGGCGATCTGCCCGGTGGCCGGCGCCAGGGCGCGGTCGGACACCGAGCCGGAACCGAGCGCCACGCCGCCGTCGATGCTGACATTGCTGTCGCGGCCGAGCGCCAGCCCGCTGACGCCGGTCGCGGTCGCCTGGTAGCCGACAGCGGTGGAGCCGACCCCTTGCGCGAAGGAATCGGTTTGCGCCAATCCGGTCTCGTTGGTGCGGGCGTAGCGGATGCCCACGCCATTGGCGTCGGTATAGGCGGTCGAGGTATCGCCGGCGATGTTGCTGATCGTGTTGCCAAGATTGGTGACGCCACTGCCGATGTTGGCAATATCGGTGGTGTTCTGCGTCACCTGCTGGTTGGTTGCGAACAGCTGCGAGCCGTTGACCGCGTCGGTCGAGCCGCCATTCAACTGTCCGGCCGCGACGTTCTGGATCTGGCGCTCGGCACCAGCCGACCCGACCGAGAACGCGCCGGCCGGCGTGGTGCCGGCGAAGGTGTAGTTCACGCCGCCGATCGTCGCGCCACCCACCGCCGTGGTGGTCCCTGATGCGGAATTCAGGCCGATCGCCACATCGCCGGCATTGTTGGCCACGGCGTTGGGTCCGACCGCGACGGAATTCGTTCCAAGCGCTTGGGAATCCGGCAAGGTCGAGTTGGCGTGGAAATACTTGATGCCGCCGCCGACATTGATGTTGTTGAGCGTGGTGCCGATGGCGTCGACCGCCTGGTTGGTGGCGAAGAGCTGCGAGCCATTGACCGCATCGGTGGAGGTCAGGCTGATCCGTCCCGCCGCCAGATTGGTGAGCGTGCGCTCGGCCCCGGGCGCGCCGATGCTGACCGTCGAGGTCGGATTGGTGCCCTGGAAGGCATAGGTCGTGCCGTTGATCACGGCGCTGGCCGTGCCGACCGCAGCCGTGGTCACGGAGCCGGAACCAAGCGCCACGTCGCCGGAGCTCGCGGCCGCCGTCGCGCCATCGCCCAGCGCGACATTGCCCGCAAGGCCAGCGGCACCTGCCGTGGAGCCGTCGCCCAGGGCAACAGAGCCCTGGCCGATCGCCTTGTTGTTGTTGCCGATGGCGACCGCGCCGTTGGCCATATTGGCCGCGGTGGCGGTTGCCGTGCCGTCGCTGTTGGCGATGTTGTTGGCGCCGCCGGTGAAGGCGCCGGTGCCGCTGGCATAGCTGGGGTCGCCTATGGCGACCGCGCCGTCGCCATAGGCGGTGTTGCCGGCGCCGATGGCCACGGCCTGGCCGCCATCGGTGGTCGCGCCCGTGCCGATGGCGATGGAGTCGGCGGAGAGCGCAGCGGACTGTAGACCGACCGCGATGGCGTTGGTTGCCGTCGCCTGGCTGTCGCGCCCCATCGCAAGGGCGTCGTCCGCAGATGCCGTCACGTCCGTGCCGATGCCGATGGCGTTGTCTCCACTGGCGCTCGTTGCAAAAGTGCTTGAGCCGACATAGACGGCGCCTATCCCGGTCGCCCTCGTCCCAGCGCCGAGAGAGATGGAGTTCACGGCGCTGCTTTGGGCGCCGCGGCCGAGCGCGGTACTGTTGAGTCCGGTGGCGCGGGCTTCACGTCCAACGGCAGTGGAATTGTCGGCGCTGGCTACGGTGCCGATGCCGAGAGCGGTGCTGTCGAGTCCGCCGGCGTTGGCGCTGACGCCGGCGGCGAGAGAATTGTCTCCTGTCGCGTTCGCTCCGGACCCGAACGAGGAGGCGTTTGCGCCGCTGGCGACGGCGACGTTACCAACCGCTGTGCTGGCGGTGCCACTCGCAATTGAGGTATCGCCTATGGCGATGGCGCTTTGCGCGCTCGCATTGGCCGACTTGCCGATCGCCGTGCCGTCTACACCGCTCGCAGTGGCGCCCAGGCCCAGCGCACTAGCGTTTGCGGCGGTCGCAGCGGCGTTGTTGCCGATCGCCGTGGTCGACACGTCCGTGGCCTGGGCTCCCGAGCCCGCCGCGACCGAGCCTACCCCACTCGACGTGGCCGAATTGCCGAGCGCCAGTGCGAATTGGCCCGAGGCGGTAGCGACGTTGCCAAGCGCTGCCGAGTTTATCGCCGTTGCATTGGCCTGGGGACCAATCGCGATGGTATTGGTCGCCGTGGCCTGGCTCTGCAAACCAAACGCCATGCTGGTGGTGCCGGTCGCTTTGCTTGCGCGCCCTATCGCCAAGGCGTCGGCCTGGGACGCCGTCACATCGGTGCCGATGCCGATGGCACTCTGGGCCAACGCTCCCGTTCCGGCGGCGGTGCGCGAGCCGAGATAGACGGCGTTTACCCCAGTTGCGGTCGACTGGAAGCCGACGGCAATGGCATTTTGGCTGTTTGCAACGGTGTTGGTACCTTGGGCAATGGTGTCCAGTCCCGACGAGACTGCCTGGCTCCCGATCGCGATGGCGCGCAGCCCGGTGGCTTGGGACCCCCAGCCTCCGGCGAACGACGTGTTGCCGCTGGCCAGGGAGCTGACACCGACGGCGGTGGAATTGCCACCCGAAGCAACGGCGAAGGTACCCCAAGCGCTGGCGCCAGCGCCGGTGGCATTGGCGTTGACGCCGACCGCCACTGTATTGATGTTGTTCGAAATCGTGGCGGAGCCGATCGCCACCGCACCGCCGCTCCCCGTGGCCGATGCGGTCCGACCGATAGCCACGCTGTATTGTGCCGCCGAATTGGCCTGGAAGCCGAGCGCCACGGCCCAGTTAAGGCTGGCGGTCGAGCCGTTTCCGATCGCTACGGCCTCGGGAGCGGTCGCGGATCCGCCACCGGCGGCATATTGTGCCAGCGCCGGCGTGGCGGTGCCTCCGAGTACGATCGCACCAACCGCCGCTGCTAGGACCCTGCCGATGCCGAGCATGCCGAGCCCAGATCCCTTGCGGCGCATGCCAAGCACACGGTGAGCCATCCTCAGCACCGCCATCAGCCGGCGGCGAACCGAGCGCGAGCCCTGATCGACCCCCGCGATCCACTGCCCGGCGAAATGCGCCGCGCGACGCCGAACAAACGAACCGTTCGAAATCTGGCCGCTCGAAATGCGATTGTCGGTCATGGTTCCCTCTCCGCTGGCCGGCATGGAATCGTCAGACAATTCCAGTCAGCAGCAGAAAGACATGATTCCTGCTCGCAGTATTTCACGAAATTGCTGTGTCGTGAGAAAAAACCGGAGCAACTCGACGGAGGTTAACGGCTCGTTACCTTAGCAAGTGCTTTAATACAAAGTAATCATACAGTGTCGCAAGCGTCTTCTCATATAATATTCGAGTTAAGCTTGGCTATCCGCGCCTGCAATGGCGTCACCTGACGGTATTTCTTCATAACGGTGGTAAAATGGCTCTGGCTGGAAAATCCGGCCAGATGGGCGATATCGGCAATCGTCATGCGGCTGTCGGCAAGCAGGCTTTCGGCGAAGTCCAGCCGCAGATCGAGAACATATTGATGCGGCGGCATCCCGAACGTCCGGGAGAAGGCACGCATGAAGTGATAGGGCGAGAGCCCGCAAACCGCGGCCATTTCGGCAAGCGCCAGCTTGCGCGTGAAGTTCTCGCTCAGGAACTCCTGCACGCGCCGCGCGTCGCGCGCGGAAAGCCCGCCTTTCGGGTGCACCGCGGGCTGTTGTTCAGAATTGGTTCCGGAAGCCGATCCCGAGGAACCATCATCACGCCGCATGCTCCGGCCTCCTGATATGTCCCAGATGGAATTCAACACGAGGCCGCCCTCCCTGTTCCCCCGAAAAACAATTCGTGATTGATCGAACCGCGTCCGCATCGCTAGCCCAGCTCATTTCATCGACCCGGCCGGATGGCGAATAATGTCGAGGCTGCATGGCATTCCGAATGACTCACACGGAGCCTTGGGGCATGTTGCGGCTGGCGTATTTTGGAAAATTCCGGAAGCTTTGTAGGAAACTCCGGTCTTTGTTCGCCGGTCAGCAGGTGTGGTTTCTTTGCCATGCTTGAACTCTCAATTCCTGACCGAAGCATTTCCGGCCTTGGTGGGCGTTCTCCCCCTGTACTTCTTCATCGTCGCGGCCAGATGGCTCTGATCTGAAAAGCCGGCGAGGTAAGCGACTTCCGCGATCGCGAACTTGCCGCCGACGAGCAGCTTCTCCGCCAGATCCAGGCGCAGATTGATCAAATAGCGATGGGGCGGCATGCCGAACGTCCTGGCGAACCTTGCTATGAAATGATTGGGTGAAACCCCTGCGACGGAAGCCAGCTCTGCGACCATTACTCTTCGCGCGAAGTTCTCGTCGAGATATTCGCGCACGCGTCGGGCGCCAACGGCAGAGAGCCCGCCCTTGGGCGACACGGCCTGCCTGCCGCGGCTCGTGTACGTGCGCAGCAAATGCACGCCGAACACCGTGAGCAGCGAATCCAGATAGAGCTCGTTCGGTGGCAGCGTCCCGGTCAGCTCGGCGGTGATCATCTGGGCTATGTTGAGCGCCCTCAGGTCGACCGTGCCGAACGCAGGCGGCTCGAGCTCTGTATTGGCGACATCGGACTCATGAGCCGCCAGTTCCGACAGCGCTTCCGGCGATATGGAGACGACGGCGTTTTCCCTGGTCTCCGACCAGGCGAAGGTGCTGTCGACCCCCGCGGGATTGATGATGAGGCACCCGACCGGCGCATCGTACTCCGTGATTTTGTCGCTGCCGAGCGAGGCTCTGAATTTGCGCCCCGGCCTCAGCACAATGCCTGCGGAATGTTCCATGGCCAGGAATGTCTGCGACCCGGGACCTCGGACGGAATGGATGACGCTGCCGCGCGCGGTGGCTCTTCTGGGACCAGCACTTTCCGGAATGATGTCCAAGACGTATCGGGCTGTCCGATCGACGCCTCGGGAAACGCCGCTCTCCCGAGCCTCGTCCGCATTTTTCATTGCATCGCCTCAGCCGTCTTGCAGCCGCTTGAATCCCCCTTTGCCTTGCCCGAAAACAGCGTAACGCACACACCTCGGCTAGGGAAGAACTCCCCCGCGCAAAGAAAAATTTTTGTTCGCGAAAAGACAGAAAAAATGACCGATCGAGGAAGTTGGCGAGCATTCTATTTCATAGGGTTGGCAGGTCTTCGCCACCCCTGAGTTTCGCTCATCAGCCGTGGCGCGGCTTTCTCGAATCCATTGCTGCGTTCTTTGGCCCGAAAACGATGGCCAGGCAAGACGGGGCGCCGAGCCGACAGCTTTCGGCCGGCTGCTACAGACCACGACGTTTCTCGTACAGATCCCAGGTGAGTTCCACAAAAGCCAGGAGGACATCGTCCTGATTCCAACCGGCCGCTACCGCCGCCTGGACGATCTCATCGACAAGAGGCAGCAATTGGCCCTGGCATGCGGCCGACATGTCGCCGTCACCCACGGGAGGTCCCTCGAAGTTGAATCCTGTCATTCGGCGCTCCCCCTCGCCTCTGATCAAAGTGTTATAGTGTTAATTTCGTTCCCTCTGATATACAATAGATGTGGTACAAAAGTACAGGACGCCTTGGATCACCAAAGCAGCACGGGACGATGCCGGACCACGCCGTCTCTATGCTTTCCCGCGGGTCAAGTTGGCTTTCCCAGGCGGGATTTCCGGGGGAACTTGATCGACCCAAGCCCTGCATGGGGATTGATTTTCTCAATGACCAGGTCGCGACCGCCATCCGCCGAATGCGAAGCCTGACTGGCTGCATTGCCTTCTGCAATCGCTCGCTCGATAGTCCCGGCAATGTTCGAGACCATTGCGACTCACTGGACCCAAATCCTGGCGATCATCTCGGTGGTGATGGCGACCGTCGGCATCGCCCACGCCGTCATGACCAAGGAGGATGTGCGGGCAGCCACCGGCTGGGTCGGCGTGATGGTGCTGTCACCGATCCTCGGCGTGCTGATCTATGCCGTGGCCGGCATCAACCGCATCCGTCGCGCCACGATCACCGCGCAGCGCCCGCTTGCCGGAGACCCAGTATCCGCCAAGGATGAGCGTGACATCGCCGCCGAGGAGGCGCTGATCGTCGAGCGCTACGGCCAGCGCTTTACTGGCCTGCGCACGCTAGGCGACAGGGTGGCACGGCGCGCGCTCAATCCGGGCAATACCATCGACGTGCTGGAGACCGGCGACGAGACCTATGCCGCCATGTGCGCGGCGATCGACGGCGCCGAGCGCAGCGTCCTGCTCGAGACCTATATTTTCGACAATGATGCCGTCGGCCTGCTTTTCGTCGAAGCGTTGGCTGGTGCCGTCCAGCGCGGCGTCACCGTTCGCGTGCTGATCGACGCCGTCGGCGCCCGGTACTCCGTTCCCAGCATCCTCGGCCATCTGCGCCGCGCCAACATCCCCGCCGATGTCTTCAACGGCAACATCGTCATGGGCCTGCGCCTGCCCTACGCCAACCTCAGGACCCACCGGAAGATCCTTGTGGTCGACGGCACGGTTGCCTTCACCGGCGGCATGAACATCCGCAAGGGGTTTTCCGCCGAGTTCGCAGGCTCCAGCAGCGCCAGGGACACGCATTTCAAGGTCTCCGGACCAATCGTCGCCGACCTGTTCTCTGTTGCCGCCGAAGACTGGCGTTTCGCCGCCAATGAAGCGCTGAAGGGCGATGCCTGGCGTATTGCCCCGCTGTCGCCGGCACCCGACCAGCCGATGCTGGTGCGGGCGGTCGCGTCCGGGCCGGATGCCAGCAACGAAACCAACCACAAGCTGCTGATCGGCGCCTTCTCGGTCGCGCGCAAGTCGATCCGCCTGATGTCACCCTATTTCCTGCCGGATCGGGAACTGATCAGCGCCTTGATCACCGCTGCCCGACGCGGCGTCGAGATCGATGTCGTGGTGCCCGCAGTCAACAATCTCTTCCTTGTCGACCGCGCCATGACCGCGCAATTCGACCAGATCCTGAAGAATTATTGCCGCATTTGGCGAACGGAAGGCCCATTCGACCATTCCAAGCTGCTTTCGATCGACGGCGTGTGGGCCTATGTCGGCTCGTCCAACCTCGACGCCCGGTCGCTGCGGCTCAACTTCGAGATCGATCTGGAGGTCCTCGACGCAGGCTTTGCCCGCGAGATCGAAGCCCGGATTGGATCGGCGATCGAAACGGCCATCCCTGTCACCCTGGACTCCTTGCGAGCCCGGCCGTTCATCATCCGGCTGTTTGACCGTATCCTGTGGCTGGGATCGCCCTATCTCTAGATGGGTTCTCACCCTATCTCTAGAACAGGTGCCATCTTTAACAAAACGACGTGTTAGACGGATAGTTTGGTATCGGCCATGGAACATAAGCGCAGAGACTCTATTTGAGGTGCATGGTGGAAGCAGCACGCATGGCAGGCACACGGTGCGGATGAACGGACGCAGCCTCCCGGCAACCATGCTTTTGTCCATCCGCGACAGGCGGATGCGCAAGGCAAACGCGGCTGCGCACAAGGCGACCGCCACCACAGGCACGCTGGTCGCTTCCTACAACGTCCACAAATGCATCGGCGTCGACCGCAAGTTCGATCCCGACCGCACCAGCCGCGTCATCCGCGAAATCGATCCCGACGTCATCGCCCTGCAGGAAGCGGATAACCGTTTCGGCGACCGTGATGGCCTCCTCGACCTGCCCCGCCTCGAGCGGGAAACCGGCCTGGTGCCGGTGCCGATTTCAGCCACCGGCAAGGGCCATGGCTGGCACGGCAATGTCCTCCTGTTCAAGAAAGGTGTCGTCCGCGACGTGCATCAGATCAGGCTTCCGGGCCTGGAACCGCGCGGTGCGGTGGTGGCGGAGATCGACCTCGACGGAAACCGGACCTTGCGCATCATCGCCGCCCATCTTGGCCTGCTTCGCCACTCACGCTCGCAGCAGGCCCGCGTCGTGCTGGACATCATGAGCAGCGCCGACGAGAAGCCGACGCTTCTGCTTGGCGACCTTAACGAATGGCGGCTCGGCAACCGCTCGGCGCTCAACACGTTGCATGCGACTTTCGGGCCGCAGCCGCCGGCAGTCCCCACCTTCCCCTCGAACCTGCCGCTTTTGGCGCTCGACCGGATCATGACCAATCGGCACGGCATGATCGCAGCAGTGGAAGCGCATGATACGCCGCTTTCGCGCGTCGCCTCCGACCATCTGCCGCTCACGGCGTTTGTCCGCCTGGATCGTATGGTTCCCGCCGATAACGCCATGATATCCCCGGCGTCGCAAAGCGTGTAGATTCACAATGGAACGCCCGGTTGTTCCGCGAGTTTATATGTCTTGAATGCGCAGGAGGACAAAATGAAAAAGTTGATTTTAGCATCCCTATTGGCAGTGGCCGCTACCGCGGCAGTGATTGCGCCGACGCAAGCTGCAAGCGTGATTATCCAGTCCGACGACGGCAACCAATATTCACCGGATGACAATTCCGACAATGGCGGAATTGTTATTCGCCGGCACCATGACCGGCGCTATGACAACCAATATAACCAATATGATGATAACCAATATGGTGACGACCAGAGCGTTCAGTACGATAATTATGGCCAATACCGGCGCCACCACCGGCACCATCGCTGCCACCTGGAAACGGTCGTGCATTGGCGCCACCACCACAGGGTGGTTGAAGACGTTCGCGTCTGCGGCTAGCCCGCGCCTCGCTCCGCTTTGACAAGACATAATCCTTGGCCGCGAGAGAGCGCCGCCAAGGATCGGGCATAGCTGCGCTCCCTGCACGGACGTAGCTATGCCGCATTGCACAATCTCGCGGCCTTGCCCACAATGCCGGCATGGTTCGATCCTCCCTAGCCGTCCTGGTGATCGATGAAAATCGCATCCGTGCCTCGATCATCGAGGCCGGCCTGCGCGAGGCCGGCCATCAGCGGGTCACCGTCATCCATGACGTGACCGGCATTGCCCGGCGGATCGCCGAGATCGAACCGGACGTCATCGTCATCGACCTCGAAAATCCCAACCGCGACATGCTCGAAAACATGTTCCAGCTGTCGCGTGCGGTGAAGCGCCCGATCGCCATGTTCGTCGACCGTTCGGACCAGGCCTCGATCGAGGCGGCGGTCGATGCCGGCGTCTCGGCCTATGTCGTCGATGGGCTGCGGCAAGAGCGCGTCAAGCCGATCCTCGACATGGCGGTGAGCCGCTTCAATGCCTTCTCACGCATGGCGCGCGAACTGGAAGAGGCACGCAGCGAACTCCAGAGCCGCAAGGTGATCGACCGCGCCAAGGGCATATTGATGAAGTCGCGCGGCCTCTCCGAGGAGGCAGCCTATACGCTGCTGCGCAAGACGGCGATGAACCAGAACCGTAAGATCAGCGACATCGCCCGGAGCCTGGTGACCGCGGCCGGTTTACTGGGGCCGGCGGAGGACGAATGAGCATGAGGCACCAGATCACCGCCGGCTTCATGCCGCTTTTCGACAGCGCCGTGCTGGTCGCCGCAAGCGAGCTTGGCTTCGCCGCACGCGAAGGCATCGATCTCACGCTGCACCGCGAGACATCCTGGGCCAACATCCGCGACCGCATCGCCATCGGCCACTTCGATCTCGCCCATATGCTGGGACCCATGCCGCTCGCCTGCAATCTCGGGCTGACACCGCTCGCTTCCGAAACCATCGTGCCGTTCTCGCTCGGGCTGGGCGGCAATTGCGTCACCATCTCAAATGCTGTCTGGGCTGGCATGGCCGCGCACGGCGCCGAAGCCGATCTCGATCCGGCGCGCGCAGGCGTTGCCCTTGGCGCCTTCATCCGTGAACGGGCGACGGCGGGCCGCGAGCCGCTGCGCTTTGCCGTCGTGCATCCGCATTCCGGGCACAATTACGAACTGCGCTACTGGCTTGCCGCCTGCGGCATCGATCCCGACCGTGCAATCGAGATCGTCATCGTGCCACCACCCTTCATGGCCGACGCGCTGGCCGCAGGCCGCATCGACGGCTATTGCGTCGGTGAGCCCTGGAACAGCGCCGCAGTCGCCGCCGGCACCGGCCATATCGTTACCGTCAAGGCACTATTGTGGAAGAACAGCCCGGAGAAGGTGATCGGCGTGCGCAAGACCTGGGCGGACGAGAACCCGGAGGCTCTGGCGGCACTGCTGCGTGCGCTGCATCACTCGGCGCGCTGGTGCCAGGATCCGGTCAACCATGCCGAATTGGCCGCTGTGATGGCGCAGCCCGGCTTCCTCGGCCTGCCGCCGGCCGTGCAGATGCCGATTCTGACCGGCCATCTCCAATTGGGCGGCGGGGCAGAGCGAGATATCGACGACTTCTTCCTGCCCTTCGACAAGGCGGCGAATTTTCCGTGGAAGAGCCATGCGCTGTGGTTCTACACCCAGATGGTGCGCTGGGGACATGTGGCGCACACGCCGGAAAACCTTGCGATCGCCCGCGATTGCTACCGGCCGGACCTTTACCGCGCGGCGCTGAAGCCGCTTGGCGTCGCGCTTCCCGGCGCCAATGCGAAGGTCGAAGGCGCGCTCAAGGTCGCCACCGCGGTCGGCGCGACCGGGGCGGGCCTG
Organism: Mesorhizobium sp. CNPSo 4671; assembly: GCF_057784245.1. Classification (NCBI taxonomy): domain Bacteria; kingdom Pseudomonadati; phylum Pseudomonadota; class Alphaproteobacteria; order Hyphomicrobiales; family Phyllobacteriaceae; genus Mesorhizobium; species Mesorhizobium sp. CNPSo 4671. Next base: position 349,326 of record NZ_JBWLUW010000011.1, on the reverse strand, counting down.
GTGCTTGGTCCCGACGGTTTCTTTGACGGCCAGATCTTCGATCCCGACGAGATCGACGCCTACATCGCGCGCCAGAGATCGGCCCGCGCGGAAGCCTGATCATTTCCGCGCCATTCTTGTGCGTTGCACAAAAATTGTGCGTGCGGCGGCCCTAATGAACAATCTTTGGCCTGCTCACCATAGTGCTCGGCACGCCGTCGACGGGCGCGAATCGCTGATTTCATTGATGTTTTTTCTTTCTCCGCAAACTGGCATGGTTCCTGCTTTGAAATAATCAGGCCCTTCATGGGCCACGGAACAGGCGTCCAATGGCGGGCGCCACAGGCAAAGCTGCCGCTCAGGTCAAAATGCGCTCCCGGTCTCTCGGGCGCGAAGACCTGGCCGGCGGCTTTTTTGTTTTGGAATCGCGTTCAACCGGAGACGACGATGAAGAAGACGATGAAGAATTGGATCGGGACGGGAACATCGCCCAAGGATGTGACGCGTCGCGATTTTCTGGTCAGCAGCGCCATGACGGCAGGCCTGTTCATGGCGGCCCGCAAGCTTTTCCCCTCCGGCGCCTATGCCGCCACCGCCGCGCCGGAAGTCACCGGCGCCAAGCTCGGTTTCATCGCGCTGACCGATGCCGCCCCCCTGATGATCGCCAAGGAGAAAGGCCTGTTCGCCAAATTCGGCATGCCCGATGTCGAGGTGCTGAAGCAGGCTTCCTGGGGCGCGACGCGCGACAATCTGATGCTCGGCGGTGCCGCCAACGGCATCGACGGCGCCCACATACTGACGCCGCTGCCTTACCTCATGCACACCGGCAAGGTGACGCAGAACAACCAGCCGATGCCGATGGCGATCGTGGCGCGGCTCAACTACGACTGCCAGGGCATTTCGGTCGCCCAGGAATATGCCGCCACCGGTGTCGGCCTCGACGCGTCCAAGCTGAAGGATGCCTTCGCCGCCAAGAAGGCGGCCGGCAAGGACATCAAGGCCGCCATGACCTTCCCGGGCGGCACGCATGATCTGTGGCTGCGTTACTGGCTGGCCGCGGGCGGCATCGATCCCGATAAGGACGTCTCGACCATCGTCGTGCCGCCGCCGCAGATGGTGGCCAATATGAAGGTCGGCAACATGGACGTGTTCTGCGTCGGTGAGCCGTGGAACGAGCAGCTCGTCCACCAGGGCGTCGGCTTCACCGCCGCCACCACGGGCGAATTGTGGAAGGGTCATCCGGAAAAGGCGCTCGGCTTGCGCGCCGAATTCATCGAGAAGAACCCGAACGCCACCAAGGCGATCCTGATGGCCGTCATGGAAGCCCAGCAATGGTGCGAGGCCAAGGAAAACAAGGACGAGATGGCCGCCATCATCGGCAAGCGGCAATGGATGAACGTGCCTGTCGCCGACATCATCGGCCGCCTCAAGGGCGACATCAATTATGGCAATGGCCGCGTCGCCAACGGCACCGATCTCTACATGAAGTTCTGGAAGGGCGGCGTTTCCTACCCCTTCAAGAGCCATGATTCCTGGTTCCTCGCCGAGAACATCCGCTGGGGTAAGTTCGCGCCGACCACCGACATCAAGGCGCTGGTCGATCAGGTCAACCGCGAGGATCTGTGGCGCGAGGCGGCCAGGGATCTCGGCGTGGCCGCAGCGGATATACCCGCTTCTTCCTCGCGTGGCACGGAAACCTTCTTCGACGGCAAGGTCTTCGATCCGGCCAACCCGTCCGCCTATCTCGACAGCCTGAAGATCAAGGCATCCGCCTGATCGCCGGCGCCCCCACGGAGTTTTCCCAGACATGTCGATCCAGACTATCGAGGATACCAAGGTGAAGGCTTTCCCCGCCAAACCGGCCGAGGTGATTGCCTTCACCTCCAAGGCGCGGCGGCGCTTCGAGCCGATGGCGATCGCCGGCAAATTGGCGAGCGCGCTGGTGCCGCCGGTCATCGTCATCGCCCTCATGCTCGTCGTCTGGCAGGTCGCCTGCTCGTCGCCCACATCAAGCCTGCCGCCGCCCAGCCAGGTGTGGAACGAGGCCTACGACCTCATTGCGCACCCGTTTTTCGACTATGGCCCGCAGGATATCGGGCTGGCCTGGCGGGTGCTGATCTCGCTGCAGCGCGTCGCCATCGGCTTTGGCCTGGCGGCGATCGTCGGCGTCGCGCTCGGCGCGCTGGTCGGCCAGTCGATCTGGGCGATGCGCGGCCTCGATCCGGTGTTCCAGATCCTGCGCACCGTGCCGCCGCTGGCCTGGCTGCCGCTGTCGCTGGCGGCGTTCCGCGATTCCAGCCCGTCGGCGCTGTTCGTCATCTTCATCACCTCGATCTGGCCGATCATCATCAACACCGCCGTCGGCGTGCGCAACATCCCGCAGGATTACCGCAACGTCGCGCGCATCCTGCAGCTCAACCCGTTCGAGTTCTTCGTCAAGATCATGGTGCCGGCCGCGGCCCCCTACATCTTCACCGGTCTGCGCATCGGCATCGGCCTGTCCTGGCTCGCCATCGTTGCTGCCGAAATGCTGACCGGCGGCGTCGGCATCGGCTTCTTCATCTGGGACGCGTGGAACTCGTCGCGGCTGCCCGACATCATCGTCGCGCTCGCCTATATCGGCGTCACCGGCTTCTGCCTCGACCGCCTGGTCGCTGGCGTCGGCGCCTTCGTCACCCGCGGCACAACGGCAAAGTGAGGAAAGCGCCATGACCGCCTATCTGAAACTCGACCATATCGACAAATCCTTCGCTCGCGGCGGCCAGGTCAGCGAAGTGCTGAGGGATATCAGGCTGACCATCGACAAGGGCGAATTCGTCTCGATCATCGGCCATTCCGGCTGCGGCAAGTCGACCTTGCTCAACCTGATCGCCGGGCTGACCAATGTGTCCGCCGGCGCCGTGCTGCTCGAAAACAAGGAAGTCGACAGCCCCGGACCCGAACGTGCCGTGGTGTTCCAGAACCACTCGCTGCTGCCCTGGCTGACCGTCTACGAAAACATCAACCTGGCGGTGTCGAAAGTGTTCGGCCGCACCAAGAGCAAGGCCGAGCGGCATGACTGGATCATGCGCAATCTCGACCTCGTGCAGATGGCGCATGCCAGGGACAAGCGGCCGGCCGAAATCTCGGGCGGCATGAAGCAGCGCGTCGGCATTGCCCGGGCGCTGGCCATGGAGCCGAAGATCCTGCTGCTCGACGAACCTTTCGGCGCGCTCGACGCGCTGACGCGCGCGCATCTGCAGGATGCGGTGATGGACATCCATTCCAGGCTCGGCTCGACGACGATCATGATCACCCATGATGTCGACGAGGCGGTGCTCTTGTCCGACCGCATCGTCATGATGACCAACGGTCCGGCCGCGACCATCGGCGAGGTGCTGCCCGTGCCGCTGGCAAGGCCGCGCCGGCGCATCGAACTCGCCTCCGACCGCACCTTCCTACGCTGCCGCGAGGCGGTGCTGAAGTTCCTCTACGAACGCCACCGCCTCGTCGAAGCCGCGGAGTAGCATCATGAGCGAAAAACTCGTCATCATCGGCAACGGCATGGCTCCCGGGCGCATGCTCGAGCACCTGCTGGAGCAGGCGCCGGACCGCTACAGCGTCACCATCTTCAACGCCGAGCCGCGGGTCAATTACGACCGCATCATGCTGTCGCCGGTGCTGTCGGGCGAAAAGGCCTATGAGGAAATCATCATCCATGGCGACGGCTGGTACATCGCCAACAACATCACCCTCTACAAGGGCCACAAGATCGTTGCCATCGACCGACAGGCGAAGACCGTCACCTCCGATCACGGCGTCACCGAACCCTACGACAGACTGGTCATCGCCACCGGCTCGGTGCCGTTCATCATTCCGGTGCCGGGCCACAATCTGCCGGGCGTGCTGACCTATCGCGATCTGGACGACGTGCAGGCGATGATGTTGGCAGCTCAGTCCAGGGCCAAGGCGGTCGTCATCGGCGGCGGCCTGCTCGGCTTGGAAGCCGCGGCCGGCCTCAACGCGCAAGGCATGGACGTCACCGTGCTGCATGTCATGCCGACGCTGATGGAGCGGCAGCTCGATCCGGCCGCCGGCTACCTCCTGCAGCGCGCGGTCGAGCAACGCGGCATCAAGGTCATCACCAAGGCCAACACGCAGGCGATCACGGGCAACGGCAAGGTCGAGCAGGTGGAGCTCGCCGATGGCACCATCATCCCGGCGACGCTGGTGGTGATGGCGGTCGGCATCCGTCCGAACGCCGCAATCGCCAAGGAGGCCGGCATTGCTGTCAATCGCGGCATCGTCGTCGATGCCGGCATGCGCAGCAACGACCCCGACATCTACGCGCTCGGCGAATGCGCCGAGGTCAACGGCATGGTCTACGGTCTGGTGGCGCCGCTCTACGAGATGGCGCGCGTGGCCGCCAGCCAGCTTGCCGGCGACGAGGCGGCTGCCTTCGTCCATTCGGACACGCCAACCAAGCTCAAGGTCACCGGCATCGAACTGTTCTCGCTGGGCGACTTCGCCGATGGCGACGACCGCCAGGAGATCGTGCTGCGCGATGCTTCAGCCGGTGTCTACAAGCGGCTGGTGCTCAAGGACGACCGCATCATCGGCACCGTGCTCTACGGCGAGACTTCAGATGGCGCCTGGTTCAACGACCTCAAGAAGAAGCAGACCGATATTTCGGAGATGCGCGACACACTCATCTTCGGCCAGTCATACCAGGGGGGTGCCCCGCTGGACCCTATGGCGGCCGTTGCAGCCTTACCGGATGATGCGGAAATCTGCGGCTGCAACGGCGTTTGCAAGGGAAAGATCACCGGCGCGATCACGGCCAAGGGCCTGACTTCGCTCGACGATGTCAGGGCGCACACCAAGGCGTCGGCCTCCTGCGGCTCCTGCACCGGGCTGGTCGAGAAGCTGATGGTGCTGACCCTCGGCGACACCTACAACCCGGCCGCCGTGCAGCCCATGTGCTCCTGCACCACGCTAGGCCATGACGAGGTGCGCCGGCTGATCAAGGCCAAGCACCTGAAGACCATCCCCGCCGTCATGCAGGAACTGGAATGGAAGACCTCTTGCGGCTGCGCCAAATGTCGACCGGCGCTCAACTACTACCTCGTCTGCGACTGGCCGAACGACTACGCCGACGACTACCAGTCGCGCTTCATCAATGAGCGGGTTCATGCCAATATCCAGAAGGACGGCACCTATTCGGTGGTGCCGCGCATGTGGGGCGGTGTCACCAATGCCGCCGAACTGCGCGCCATCGCCGACGTCGTCGACAAGTTCGAGATCCCGATGGTCAAGGTCACCGGCGGCCAGCGCATCGATATGCTCGGCATCCGCAAGGAGGACCTGCCGGCGGTATGGGCCGATCTCGGTCAGGCCGGCTTCGTCTCCGGCCATGCCTACGCCAAGGGCCTGCGCACGGTGAAGACCTGTGTCGGCTCCGACTGGTGCCGCTTCGGCACACAGGATTCGACGGGGCTCGGCATCCGCATCGAGAAATTCATGTGGGGTTCGTGGACGCCGGCCAAGGTCAAGATGGCGGTGTCGGGCTGCCCGAGGAACTGCGCCGAGGCGACCTGCAAGGATGTCGGCGTCATCTGCGTCGACAGCGGTTACGAGATCCATTTCGCCGGCGCCGCCGGCCTCGACATCAAGGGCACCGAAGTACTCGGCCTTGTGAAGACCGAGGACGAAGCGCTGGAACATATCGTGGCGTTGACGCAGATGTACCGCGAGCAGGGTCGCTATCTCGAACGTATCTACAAATGGGCCAAGCGCATCGGCATCGCCGAGATCAAGCGCCAGATCATGGATGATGGCGAGAAGCGCAAGGCCTACTACGACCGCTTCGTATTCAGTCAGAAATTTGCCCAGGTCGACCCATGGTCGGAGCGCGTCTCCGGCAAGGACAAGCACGAATTCCGACCGATGGCCTCGGTCGGGTTTGCCGAGGCGGCGGAGTGATGGAGAGGTCAGCGCGAGGCACCCCCCTCTGGCCTGCCGGCCATCTCCCCCTCAAGGGGGGAGATCGGATGTTGTTTCGGCTTTCGCCAATCTCCAACGTCACAGGAAGGTCGCCGTCATTGATGCTGCCAATCTCCCCCCTTGAGGGGGAGATGTCCGGCAGGACAGAGGGGGGTGCCTTGGCGCAATCCTATCAAGCAAAGGCACGTCAATGACCTGGATCGCCATCGGCACCATCTCCGACATCCCCCGCCGTGGCGCGCGCTGTGTTGCCACGCCCGAGGGAAAAATCGCCGTCTTCCGCACTCAGGACGATCAGGTCTACGCCATCGACGACCATTGCCCGCACAAGGGTGGACCACTGAGCCAGGGCATCGTCCACGGCACGGCGGTGACCTGTCCCTTGCACAATTGGGTGATCTCGCTGGAGACAGGCAAGGCGCTCGGCGCCGACGAGGGCGTGGTGCGTACCATCCCGGTCAAGGTCGAGGGCGAGCGCCTGTTCGTGGCGCTCGAAGCGCTGGCCAGCCGCGCCGCCTGAACATGGAGATCGATGCAGCACGCGAGGTGAGGACCACCTGCCCCTATTGCGGGGTGGGCTGTGGACGGACAGGTGTCCGTCCGCGGCGACCCTGATCATCCCGCGAATTTCGGCCGCCTCTGCTCCAAGGGCTCGGCACTGGCCGAGACCATCGATCTCGACGACAGGCTGCTTTATCCGGAGATCCACGGCCGCCGGACAGGCTGGAACGAGGCGCTCGACCACGTCGCCTCGACCTTTTCGCAAACCATCGCCGAGCACGGGCCGGATGCGGTCGCCTTCTATGTCTCGGGCCAGTTGCTGACCGAGGATTACTACCTCGCCAACAAGCTGATGAAGGGTTTTGTCGGCTCGGCTAACATCGACACCAATTCGCGCCTGTGCATGGCCTCGTCCGTCGCCGGCCACCGCCGCGCCTTCGGCTCCGACACGGTGCCGGGAACCTACGAGGATCTGGAACGCGCCGACCTCATCGTGCTGGTCGGTACCAACCTCGCCTGGTGCCATCCCGTGCTCTACCAGCGCATCGCCGCCGCCCGGGAAAAGCGGCCGGAGATGAAGATCGTGCTGATCGACCCGCGCCGCACCATGACCGCTGACATCGCTGACATGCATCTGGCGATCGCGCCGGACGGCGACGTCGCTCTGTTCACCGGCCTGCTCGCCTGGCTCGGCCAGCACAGCGCGCTCGACCGCGCCTATATCACGGCGCACACGACCGGCTTCGGGCAAGCGCTTTTCGCCGCTTCCACGCTTGATCCTGCCGGTGTTGCCGCTGCCACCGGCCTCAGCGAAGACGAACTTACCCGCTTCTACAGCCTGTTCGCCGCCACCGCGAAGACGGTGACCGTCTACAGCCAGGGCGTAAATCAGTCATCGTCCGGCACCGACAAGGTCAACGCCATCATCAACTGCCATCTCGCCACCGGCCGGATCGGCAAACCGGGAGCCGGCCCGTTCTCGGTGACCGGCCAGCCCAACGCCATGGGTGGCCGTGAGGTCGGCGGCATGGCCAACATGCTCGCCGCCCATATGGAGATCGAGAACGCCGAGCACCGTGACCGCGTGCAGCGCTTCTGGAACGCGCCTGATATGCCGCAGAAACCCGGCCTGAAGGCCGTCGAAATGTTTCAGGGCGTGGCCGACGGGCGCATCAAGGCGCTGTGGATCATGGCCACCAACCCGGTCGACTCGATGCCCGACGCCGATGCCGTCGAAGCGGCGATCAAGGCTTGCCCGTTCGTCGTGGTGTCGGACGTTCTGGCCAGCACAGACACCGTGCGTCACGCCCATGTCCGGCTGCCCGCCACTGCCTGGGGCGAGAAGGACGGCACCGTCACCAACTCTGAGCGCCGTATCTCGCGCCAGCGCTCATTTTTGGCGGCGCCCGGCGAAGCGCGGCCCGACTGGTGGATCATCGCCGAAGTGGCGCGGCGGATGGGGTTTGGCGAGGAGTTTGCGCACGATACGCCGGCGGAGATTTTTGGCGAGCACGCCGCGCTGTCCGGTTTCGAGAATGATGGCGTGCGAGATTTCGATATCGGGGCGTATGCTGAGATCGATGCGGAGGACTACGAACGGTTAGCGCCGTTCCAATGGCCAGCGTCGGCCCGAGGCACCCCCCTCTGGCCTGCCGGCCATCTCCCCCTCGAGGGGGGAGATCAGCCCTCATTGCTGCCTTCGCCAATCGTCAACGTTGCAGAAGGGGCAGCGGGCTCGAAACTGCCAATCTCCCCCCTTGAGGGGGGTGAGGAGTGGTCCGCGCAGCGGACGGAAAGCCAATTGCTTGGCTTTCCGAACGACGAACGCCCGGAGCGACAGCGAAGGGCCGGCGCGAGCAGGACAGAGGGGGGCGCTCAAGCTCGACGCCCACTGGAGAGGGTCGTTCAAACTGAGCCTCCACCGGAGGCAGTCGCCTCGACCGAACGCCAACCCACCCGCTTCTTCGCCAACGGCAATTTCTACACGCTCGACCGCAAAGCTCGCTTCATCGCCATCCGTCCCACCGCCGAAATCCGCACCACCCCTGATTTCCCGCTCATCCTCAACACCGGCCGGATCCGCGACCACTGGCACACCATGACGCGCACCGGCAAAAGCCCGCGTCTGTCCCAGCACATCGCCGAACCCTTCGTCGAAATCCACCCCGTGGACGCGCAGCATCACGGCATCGGCGACGCCGACATCGTGCGCATATCCAGCCCGCGCGGCGACCTGCTGGTCCGCGCCCTGCTCACGTCCCGCCAGCGCCAGGGCAGCGTCTTCGCGCCGATGCACTGGACCGATCAGTTCGCGGCAAAGGGCCGGCTCGACGCGCTCACCGCGCCGCTCGTCGACCCCGTTTCAGGCCAGCCGGCGCTGAAACATGTCGCGGCCCGCATCGAGAAATTTGCCGCAAAGGCCTTTGCTTTCGCCGTGATGCGCCGGAAGCCGGAGCGGGTGGACGCAAGGTACTGGGCGGTTGCCAAATGCCGGGGCGGATGGCGGGTCGAGCTTGCCTTTGCCGACGACGCCGACTGGACGGCGTTCGCCGGCTCGCTCTTCGATGCGCCCTTGGCCGAAATGCTCGCCTATCACGACCACGACGCCGGCCAGCACCGCATCGCCGCCTTCGATGGCGACCAGCTCGCAGGCGCGCTGTTCGTCGCGCCCGGCCCGGTCGCGGTGTCGCGTGGCTGGGCGGCTGAACAGCTTGAAGAAGTCCACGCCAGCCAGCGCGAACGCTTTCGGATCGTCGCCGGCCGCGCCGGTGCCGATCGGCCTGATGCCGGCGCCACCGTCTGCTCCTGTTTCAACGTCGGAGCCAACCAGATCGTCGCTGCGGTGGCGGCCGGCTGCACCACCGTCGAGGCCATCGGCAGTGCCCTGAAGGCCGGCACCAATTGCGGCTCCTGCCGGTCCGAAATCCGCGCCCTCATCCAGGCGAACCGCGTTCAGGCGGCTGAATGAGCAGCGCTCCGCGTCAGTTGACGAAATAGCGCTGCCATTCGAAGTCGGTGATGTGCGAAGCCTGCCAGACATCGAACGCCGCCTGCTCGGCCCGCCGGCTCTCTGCGTAATTGTCGCGGAAAGCCTCGCCAAAGGCTTCGGCGCAGAAATCGGACGCCGCGAACGCCTCGATTGAGGCATTGAGCGTACGCGGCAGTTTCGGCTTGTCGAGAGTGGCAAGGTTCGATGTCACCGGCGCCTCCAGCTGCAGGTCCTTTTCGATGCCTTCGCAACCCGCCGCCAGGATCGCCGCGATCGACAGATAGGGATTGATGTCGGCGCCCGGCGCGCGATGCTCCAGCCGGCAGGCGCCGTCATTGGGCGTGGTGATGACACGGATCGGTGCGGTGCGGTTCTCGAACCCCCAGGCGACATCTTCCGGCGACCAGGCGCCGCGGTCGAAACGGCGGTAGGAATTGACCGTCGGCCGGAACAGCAGATGCGTTTCCTGCATGCGGTTGAGCACGCCGGCAAGGAACTTTTCGGCGACCGGCGTCAGCCTGTTCGGTCCGGCGGCGAAGGCCGGCTTGCCGTCGCGCCACAGGCTGACATGGTGATGCGCGCCGCAGGCGCTTTCCTTGCCCGGCGGCTGGAAGCGCGTCATGAAAGTGGCGACCAGGCCACGCTCGGCGCAGAGCTCTCGCAAATGCAGCTTGGCGCGCATGGCGTCATCGGCCGCCTGCAGCGCCGACTTCGGCGTCAGCGCGTATTCGTACATGCCAAAACCGTATTCGGTGACCAGTGAGGCCACCCCAATACCGATGCTCTTCATGCGGGTGATGAATTCGGCGGCGAAATCCTGGTATTCGCCGCTGCGCACCAGATCATAGTTGATCAGCGAATGGCCCCAGGGTTTCAACTCGCGGTAGCGCCCGGCGCGCATCAGATCGTGGTCGGCATGGAAGATGCCGAATTCATATTCCAACGCGAACATCGGCTCGTAGCCGAGCGCCCTAGCGCGCTCCTCGACGCGTGCCAGCACGCCGCGCGGATCGAACGGGCAGACGGCGCCGTCGAGCATGTAGGAGCGCGTGATGCCGGAGGCGAATTTCGGCTTCCAGCCATGCCGCACCACGGTCGCCGGATCGATGATGCCCTTGATGTTGGGAAAGCCGTTCTCCTCATTGGCGCTCGGCGAAGCAAACGCGACATCGCCCATCGGCTGGCCGTCGCCATGGGTGACGCAATAGAGGATGGCGTTGATCGATTCGCCATAGGTCGACAGTTTCAGCGGCGCGATCTTCGAGCGGAATGCGCCCGACGTGTCGACCGTATGGACCTCGATGAACTCGACCCCGTCCGCCGCGAGTTTCTTCTGCAGCGCCTCGAGCTGGGGCGCGTAGGCCGCAGCCTTGTCCTCAAATTCCACTTTCAGTCCTCCACCAAGAAATGCCGGGCGCCGCTATTTCGCGTTGCGCCGCAAAAATCGCGACAACAGTTCGTCGAGCTCGTAGCGGCCGCTGATGCCGCTTGGCCGGAACGCCATGCACAGCACAATGACGACGCCCAGCGCCACGCCGGACAGGCCGAGCAATTGCGGCAACTGGATGCTGCCGATCGTCACCCCGGATTCGATGCTGCGGATGAATTCGAGCCCGATCGAAAGCATGATCACGCCGGTCACCGCGCCCGTCACCGTCGCCATGCCGCCCAGGATCAGCATCGCCAGCGTGTTGAAGATCATTTGGAAATAGAACAGTTTCGGGCTGATCGTGCCGGCGAAATAGGCATAGAGCACACCGGCGAGACCGCAGATCAGCGCCGACAGCACCCAGGACATCAGCCGCAGCTTTTTCGCGTCGATTCCGAGTGCTGCCGCCGCTTGCGGGCTCTGCGCGCTGGCCCTCAATTGCAGGCCCCAGCGGCTGTCCTTGAACAGCCGCGCCAGCACGATCACCACCACCGAAAACACCAGCATCCAGGGCAGACCGACCACCTTCGGAATGCCGAAGAAGGCCTGGTTGCCCTTGAACAGATCGGTCCAGTTGAGGAACACCGAATGGACGATGATCAACAGCGCCAGGCTGACGATGGTCGCGGCGACGCCTGACAGCCGGCTGATCACCTTGCCGCTGACGGCGGCGATGATGCCGACCACGATGAGCGCGATGAGCGCCGACGACACCGGATCCAGCTGCAGCGTGGCGAAGCCGAACGGCGCATTGGGGATCGACAGCTTCTTCATCGCCAGCGGTGTCGACAGGATGGCGACGCCATAGGCGCCGAGACCGACAAAGGCGCTGTGGCCGAGATTGGCGATGTTGGAGTTGCCCATGAACACCTGCAGGCCGACGACGACGATCAGGTTCACGAAGGCGCCGAGCGCCAGATAGGTGTAGTAGGTCGGCGCGAAATTCAGGATCGCCAGCCCGATCGCCAGCACCGGCAGCGACGTCACCAGCCCGCCGATCAGCGAGCGCGTCAGGGCGCTGCTCGGCCGCACCGCAGCGGCGACGGCAGGTGCGGTGTTTTCCACGGCTTGCGACACCCTAGATCTCCCCCACTTCAAATCTCCCCCACTTCAAATCTCCCCCACTTCAAATCTCCTTGTCGCCAAGCTCGACCCGCTGGCCGAGCAGGCCTTCCGGCCGGTAGACCAGCAGCGCGACGATGATCACGTAGGTGAGCGCATCCTTGAAGCCCCCATATTCCTGCGGCAAGGCGACCAGCAGGCCGACCTCGATGAAGCCGAGCAGCATGCCGCCGGCCGCAGCCCCCGCCAGCGAGCCGAAGCCGCCGATGACGCAGGCGACGAAGGCCTTCAGCACCAGGCCGAAACCGAGATCGGGCGAGACGCTGCCGCGCCGCGCGATGATGAAGACGGCGGCGATGCCGGCGAGCGCACCCGAGATGGCGAAGGCAGTGGCGATCACCCGGTTCGCCCTGATGCCCATCAGCCGCACCGTGGCGAAATCACGCGACGCCGCGCGGATGGCGAGACCCAGCGTCGAGCGGTTGAGGAAGAGCACGAGCGCAAGAATGGTCAGGCCGGAGACGATGAGTTCCATCACCTGCAGCGACGACACCGCGAACGGGCCGAAGAACCACATCTGGTTCAGCCCGTTTAGGATCGAGACCGATTGCGGCTTGGGCGAGATCAACAACATGAACAGGTTCTGCACGACGATCGAGACGCCGAAGGCGGTGAGCAGCCCGGTCGTCGTCGGCGCGTAGCGCACCGGCCGGAACGCCACCCGCTCGAAGGCGACGGCCGCCAAAGCGGCGGCAGCGACCGCAAGCAGCACCGCCACGAATGGCGAGGTCAGCCCAAGAGCCGCCGCCAGGAACACGCTGTAGGCCGAGACGCCGATGATCTCGCCATGCGCGAAATTGACCAGGCCCATGATGGAGAACACCACCGCCAGGCCGAGCGCGACCAGCGAATATTCCGCGCCGAAGGCGAGCGCGTTGAGAAGCTGCTGCAAGGCATAGTCCATGTCGCCGCCTACCCGCCAATATAGAGGTTGAAGAGGCCGTGTTCGTCGGCCAGCTCGGCAGGCGGGCCCTCATAGCGCAGCGTGCCGGCGCTGACGACATAGACGCGGTCGGCGAAACGCAGCGCCTGCTTGGCGTTCTGCTCGACCACCAGCAGCGTCAGCCCTTCGCGCTTGAGCTCGCCGATGAAATCGAAGATCTGCACGACGATCTTTGGCGCAAGCCCGAGCGACGGCTCGTCGAGCAGCAAGAGCTTCGGCCGCGACATCAGCGACCTTGCGATGGCAAGCATCTGCTGCTCGCCGCCGGACAGCGTGCCGGCCGCTTGCCCGTAGCGTTCGGACAGCACCGGAAACAGCGCCAGGAAGCGCTCTATATCCCCACGCACGCCCTTTGGGTCGCGCCGTGTCGCGGCACCGAGCCGCAGGTTCTCGCCGACCGTCAGATTGGCGAAGATGTGCCGGCCCTCCGGCGTCGAGGTCAGCCCGGCGCGGATCCGGTCCTCGGTGCGGACACGCGAAATGTCCTGGCCGTCGAGAACGATGCGGCCGGAGGCCGGCGTGACCAGGCCGGTCAGCGCATTGATGGTCGAACTCTTGCCGGCACCATTGGGTCCGAGCAGGGCGACGAGTTCGCCCCGCCCGACCTTCATGCTGAGGTCGCGCACCGCGCTCACCGCGCCGTAGCGGACGACCAGATTGTCGACTGTCAACACGGCGGGGTCTGCCAGGCTCGATCCATCATCATTTGACCTGCCTGCCTCAGTTCAGCGCCGGAACGAAGGTCGGCTGCGTGTCGGTGATCAGCACCCGCTTGCCGTTGGAGAAGCCCATCACCGGCACGGCTTTAACGGGATAGCCCTTCTTCTCGGCGAAGGAGATGACCGGCGCGGTGGTGCCGGGATAGCCGCCCGGCGCGCGGATCGCCTCGCGCAAGGCGGCAGGTTCGACGGTGCCGGATTTCTTGGCCGCCTCGAAACTGATCTGCACCATGTCGGCGCCGAGCGCGTCGAAGATGCCGTTGATCTTGTAGCCGTCGGCCTTGCACTGGGCGAGGAACTTGTCGATCGGGCTGTCGATGCCGGTCGCGCCATGGGTGGCGAACATCACCTTCTCCAGCGAGGCCGGATCACCGACAGTACCCTCCAGCGACTTGTCGTCGAAGGCATCGCAGCCGGCGACCCAGCCATCATAGCCATTGGCGCGCAGCTGGCGGATGAAGATGCCGACGTCGGGCAGCACACCGCAAATATGGATGGCATCCGGCTTCTGCGGCAGCGCCTTGATGCTGGCGATCTGCGGCGACCAGTCCGTGGTGCCCCAGGAATAGTTGAACTTGCCGACCACCTTGCCGCCGAGATGCTCGAACACCTCGCCGAACCATTCCGGCAGTTTTTCCGAATAGGAGCCGGCATCGGGCGAGACCATCAGCGCCACGCTGCGCGCGCCTTTGCCGTAAAGCGCATTGGCGGTGGCCGCCGCATTGATCGGATCCGGCACCGCGCCGGCGATGAAATTGTCGAGCCCGGCCTGCTGCATTTCGAGCTGCGTGTTCGGCGCCGAAAACACGGTGGCGCCATAGGGTGCCGCGATCTGCGCGGTCGGGATCAGCGCATCGGGAAACGGCACGCCGGTGATGATCTGCGCGCCGGCGTCGAGGAATTTCTGGCCGAGCGACACCGAGAGCTGCGGATCGGACCTGTTGTCCTCGATCATCAGCTCAACCTTGGGATCGCCAGCGGCCGCCACCTTGTTCAGCTTGTCGGCCATGCAGCGCGCGCCTTCGGCTTCGCTGTAGGGCGCATAGGTTCCGGTCATCGCCACGGCGAGCCCGATCTTCAAATCGGCGGCACCGGCATGTGCCACCTGCAAAAGCCCGGCCGCGACGACCGCGGCCCCCAAAATCATCTTTTCCATCGAACCCCTCCTTCTCCCTTGTTGTTCTCGTTCAGGGCGCCGTCACGATGTGGCGGACTGCCCGACATAAACCTCGATGACGCGCGGATCGCGCCACACCTCCTCGGTCTGTCCGGAGGCGATCACCTGGCCCTGGTCCATGACACAGAGTCGGTCGCACAGCCGGTTGATGAAGCGCAGGTCGTGGTCGATGACGATGGTGGCGCAGCCGACATCGCGGCGGATGCCTTCGATCGCCACAGCCAATGTCTCGGACTCGCCCTCGTTGAGGCCCGCCGCCGGCTCGTCGAGCAAAAGCAGCGATGGCCCCAACGCCAGCGCGCGGGCGATTTCAAGCCGGCGTTGGCTGCCATAGGAGAGCGTGCCCGCCGGAACGTCGGCGAAACCATCAAGCTGATACTGGGCGAGCAGCTGCTCGATGCCGATGCGCGCCGCCGCATCGGGCCGAACCGCCCGGCAAGTGATATGCGCGACCTCGACATTCTGGCGGACGGTCAAATCCTTGAACAGTCGGATGGTCTGGAAGGTGCGGGCGACCCCCGCCCGGGCGCAGTGCTCGGGACCATGGCCGGTGATCTCCTGGCCTGCCAGCCGGACGCTGCCGGTGTCGGGTTTGAGCACGCCGGAGATGGCATTGACCAGAGTGGACTTGCCGGCACCGTTGGGGCCTATCAGGCCGAGGATTTCGCCGGCCTCGCAGGACAGCGAAGCGTTGCGCAATGCCTGCACGCCGCCAAAGGTCTTGCTGACTGCCTCAACCGACAGCATCGGTCACATCTCCCATCCCGGCCGATGGCTATTTCTCCTGTCGGCCGGTCAATTGGATGCTAGACCTCCGACTTTTCCATAACAAGTATTTTTTTCCATTTTAGAAAATATTCTTGAAGCGTCGGGATTTCAGAGCCGGATTCCGGCCAAGGCTTGGGTCACGATCCCGCGCCGGCCGGCAGCCCGTCGCGCGGCACGGTGTTGGACATCAGCATCACCACAGGCTCGTCGCCGAGCGCAATATAGGCGTGCTGCATTTCGCCGTCGAACAGGATGCTGTCGCCCGGCTGCAGCACCGTCGGGTCATAGTGGATCGTGTGCAGTTCCAGGCTGCCGCTGAGCACATGAATGAACTCTTCGCCCGAATGGCTGCGCCAGCCGCCATTCTCCTCAAAACTTCGCGCCCGCAGCGTCACGCGCCAGAAAATGTTGGTCTTGTCGCGGAAATCGCTGCACAGGACCTCGAATTCCATGGCGTTGCCCTGATGCAGGATGCCGCTGCCGGCGCGCGTGATCGAGCGGCGCGCCTGCAGGCCGGGCTTCGGGCTGAACAGGAAGGACGCCACCGGCACGTGCAGCACGCCGGCGATCATCAGCGCGACATCGACCGTCAGCCGGGCCTTGCCGTTCTCGAGTTTCGACAGCTGTGACACCGAAAGGCCGGAGCGTTCGCTGAGATCGCGCAGCGTGATGTTCTGCTCCTTGCGCGCGTCGCGGATCTTGCTGCCCACATTGCCTTGCATCGCCCACGCCCTTGGCTGCCGTGTTTCCAATTCGACAAGCTCTAGCGGCGCCGCCTTGGGGCGTCCAGCTTTTAGACGGCTACGGCTGGTTTCGGCCATAGCGACATCGCGACGGTGGCAAAGACGGTCTCGAGCGTGCGGCTGACGCGCTCGAATGTTTCCGGATCGGAAAGCAGTTCGTTGCGCACTTCGAGATAGAGGCAAGGCCGGCCCTGCTCCAGCCCATGCCGGTTCAGCGTGTAGCCGATCGCCTGGCGCCAATCGTAGGGTTCATTGTCGCCGATCTTCAACCCAGCC
Organism: Mesorhizobium sp. CNPSo 4671; assembly: GCF_057784245.1. Taxonomy (NCBI): domain Bacteria; kingdom Pseudomonadati; phylum Pseudomonadota; class Alphaproteobacteria; order Hyphomicrobiales; family Phyllobacteriaceae; genus Mesorhizobium; species Mesorhizobium sp. CNPSo 4671. Next base: position 332,698 of record NZ_JBWLUW010000011.1, on the reverse strand, counting down.
TCGGCGCCCTGCGCGCCAAGCGTCTTCAGCACCGAGGTGACGAACGGAGACGGCTCCCGCCATAACACGCCGATGTCGACATTGCGCCTGACGCCAGCCATCACCGGGGTGAAGGAATGCACCGAGACCAGCGCCTGCCGGCCAGCGGCGGCCTCAATGATTGCCTGTTCGACCGGCGCCCAGGCGATGCGTTTGCGCAGCCTGACATCGGTCGCATCCGGCGCGAAATTGCCGGGCACTGGAATGCCGCCGAGGTCAGGGCGCATGAAATCCCACTCGCCGGCCGGCCTGTTGTAGTCGAGGAACAGTCGCGAATAATGCGCGACCACCGCTGGTGCCCGCAGTGTCCGCGACAGCCGGCGCGTCAAGGCATCGATGCCGATGTCGACGGCGAAATGCGTGCCGAGATAGGGTTCTGCCAAACCAAGATCGTGCCAGGGCGCCGGCACGACATTGCCGGCGTGCTCGGCGATCAGCAGATAGGGGCTGGCGGCGTCGATGTGCAGCCGCTCGACACTGGCGGCGGCCAGCGCGGCGATGGCTGCATCGTCAAGCCCTGCAAGGCTCGCAGCGTTCATCGCGCCAGGCTCCGGATCAACCGATAACGGAGCGGACATGGTAGGCCTTCGCCGCTGTCGCCTCCGCCAGCCCGGCGCGGCCATTGGTGCGGCCGAGGCCGGAATTTTTGATGCCGCCCCAGGGCAGATGCAGGTCGGCATGGTCGCAACGGTTGAGATAGACCGTGCCGGCCTCGACCTCGTCGAGCAGCGTCACGCCGCGCTCTATATCCTGCGTCCAGATTGACGCGCTCAGCCCGAAATCGCTGTCGTTCATCAGCCGGATCGCCTCGTCGTCGCTACCGACCGATTGGACACAGGCCACCGGCCCGAACAACTCGTCGCGCATGATCTGCATGCCGTGGTCGACCCCGACCAGCACCTCCGGCGCGACATAGGCGGCGCCGAGACCGGAGGCCTTGAGCGCACCCTCCTGCGGCATCAGACGCCGCGCCCCTGCCCGCACCGCGCTGTCGGTTAGGCCACGAATGGTGTCGGCGGCACTTGCCCGCACCACCGGGCCGACCATCGGCTTCTCGTCAAAGGGATGACCGACGGTCCATTTCGCGGTCTCCGCGACCAGCGCTTCGACGAAGCGGTCATGGATCGCCTTGTCGACATAGATTCGCTCGACCGAGCAGCAGGACTGGCCGGCATTGGAATAGCTGCCCTCGGCGATCTGCGGGATCGTCGCCTCGAGATCGGCATCGGCCCTGATATAGGTCGGATCCTTGCCGCCGAGTTCGAGATGCACCTGCGTGAACGTCCCGGCGGCAGCGGCATGGACGCGTCTTCCGCCATTGACCGAGCCAATGAAATTCACCGCTTTGAAGGCGCCCGACCCAATCAGCTTCCCGGCATCGGCATGGTCGAGATGCAGGCTCTGGAACACGCCTTCCGGGCCACCGGCAGCGCGAAAGGCTTCCTCGGCCACTTCGGCGATCAGCGGTGTCTGCGGCGAATGTTTGAAGATCACGACATTGCCGGCGGCGAGCGGTGCGGTGACGAGATAGCCGAGCATGGCGGTCGGGTAGTTCCAGGCGCAGATCGACAGATGCAGGCCGCCGGCGGTCGGCCGCGCATAGCGGCGGATGTTTTCGTCCGAAGGGTACGGCACGTCGGCCAGCGTCTCCGGCGCGACGTCGGCAAGCAGTTGTCCGACCAGCGCCAGACGCGGCGTCTCGTCGGCCTGCCACAGCGGCCGGCCGATCTGCCACGCCACCATTTCGGCCAGCGGCGCTGCCCGCGCTTTCATCTCCTCGCCGAAGCGCAGCAGGATCACCAGCCGCTCGGCCAGTGGCGTGCGCCGCCACGACGGCAGCGCGGCACGTGCCCGGCTCAGCGCGGTCTCGATGGCTGCCCCGTCCGCATAGGCGCGCGTCGTGTAGGTCGAGTCGTCGACGGGAGAAGTCACGGAAAAGGTCCGCGCGCCGGAATGCAGGTTCATGGTCGTGAAATCCATCCGAGATGAGAGGTCATTCAGCGCACGATATCGCGATTTTCCATTTTGGCAAATTTTTTCTAATACCGCTTGATGGAACTTTTATCCGCCCCTATTGTCCCGACATCGCGCATTGGCGGCAGCACATCAGGGGGTTGAGATGATCGTCTATGATTTCACTGGCAGACATGCGGTCGTCGCCGGCGCCGGCGGCGGCATGGGCGAGGCGATCACGCTGGCCCTGCTCGATGCCGGCGCCTCCGTCACCGCCATCGACGTCAAGGCCCGCCCGGCATCGCTGGCCGCCTATGACGACAGGCTCACCTTTGCCCAAGGCGACCTCACCGACGCCGCCTTCGTCGAGCAGGTCGTCGGCACGGCGGGCCGTGAACGCGGCGGTATCGACTATCTCGCCAATGTCGCCGGCGTGCTGTGGTTCGGCCGCGACAAGTCGGCGCTCGAGATGGACCTCGACGTCTGGGACGAGGTCTTCAGGATCAACCTGAAATCCTTCGTCCACACCGCACGCTCGGTCGTTCCGCATATGCGCGCCGGCGGGCGCGGCGGCGCCATGGTGCATTTCTCCACCATCCAGTGGTATCGTGGCGACCCGAAACCGCAAGACGCCTACCAGGCTTCGAAGGCAGGCGTCTGCGCGCTCTCCAAATCGCTGGCAATGCAGCTTGCCGGCGAGCGCATCCGCTCCAACGCCATCTGCCCCGGCATGGCGCTGACCCCGCTGCAAGCGCGCTGGGACACCGAGGAGAAGCGCTCGGCCGTGGCCGAGTACACACCACTCGGACGCATCGGCACGCCGCAGGACATGGCCAACGCCGCCCTGTTCCTGCTCTCCGACGCCGCGAGCTACATCACCGGCATCGAGCTTGCCGTCGACGGCGGCCTGTTGATGCGCATGTAGCAATGCTAGGTCGCAGCTGGCCAACCCGGCAGCAATTCGGGGCGATTGAGCGGCCGGCAGGGGCAGGCCAAACCTGTCCAACTGTTAATTCGACTTGGGGTCGTTTCGGCCATATTGGTCGATGGGGGTGAGAGATGCCGCCATGGATCAGCAATTGGAAATGCCCCTGCAGGCGATCGTCGCGCCACGCCGTTCGCGTGGCTGGATTCCGTGGCTGATCTTCATTGCCGTTGTCGCCGCAACCGGCGCCTACCTCTATCAGCGTCCGCATGTCGAGGCCAGGCAGCCCGGCGGTAGACGCGGCGCGCAGCCGACGACGATCGGCGCCGCCGCCATCGAAAAGGGTACGATAGACGTCACCCTCAATGCGCTTGGCACGGTGACCTCGCTCTCCACCGTCACCGTCAAGTCGCAGGTTACCGGCCCGCTCATCCAGGTCAATTTCAAGGAGGGCCAGGACGTCAAGAAGGGCGACCTGCTGGCCGAGATCGATCCCCGCCCCTTCCAGGCCGCGCTCGCCCAGGCCCAGGGCCAGCTGGTGCGCGATCAGGCCATGCTGAAGGATGCTGGGCTCGACCTCGTCCGCGACCAGAAGCTGGTGGCCCAGGGGACGGCGACACCGCAGACCCTCGACGCGCAGGTCGCACTGGTCGCGCAGGACCAGGGCTCCGTCCAGGTCGACCAGGCGATGATACAGACCGCCACGCTCAATCTCGACTATTGCCGCATCCTCTCTCCGGTCGACGGACGCGCCGGCCTGCGCCAGATCGACGAGGGCAACTACGTGACCCCTGGCGATGCCAACGGCATCGTCATCATCACGCAAGTCCAGCCGATCAGCGTGCTGTTCACCGTGCCCGAGGATGAGTTGCCCGCGATCGCGCAACGCATGCAGCAGGGCGCCACGCTGCCCACCACGGCCTTCGACCGCGCCGGAGCCAAGAAGCTCGCCGACGGCCAGCTCGAGACCTTCGACAGCCAGATCGACCCGAGCACCGGCACCATCAAGCTGCGGGCGGGTTTCGCCAATGAGGCGCGCGTCCTCTATCCGAACCAGTTCGTCAACGTCACGCTTCTCGTCGACGAGCACAAGGACGTGGCGATCGCCCCGATCGCCGCGATCCAGCGCGGCCTGCCCGGCACCTTCGTCTATCTGGTCAATCCCGACAGCACGGTCGCCGTGCGCAAGGTCACGCTTGGCGTTGCCAATGGCGAACGCGTCGAGATCCTCGCCGGCCTGAACCCCGGCGACCGCGTCGTCGTCGACGGCGCCGACAAGCTCCGCGACGGCGCCCATATCAACCTTCAGCAGGACGGCCAGGCACCGGCACAGCCTCGGGCGACGGCGCCAACCCCGGCGGCGGGCCAGACGCCGGCGCAGACATCAGCCCAGACCTCGCCACAGGCAGCAGCCCCATCGGATGGACAGACTTCGGACGGACAGACGCCGAATGGGCAGACGCCAAATGCGGAAACGTCAGACGGACAGGCGCCGGATGGCACGGCCCGCAAGCATCAGGGCCACAAGCACCGTCACGCGGAGTCCGGGCAGCAGCAATGAGCCCGTCGCGCGCCTTCATCCTGCGGCCGGTGGCGACGTCGCTGTTCATGGTCGCCATCGTGCTGTCCGGCCTGCTGGCCTACCGCTATCTGCCCGTCTCGGCCCTGCCCGAGGTCGACTATCCCACCATCCAGGTGCAGACCTTCTATCCCGGCGCCAGCCCTGACGTCATGACGTCCTCGGTCACGGCGCCGCTGGAGGTCCAGCTCGGCCAGATCGCCAACCTCAACCAGATGAACTCCGTCAGTTCGGCCGGCTCCTCGGTCATCACGCTGCAGTTCAGCCTGGCGATCTCGCTCGATGTCGCCGAGCAGGAGGTGCAGGCCGCCATCAACGCCGCCGGCAATCTTTTGCCGGCCGACCTGCCGGCGCCGCCGATCTACGCCAAGGTCAATCCGGCCGACGCCCCGGTGCTGACGCTCGGCCTAACCTCGGCGACCATGCCACTGCGCGACGTGCAGCAGCTTGCGGACACCAGGCTGGCGCAGAAGATCTCGCAGTTGCCGGGCGTCGGCCTGGTCAGCCTCAGCGGCGGCCAGCGGCCTGCCGTGCGGGTCCAGGCCGATCCGCGCAAGCTCGCCGCCTATGGCCTCAATCTCGACGATCTGCGCACCACTTTGGGCAGCGCCAACGTCAACACGCCGAAGGGCAATCTCGACGGACCGTCGCGCGCCTACACCATCAACGCCAACGACCAGCTGAAGAGCGCCGAAGAATACCGCTCGCTGATCGTCGCCTACAAGAACGGCGCCCCGGTGCGGCTGAGCGATGTGGCCGATGTGGTCGACGCCACCGAGAACAATCGGCTGGCCGCCTGGATGAACAGCACGCCGGCGATCATCCTCAACATCCAGCGCCAGCCCGGCGCCAACGTCATCGACGTGGTCGACCGCATCAAGGCGCTGCTGCCGCAGCTCCAGGCCTCGCTGCCGAACGCCGTCGACGTCAAGGTTCTGACCGACCGCACCACGACCATCCGCGCCTCCGTGCGCGACGTCGAATACGAGCTGACCCTGTCGATCATCCTCGTCGTGCTGGTCATTTTCGTCTTCCTGCGCAGCGCGCGCGCCACGCTGATCCCGAGCCTGTCGGTGCCCCTGTCGCTGGTCGGCACGCTGGGCGTCATGTACCTGTTCGGCTTCAGCCTCGACAACCTGTCGCTGATGGCGCTGACCATTGCCACCGGCTTCGTCGTCGACGACGCCATTGTCGTCATCGAGAACGTCGCCCGCTATGTCGAGGAGGGCGCGACGCCGCTGCAGGCGGCGCTGAAAGGCTCGCAGCAGATCGGCTTCACCATCATCTCGCTCACCGTGTCGCTGATCGCGGTGCTGATCCCGCTTCTGTTCATGGGCGATGTCGTCGGCAGGCTGTTCCGCGAATTCTCCATCACGCTTGCCACCACCATCCTGATCTCCGCCGTGGTGTCGCTGACGCTGGTGCCGATGGCCTGCGCCAAGTTGCTGAAACCCTTGTCGGCGGTGCGCGAGAACGCCCTGCAGCGCGCCAGCCGCGACTTCTTCGACTGGGTGATCCGCGGCTATGGCCGGGCACTGACCTGGGTGCTCGACCGGCAGACGCTGATGCTCGTGGTGGCGGCGGCGACCTTGGTGCTGACGGCGGTCCTCTATGTGGTCATTCCCAAGGGTTTCTTCCCGGTGCAGGACACTGGCGTCATCCAGGCCATATCAGAGGCGCCGCAGTCGATTTCCTATGCCGCCATGGCGGACCGCCAGCAGCAGCTGGCCGCCATCATCCTTAGGGATCCCGATGTCGACAGCCTTTCGTCCTTCATCGGCGTCGACGGCACCAACACCACGATGAATGTCGGCCGCATCCTGATCAACCTCAAGCCGCATGAGAAACGTACCGCTGATATCACGCACGTCATCGTCCGCCTGAAACAGGAAGCCGCTTCGATGGCCGATGTGACGCTCTACATGCAGCCGGTGCAGGACCTGACCATCGACGGCCAGGTTAGCCGCACCCAGTATCAATTCGTGCTCCAGGACGCCAATGCCGACGAGCTGGGAGAATGGACGCCGAAACTGCTCGCCAGGCTGAACGCGTTGCCGCAGCTCGCCGATGTAGCCAGCGACCTGTCGAACAGCGGCCTTGCCGTCTTTGTCGACATCGACCGCGACCAGGCCGCCCGTTTCGGCATCACGCCGGCGACCGTCGACAACGCGCTCTACGACGCTTTCGGCCAGCGCATGGTCTCGACCATCTACACCACATCAAGCCAGTCCCGCGTCATTCTCGAGGCCGCTCCGTCCGAACAGAATTCGCTAAAGGCGCTCTCCTCCGTCTACCTGCCCTCGTCGACGGGTGGCGCCCCGGTGCCGCTGTCGGTGGTGGCGACCACCCATGTCGCCACCACGCCGCTGCAGATCACCCATATGGGGCAATTCCCCGCCACCACCGTGTCGTTCAACCTGGCGCCAGGCGCGTCGCTTGGCGAGGCGGTCACCGCGATCGAGCAGGCGCAGGCCGACATCGGCATGCCGCTCAGCATCATCACCAGTTTCCAGGGCGCGGCGCGCGCCTTCCAGGCTTCGCTCGACAACACGCTGTTCCTGATCCTGGCGGCGGTGGTGACGGTCTATATCGTGCTCGGCGTGCTCTATGAGAGCTTCATCCACCCGATCACCATCCTGTCGACGCTGCCTTCGGCCGGCATCGGCGCGCTGCTGGCGCTGATGATCGCCGGGCAGGACCTGACCATCATCTCAATTATCGGCATCATCCTCCTGATCGGCGTGGTCAAGAAGAACGCCATCATGATGATCGACTTCGCGCTCGACGCGCAGCGCCATGAAGGCAAGACGCCGCGCGAGGCGATCCACCAGGCCTGCCTGCTGCGCTTCCGCCCGATCCTGATGACGACGCTGGCGGCGATGCTCGGCGCCTTGCCGCTGATGCTCGGCACCGGCGTCGGCTCGGAACTGCGCCATCCCCTGGGCGTCTCCATCGTCGGCGGCCTGCTGCTCAGCCAGTTGCTGACGCTGTTCACCACGCCGGTGATCTATCTCTGGTTCGACCGCCTCGCCGCCCGTCTGCGCGGCATCGAGCCCAACCTTGCCCGTGCCCCCAATCTTCCCCGCGCCCCTGGCGCGGACGCCAGGCCATGAACCTGTCGGTTCCCTTCATCCGGCGGCCGGTGGCGACGACGCTGCTGACCTTCGGTCTGCTGGCGGCCGGGCTGGTGGCGTTTCCGCAATTACCGGTAGCGCCGCTGCCGGCGGTCGACTACCCCGTCATCTCGGTATCGGCCTCGCTGCCGGGCGCCAGCCCCCAGGTGGTGGCGAACACCGTTGCCAGCCCGCTCGAGCGGCATCTCGGCGAGATCGCCGATGTCAACGAAATGACCTCGTCGAGCAGCGTCGGCAGCACCCGCATCACCTTGCAGTTCGGGCTGGACCGCGACATTGACGGCGCCGCGCGTGACGTCCAGGCGGCGATCAACGCCGCGCGCGCCGACCTGCCATCCAGCCTGCGCTCCAACCCGACCTATCGCAAGGTCAATCCCGCCGACGCCCCGATCCTCATCCTGTCGATGACATCGGACACTTTGTCCAAGGGCCAGCTCTTCGATGCTGCCAGCACCGTGCTGGCGCAAAAGCTCTCGCAGGTCGACGGCATTGGCGAGGTGTCGGTTGGCGGCAGCTCGCTGCCGGCGGTGCGCGTCGAACTCAACCCGCAGGTGCTCTATGATTACGGCATCGGGCTGGAGGATGTGCGCGCCGCACTCGCCTCGGCCAACGCCCACAGCCCCAAGGGCGCCATCGATGTCGGCGACCAGCGCTACCAGATCTACGCCAACGACCAGGCCAACCAGGCGGACGCCTACCGCTCGCTGATCGTCGCCTACCGCAACGGCGCGCCGGTCCGGCTTTCCGATGTCGGCCAGGTCAATGATTCCGTCGAGAACATCCGCAATGCCGGTCTCGCCAATGGCAAGCCGGGCGTGCTGATCATCCTCAACCGCTCGCCCAACGCCAACATCATCGCGACGGTGGACCGGGTGAAGGCGCTGCTGCCGACGCTGCGCGCCTCGATCTCGCCGGCCATCGACCTGTCGCTGGCGGTCGACCGCTCGACCACAATCCGCGCCTCGCTGAGCGAGGTCGCGCAAACGCTGATGATCGCCATCGGCCTGGTGATCCTCGTCGTCTTCGCCTTCCTGCGCGACGTGCGCTCGGCGCTGGTGCCGATCGTGGCCGTGCCCGTATCCCTGGTCGGCACGCTGGGCGCCATGTACCTGATGGGCTTCAGCATCGACAATCTGTCGCTGATGGCGATGACGGTGGCCACCGGCTTCGTCGTTGACGACGCCATCGTCGTGCTCGAAAATATCGCCCGCCACACCGCTTCCGGCATGGGCCGCATAGAGGCGGCGATCAAGGGCTCCCAGGAGGTCGGGTTCACCGTGCTGTCGATGAGCCTGTCGCTGATCGCCGTCTTCATCCCGATCCTGCTGATGGGCGGCATCGTCGGACGGCTGTTCCGCGAATTCGCCATCACGCTGTCGGCGGCGATCCTGGTCTCGCTCGTCATCTCGCTGACCACCACGCCGATGATGTGCTCGATCCTGCTTCGCTCCGAGGGACAGCGTGAACACGGCCGGCTCTACCGCTTCAGCGAGCGCATCTTCGAGGGCATGCTGGGTTTCTACCGCCGATCGCTGTCCTGGGCACTGGCCAATCCGCTGCTGATCATGGCGGTGCTGGCGGCAACGCTCTGCCTCAATGGCTACCTCTATGTCACCATCCCAAAAGGCTTCTTCCCGCAGCAGGACACGGGACGGCTGACCGGCTCGATCCAGGCCGACCAGGCAACCTCCTTCCAGTCGATGTCGCAGAAGCTCACCCAGTTCGCCGGCATCGTCAGCAAGGATCCGGCCGTCGATGCCGCTGTCGCCTTCACCGGCGGCGGCCAGACCAATTCCGGTTCCATGTTCGTGTCGCTGAAACCGCTTGCCGAGCGCAAGATCTCCGCCGACCAGGTCATCGCCAGGCTGCGGCCCAAACTGGCTGTGGTGCCGGGTGCCACGCTCTTCCTGCAGGCAGTGCAGGATATACGCGTCGGCGGGCGGCAATCGAATGCGCAGTACCAGTACACCCTGCAAGGCGACAGTTTCGACGATCTGGCGGAGTGGGCGCCGAAACTGGCGGCTGCGCTGCAAACCGAACCCAGGCTCACCGACGTCAACTCCGACCAGCAGAACAAGGGCCTGGAAGCCGACGTCACCATCGACCGCGATACGGCGACACGCCTCGGCATATCAGCCAGTGAGATCGACAACACGCTCTACGACGCCTTCGGCCAGCGCCAGGTGTCCACCATCTATGTCCAGCGCAACCAGTACCACGTGATCATGGAGGTGGCGCCGCAATACTCGCAAAACCCCGATGCGTTGAAAAAAGTCTATGTCAGCACATCGGGCGGATCGGTTGGTGGATCGCAGTCGAGCAATGCGGTGGCCGGCACGTTCGCTGTATCAGGCAAGTCCACCAGCGCCCAATCGGTCGCCGCCGACGCCGCGCGCAACCAGGCCAACAATTCTATCACCAGCACCGGCAGGACGGCAGCCTCGACCGGTTCGGCGGTCAGCACCGGAGCCGAGACCATGGTGCCGCTGTCGGCCGTCGCGCATTACGGTCCCGGCAGCACGCCGCTTTCGGTCAACCACCAGGGCCTGTTCGTCGCCACGACACTGTCGTTCAACCTGGCGCCGGGCGTCGCGCTCAGCGAAGGTGTCGCGGCGATCAACGCGGCCGCCGACCGGATCGGCATGCCGACCACGATCCATGGCAGTTTCCAGGGCACGGCGCGCGTCTTCCAGGACTCGCTCTCCGACCAGCCGCTGCTGATCCTTGCCGCGCTGATTGCCGTCTATGTCGTGCTCGGCATTCTCTACGAAAGCTACGCCCATCCGCTGACCATTCTGTCGACCTTGCCGTCGGCCGGCGTCGGCGCCTTGCTGGCACTGACCCTGGTCAACATCGAATTCTCAATCATGGCGCTGATCGGCATCATCCTGCTGATCGGCATCGTCAAGAAGAACGCGATCATGATGATCGACTTCGCGCTGGCCGCGGAGCGCAACGAGGGCAGATCGGCGCATGACGCCATCTACCAGGCATGCCTGCTGCGCTTCCGCCCGATCATGATGACGACCATGGCGGCGCTGTTCGGCGCCGTGCCGCTGGCGATCGGCCTTGGCGAAGGCGCGGAACTGCGCCAGCCGCTCGGCATCGCCATCGTCGGCGGGCTGATCCTGAGCCAGATCCTGACCCTCTACACGACGCCGGTCATCTACATCTACGTCGACCGTTTCGGTCGCTGGTGCCGGCAGTTGCGTTCACGGGCACGGTACCCCTGGCAGCCAAGCGTGCAAGCTGGAGAGTGAGCCGGCTCTCCGCCGATCAGCCATGCGCAGATTCACACCGAAGATCATAGCAATCGCATCGCTTCTGGCGGCGGTACCGTTATCGAGTGCCTACGCGGTGCATCGCCACAGGGTCGAACCGGGCGGCATGTCCGTCGAGGCAAGGGCGGTCCTGGACCAGTTGCAGGGCGTCAAGCAGGGAATCGTCGAGGCCATGTATGCGAAGGCGATCACCTCTGAGCAAGAGCACGATCTGATGATGCAGGCTGACAGCATCCATCGCTCGGCCACGGGTGGCGGCGCATATCGGAGCTTGCTCGGCCAGATCGAGAAGCTGGATCAGCAACTGCAAACCGATTCAGGCGGCGGCACCTACATCGGCGACGGCGCCGATGGCGGTTATTACCCGAACGGCTGACGCGGGCTGATCATGATCGCACGGCGCCTCGGACAGATTCCCGGGGCGCCGTTTTTCCATCGAGCCTTGCGAACGAGCAAGGCAGGAGCCTGCCGGACCGAGCCGATTGCGCGGGTGGAAGCGGTTTCGGCCATGCCTTGGCCGAAGGCCAAGCCGCCAAGCCGCCAAGCCGAAGATCCTCGACCAGCGTGCGCGTTGCCATCCACCGGCTGGCCGGTGAAGAAGGCCGTCACCGGCCCGCCAGCACCAGTGCATAGCTTGAAAGCCCCTGTACTGGCGGCTTGCGATGAAGCCCGCACCGACATAGGTGATATCGTTCGAGTTTGCCGCGTTGGAAGATCAATCCAACGGGCGCTCGTTCGACTGACTGTGATTGGGAGGATTTTTCCAAGCCATGGCAATCAGTTAGCAGACGTGAACCTGTCGCCGTGGATCCGTATCTCGGCTGGCCCTGTTCTTCGTAATTGGTACGTCTGGACACAAGTGTTGAAGGCTGGAAAATGGGGAACGCAAATTCGCGATGCGAGTTGATTCAAGAGATCGGGAGAGCCGCGCTGAAACTGGAAAACATAGCGGCCCATCCGGCCTTGCACCGCTACGTTCAGGAACAGTCACAGTCCCTGATCCGCATCTATGAGGAAACCCCGCGACTGGCTTCCATCTTTGCCACGCAGCAGCGCTGGCTGATGGCCCATGTCGGTCTTGCCATGCACTTCCGGCGCGATCCGAACGACCGCCGCAAGGAACTGACAGTCTCGCGTTTCATCGAGGTCGTGCACAAGAACGCGGTGGCCAGCCGCAACACCGCCGACGCTTTCATCAAGGAAATGCTGCACTACCACATCGCCGAGTATGTGGCGGGCGGCGACGGCCGCACGCATCCCCTGCAACCGACGGCGGCCACAATCGAGAGATTCACCGGCTGGGTAATCGCCCATCTGCGCACGCTTGACCATGTCGATGGCGGCGACCGGCTGGCCAGGTACCTCGACCGGCCCGATATGCTTGCCACGCTGCAGCCGCTGATCGCTGACGGCCTGCTTGCCTCCAAGCCGGTGCGCGAACCCAACCAGACCTTTTCCCTGTTCATCTGGCTCAACAATGGCGGCATCGTCATGGATTGGCTGATGTCCGGCATCGATCCCGACCATGCCGGCCTGGAGCGGATTCCGACCAGTGTGGTTTCGATCGGCGACTTCGCCAAATGGCTCAAACTGTCGCGGACCCATCTCGGCCGCAAACTGCGCACCGCCGAGGAACTCGGCAGCATTGGCTGGCTCGGCCAGCGTGGCCATTCGGTGATGTGGGTGTCACACGGCTTCTATGAGGAATACATGACCGTCCAGGCCGCCAAGCTGGCCGTCGTCGACAGCGCGTTCGAAGCCTGTTTTCCGCCATCGCAAGGCGGTGGCTGAGCAGCGCCGCGCACAAGGGCAAATTTCGGGGAAGATCGTGAAGCGGATTTCCGTCTGGAATTAAGTCGAAACACCCACTGTACACATTCACTCACTATTGACGGCCGGCGTCTGGACACGAACTGCGAAGGCTGAAAATGTGGTTTTCGCGTCTTCGCGACAAGGGGCTTATCGCAGGCGGGGGAGAATGGCGCTCACATTGGAAGAAATTGCCGCTCATCGGGCATTGCATCGCTATGTTCGCGTCCAGGCGCAGGCGATGAACCAGACCTATGAGACGAACCCGCGGCTTTCCTCGGTGTTCGCCACGCAGCAACGCTGGCTGATGGCCCATATCGGCCTTGCCCTGTATTTCAGGCGCGAGCCTGACGACTATCGCAAGGAACTGACAGCGGCGCGTTTCATCGACGTGATCCGGCAGCATGCCGTGGCCAGCCGCAACACCGCCGACGCCTTCATCAAGGAAATGCTGCACTACGGTTTCATCGAGTATGCGCCGGCGACACAAGACGGCCGCATCCGCCCCCTGCAGCCGTCGGTGGCCTCGCTGGAGCCGGTGACCCTCTGGCTGATGGCGCATCTGCACACGCTGGACAGTCTCGACGGTGCGAACCGCCTGGCCCTTTTCCTGACCCGGCCGGACGCACTCGCCATGGTGCAGCCACGGATTGCCGATGGCCTGCTCTCGTCCAATCCGGTGCGCGAGCCCAAGCAGACCTTTTCCCTGTTCACCTGGCTCAACAATGGCGGCGTCGTCATGGACTGGCTGATAGCGGGCGTCGATCCGGATCATGCCGGCCTGGATCGAATCCCGACGGGTATCGTGTCGATCGGTGATTTCGCCAGATGGCTGAAACTGTCTCGAACCCATCTGGCGCGCAAGCTGCGCGATGCCGAGGACCTCGGTAGCATCGGTTGGCTCGGCCAACGCGGCAATTCGGTGATGTGGATGTCGCCCGATTTCTACCAGGAATACATGACCGCTCAGGCCGTGAAACTGGCCATTATGGATGCCGCCTTCACCGAAGCCTTTGCTTCGACGACAGACCACTGACCGGTGCGGCATCCCCCGTGTGGGGGATGCACGAATCCGCGACGGCCGCTAGCTTCAGTTGTCGCCATGCGCGGCACTACGATTGGAGAGGGACCTGCATGAAAAAGCGTTACGAAAAGCCGACGCTGGACAAGCGTCAGAAGCTGTCCAGCATTACGGCGCTCTGCACGCCGTCGACCTGCGCGACTTGATCGTCGAGGCGCCTCCGCCTCCCCGCGAGGGTTAGGCGTTGGCGCGACATACATACCGGAGAGGACCCACATGAAGAGACGTTACGAGAAGCCGACGCTGGACAAGCATCAGAAATTGTCCAGCGTTACTGCGGCCTGTACGCCCTCCACCTGTGTCGATTGACGCTCGACGAGCCTGATCGACACTGACCGGAGGCAGACCTCGGCGTTCTCACTCGATGTCGAACGAGACGCCCTGGGCAAGCGGCAGCGCCTTCGAATAATTCACCGTGTTGGTGGCGCGCCGCATATAGGCCTTCCACGCATCGGAGCCGCTCTCACGGCCGCCGCCGGTTTCTTTTTCGCCGCCGAAAGCACCGCCGATCTCGGCTCCCGACGTGCCGATATTGACGTTGGCGATGCCGCAGTCCGAACCGTCGACGCCAAGGAACCGCTCGGATTCCTGCAGATCGCGGGTGAAGATCGACGAAGAAAGGCCCGCGCCGACCGCATTGTGCTCGTCGAGCACGGCGTCGAAATCCGAATATTTCATCACATAGAGGATCGGTGCGAAGGTCTCTTCCGTCACCGGCGAGACCTGTTTCGGCATCTCGACCAAGGCCGGATGCACATAATAGGCATCCGGGTGGCCGTTCTCGACCCGCGTGCCGCCGGTCACCTTGCCGCCATGGGCGGTGGCTTCCTTCAGTGCCTTCTGCATGGCGTCGAACGCCGCCTTGTCGATCAGCGGCCCGACCAGCGACGACGTCTCCAGCGGATTGCCGACCGACACGCTCTGATAGGCCTTCTTCAGCCGCGGCACCAAGGCATCGTACACGCTCTCATGCACGAACAGGCGCCGCAGCGTCGTGCAGCGCTGGCCGGCCGTGCCCATGGCGCCGAAGGCGATGGCGCGCAGCGCCATGTCGAGATCCGCGGTCGGGCAGACGATGCCGGCATTGTTGCCGCCGAGCTCCAGCACGGCGCGGGCAAAACGCTTGGCCAGGCGCGGGCCGACATCCCGGCCCATGCGGGTCGAGCCGGTGGCCGAGACCAGCGGCACCTTGGGGTGGTCGACCAGGATTTCGCCGACGGCACGGTCGCCGATCAGCACCGGCGCCAGGCCCTGCGGTGCGTCGGCGCCGAAACGCTTCACGGCCCGCTTGAAGATCGCCTCGCAGGCAAGTGCGGTCAGCGGCGTCTTCTCCGATGGCTTCCACACCACCGCGTCACCGCAGACCAGCGCCAGTGCGGCATTCCACGACCACACCGCGACCGGGAAGTTGAAGGCCGAAATGACGCCGACGACGCCGAGCGGATGCCAGGTTTCCATCATGCGATGACCCGGACGCTCGGTGGCGATGGTCAGACCGTACAATTGCCGGGACAGGCCGACGGCGAAATCGCAGATGTCGATCATCTCTTGCACTTCGCCAAGGCCCTCGGATGGGATCTTGCCGACCTCGATCGACACCAGCCGGCCAAGCTCGGCCTTGTGCGCACGCAATTCCTCGCCGAGCAGCCGCACCAGTTCGCCGCGCTTCGGGCCCGGCACCAGCCGCCAGGACTGGAAGGCCTTGTACGCGGCATCGATGGTCTTGGCCGCATCGGCCGGCGAGATCGTCTTCAGTGCGGCAACCTCTTCGCCCGTCACCGGGCTGCGCACGATCAGGTCGCCGCCAACCAACGTGTCCTTGGCCACACCCAGTTTCGCCAGAAGCTCGGCCGTTTCCTTTGCTATGGTCATTTTTATCCCTTTCAGATCCCGTAATAGGGCGTCGGGTCAAAGCCTCGCGCCATGTCGCCCGCGTGCCGAAAGGCACTTCTGGCGCAGTCATGGCGTGGCCTTACTCGTTTCAGGAGAAAATCGCCACCCCGACATGGTCCAAGGCCGGGCGACACGATTGAGCCAGACAGGCGGATGCTGCTCAGTTGGCCTTTTTCGCCGGCGCGCGCACGGCGCCGTCTTTCATCAGCCGGTCGATATGCATGCGGATATGGGCCGCTTCCGCTGCCGTGTTGGCAAGCGCGATGGCGCGGTCGAAGGCGACCCGCGCCTCCTCACCCCGGTCGAGCTGCATCAGCAGCCCGCCCTTGAGGCCGAAGAAGTGGAAATAGCCGGAAAGCCTGTCTTCCAGCGGCTCGACCATGGCAAGCGCGGCTTCCGGGCCGCGCACCTTGGAGACCGCCACCGCGCGATTGAGCGTGATGACAGGCGACGGCTGCATCTGTTCGAGCAGGCCATAGAGCAGGTCGATCTCCACCCAGTCGGTGTCCTCGGCCTTCTCTGCCCGCGCATGCAGCGCGGCAATTGCCGCCTGCACCTGGTATGGACCAGGTTTGCGATGGCGCAATGCCTTGTCGACCAGCGCCAGCCCTTCGTCGATCATCTTGCGGGTCCACAGGCTGCGATCCTGGTCCTCAAGCAAGACGATCTCACCGTTCTCGTCGAAGCGGGCGGGGGCGCGTGCATGCTGCAGCAAAAGCAGCGCCGTCAGCCCCATGATCTCCGGCTCGGTCTGGAACAGACGCAGCAACAGCCGGGCGAGCCGGATCGCCTCTTCGCACAGCGGCGCGCGGGCCGGCGCCTCGCCGCTGTTGGTCGAATAGCCTTCGTTGAAGATCAGGTAGACCATGGCCGCGACAGCCGCGAGCCGTTCCGAGCGCTCGACAGCGCCCGGCGTCTCGAACGGCACGCCGGCGTCGGCAATCCGCGCCTTGGCGCGGGTGATGCGCTGCTCCATGGCGCTCTCGCCGACCAGGAAGGCCCGGGCGATCTGCTTGACGGTGAGACCGGAGACGATGCGCAGCGCGACCGCGATCTGCTGCGTTGCCGGCAGATCGGGGTGACAGCAGATGAACAGCAGCCGCAAAATGTCGTCGCGATAATGCGCCCCGTCCAGCCGCTCGGCAATATCGCTCTCGGCATCTTCCAGATCGGAAATCTGGTCCTCTTCCGGCATCGGCGCCTGCTTGGCGCGCTTGCGCACCGCATCGATGCCGCTGTTGCGGCCGACGAAGATCAGCCAGGCCGCCGGATCGCGCGGCGGCCCGTTCTGCGGCCAGTTCTTCAACGCCCTGAGACAGGCATCCTGGAAAGCTTCCTCCGCCGTATCGAGATCGCGGAAATAGCGCAGCAGCGCGCCCATCGCCTGCGGGCGGGCAGAACTGATCGCCGAGCTGATCCAGGCAAGTTCGGTCATACGGCCACCTTGGTGGGATTGAACACCGAGACTGGCCGGATCTCATAGGAGCCGCCGCTCGGGTTGACCTCGGAGAGCTCGCGGGCGAATTCGACGGCCTCGTCGAGATCGGCGCATTCCAGCGTATAAAAACCGAGGAACTGCTCCTTGGTCTCGGCGAATGGCCCGTCGATGACCACCGATTCGCCCTTGACCTTCCGCAGCGTCGTCGCTGCCGTCGTTGGCAAAAGCCGGGCCACCGGACCAAGCCGGCCGGCCTTGGCGTACTTATCCTGAACGTTGAGGAGATTGGCCATAACCTCGTCATCCTGTGCCTTGCTCCACGAGCTGACGACGTCTTCGGAGGCATAACAGAGGATGGCGTAGAGCATGGTTCGTCCTTTTCTGTATCAAAGGACGAAACAGTAAGACTGATCCCGACACGGCGTCGATAAAAAAATCTGACATGGCGACCGCCAATTGTTGCGTGTCACCCTTCGTGCGTTTTCAACCATCTCAACACGAGCGCTTCCTCGTCATCGAGACCTTCTATGGACCGCTTGCGCTTGTTGGCCTCCGTCATTTCGGTCAGCAACCGTCCCTGCGACCAGGCCTCGAAAACCTGCGGATGGATATAGCATTTGCGGCAGACCGCACGGGTGTTGCCCAGCCGCTCGGCCACTCTGTCGATGACACTGTTCATTATCCGCTTTTGCTGTGACTGGCTTTCGGGCAGGTCCGTTTGCGCAAAAAGTGACGCGGCGTGGATGGTGCCGCCCCAGGTGCGGAAATGCTTGGAGCTGAACGCATCGCCGGCGGCGTCCCTGATATAGCGGTTGACGTCGTCGGAGCGGACCGGGCGCCTGTTGCCGTCCTCGTCGAGATACTGGAACAGCTTCTGGCCCGGCAGATCCTGCGCGCCCCGCACGATCCCGGCGATGCGGCGGTCGACCAGCTTCAATTTCCATTCCTTGCCGGACTTGCCCTTGAAGGCAAAACGCAGGCTCGACCCCTTGATGTCGACATGGCGGTCGCGCAATGTCGTCAGGCCGAAGCTCTTATTGTCGCGCGCATAGGCGGCGTTGCCGACGCGGATCATCGTGTTGTCGAGCAGCCAGACGACCGCGGCGACGACACGCTCAAACGGCAGGCCGTGGCGGCGCAAATCACTGTCTATCGTGCGCCGCAGGTCGGCCAAGCTTTCAGCAAAAGCAACGAGGCTCGAATATTTGGCGCCGTCGCGCTCCTCGGCCCATTGTGGATGATAGCGATATTGCTTGCGCCCCCGCTGATCCCTTCCGGTCGCCTGTATATGCCCATTGGCATCGGGCGAAATCCAGACATCCGTCCAGGCCGGCGGAATGACGATCGCCTCGATACGCGCCCTGGCGGCATCCGAGACCGCCTTCCCGTCCGGGCCCGTGTAAGAAAATCCTTTGCCGGTCCTCAGCCGGCGGATACCGGGCTCGGCATCGCTGACATAGGTGAGTGCGGCATCCCTGGCCGAGCTTTGCGCCCCGTTCTTCGGCGCAGCGTCCCCGTCGGTTGACCGGCCGTGCGGCAATCCGGATCTCTGCAGCATGCAAGCTCCACGCAAATATGCGTAGATAAGCTATTGGCCGACTGCTGGTTCCACACACCGTCTGAAAAGCGGGCGATCCCGAAGGTGTTGGCGGCTGGCAGGTTACAGCGCGCCCTGCATTTGGTTCAGTGGAGCCGACAGCCGGCGTCGCACCGCGAGCTTGAGCCTGTAACGCAGGCAGCGCCAGGCCTCCGACCGCCGCTTCGGCGCGGCCGCGGCCACCGCCAGGAAGCGCGCGGCCATGGCCAGGCCGCCGCGCGCATAGTGGACGCGGGCGATCTTGAGGGCGACAAGCCCCTCCCTGGTCTTGAGCGCCGAGACCGGGATGTTGCAATCGGTGAGCGTGCGCAGTTCCCGGCGCCAATCAAGGAAGCGCCGCACCGGGTTGATCGTAAAACGATCGTCGGAGCGCATCGGCGAGACGTCGTAGACCATCACAGGCTGCTCGATCATGGCCAGCGACGCCGTGCTCATCAGCCGCGCCCAAAACAATGTGTCCTCGTCATAGGCCAGCCCGACCGGAAACCGCGTTTGGCCGATGAGGTGTCGCGAAGCAAGCACACTGCCCACTGCGACGGAGCGAATGTCGCCTTTCACATAGGCCGCAGCGTTTGCCAGGCAGCCGGCCTGATATCCGTTCGGCACCTTGATCTGGCGGTCCTGGCCATTCACCCGACGCCGGTAAGCGCCAACGATCATGTCGGCTTTTGGCTGGCGATCTGCCTGCTGGAGCAACGCGCGCAAGCCGCTCTCAAGATGCAGGTCGTCGGCGTCGATGAGGTACACCCAGGGGTACAGCACCTGCGCCAGCGCAATGTTGCGCGCGCCACCGGCATCGCGACAATTGGCCGGCAGCACACGCAGCGGCAGAGACAATTTCGCCGCAGCCTGCAGCGCGGCGGCAGCCGTACCGTCTATCGAGGCATCATCGACGAGCAGAATCTCGCCGATAATCCCGGCCTCGCTGGCGAGGGACGCCAGCGTTGTAGCGATGGTTTTCGCCGCATTGTGGGCAGGGATGACGACGCTGACCGCTTTCAAGACCAAACCCCGCGCCCACCTGCCACTTCACCATTTGAGAAGTCATCTTTGTTCATGCCGAATGATACCAGTGCACCACCTGGCGTGGACAGGTCCCGTTTTCACACCCTTTCGAGCGCGACGGGAATGACGTCGACAGCCTGTTCGCCGACCTGTCCGCCAGTGGTTTTCAGCACGCCGACGATCGGCGCGACATCGGAATAGTCACGGCCGTAGCCGACAGTGATGTGGTCGTTGCTGGCCCGCATGCCGTTGGTCGGATCGAATTCCTGCCAGCCGGCGTCACGCCCGCACCAGACCTTGACCCAGGCATGCATGGCATCAGCGCCTTCCAGTCGGGGCTTGCCCTTGGGCGGGATGGTGCGCAGGAAGCCGCTGACATAGCCGGCCGGAATGCCGAGCCCGCGCAGCCCGGCAATCATGATGTGCGAGAAGTCCTGGCAGACACCGCGCTTCAGTTTGAACGCATCGCTGGCCCGGGTCCGCACTGTGGTTGCGTCACCGTCATAGGTGAAATCGCGATGAATACGGTTGCATAGGTTCATTGCCGTGCCGGCGGCCGAGCCGGCGATGCTGTCTCGTGCGTAGGTGGTGATCGCCGCATCGATGCCGGAGTGAGCGCTTCCCGCCAGAAAGTGGTGCGGCGAGGCAGACGCCAACGACCGCACCGCAGCCAGTTCCTGCCGCAGCCGCCCGATATCGGGCGAGACGTCGAGCCCGGGCTCCGGCCGTGACACGGAAACGCGGGCGCTCATCCTTATGTCGAGCGCATCATGCGCGTCGCGAAAGGCGATCGAGGTGACGTTGTTGCCGAAGAAATCGGAGAAGTCCGACCGTTCATTGGGCGCCGGCGCGAAGGACAGGGATGCGGCGATAACCCGCTGCACGCCTGATATCGTCGACGGCAGCACGCGGATCTGGTGGCGGCCGCCGCCCGCCGCCGCTGCATAATCGTAATGGAGATGAAGCCTGATGTCGTAAAGCATAGACTACTTTTCTTGTTTTGCCGCAGGCTCTTGTCGCAAAACCGCGCGACACTTTTGCGGAACCTGCCTAACTCTTTGTTTTGACGCAATTCCGGACGGAAAACCGTTTCACACTTTTCCTGGAGTTGCTCTAGCCGAAATAGGCCTTGGCGAGGCTGTTGTAGAGGCCTCCGATTTCAAAAGCGAGTTCGTCCAGCGCCTTTGCCGTCATGTCCGAAGGCTCCTTGATGGCGATGGCCGTGTTGAGCTGCAGGATCTCCTTAGCTGCCGGCGACATGTGCCCCTCGCCCCCGACCGACGGCAAAAGGCCGATCTCGGCCTTCAGCCTTTCCAACTGGAACAGGATCGAGCGCGGATTGAGCGGATCGAGCGCCAGGAGATCGATCACCGTGCGCCGGCCGGCCTGCACCGGATATTGCCGGCGATGGGTCATGACGCTGTCGCCGATCTCCAGCATCATGTCGAGCGCGCCGTCCGGCGCCTTGGGACTGGTCAGCCGGGCGAGCGTACGGGCTATCTGGATGCCGCGCTCCAGCCGCCGGCCGATTTCGAGGAAGCGCCAGCCGGCGAAGCGGTACATGTTCTCGTGCAGCAGGCCAGAAAAGCCGGCGAGTTTGCGCAGGATCACCGTCATTGCCCGTGTCGCGTCATCCCCCGGCGCCACCGTCGTGGCGAACTGGTGGATGGTCTTCGACAGGTCCTTCAGCGCCAGCCAACCATCGGGCGAGAAGCGGTCGCGGATCTGGCCGGCGCTGTAGACGGCACTGTCGAGCGTGCCTATCAGCCCCAGCGGGATCGCCGTCTCGACATCGATGCCGAACGGTTCGAGATAGTCCCTGATGTCGGCGAGCAACGGCATGTCGGGGTCAGAGGTCTCGGCCAGCCGCACATGATAGGCGCGCAGGATACGCACCGTGTCTTCCGAACGCTCGATATAGCGGCCGAGCCAGGTCAGGTTTTCCGCCGCGCGGCTGGGCAGGCTGCCCGGCCTGGTGCGCGTAAAACTGTCACCCTCTTGCGGCAGCAGCGTCTCGCGCTCCACCGGCTTGTCGCTGACCACCCAGACGTCCGCCGCCTGGCCGCCGCGCTGCATGGCGATCGCCGTCGGGTCGAGCGACAGGCCGACGCGGGCGAAGCCGCCCGGCATCACCGTCCAGCCCTCGGGCGTGCGCGCCAGGTAGACGCGCAGGCTCGCTGGCCGTGGCTCCAGCCAGCCGCCGACAAAGACCGGTGTCGTTGACAGCGTCACCGCTTCCTGGCCGACAAAGGCGCCGCCATCGCGTTCGATGCGTGCCACCAGTTCCGCCCGTTCTCCGGCCGACAGCGCCGAGCCGAGCGTGGTCTGGCCATCATCCTCGAAGGCAAGTCTCGTCGAAAGCGCCGGGCCGACCACCATGCGGTCGATATTGGCAAGCACATGGGCGCGTTCGGTCGCTTGCCCGCACCACCATGTCGCGACACTCGGCAGCAGCAGCTCCTCGCCGCGCAATTCGCGCGCGATCTTGGGCAGGAAAGCAAGCAGCGCCCGCGTTTCCATCAGGCCCGAGCCCAGCGCATTGACGGTCGCCACCGCCCCCTGGCGGATCGCCTCGACCAGCCCCGGCGTGCCGATCTGCGAATCCGAGCGCAATTCGAGCGGATCGGCGAAGGCGGCGTCGAGCCGCCGCCAGAGCACGCTGATCGGCATCAGGCCGGAAACCGTGCGCACCATCAGCCTGCCGCCGGAAACGGTCAGGTCCTCCCCTTCGAGCAGCATGATGCCGAGATAGCGGGCGATGTAGGCGTGTTCGTAATAGGTTTCGTTGAGCGGCCCCGGCGTCAATATGGCGACGCGGCCTTCGCTTTCCCTGGCCATGCCGATCAGCGCATCGCGGAAGCGACGGAAGAAGCCGGCAAGGCGGTGCACATGCATCTCGCCATAGATATCGGAGAGCGCGCGCGTCGTGGCGACGCGGTTCTCGAGCGCAAAGCCGGCGCCGGACGGCGCCTGTGTGCGGTCGCCCAACACCCACCACTGCCCGTCAGGCCCGCGGCCGAGCTCGAAGGCACAGAAATGCAGGTAATGGCCGCCGGCCGGCGTGGTGCCCACGACAGGCCGCAAATATTCGGGGCTGGCCGCGATCAACCCCGCCGGCAGGATGCCTTTTTCGATCAGCCGGTTCGGGCCATAGATATCGGCGATGGTTTCCTCGAACAGCTCGGCCCGCTGCACCAGCCCGGCGCTGATCGCTGCCCATTCGGCGTCTTCGATGAGCAGCGGTACATGCGCCAGCGGCCATTCGCGCTCATTGGCGCCGGCCTTGTCGTAGACCCGGTAGTAGACGCCGGCATCGCGCAGATACTGGTCGGCGCGGGCAAAACGCTGGCCGAGCTTCTCGGCACCGAGATCGTCGAGTGCCTCGATAAAATGCTTCCAGACCGGACGGGGGTTGCCTGCGGCGTCGACCATCTCGTCGACGACGCCGTCGATCGGCTGGTAGTGTTCCAGCAGGCTGTGGGTTTGCGGCTTACCGCGTACCCTCTTGTGATTCCCCTTTGCCATCGCTGATCAGAGTCTTGCCGGCCGCCTGAGGTCAAGGGTCATCGGGAAATCTTCCGCCGGTTGTTCCTCGCGCAGCACATAGCCAGAGGGTGTGTGGCCGCGCGGTTCGAAGCGGGCGAGCCGCCGTGCTTCCGCCTCGTTGCCATTGACCGGGAAGGTGTCGTAGTTGCGGCCGCCGGGATGCGCGACATGGTAGACGCAGCCGCCGACCGCCCGCCCCGACCAGCGGTCATAGATGTCGAACACCAGCGGCGTGTTGACCGGTAGCGCCGGATGCAGGCCCGAAGCCGGCTGCCAGGCCTTGAAGCGCACGCCCGCCACCGCGACCTCACGGTTGTCGGTGACCTTCATCGGCACGATACGGCCGTTGCAGACGATGGCATGGCGCTCCGGGTTGAGGCCTTCAGTCCTGACCTGAAGCCGCTCGACCGAGGAATCGACGAAACGCACGGTGCCACCGATCGCGCCTTGCTCGCCCATGACATGCCACGGCTCCAGCGCCTGCCGCAGTTCCAGCTTGATACCGGCGTGCTGGACCTCGCCGCAGAACGGGAAACGGAATTCGAGCTGCGCGTCGAACCATTCGGGACGGAACTCGAAGCCGTTGAGCTTGAGGTCGTCGAGCACGTCGAGAAAATCCGCCCAGACATGATGCGGCAGCATGAACCGGTCATGCAGCGACGTGCCCCAGCGCACGAAGCGGCCGTCGAGCGGGTTCTTCCACGCACGGGCGATGATCGCCCTGACAAGCAATTGCTGCGCAAGGCTCATGCGTGCATTGGGCGGCATTTCGAAGCCGCGGAACTCGACCAGGCCGAGCCGGCCGGTCGGCCCGTCCGGCGAGAACAGCTTGTCGATGCAGATTTCCGAGCGGTGCGTGTTGCCGGTGACGTCGGTCAAAAGGTTGCGGAACAGCCGGTCGACCAGCCACGGCAAGGGTGCCGCGCCCTGGTCCGGATGCGGCACCTGCGCCATGGCTATTTCAAGCTCGTAGAGCGAATCGTGACGCGCTTCGTCGAAGCGCGGCGCCTGGCTGGTCGGGCCGATGAACAGGCCGGAGAACAGGTAGGATAGCGACGGATGCCGCTGCCATTGCAGCACCAGGCTCTTCAACAGATCGGGTCGGCGCAGGAACGGGCTGTCATTGGGCGTAGCACCACCGACGACGACATGATTGCCGCCGCCGGTGCCGGTGTGACGGCCGTCGATCATGAATTTGTCGGCGCCAAGCCGCGTCAACCGTGCTTCCTCATAGATCGCCGTGGTTGTCGCCACGCAATCCTGCCAGTTGGAAGCCGGATGGATGTTGACCTCGATGACGCCCGGATCGGGCGCCACACGGATGACATTGAGGCGCGGATCATGCGGCGGGCCATAACCCTCGATATGGACGGGCAGACCGATCGCCTTTGCCGCATTCTCGGCGGCGGCGACCAGTTCGAGATAATCCTCCAGCGCCTCGACCGGCGGCATGAACACGCAAAGCCTTCCGTCGCGCGGCTCAACGGAGAGCGCGGTGCGCACCGCGCCGCCGATCTCGGTGATCTCCTGCTCGACCCGGTCCTGCTGGCCGGTCGCGGCGGTGAAGGACACCGCCTGCTGGCGGCGTGCCATTTCGTCGGCGCCTTCCAGCTCGGCCGGGGCCGCAGTGGGCAAGATCGCCTCGCGCGCCGGCAATGGGCCGCGCGGCAGCGACGGATCGACCGGCACGATGTAGGGGAACTGGGCCGGCGGCACATAGGGCAGCGTGCCCAACGGCAAGCGATAGCCAACCGGTGAATCGCCCGGCACCAGGAACAGCCGGCCGCGCCGTGTCTTCCATTTTTCCGAACGCCAGCGCGGTCCCGACGCCTGGCTGTTCCAGCGCTGCACCGGCAGCACGTAGCCGGACGGCTTGGTCAGCCCGCGCTCGAACACGCGCGCCATGCGGCTGCGCTCTTCCGGGTCTTCCAGCTTGGAATTGGACGGATCGACATTTTCGGGCAGCTTGCCTTCCTTGAGCAGCCATTCGGCCGGATCCTCATAGGCTTCGCTGACCATGGTCTTGTCGATGCCAAGCTCGCCAGCGATCGCTGTCAGCAGGCTTTCGGCCTGCTGTGGGCCGATATTGGCCGAGCTTTTCTCCCGCGCGATCAGCGACGGATCGCTCCACACCGGCTGGCCGTCGGCGCGCCAGTAGAGCGAGAAGGTCCAGCGCGGCAGGCTCTCGCCGGGATACCATTTGCCTTGGCCATAGTGGAGGAAACCGCCCGGCGCGAAGCGCTCGCGCAGCCTGCGGATCAGCGCATCGGCCTTTTCGCGCTTGGTCGGCCCGACGGCGGCGGTGTTCCATTCGGCGGATTCGAAATCGTCGATCGAAACGAAGGTCGGCTCGCCGCCCATCGTCAGCCGCACGTCTCCAGCGCCAAGTGCCGCATCGACCTTGTTGCCGAGCGCATCGAGCGCCCGCCAGCTTTCATCCGAGAATGGCTTGGTGATGCGCGGATGTTCGGCGATGCGGTCGACGCGCATCTCGAAGCCGAACTCGACATTGGCGAAGCTCGCCATGCCGGAAATGGGCGCCGCATTGCGGAAATGCGGTGTCGCGGCCAGCGGCACGTGGCTCTCGCCGGTGAGCAGACCGGAGGTCGGGTCGAACCCGATCCAGCCGGCACCCGGCAGATAGACCTCGCACCAGGCGTGCAGGTCGGTGAAATCGACCGACGTGCCGGCCGGACCGTCGAGCGCGATGAGGTCGGGCTTGAGTTGGATCAGATAGCCTGACACGAAACGCGCGGCGATGCCGAGATTGCGCAGGATCTGCACCAGCAGCCAGCTTGAATCGCGGCAAGAGCCCTTGCCGGCGGCGAGCGTTTCTTCCGGCGAAAACACGCCGGTCTCCATGCGTACGATGTAGGCAATCTCGCGCTGCAGGCGCGCATTGAGGTCGACGAGGAAATTG
Source organism: Mesorhizobium sp. CNPSo 4671 (assembly GCF_057784245.1). Lineage (NCBI taxonomy): Bacteria > Pseudomonadati > Pseudomonadota > Alphaproteobacteria > Hyphomicrobiales > Phyllobacteriaceae > Mesorhizobium > Mesorhizobium sp. CNPSo 4671. The sequence continues at coordinate 306,498 of NZ_JBWLUW010000011.1, read as the reverse complement.
ACGGTGTTTTTCGCGCTGGTGTCGATGGTTCTCAGGAAGGCCGACAGCAGCGGCCCCGCCGGTTCCGGCGTCCGGTAGATGGCGAGATCGTCGCGGATTTCTTCCGGATATTCGAACGGGAACGTCTCGGCCGACGGCTCGACGAAGAAATCGAACGGATTGTAGACCGTCATGTCGGCGACGAGGTCGACTTCGATCTTCAGCTCGCTCACCGGCTCGGGAAAGACGAAGCGGGCGAGGAAGTTGCCGTAAGGGTCCTGCTGCAAATTGACAAAGTGGTTCGCCGGCTCGACCTTGAGCGAATGGCTGAGCACCTTGGTACGGGAATGCGGTGCCGGCTGCAGCCTGATGATCTGAGGCCCGAGCACCACCGGCCGGTCATATTTGTAATGGGTCAGATGGTAGACGGCTGCCAGAATTGCCATGGGGCCCCGGAGATCGGCGTTTCAACTGAATTCGCCGAACCCTGACACATCTGCCGGCCATTCTCCAAGCACAGATGTTGCGGTGCACCTAATTTAAGCAGCTAAGGACTGGGCAACCGCGCTTGGCGACTGGTTCTACCAGCCTCCAGCCTCTGCGATTAGTGAGGGCCTCCGCGTCTTCGTCATCCCTGGGCGAAGCAGCCGCGCAGCGGCGTCGCGGAGACCCTGGGATCCATTCCGTGACGTCTATCGAAGTGTGCAGCTGAGTCGAATTCCGCACCGTAGCAGCGCTTCTGAGTCCCGGCATGGATCCTCGGGTCTCCGCGACGTCGCTTCGCTCCTGCTCCGCCCGAGGATGACGAAACGTAAGGCCTAGAAGAACGCCTGAATTCCCGTCTGCGCCCGTCCCAGGATCAGCGCGTGCACGTCGTGCGTGCCTTCATAGGTGTTGACGGTCTCCAGATTCTGCGCGTGGCGCATGACGTGGTAGCCGATCTGGATGCCGTTGCCGCCATGCATGTCACGGGCCTGGCGGGCGATGTCGAGCGCCTTGCCGCAATTGTTGCGCTTGACGATCGAGATCATCTCCGGCGCCATCTTGCCTTCATCGAGCAGCCGCCCGACGCGCAACGATGCCTGCAGCCCGAGCGCGATCTCGGTCTGCATGTCGGCGAGCTTCTTCTGGTAAAGCTGCGTGCCGGCGAGCGGCTTGCCGAACTGCTTGCGGTCGAGGCCATACTGGCGGGCGCGGTGCCAGCAATCTTCCGCCGCCCCCATCGAACCCCAGGAGATGCCGTAGCGCGCCCGGTTGAGGCAGCCGAACGGGCCGCCAAGGCCCTTGGCGTTGGGCAGCAGCGCGTCCTCGCCGACCTCGACGCCTTCCATCACCACCTCGCCGGTGATCGATGCGCGCAGCGACAGCTTGCCGCCGATCTTCGGCGCCGACAGTCCCTTCATGCCTTTTTCCAGCACGAAACCGCGGATCTCATCCTTGCCGTTCTCGCCCTTCAGCTTCGCCCAGACGACGAACACGTCAGCGACCGGCGCGTTGGAAATCCACATCTTGGAGCCGGAGAGCCTGTAGCCGTTGGCAGTCTTTTCGGCGCGTGTCTTCATGCCGCCCGGGTCGGAGCCGGCGTCCGGCTCGGTCAGGCCGAAACACCCGATCCACTCGCCGCTGGCGAGCTTGGGCAGATATTTCTTGCGCTGTTCGTCCGAGCCATAAGCGTAGATCGGATACATCACCAGCGACGACTGCACCGACATCATCGAGCGATAGCCGGAATCGACACGTTCAACCTCGCGTGCGACCAGCCCGTAGGTCACATAATTGGCGCCGAGCCCGCCAAACTCCTCAGGGATATTGATCCCGAGCAGGCCGGCATCGCCCATCTCGCGAAAGATCGCGGTGTCGAAAGTTTCGTTGAGATAGGCGTCCTCGATGCGTGGCGCGAGCTTGTCGGCGGCAAAGGCCGCCGCGCCGTCACGCACCATGCGCTCTTCTTCCGAAAGCTGGTCCTCGATCAGGAACGGGTCTTCCCAGACGAATGCATTCTTGTCGGCGGCCATGGCTTCTCGGTCCTCAAACAGGTGAAGCCCGGCTTATCGGCCTGCTGTCTCAAAAAATCAAACGAAATTGCCTCACGGATCAATGAGCGTTAGGAATGGATCATGAGTGTCCAGCGCCGCCTCCTGCCCAACATCAGCGCCCTTGCCGCCTTCGAGGCGGTGGCCCGGCTTGGGTCCTTCACCGCCGCCGCGCAGGAGCTCGACCTGACCCAGGGCGCGGTCAGTCGGCAGATCAGGCTGCTCGAAGACCAGTTCGGCCGCCGGCTGTTCGAGCGCGACAGCCGCAATGTCCGGCTGTCGACCGCAGGCGAAATCTATGCCGAGGCGGTGCGTTCGGCCTTAGGTCAATTGCGCGATGCGGCTCTTGGATTGATGAGCAATCGGCATAGTGGCATCCTGAACCTCGCCATTTTGCCGACCTTCGGCACACGCTGGCTGATGCCGATGATCCCTGATTTCGTCGAGAACAATCCCGACATCACCATCAACTTCGTCACCCGTGTCGGCCGCTTCGACTTCGCCAGGGAGAGGCTGGATGCCGCCATCCATTACGGCCTGCCGGACTGGCCGGAGGCGGACTCGACGCTCCTGGTGCGCGAGACGGTGGCGCCCGTGGTGTCGCCCGCATTCCTCGCCGGCCGCGCCATCGCCACGCCTGCCGATATCGGCCGCCTGCCGCTGCTGCACATGGCGACACGACCCGGCGCCTGGACCGAATGGTTCGAGCACCAGGGCCTGAGCGCGCCAACCGGACCGGGCATGCAGTTCGAACAGTTCGGAACCGCCGCCCAGGCCTGCATGGCCGGGCTTGGCGTGGCGCTGTTGCCGCTGCTGCTCATCGCGGGCGAATTGCAGCGCGGCCAGTTGGTGCCCGCCCCCGGCCAGCCCATGCAAAGCCGCAGCGCCTATTACTTCGTCGTCCCGCACGACAAACGCGGCCACCCGCCCGTCGCCAGTTTTCGTGACTGGCTGGTGAGCCAAATTGAGAAGGAGCCGACCGTTCTGGCGTGGTAGCTACTTCCGCTTCAGCGCATCCGCCAGCGCAGCGCCGAACGCGCCTTGCTGGGCCGGCCGTTCCGGCTGGCGTTGCGGTGCTGGCGAGCGCGGCGCCGGTCTGCCGCCGCCATTGTCCCGCGGCCCGCCTTTGGATGCGCCGCCATCGCCGCCATCCTTGCGCATGGAGAGCGCGATACGTTTGCGTTTGATGTCGACGTCGACGACGCGCACCTTCACCACGTCACCGGCCTTGACCACCTCATGCGCATCCTTGATGAAACGGTCGGCCAATTGCGAGACATGCACCAGCCCGTCCTGGTGGACGCCGATATCGACGAAGGCGCCGAAGGCGGCGACATTGGTGACGGTGCCTTCCAAGAGCATGCCGGGCTTCAAATCCTTGATGTCGTCGACGCCGTCGGCGAAGGTCGCGGTCTTGAAGCCGGGACGCGGGTCGCGGCCGGGCTTTTCCAGTTCGGCCAAGATGTCGCGCACCGTCGGCAAGCCGAAACGCTCATCGACGAAGACGCGCGGATCGAGCGCTTTCAGCGCAGCGCTGTCGCCCATTAGCGAGCGGACATCGCGCCCGCAAGCGGCGACGATCTTCTTGGCCACGCCATAGGCTTCCGGATGCACCGACGAGGCATCGAGCGGCTCGCTGCCATTGGCGATACGCAGGAAGCCGGCGGATTGTTCGAAGGCGCGCGGCCCAAGCCGCGGCACCTTGAGCAGATCCTTGCGGCTGGCGAAAGGGCCGGTCGCATCGCGATGCGCGACGATGGCGTCGGCGAGCGATGCGCCGAGGCCGGAAACGCGGGCCAGCAGCGGCGCCGAAGCGGTGTTGAGATCGACGCCTACCGCGTTGACCGCGTCCTCGACCACCGCCTCCAGCGAGCGGCCGAGCCGGTACTGGTCGACATCGTGCTGGTACTGGCCGACGCCGATCGATTTCGGTTCGATCTTGACCAGTTCGGCCAGCGGATCCTGCAGGCGCCGCGCGATCGACACCGCGCCGCGCAACGACACGTCGAGGCCGGGAAATTCCGCTGCCGCCGTTGCCGATGCCGAATAGACCGAGGCGCCGGCTTCACTGACGATCACCTTGAGCGGCTTCGGTCCGCCATCGGAAGGCATGTCGGACAGCATGTCCGCCACCAGCTTCTCCGTCTCGCGGCTGCCGGTGCCGTTGCCGATCGAAATCAGCTCGACCTTATGCAGGCGGACGAGCTTGGCGAGTTCCGCCTGCGTGCCGCGTACATCGTTCTTCGGCGGGAACGGATAGACCGTCGTCGTTGCCACCAGCTTGCCGGTGCCGTCGACCACCGCGACCTTGACGCCGGTGCGGATACCGGGGTCGAGCCCCATCGTCGGCCGAGAACCGGCCGGCGCCGCGAGCAGCAGGTCCTTGAGATTGCGGGCAAAGACATGGATCGCCTCTTCCTCAGCTCGTTCGCGCAGATCGCGCATCAGGTCGAGCGTCAGGTGCAGCGAAAGCTTGATGCGCCAGGTCCAGCCGGCGACCTCCATCAGCCAGCGGTCGCCTGGCAGGCTGGCACCAATGGCATAGGCGTTGGCGATCATCCGTTCGACCGGTTTCACCGGCGACGCATCGTCGGCATCGACCTCGATGTCGAGCGACAGCACCTCTTCGTTGCGGCCGCGCAGCATCGCCAGCGCACGATGGCTCGGCACGTTGGCCCAGCGTTCGACGTGGTCGAAATAGTCGGAGAATTTCGCGCCGGCCTCCTGCTTGCCGTCGACCACCCGGGCGCGCATGAAGGCGCGGTCCTTCATGTAGGTGCGCAATTTGCCGACTAGATCGGCATTCTCGGCGAACTGCTCCGACAGGATGTCGCGCGCGCCTTCAAGTGCGGCTTTGACGTCGGCCACCTCCTCGGTGATATAGGCCAGCGCCGCCTCGGCAGGCACCAGTGAGCGGTTGGCAAGGATGGCCTCCGCCAGCGGCCCCAATCCACGCTCGCGGGCGATCTCGGCCTTGGTGCGGCGCTTCGGCTTGTAGGGCAGGTAGATGTCTTCGAGTTCCGCCTTGGTGGCGGCGGCCGCGATCTTGGTTTCCAGTTCCTCGGTCAGCTTGCCCTGTTCGCGGATCGAGCCGAGGATGGTGTCGCGGCGGGCGTCGAGCTCGCGCAGATAGGCGAGCCGCTCGGCAAGGTCCCGCAGCTGCGTGTCGTCCAGCCCGCCGGTCACCTCCTTGCGGTAGCGCGCCACGAACGGCACCGTCGCGCCCTCGTCGAGCAATTCGATCGCCGCCGCCGCTTGTTCCGGCCGCGCCTTGATCTCTGCCGCGATGATGGCTGCGATGCGCTTGATGTCGGATGCCATGTCGTTCCTGCTCTCATCAAAAAGAGCGGCGACCATAGGCGTAGATGTCAGCCCCGCCAACCGCGACGTTTTCAACCGTCGCGGGCGGTCCACAGGAAAGCATGCGGCAACGGAACCGTGCCGGGCGGTTCAGACCCGTTGGCTCAACGCTTCGAAGAACGCCACAATCTCGGCATCGAGCGGATCGTCGACCGGCACCGGCTGCGACGACATCTTGGCGATGACGACTTCCGTCCTCGGGTCGACATAAAGCCATTGGCCATGGATGCCGATGCCGCAATAGGCACCGTTCTCGTGTCCGGTCTGATACCATTTGTTGCGGTAGCGGCCTTTCGGGAACAAGAAAGCCATCGTTCCGCGCTGCCAGGCCTCCGCACTGCCCCCGGTGCTGACCGTGTCGCGCACCCAGGCCTCCGGCACGATGCGGCGGCCATCGACTGTGCCGCCTTGCCGCATCATCTCGCCGACGCGCGCCAGGTCGCGCGGCGTCACCGAAATGCCGCCGGCGGTGCGCGCCGTGCCTTCCATGTCGACGCCGATCGAAGCCTCGCTGACGGTGCCAAGCGGCAGCCACAATTTCTCGCGCATCAGATCGGTGAAGCGCTGGCCGGACGCGCGTTCAAGCAGCAGGCCGAGCAGGTCGGAATTGGGCGAACGGTAGCGGAAGGTCTGGCCATGCGGCTCAGCAAGCCGCTGCAGGGTCAGGATGAATTCGCGCAGGCTTTCCGTACCGCCACCAGGGTTCCACAACGTGGCGCGGCGGTAGCGGGCGAAGGCGCTTTCCGGATCAAGATAGGCCTCCTCGAAATCGAGGCTGACGCTCATGTCGAGCACATGGCGCGCACTCGCGTCGCCATAGGCAGAACCAGCAGCTTCGGGAATGTATTGCGTCACCGGCGCTTCCGGATCGAACACCCCCTCGCCTTCCAGTATGCCGGCGATGATCGCGGTCACCGACTTGCTGATCGAGAAGATGATGTGGCGGGCGCCGAAATCCATATGCGGCGCGAACCAGTCGCCGACCACCTTGCCGCCCTTCATCACCGTCAGCGCGTCGGTGCTGGAGCGCACGAGGAATTCGGCCACCGTCTCCGGCGAACTGGCCACCGAAACCTTTTCGCCGAGCAGGCCGCCCATATCCCGCACGGGTGCTTCGACACCACCTGCAGCCGCGGCCACGCGTGCCGTCGGCACCAGTTCGCCAAGGTTCTGGAACGACCATCGATTGAACGGGTTTTCCCGCCAGTTGGAAAGCAGCACCTGGTTGCGGGCGAAGCCGTAGCGGGTCTCGAACGCGGTCTTGCCGGTCATGGCGTTTCCTTCCAGGTCGTTTCTTGTGGGGCGGCTTAGAGCAGTGCGGCGGCGATGGCGTGCACCGCCTTCAGCGTCGCCGTGGAATAGGCGAGATTGCTGAAATCCGGCCAGGTCGAAAGCTTCACCACGACCATTCCTGTGTTCCAGTCGATATGGATCATCTGCCCGAACACGCCCCGGCACATCAGCGCACGCGAGCGCGCGTCCTCGATCCAGAACTGGTTGCGGTAGCTGCCCTCGGGCAGGCTGGGACTGAAGTCCGGCCCATGCCTGCCATTGCGTGTCGCCTCGATCCAGTCGGCCGGCACGATGCCGCCGCCATTGTCGAGGATCAGCTGGCCGAAGCGGCCATAGTCGCGCAGGGTCGCGTTGAAGCCACCATCGGCCAGCGCATAGCCGGCGCTGTCGACGGTGAAGCAGGCGCTTTCGTCGGCGCCGAGCTTTTGCCAGAGTTCTTCCGACACCAACTGCGCCAGCCGCTTGCCGGTCACTCGCTCCATGAGGAAGGCAAGCACATCGGTCTCGATCGAGCGGTATTGGAACTGGGCGCCATGCGGCCGGATCGTGTCCTTCAAGCTCAGGATCAGCTCGAACATATGCGAGGGCCAGCGAAAGTCCGGATCGCTGCCCGGCGGCACCGGCTTCCAGCCGGTCGCGACATCGACCTGTCCGATATCGGAATAGCGGTCGGTGTATTCTTCGGAGAAACGCACGCCCGTCGTCATGTCGAGCACATGCTGGACGCTGGCGCCGGCCCAGCCGGTGGCGCCGAGTTCCGGCAGATAGTCGGTGACCGGCCTGGCCGGATCGATCAGGCCGCGCCCGGCCAATATGCCGAACACCGAACCGGTGATCGACTTGGCCATCGATTGCGACAGATGCAGCGTGCGCTCGTCCATACCGTTGAAATAGCGCTCATAGGCGACCTTGCCGTTCTTGAGCACTAGGAAACCATCCGTATAGGTCTCGTCGAGCAATCCGGCGAGCGTCGAGGGCCTGCCCTCGCTGTCCTCGACCGCCAGAGCATCGAGATCGACCTCGGCGCGTTCGAGACGATGGCGGTGGCCATTGCCGCGCCAGACTTCGGCGGTCGGCAGAATTTCCCTGATGTGCTGGAACGCCCAGCGGTTCCATGGCGGCCGGTCCCAGTCGAGCCTTGGCGGCACCATGGCCGGCGGCGAGCCCTGCATGATCGGCGGCCGCGGGTCGCTGTTGCGATAGGAGTCCATGAAAGGCCATTCCCGGAAAGAAAAGACCCGGCGGCGTATGCCGCCGGGTCTGGCATGCAGCGATTACTTCTGCAGTTCGGTCCAGATCTTGGTGTAGATGTCCTGGATTTCCGGCGCGCACATCTTCTGGAATTCGCCTTTCGGCTTGGCGTCCGCCGGAATGACGACCTCCGGCGCATCCTTCATGTCGGCCGGCATGTATTTGTCCGAGCCAGTGATGGCGTTGGCGTAGCGGTGGAAGGCCGAGAGGCCGGCAGCGTTTTCCGGATCCATGATGAAGTTCTGGAACAGCTTGGCGTTTTCGACGTTCTTGGCTTCCTTCAGAACGACGACGTTATCACTCCACAGGCCGTAGCCTTCCTTCGGATAATTGTAGTGGATGGCCGGATTGGCCAGCCGCTGGCGCAGCGCCGAACCGTTCCAGTCGCTGGTGGCCTTGAAGTCGCCGGCGCCCATCTTCTCGATGGTGTTGTACTCCATCGCGATCCAGTTCGGCTTGGCCGCGACCAGCGTGTCGCGCACCTTCTTCAGCACCGCCTTGTCGTCGGTGCACTGCTGACCGCCGACATATTTGATCGCCGCGAAGATGACGTCATTCATCTCGGGAACGACATTGACCTTGCCCTTCAACTCGTCCGGCGTGTTGAAGATGATACCCCAGCTGTCGGCCGGTCCCTTGTAGGTATCGGTGTTGACGACGACGCCGACGGTGCCCAGCGCCCACGGCACCGAATATTTGCGGCCGGGGTCGAAGTCGGGATTGGCCCATTCCGGCGCGACGTTCTTGAAGTTCTCCATCTTGCCCGGATCGGTTTCGAGCACGAGACCTTCCTTGATCCAGATCGGCACATAGGTCTGCGACGGCACGGCGATGTCGAAGCCGGTGCCGCCCTGGCGGACCTTGGCGAGCGCGGTGTCGTTGGAATCGTAGTCGGTGATGGTCACCTTGATGTTGTATTTGTCCTCGAACTTCTTGATCACGTCGGGGCTGGTGTAGTTGCCCCAATTGTAGATGTTGAGCACGCCTTCGGCACGGGCCAAGCCCGTCGAAGCGAGCAGCGCCAATCCCATGGCGCTCGCTGTTGTCTTCCAGTTCATCGTTCTAACTCCCATTATCGGTTTCAGTCTCGTTTCCTGCTGACGAAGAAAAACAACGTGACGATCGCGACCGAAAGCAGCAGGAAAGCGGTCGATATCGCGTTGATCTCGGGTGTGATGCCGCGGCGGATCTGGCCGAGCATGTAGGTGGGCAGCGTGTCCTGGCCGCCCGATTTGACGAACTCGGTGATGACCACATCATCAAGCGAGATGACGAAGGCCAGCATCAGGCCGGCGAGGATGCCGGGCCACAAAAGCGGCAGCGTGATGCGTCGGAAAGTCTTCCACGGTGTGGCGTAGAGATCGGCGGCGGCGCGCTCTAGCGTCAGGTCCATATTCTCCAGCCGCGCCCGGATCGGCAGATAGGCGAACGGAATGCAGAACGCCGTATGCGCGGCGACCAGGTAGCCGATGCCGGAATAGCCGGTGAAGATCTTGATGCGCGAAAAGAAGATCAGCAGCGCCACGCCGGTGACGATCTCGGGTACCATCAGCGGCTGGTTGATCGCCGCGTATTTGAAGGTGAGGCCGGGATAGGAGGCGGTGCGCGTGGTGGCGAGCGCGGCCATGGTGGCAAAGATCGTCGACAGCACCGCCGCGATGGAGCCGATCTGGAACGAGCGCAGCGTCGCGTCGATGACCTGAGTGTTCTGGTATGCCGACTGGAACCATTTCAGCGAAAAGCCGCCCCATTCGGAGGTCGAGGTCGCCGCGTTGAAGGCATAGATCACCAGCACCACGATCGGCAGGTAGAGCACGACGAAACAGGTCGCCGCGATCGTCGTGAAGCCCGGTTGGTGCTTGATGGAGAAGTTGCTAGCCATGCCGCACCCCCGACTTTCCGGCATTGCGCACATAGGCCAGCAGCGCCACCATGACGATGATCATCACCGTAATCGACAGCGCCGAGCCAAGCGGCCAGTTGCGGCCCTGCCCGAACTGCAATTCGATCAGGTTGGACAGCATCATGTTCTTGCCGCCGCCAAGCACGCTCGGCGTCACATAGGCGCCCAGCGCGGGAATGAAGACCAGGATCGAGCCGGCGATGACGCCGGGTTTGACCAGCGGGAAAATGATCTTGCGCAGCACCTTGAAGCGCGTCGCGTAGAGGTCATAGCCCGCCTCGACCAGGCGAAAATCGAGCTTCTCCATGCTGGCATAGATCGGCAGCACCATCAGCGGCAGGTAGACATAGGCCATGCCGATCAGGATCGCCGTGTCGGTGTAGAGGATCTGGATCGGCGCCGAGATGATGCCGAGTTTGAGCAGGATCGTGTTGATGATGCCTTCGTTGCGGATGATCTGCAGCACCGCAAAGGTCCGGATCAGGAGGTTGGTCCAGAACGGGATGGTGATCAGGAACAGCCAGAGATCCCTGGTCTTCTCGCTGCGCGTGGCCATGAAGTAGGCGGTCGGGAAACCGAGCGCCAAGGTCGCCAGCGTCGTCACTATGGCGAGTTTGATCGAGCGCCAGAAGATGGTGACATGCGCCGCCGCGAGCGAAAGCGTGTCGTCGAAAATGTCGCGTTCCAGGAACACCGATGTCCAGGCGTCGGGCGAGAACTGCCATTTCACGTCGCCATAGGCGCCGGGCGTCAGGAACGAGTAGACGAGCACGATCAGCAACGGCCCGGTCGCGGCGAGCAGGATGACCAGCAGCGCTGGCGCTGACAACAGCCAGCGGTCACGGACATCACGCCGTTCCGCGGCCTTGGCGACTTCTTCCGCGGTGGCCATCAGTCCCTCAGCACTTGCGCGGCGTCATTGCCGATCAGGATGCCGACCTTGTCGCCGCGCTCGAAACCGCAGCCCGCGGTCCGCGTGTTTTGCTGGCGCACGGTGAAGGCCTCGCCGCTGTCGAGCTGGACATGGATATGCGTGTCGGTGCCGAAATAGACGATGTTCTCGACCGTGCCCGACAGGTCGCCCTTGTCCTTGGTCAGCTTGGCATGCTCGGGCCGCACCACCACGGTGGCGTTGTCCTTCGGCTGGAAGCCTTCGGCAACGGTTGCCTCGATGGTCGTGCCGGATTTGAGCGTCGCGCGCGCCTTGCCGTTGCCGGTACCCGATATGGCGGCGGTGAGGAAATTGGTTTCGCCGATGAAGTCGGCGACGAAGCGTTCCGCCGGCTTGTCGTAGATATCCCAGGGCGAGCCGACCTGCAGGATCTTGCCCGACGACATCACCGCGATGCGGTCCGACATGGTCAGCGCTTCTTCCTGGTCATGGGTGACGAAGATGAAGGTGATGCCGGTCTCATGCTGCAGCCGCTTCAACTCGATCTGCATCTCCTTGCGCAGCTTGTAGTCGAGTGCCGAGAGCGGTTCGTCGAGCAACAGCACTTTCGGCTGCGGCGCGAGCGCCCGGGCCAACGCCACGCGCTGCTGCTGGCCTCCCGAAATCTGAGCCGTGCGGCGGCCGGCCAGCGCTTCCATCTTGACCAGCTTGAGCATCTCGGCGACGCGCGCCTTGATCTCGGCCTTGGGCTTGCCCAGCATCTCCAGGCCGAAGCCGATATTGTCGGCCACCGTCATGTGCGGGAACAGCGCATAGGACTGGAAGACGGTGTTGACCGGCCGCTTGAAGGGCGGCAATGGCGCGATGTCCTGGCCGTAGAGCAGGATTTCACCGGCGGTTGGAAAGTCGAAGCCGGCGATCAGCCGCAACAGGGTGGTCTTGCCGCAACCGGACGGTCCCAGCAGCGTGAAGAACTCGTTCTCGCGAATGGATACCGAGACCTTGTCTAGGGCAGCGACCTGCCCTTCACCCGATCCGAAAATTTTACTGACGTTTACTACTTCAATCGCATTCCGATCCGGTTTGTCCGGCACGATTACGCCTCACTGTTGACCCCGCTCTTGCTGGCGGAGCTGTTCCCCTGTTCGATGTGACCACACGCCCGGTAGGTTGGCAAGCCCGGCATTGAATCACAGTTCAGTCCGTCTTTAGCCGGCAAGCCTCATGCCATTGTCAGGCCTGATAGGTGACCTTGCCGCCGCAAATCGTCGTCACCGGCCGCACCTTGTGCAGATCGGCCGGCGCCGTCTTCTCAATGTCATTAGACAGAACTACCAGATCGGCCATATAGCCTGATTTCAGCGTGCCCTTGCAGTGCTCGGCGAATTCCGCGTAAGCGCCCTCGACCGTGTAGGCGGCGATCGATTCCTGCAGCGAAAAACTCTGGTCCGGATCGCTTGCTGCCCATGGTTTGCGCATCAATGCAGCCTGAATGCCCAGGATCGGATCGATCGGCGACACCGGCCAGTCCGAAGCGAAGACGACATGCGCACCGGCATTCTTCAGGGTGCGCCAGGCGTAGCTCAGCGGCCAGCGGGCCGGCCCGATGCGCGACACGGTCGGCTCCAGCGGGAAATCCATGGCGCCGGGCGGATGCGGCGGCTGCATCGAAGCGATGACGCCAAGTTCGGCAAAGCGCGGCACGTCCGATGTGGTGGTGACCTCGATATGTTCGATGCGATGACGGCTGTCGCGCTTGCCATTGGCCTTTTGCGCCGCCTCATAGCCGTCGAGCACGGCGCGCACCGCGCCGTCGCCGATCGAGTGGACCGCGATCTGCAGTCCACGCTTGTCAACGGCGACAGCCAGGTCGATGAACTGTTGCGGCGTGAACAGCGGCTCGCCGACCCAGTCGGGACGATCAGCATAGGGCTCGACCATGACAGCGGTCCAGGAATCGAGCACGCCGTCGTAAAACACCTTGACCATGCCCGAAGACAGCCACTCGCTGTTGTAGCGCTCAGTCATGACGGAGGCCTTGTCGAGCATGTCGAGCGTCATGAAATTCTTGTAGTGGAAGGGGATCTGCACGCGGCAGGGCAAGCCTTCCTCGCCCTCGATTTCGGCCAGCAATTCGAGCTGGTAGAGATTGCCGTCCATGTTCTGGATCGAGGTGATGCCGTGGCGCGCGCACCAGGCGAGGCCGCGCCGCATGATGTCGCGGTCGGCGGCGCGCTCGGCCGCTGACGGCATCGGATCCGGCTCGCCGCCGGTCGCCAGCCCCAGCCGCACCCGGCTTTCGCCGGCAAGGTCGAGCACCGGGCCGAAGGCTTCGCCCTCGCGCAGTTCGCCCGCTGCCAGGCCATCCTCGCCCATGACGATCTCATTGCCCGGACCGAGAGTGCGCCCATGCAGGATGCCGGCCATATCCAACGCCTTGGTGTTGGCCCACATTGTGTGGTGATCGGGCGCGGCCATGCAGAAGGGGCGATCGGGTAAAATGGCGTCGAGATGGTGACGCGTCACCCGCTCGCTGCCGAGCACGGTGTAGTCGACGCCCTGCCCGACCAACATTTTCGCGTTCGGCATTTTCGCGTTCGGCTTAGCCGACGCATAGTCTCGGATCGCCTTTTGCAGCGCTTCGAAGCCATGGACACCGCCAAGCTGAAGATGCGCGAGCTCGGCCCCTCCCGAGAACAGATGCATATGGGCTTCGATGAAACCGGGCAGGACCGAACCGCCCTTGGCGTCGATCACCTTTGTGGCGGGCCCCTTGAGCTCTTCGATGGCGGCGCGGCTGCCAACGGCCATGATGGCGCCGTCCTTGACGGCAACGGCCTCGGCTACGGGATTGCCATCGTCCATGGTCAGCACACGACCGTTGATGACGATCAGATCCGCATTGTGACCCGCACCCGTAACAGACATCGCGACTCCGCGCTTTTGATGACCGACTGAGACCGACAGCCCTGCGCTCAACGACCTGCCACTCCACCGGAGCGGCGCCACGGAACAAAAAACGATGCCAGTCCGCTGCCTCCGAAATTCCCCTTGTTATCCCTGGGGACAGCGTGGATAAAGAATGCGACTGATTATTCGCGTTTGTCAACATGCGGAATTTAGAATGTATTGTGGACGGCACCCTGCGCCTGTGTTGGGACCAGGCGGGGAACGAGGACATCGAGCAGTGAAGCGCAGTCTCGACCGCAAAACCAGGATAGCGCTCGAGCCGCGCAAGCAGCCTCGGCAGCAACGGTCGAGCAAGGTGGTCGACCGGATTCTCGATGCGGCCCTGATCTTGACGCGGGAGCAAGGGACCAGGACGCCGACGACGCTCGCCATCGCGCAGCGCGCCGGCCTGTCGGTCGGTTCGGTCTACCAGTACTTTCCCAACAAGGAGGCCATTCTTCTGGATCTCGCCCGGCGCTGGCTGTCCTCCTTTCCCGAGGTGATCGAGAAGCGCATCAAGGTCCCGCGGCCCACCAACCGCGAGGAATTCAGGCGCGAAGTGCGCAAGCTCTTCATCGACACGTCCAGTATCTATATCGAGAACGCGACCCTGATGCCGGTGATCGAGGCCATTTCAGGCAACGCCGATCTCAGGCCTATCCAGGACGAATATGACGAACAGATCATCGCGCTCTACGCCGCCTGGCTGCGGCATGTGAATCCTACTCTCGAAGACAAGATCGCCAAACGGCTCGGCCTGGTGATGATGGAGGTCGGGCACGCCTGCCGGCTGGTCGGACTGAAGAGAGATCGCAGGACATTCGACCTCATCGAGGACGATGTCGAAGCCATGTGGCTCGCCCTGGTGAGCCCCTATCTCAACCTGGACTGATTTCGCATTTCGAGAGGAACTTCATGAAGACTGTCTATTCGCCGCTTCATGCTGGCCATGCCGGCCAGATGGAACTGGTCACCTCAGCCATCGTGCCGGGTTTTGAAAAACCCTCGCGGGCCGAATTCATCAAGGCGCGGGTCGAGAGCGAGAATCTCGGTCCGATCGTGCTGCCGCTCGAGCACGATCTTGCCGCGGCCAAGCGCATCCACAAATCGGACTACATCGACTTCCTGCCGACGGTCTGGCCGCAATGGGTGGCCTCCGGTCACGAGGGCACGGCCATGCCCTTCACCTGGCCGACGCGCGGCCTGCGCGGCGACGTGCCGCCGAAGCGCGTCGATGCGCTGCTCGGCTACTATTCCTTCGATGCCGGCGCCACCTTCGTCGAAGGCACTTGGGCCGCGATCAAATCATCCTATGACGTGGCGCTGACCGCAGCCGGCCTGGTCAAGGGCGGCGAGAGGTCGGCCTTCGCGCTCTGCCGTCCGCCCGGCCATCACGCGGGTGCCGGCTTCATGGGCGGCTATTGCTACATCAACAACGCCGCGGTCGCCGCGCAGTGGTTCCTTGACCAGGGCGCCAAACGGGTCTCCATCCTCGACGTCGACTACCACCACGGCAACGGCACGCAGGAGATCTTCTACGACCGCGCCGACGTGCAGGTCCTCAACCTGCATGGCGATCCGATGGTCGAGTATCCGTTCTTCCTCGGCCATGCCGATGAACGCGGCGCCGGCGCCGGCGAAGGCTTCAACATCAACTATCCCATGCCCTTCGGCACCGACTGGGACGCCTGGAGCGCCTCGCTGGAGGATGCCTGTGGCAAGCTCGCCGCCTACGCGCCCGACATCGTCATCGTCTCGCTCGGCGTCGACACTTTCGAGAAGGATCCAATCAGCCAGTTCAAGCTGAAAAGCCCGGACTATCCCAAGATCGGCCGTCGCATCGCCAGGCTCGGCCTGCCGACCCTGTTCGTCATGGAGGGCGGCTACGCCGTCGAGGAGATCGGCATCAACGCCGTCGGCGTGCTGACCGGTTTCGAGGACCGGTAAGCCTGCCCGGGAGTATAGGGCTGGCACGGAGCAAAAAAGGGCGGCATAGCCGCCCTTTTTTCAAGCTACGTTGCGGCACCGGCGCTTGGCGTCGCCATTGGTGCGGCCGCCTTGCGCGAGCGGCCGAGATAATAGACCGCCGCCGCCGCGATGACGCCGGCCGCCAGTATGCCCGCCGCCAGCACCGGCCGATACCAGAACCAGGCAATCGCGATCGTCGTCGTGCCAACCAGGATCGCCAGGAAGAAGGCGATGACGCCTGTTCCCATCCGCGCCATGCTGCCGAGGAACGGGATGACGTCGAGGATGACGCCGATCGGGCTGAGGAACAGGGCAAAGCCGATCGTCAGCAGCAAAAGGCCACCGGCGCGCAGCAGCCAGGTGATCAGCGTGTTGGCGCTCACCGCCTCGGCGAACATCTTGTCGGCCGGCACCAGGCCGGTATCGACCATCAGCAGCGCATCGCCGGCTCGCGTCTGGTAGGGTTCGAACCGGCTGCCGGCCTGGCGCGCGACGATGCTGATCACGCCGAGCGGCGCCAGTTCGTAGCCGATGCGGTAGTCGCCCAATGCGGGCGTCGTGTTGTCACTGCCGAGATAGATCTTGCCATCGACGATGCTGAGCGGCTTCGTCCCGGTATAGGCGGCCTTGATCGCCGCCGTCTGATTGGCCGACAGCGAGTAGTCCTTGTCGCCCTCGATACGATCCAGCACCGGCGTATCCAGATCGAAGGCAACAAGCTTGCCCTGCGGAATCTGGAAGGCGCGGCTGTGAATCGCCATTGGCGGGTTCTGATGGCCGTCCGGCTTCTTGAAGTCCGACGAGTCGATCTGCTTGTCGTCCCACACCCTGGAATAGCTGTAGGTGGTCTCCGTTTCCTCGCCGCCGCCAAGCTTCTTGGTGGTCTCGGATTTGGACTCTTCCTTCCACTGAAACATCTCGACGCTGCGCGACAGCCGCAGCCCTTGCGCGGCGATGCCGAAATCCGGATCAGACAGGCCGCTATCGGCCGTCACCGGCCCACTGACATGCACCAGCTTTCCGTCATTGCCGGCATCGACGCTGTCGGTGTTGATCGAAACCACGGCACCGGCGCCTTCGGCCAGCGAACGCGCCGTCTGCACCGCGCGGCCCTCGTTCCAGAACAGCCCGATCACCATCAGCACGATCAGCAGCAGGCCGAAGATGACACCGCCAACCGCGCGCTTGATCCGCCCGAACCACGAGACTGACGTAACTTCCCGAAATGAATCGCTCATCGTTTCCCCCGAAACCAAAGATGCCAGGAGCCCGTATGGCACCGCCGCGACGACCGCGGCCGTAATGCAGCTACGAACTCCATTGCCGGAGGTGCCCACCCCTTCGGCACTTGCGAATCTATCGCAACGGACAGAGCGCCGATATGGCCGGCTTGCACAGTCCCGGCATTTTCACACGCGCGAAAGCCACGAAAATCGACCTCTGAGTCGCACGCGAGTCCACCGGATTCGATTTTGTCAAATCGCGTTTGATGTCGGATTCATCTGCGGGTAGATTAGACCCGAATCAGCCGGTCCTCGGGGGGCGCGGCGACCACCCAAAGTCTCACGTTCCGGAGTGTTCCGGCGCCAGACGCGGATGTCTTCGCGTTCCCTAAATGGATTCCGTCTGGTTGGGCGCGGCGCCGCGCCTCGTGTGCGTCTCGTGAAAGTAACGCGTTTTAGGGTTCGGCGGCTGGCCTCCAGCATCCGGGCAGCAGAAACGATTCCGGCCAAAAGCAACAAGAATGAGCAGTCCCGCCGCGCTTCTTCAATCCGACACATTGGGCTCGCGCCTGACGTCGCGCGGTGATTTGACCAGCTTCTTCATGGAGCTGACCGCCGAGATCGGCGCCGACAGCTACATGCTGGTCGCCATCGTCCACGACCAGGACCGCAACGACGCGCGCATCGTCTCGTCGAATTGGATCTTCGACGCCATAGAACTGACCGGCAAGCGGCTGATCGCCAGCCTTGCCCAGGGCGCGCTCACCGTCGCGCCCGGCATCCGCCCGCGACCACTGGTGGCCACGGAAGCGCCCGATGCCGACGGGTTGGTCTCCGGCGAAGAGGCCCGCCTTCTCGACGTGCTCGGCCATGCCGAAATCTACTCGCTCAGGCTGAATGTCGGCCGCCAGCGCCTGTTTGCCCTGTTCTCATCAGCGACGGCCGGCCAGATCGACCAGCCGTCGCTGATGAGGGCGCAGTTGAAATGCTGCTACGCGCTCTCGCATATTCCGCAGCTGATCGCCGCGGCTGCGATGCAGGATCCGCTGTCGGACCGTGAGCGCGAATGCCTGTTCTGGGTCTCGGAAGGCAAGACCACCGATGAGGTCGCGGTCATCCTTGGCGTGTCCTCCAACACCGTCAACAGCTACATCACCCACGCCATCCAGAAATTCGCGGCCTCGAACCGTGCGATGGCCATCGCCACGGCGATCAGGAGTGGCATCATTTGAAACACGCCGACATCAAGGACGCCGCGGAGGCCCTTTTCAACGAGCAGCGCAGCCCGTTCGGCGCCTTCTCGCTTGGCTCCGAAACGCATCATGCCGTCACCGTTCCCGATGCCGTTCGCCGCTGCCGCTGGATATCCGTCGACATCAACGCCTCGGCCTTCGGTCTGTACTTCGTCAGCCCGTCGCCGGAGCGGGCGCGGCTGGTCCCGTGCTTTGATTCCGACTATCCCGGCATTGCCGTGGCGACCAAGTTCATCTCGGGAGCCAATGGCGAGGAGATCGTGCGCCACACCCACAACTCGACCGAGCCACGCTGGTGGACGGATGACGGCATGGCGGCGATGGCCGAAATGTTCGGCAACCTCGCCTGGACCGCGCAGATGGCGCCGCTGGCGCCCGGCACCAGCGGCATCGCCTTTCCTGTCCACGCCGATCGCGGCCAGTGCGGCCTCGTCGTCTTCCTGGGATCAGAGATCGCGCTGCCGCAGGATACGCTCTACGAAATCCACGCCCGCTGCTTCTCCCTGTTCGCCGCTGTCGCGCGTATCCGTCCCGGTGACACCGGCAAGATGCGCGCCATCTCCAAGCGCGAACTCGAATGCCTGAAGCTGACCGCCAACGGCAACACCAGCGAGGAGATCGCGCGGCTCTTGAAGCTGTCGGTCCACACGGCCAACCAGTATCTGACCCAGTCGACGCAGAAGCTCAACGCCGTCAACCGCAACCAGGCAGTCGCCAAGGCGCTGCGGCTCGGTTTGATCGAGTAGTGAGGTCTGTTGAGATTCAGGTCAGGGCGAGCCGAAAATGGTGGATTCCGAGAACCGGAGCGGAGCGTACTTTTGGGTACGTGAGCACCGGAAGCGCAGGGAGCCGCCATTTGCAGGCCGGCCTCACCTGAATATCGACTGACCTCAGAACGCCAGCGGCTCGACTTTGCGTATCCGGGCCTGTTCGATCACCGCTTCCAGTAGTGCCGTATTGTGCTCGGGGTCCTCGCCGGGCTTTTCGAACGACACGTAATTGACCGCGACCGAGTTGCCGGCCTCGCTCAGCGTCAGCTGGAAATAGACAGTCACGCCGGGTGGCCTCAATTCCAGATCGAGCACGATGCGCGGGCTGCCGCTCCAGTCGACATGCGCCTCGCCGCCATGGCCGAGCCTGAGGGTGCCGGGCATGAAGAACAGCTCCACCGCTGAATCGACCAAGTCCGACAGGCAGGCGAAATGCTCCAGCCGGATGAAGGCGATGTAGTCGGCGACATCGATCAGCCTCAGTTCGCCGACCACTTGCTCGATGGCGCTGGCGACGATGATCTCGCGGGATTTTGCGTGCGGTTGGCGGTTCATGAAATCTGTCTGCGCTCAGCCTTTTTCGAGTAGACGATCCGCACCAGTTCGGCGACGGCCTGGTAGAATTGCGACGGGATCACATTATCGACCGAAACTTGCTTGTACATGGAGCGGGCGAGCGCCACGTCCTCGAAGATCGGGATGTTGTGCTCCTTGGCGATCTCGCGGATTTTCAGCGCGACCAGATCCTGCCCCTTGGCCACCACAAGCGGTGCCGAATCCTCGTCGCGCACATATTTCAGCGCGATCGAGAAGTGGGTCGGGTTGGCGATGATCAGCGTCGCGCGCGGCACCGCCGTCATCATCCGCTTGCGCGCCCGGTCGCGCGCCAGCGAGCGCAGCCGCGACTTGACGATCGGGTCGCCCTCGGACTGCTTGAATTCGTCCTTGACCTCCTGCTTGCTCATGCGCAGGTCCTGCTTCCAGTGGAAGCGCGACCAGACGATGTCGATCGCCGCGATCAGTCCCATGACGAAGACGATCGCCACCAGTATGTCGACCGCGATGCCGCGGATGACGAGGCCGAAAGCGACGGGATTGGTGATCATTCCGGCAAGCAGCTTGCGGTGATCCTCCGACAGCGTGAAGGTCAGCACAGCGATGGCGAAGCCGACCTTGGCTAGGGATTTCAGGAACTCGACCCAGCCCTGGGCGCCGAACATCCGGGTCCAGCCCTTGGTGATCGAAATGCGCGAAAGTTGCGGCCTGATCCGCTCGCCGACGAATTGCGGCATGTTCTGGAGCACCGAGGCGCCGATGCCGGCGACGGTCAAAAGCACCAGCAGGCTGACGACGGCGCGGCCTACTTCCAGCATGACGATCTTGTAGAGCTCAATGACATCGGTCTCGGTGTCCATCGGCCAGGCCTCGGGCTTCTCGAGGAACATCGACAGGAACATGCCGAGGTTGATGACCGCGTCCTTGGCATAGAAGACGGTGAACACCAGTATGGCGACGAAGGAAGCGAGGATCGCGGTTTCCCTCGAATGGGGCAGCTTGCCCTGCTCGATGGTGTCGCGGACCCTCTTTTCCGTCGCCTCTTCGGTTTTCGAATCCTTGTCGGTGGCGTCGGACATGCCTTAGGCAGCGTTCTGCGACGAGGGGAGTTCGAATGCGCCTTCGCGCGACAGCCGGATGGTGGTCGTCACGATGGTCTTGCGCGCCGCCTGTATGTCGGCGGCGGGAACGCCTTCCGACCCTTGGCCGAGTTCGGCTTCTATCATGCGGCGCGACCGCGCGCCGATCGCCGACAGCACCGCTTCGGCGAGCGCCGCCGACGTGCCGCGTAACGCCAGCGTGACGAGCTCGGTCGACAGCCCGTCGAACAGAAGCACGCGCGCCTTCTGGGTGAGCAGCGGCAGATCGTCGAAAGCAAACAGGCGGGCTCGCACACCGTCGAGGTCGGGCGTGCCGGCGGCTTCCAGGTCCTGCATGACCTCCTCGAGCAGCGGCTTGTCCAGCTCGTTGAGCACGCTGGCGACGCGCGCCTGCCCGGCCGAAGTGTCCTTGGTCGAGGTTTCCGCCAGCACGCTGGCGCGCAGCCGGTTCTCGACGATCCTGGTAGCGGCGGCCGGAACATTGGCCATCGTCACCATGCGCTTGATGATTTCGCCGCGCATCGGCTTCGTCAGCGTCAAAAGCACGCTCGCCGCCGCCTGCGGCGCCAGCTTTGACAGCACCATGGCCGCCGTCTGCGGATGTTCGCCGGCCAGGAAAGCACCCAGCCGCGAAGGTTCGAGCTTTTCGAGATCGGGCCATATCGGCGGCGGCCCTTCGGGTGCCGCCTCCGGCTTCTTGTTGCCCATGATGGCGCTCATCTCTTCGGGCGACAGCGATTCGTTGAGGATGGTATCCATCCTGTCGGCGGAATCGAGCAGGCCAGCACCCTCGGTGAACTCGGCCTCGAATTCGGCGACGATGCGCTCGAGATCGCTCTGCGGGATGGTCCTGAGCAGCCGCGCGCCCTCGATCAGCGCCTTCAGCTCTTCCTGCTTGAAGAATTTCAGGAGGCGGCTGGCGGACGGCTTGCCCATCGCCACCAATATGGCGGCCGCCTTCTGCGCGCGCGTCAGGGTCGTCAGCGGCGTCATGCTGCCTCTCGCCTCCGCTGCAACCGGCAAGCCCCACCAGCCATGTCTAGGCGCCCTTCGTGCCGGCGATGATTTCAGTCAGCCTGATGCCGAAGCGCGAGGGGTCGCTTTCGAGCACGGTGATCTCGCCGCGCGCGATCTTGCGGCCGTTGACCACGACATCGACCGGTTCCCCGATGCGGCGGTTGAGCGCCACGGTCGAGCCCTTCTGCAGCGCCATCAGGTCGGCAACCGCCATCTCGGTGCTGCCGAGGATAATCTGGACATCGACGGGGATGTTCATGATGACGCTGGAATTGGCGCCTGCCGCGGCCCTGAACGCCGCGTCTGGGCGCTGTTCTTCTTCGTGCAGGACCCCGCGCAATTCCTCGATGGCGCGATCGAGCTGCTCGTCCGGCTGGTCGAGCTCTGCTTCCACTTTGGTCTTGGCCATTAATCGTCTCCAAAAGCTCAGGCGCGCCCGGCACCGGCCGGCATGAGCCCATCGATGAAATCTTGCCCGGCATCGAAGGGATGCCTGATTCGGACGGTGTAATTCTGCCCCAGTTTGCCGAACTCGCATACGAACAGCGTCTGGCCGCGGGCGCTGAGGCGTGCCCGTGATTGCGCCGTTTCGTCGAAGTCGATGACTTGGCCCACTTCGAGATTGGCGAGGTCGCCGAGCGTCAGCCGCGCCAGCGGCATGGTGGCTTCGAGCGCCACCGTCGAGCGCATCACCTCTTCCGAAAAGCGCGCGCGCCAACTGGTGCTGTGGTCCTCTTCGCTGACGCTGGCTGTGCCGTCGCGGCCGGCAAGCACGACACGCTGCGGCATCGTCACCGTGATCGAGCCGCTGTCGACCGGCGTCGAGATGCCAAGGACGATGCGGATGGCAGCACCGTCGCGCAGCACATGCCGTCGGGCCTCGATGCCGGACATGGCCCGCGGCACCGGCAGCCGCAGGTCGAGCGAGCGCCGCCCCGATCCGTTCAGCGCCTGCGCCACCTCCTGGAACACCATGGTCGAGACATCGGCCTCGATCTGCGACAGGTCGCGCTCGATCGGCGACGCCGGCATATCCGGATCGCCGCCAAACAGCGTGGAGACCAGGATCGCGATCGCGGCAGTGTCGATGACGAGCGTCATCGCATCCGAGGATGCCGGCGAGCCGACGATTGTCATGGCGAAATTATCGCCGGCGCGCGAGCGCGCCTCGGGGACGCGGCTGACTTCGACGGCCCTAAGGTCGACGATCACGGGAACGCCAAGCTCGCTCGCGAGCCCCTTCTGCAGCAGCGGCACGGCGCGCTCGGCCATGGCACGGCCGGCATCGATGACCTGGTCGGCCTCGCCGCTGTCGCCGACCAGACGCTCGATGATCAACGAGCGCGCTTGCGCGGGGCTGCCTGGACTGGTCATGACCGTGTCGGCACCGATCTGTCGTGCATCGCTCAAGCGGCCTTCTTCTCGGCGCTGCCGGTGTTCATCGTGCTCTGCTCGACGGCGTCGATGGTCGGCCGCTCATAGGATGAGATGGTCTTGCGACCGAATTCGATCGCCACCTGCGGCAGCGCACCGTTCATGTAGGCGAGCAGCGTCTGCTTGACGATGATGTAGAGGCGGTTCTTCTTCTCGCGCACCGTCTTGATCTTGGTGGCGACGGGCCCAACCACGGCATAGGACAGGAAGATGCCGAGGAAGGTGCCGACAAGTGCCGCGCCGATCAGGCCGCCAAGGATTTCCGGCGACTGGTCGAGTGCGCCCATCGCCTTGACCACGCCGAGCACGGCGGCGACGATGCCCAGCGCCGGCAGGCCGTCGCCGACCGCGACCAGCGCGTGATAGGCCTTCATCTTGTCGGAGCGGATCGTCTGGATCTCCTCATCCATCAGCGCCTCGATCTCATGCGAGCGGGCATTGCCGATGATGATGATACGGCAGTAGTCGCAGATGAAATTCATCAGATCGTGATTCTTGAGCACCGTCGGAAAGGCCTGGAAGATGGCTGATTCTTCTGGATTGTCGATATGCGCCTCGACCTCGCTGCGCGACTTCGAACGCAATTCGCGCATCAGGCTGTGCAGCACGCCGAGCGTTTCCAGATAATCCTGTTCCTTCGGCACCGCCTGCTTGAAGGCCTCGATAATGCCCTTGCCGGTATCCTTGACCGTCTTCATCGGGTTGGCGACCAGGAAGGTACCCAGTGCAGCGCCGCAGATGACCACGGCTTCCCAGGGCTGGACCAGCACGTGCAGATGCCCGCCCATGGCCATGAAGCCGCCAAGGACGCAGCCAAGCGTCACCACAAGTCCAATGAGAATGCCCACGGCAGGTCCTTCCGCATTTCACGTCGGCTGCAAGGGATAGTCCCCGTGCCTTGTGTGAGGCTTGAATCGGGCCTGCCATCAAACCGAATGTCGGGCGATTCAGTTTCGCGCAAGGAAGTGAGGTTATTGTCGCGATATTAAGCTTCGGCCGGAGGCATGACGTTGCTCAGTACCTTTACCAGCTATCAGTTGATCACCAAGGACATCGCCAAGTCTATCGACCGCATCGAGCAGCAGCCGACGGTCGATCGCGACACCCAATATTATCTCGCCAACATCACCAAGGTGAAATCGATCGACGATTTCGTCAACAATGACCGGCTGTTCAAATATGCCATGAAGGCCTATGGGCTCGAGGACATGGATTACGCCAAGGCCTTCATGGTCAAAGCGCTCAAGGAAGGCGTTTCGGATTCCAACAGTTTCGCCAACAAGCTGACCGACAAGCGCTACGCACAGTTCGTCAGCGCCTTCAATTTCGCCGCCAACGGCGCCGACGCCACAATCTACAACAAGGCGCAGCAGCTGGTGACGAAGAATTACGCGACGCAGGCGCAAATCGCCGGCCTCGATCCGAACTCCGACTATGTGAAGGGCGAGACGACCTACTACCTCGCCAACATCACCAAGGTGAAGTCCGTCGACGACCTGATGTCGAACAGCCGGCTCTACACCTATGCCCTGGCCGCATACGGTCTCGACTCGGCGACCGAGGACAAGGACCTGATCAAGCAGGTCCTGCAAAGTAAGGTGAGCGACCCTGCCAGCGTCGCCAACAAGCAGACAAACCCAGCTTACGCGGGACTGGCTTTGGCCTTCAATTTCGAGGCCAATGGCGAGAACGCCACCACCATCAATCCTGCGCAGCAGCCGACCGTCGATAAGTACCTGCGCCAGACCCTTGAGGAGGATGCCGGCCAGACCAATGAGGGCGTGCGGCTGGCGCTCTATTTCCAGCGCAAGGCGCCCGACATCACCAGCTGGTACGACGTGCTGGCCGACACGGCCCTCGCAAGCGTCGTGCGCACCGCGCTGGGTCTGCCTGATTCCTTCGCTACCGCCGACATCGACAAGCAGGCGCAGTTGTTCGAGCAGAAGCTCGACCTCACGGATTTCACCGATCCCGCGAAGCTCACCAAGTTCCTGACCCGCTTCACCAGCATGTACGAGATCAACAACCCGACCTCCACCGCGGTGTCGTCCATCAGCGTCCTCTTCGCCAAACCAGTCACGTCGGGTATTTCCACCGACCTGATGATGGCCATGCAGAAGTTGAAGTTCTGATCATGCAAGACAGTCTCTACGTCGCCCTTTCCGCGCAGATGGCGCTCGAGCGCCGGCTCGACACGATCGCTGACAATGTCGCCAACGCCAACACGGTCGGCTTTCGCGCCACCGGCGTGAAATTCGAGGACATGGTGTCGGGCACCGGGCAGAAATCGGTGTCCTTCGCCTCGTCGGGCAAGACCTATCTTTCGGGCGCCCATGGCCCCCTGACCGAGACCGGCAATCCGTTCGATTTCGCCATCCAGGGCGACGCCTGGTTCGCCATCGACACGCCGGCCGGCACCGTCATGACCCGCGACGGCCGCTTCTCGATGAACGAGAATGGCGAGCTGATGTCGATCGAGGGCCATCCGGTGCTCGACGCCGGCGGCGCGCCGATCCAGCTCGACCCCCGCAACGGCCCGCCCAAGGCCGGCGCCGACGGCTCGCTGCGCCAGAACGATCAACTCGTCGGCTCGATCGGCCTCTACAATTTCGACCCGGGCGAGAATTTCGTGCGTTACGGCAATTCCGGCATCGTACCGGCGCACACCCCCGAGCCGGTCACCGATCGTTCCGATGTCGGCATCGCCCAGGGCTTCGTCGAGGAATCCAACGTCAATCCGGTGCTGGAGATGACCCGGCTGATCATGGTCCAGCGCGCCTTCGAGAACACCGCCGCCCTGATGCGGCAGACCGATTCCTCCACCGACGAGGCGATCAAGACGCTCGGCTCGAAGTCGTAGCATGTCGCTAGACCGGTCCTCCATCCGCGCACCCGAAAGACAGCCCCAGCCGGCGCCGGAGGATCGTCTGGCCGCGTTGGAACGGGTTATCAGGCGTTTCAGCAACGCCGACGAACTGGTCAAGCGTGGCGGTCTCGTCACCGAAGTCACGCCCACGCACTACAAGGTGCGCGGCCTTTCCGATTTCGCCAGGCTGGGCGACATGGTCGAACAGCGCGGCCAGGCTGGCGCGCGCCGCGGCGAGGTCGTCAAGATCAGCCGCGACGAGGTCGTCGTCGCCCCCTTCGAACGCAGCGCCGATGCCGGTATCGGCGACGCAGTGTTCCGCCGGGGACCGCTCGCGGTGGCGCCGCACGGCTCATGGCGCGGCCGCACCATCGACGCGCTCACCCGGGCGATCGATGGCGGCCCGCCGCTGATCAGGGGCGACGACCTGTCGGGCAGCGCCACGACGCCCGGTGCCATGGCACGGCAGCGCGTCGGCACCGCCTTCATGACCGGCGTCAGGGTCATCGACATCTTCACGCCGCTTTGCTTCGGCCAGCGCATGGGCGTGTTTGCCGGTTCGGGCGTCGGCAAGTCGACGCTGCTCGCCATGCTCGCCGGCGCCGACGCGTTCGACACCGTCGTCGTGGCGCTGATCGGCGAACGCGGCCGCGAGGTCCGCGAATTCCTCGAGGACACGATCGGCGACAGCATGGCCAAGACCGTGGCCGTCGTCGCCACCAGCGACGAGAGCGCCATGATGCGCCGGCGCGCGCCCGACACCGCTATGCGCGTCGCCGAGCACTTTCGCGACCAGGGCCACCGCGTGCTCCTGGTGCTGGATTCGATCACCCGCTTCGCCCATGCGTTGCGCGAGGTGGCGACGGGAACCGGCGAGCCGCCGGTCGCCCGCGGCTATCCCGCCTCGGTTTTCACCGAACTGCCCAAGCTGCTCGAGCGCGCCGGACCGGGCGTGGAGGGCAAGGGCTCGATCACCGCCATCATTTCCGTGCTGGTCGACGGCGACGACCACAACGATCCGGTCGCCGATTCCGTGCGCGGCATCCTCGACGGCCATGTCGTGCTCGATCGCGCGATCGCCGAACAGGGCCGCTATCCGCCGGTCAATCCGCTGTCGTCCATATCGCGCCTTGCCGGCAAGGCCTGGAGTGTCGAACAGCGGGCTTTGGTGACGCGGCTGAAGTCGATGATCTCCCGCTTCGAGGACACGCGCGACATCCGCCTGCTCGGTGCCTATCAGGGCGGCGCCGACGCCGAGCTCGACATTGCCGTGCGCCAGGTGCCGCTGATCTACGAGGCGCTGACGCAATCGCCCAGGGACCGCCCGTCGAGCGATCCGTTCTCCGATCTCGCCCGCCATCTCAAGGGAAAGCTGAATGCCGAATCAGGAGACTGAACGCCAGTACACCGAGCGCATCCTGAACGAGATGATCGCCGAGGCGAACGCCGCCGAGGAAGCCCGGGCCGCGGAGGAGAGGGCCGCCAAGGCAAAGGCCGCCAGCGCCATAGCCGCCAAGACCGCGGCTGTTCTGGCCAGGGCCGCCAAGCCGGCTCTACCCAGATCCGAGCCTGTTCTGGCTCAGGCTGCCGTGCCCGCCATGCATGCGGTTCCCCGCGTCGAGCCTGCCGAGATGACGCAGGCAAGCCGCGAATCGCTGATCGACGGCCTGTTTCCGGTCACCGAATGGCCGCAACCGCCTAAGGCGCAGTTTCCAAAATTGAGCAAGAAGCCTGACCGGCGCAGCGACTTCGTCATCGCCGCGCTCGGCGTCACGCTCGGTCTGATCTGCGCGCTGTTTCCCTGGTATATCTTCTTCAACCCGGAGCAGTTCGGCGTTCAGGCGATCAAGTTTGGCGGCACCGGTACCAATTCGGGACGCGAGGGCGGCGGCGTGGTCGCCTCGCGCAGCGCGCCGCTGACCGCCAAGGACCTTCCCAACACCAGCATCGACCTGTTCGCCACGGGAACGGTGCAGGATGACGCCACCCCGGCACAGCCGCCC
Source organism: Mesorhizobium sp. CNPSo 4671 (assembly GCF_057784245.1). NCBI lineage: Bacteria > Pseudomonadati > Pseudomonadota > Alphaproteobacteria > Hyphomicrobiales > Phyllobacteriaceae > Mesorhizobium > Mesorhizobium sp. CNPSo 4671. Next base: position 278,649 of record NZ_JBWLUW010000011.1, on the reverse strand, counting down.
GGCGACCAGCCCTTCCCGGCCGATGTCGCGAAATTCCGCATGGTCCATGTCGCCAACGGCCGCGCCATGATCGAGGACGACACCGGCCTGTGGATCGTCCAGCGCGGCTCGACGCTGCCGGATTCAAGCACGGTGTCGTCGATCGAGCAGCGCAACGGCAAATGGGTCATGCTGACCAGCACCAACCAGGTGATCCAGCTTTCCAGGTAAGGCCGTCACGGTACGGCCTCGCGGTCGCCCGCAAGGTCCGCGCAAGACTGGCGGCCTAGTCTTTGGGCACATGCCCGGAGATTCCCATGGAGCCTGTTTCCCTTTTCGATCTCGCCGCCAAGCAAGCGCAATGGCTTTCCGTGCGCCAGTCGGCGATCGCCGGCAACATCGCCAACGCCAACACGCCGGGCTACACGGCAAACGATGTCGAGCCCTTCGATAAGGTGCTCGACCGCACCGCGGTGTCGCTGCAGACCACCGAGGCCGGCCATCTCGGCAGCGCCGCGACCAATGCCGGCTTCACCATCAAGCCGCAGGAAGATGACGGCGTGGTGATGCCGTCCAAGAACACCGTCGTGCTTGAAGACCAGCTTCTCAAGGCCGGCGAGGTGCGCCGCTCCTTCGAGCTCAACACAGCGATCGTCAAGGCCTTCCACTCGATGATGATGATGGCGGTGAAGAGCTGATATGGACGCGCTGACCGCAGCCCTGAAAGTCGCAGCATCCGGCCTCGGCGCCCAATCCGAGCGCCTGCGCGTGGTTTCGGAAAATCTCGCCAATGCCCAGTCGACCGGCACCACGCCCGGTGCCGACCCCTATCGCCGCAAGACCATCAGCTTCGTCTCCGAGCTTGACCGGGCCTCCGGCAGTTCGACGGTTGAAGTGAACTCGATCGATCGCGATCCGAGTGACTTTCCCATCGAATTCCAGCCCGGCAACGAGGCCGCCGACGAGAAGGGTTACGTCAAGATGCCCAATGTCAACGTACTGATCGAAATGGCCGACATGACCGAGGCCAACCGCTCCTACGAGGCCAACCTGCAAGTCGTGAAGCAGGCGCGCGACCTCATTTCAATGACCATCGACCTGATGAGGAACCAATGATCGTGAATGGCATCGGCGCGCTTAACCTTAAGCCCGGGCTGGGCGATACGGCGACCGACCTGCTTCAGGGCGGTGTCGCGCCGGCGACAGCCGGCAATCTCGGTACCTCCTTCGCCGAAGCGGTGAGCCAGGCCGCCTCCAAGACCGTCAACACGCTGCAGAATGCCGAGCAGGTGTCGCTCCAGGCGCTCAAGGGCGATGCCGACACCCGCCAGGTCGTCGATGCCGTGATGAGCGCACAGCAGGCGCTTCAGACCGCCGTCGCCATCCGCGACAAGGTCGTCTCGGCCTATCTCGAAGTCAGTCGAATGGGTATTTGAGGAGTTAGGGCATGAAAGCACTTGCCATCGCCGCCACCGGCATGAATGCCCAGCAGACAAATCTGGAAGTCATCGCCAACAACATCGCCAACATCAACACCACCGGCTACAAGCGGGCGCGCGCCGAATTCTCCGACCTGCTCTACCAGGTCGACCGCACGCAAGGCGTGCCCAACCGCTCCAACGCTTCGCTGGTGCCGGAGGGCGTTTCGATCGGCCTCGGCGTCAAGACGACGGCCGTGCGCAACGTGCACACCCAGGGCGAACTGACCAGCACCGGCAACAGTTTCGACATGGCGCTGACCGGCAGGGGCTGGTTCCAGATCGAGGGCGCCGATGGCGGCACGCTCTACACCCGCGCCGGCGCCTTCAACACCAACGCCACCGGCCAGCTGGTGACGGTGGATGGGGCCAATGTCATTCCGGCCATCACAGTACCGGTTAATGCCGTTGAGGTCATCGTCAACAAGACCGGCGAGGTTTTTGCCCGCATCGACGGCCAGACCGCCTTGCAGAGCCTCGGCCAGCTTCAGATCGCCAACTTCGCCAATGAGGCAGGTCTGGCGCCGCTCGGCGACAATCTCTTCCAGGAAACCACGGCATCCGGCCCGGCCAATGTCGGCGTACCCGGCGATCCCGGTTTCGCCAGCATCCAGCAAGGCTACCTCGAGGCTTCCAACGTCGATCCGGTCAAGGAAATCACCGAGCTGATCTCGGCGCAGCGCGCCTATGAGATGAATTCCAAGGTGATCCAGGCCGCCGACGACATGGCCTCCGTCGTTTCCAAGAACATCAGGTAAGGGATGATGGCCATGCCGATCTCCTGCTCCGCATTCCGCCGCACCGCGCTGATCCTGGCGCTGGTGTCCGGCGGCATGCCGGCTTTCGCTCAGGAATCGGCAAATCAATCGGCAACCCAGATCGCCAGCAATCAGCCTGCCGGCGAGGTCGTGCTGATCCCCAACCGTGTCATCTATCCCGGCGAGACCATCGAGCTTGCCGCCCTGAAGCAGGTGACCCTCATCCCGGGCAAGCACAAGCCCGACGCCATGGCGACCCGTGCCGAAGAACTCCAGGGCAAGGTCGCCAAGCGCACGCTGCTGCCCGGCCGTTACATTCCCTCCACCGCCATCCGCGAAGCCTGGCTGGTCGAACAGGGTGCTGCCGTGCAAGTCTTCTTCATCGCCGGCGGACTGACGATATCCGCGACCGCGGTGACCTTGCAGCCAGGCTCGGCCGGCGACCTCATCAAGGTTCGCAACAGCGACAGCGGCAAGATCCTCTCCGGCACCGTGATGGCCGACGGAACCATCCAGGTCAGCGCTTCATGATGCGCCTGCTTGCCCTTCTGCTCGCGGCCACGCTCGGCCTGCAGCCGGCCCTGGCCGACGGCCTGACGCCCAAGGCCAAGCGCGAACTCGCTGCCAGGAATGGCGGCGTCGACAATGATCCGGAATATGATCCGGCCACCACCACCCGCATGTTCCGCGTTTCGCCCGGGCCAAGCTCGCTGCCGCCTGGCCAGGTCGCCTCGCGCATCAAGGACATCGCCCAGCTGCAGAGTTCGCGCGACAACCAGCTCGTCGGTTACGGCCTGGTCATCGGCCTCGCCGGCTCGGGCGACAGCCTGCGCAATTCGCCGTTCACCGAGCAGTCGATCCGCGCCATGTTGGAAAATCTCGGCATCGCCACCGAAGGCGGCAGCGCGCGCGCCAAGAACGTCGCCGCCGTCATCGTCACCGCCAACATGCCGCCCTATGTGCAATCGGGTGCCCGCATCGACATCGACGTCTCCTCGATGGGCGACGCCACCTCGCTTGCCGGCGGCACGCTGATCATGACACCGCTGAAGGCGGCGGACGGCGAAATCTATGCCGTCGGCCAGGGTGCGGTCATCGTTTCCGGCTTCATCGCCCAGGGTCAGGCCCAGCAGTTGACGCAAGGCGTGCCGACCGCCGGCCGGGTGCCGAACGGCGCCATTGTCGAGCGTTCGGTGAAGGCCGAATTCGACGACCAGTCGACGCTGACGCTGCAATTGCGCAATCCCGATTTTTCGACCGCCATCCGCATCGCCGACGCGATCAACGACTATACCAGCCAGCGCTTCGGCATGCGCGTGGCGGGAGAGCGCGATTCCCGCACGGTGCAGATCAGAAGGCCGAAGGGCGTTTCGGCCGCGCGCTTCTATGCCGAGATCGAAAACCTGGTGGTCGAATCCGATACGCCGGCCCGCGTCGTCATCGACGAGCGCACCGGCACCATCGTCATCGGCAACGACGTCAAGATCTCGCGCGTCGCCATCAGCCACGGCACGCTGACGGTGCGCATAACGGAAGCGCCGCGTGTCGTGCAGCCCGAACCCTTCTCCAAGGGCGAAACCGCCGTCGAGCCGTTCACCGCCATCGACGCCAGCCGGCCCAATGGCCGCGTCGCGGTGCTCGACGGGCCAGACCTGCAAACCCTCGTTTCCGGCCTGAACCGCCTCGGCGTCAAGCCGGACGGCATCATTGCCATCCTGCAAGGCATCAAGTCGGCCGGCGCCCTGCAAGCCGATCTGGTTCTCCAATAGGCGATGCCGATGATCCCTCCCCTCTCACCCCATGAAAGACGCCGCGCGACGCTGTTCGCGGCCGCGGTTCTCACGGCCATGTCCGCTGCCAGTGGCGGTGCACACGGCGAGGATGTCGTTCGCCAGGTTCTACCCGGAGCGCAGCCCGCAGCGGCACCGCAGCAACTGACGCGGGAGAAAGCGCCGGATCAAAGCGAGATCGAGCGCTTCTGCTCCAACATCGCCGATGCCGCCCGCGACCGCCGCTATGCCTTGCAGGCCGAGGAGTTGAAGCAGCTGCAGGCCGGCATTGATGAGCGCATGAAGGCGCTGGACGCCAAAAAGGCCGAATACGAGACCTGGCTGAAGCGGCGCGAAGTCTTCCTAGCCCGGGCCGAGGACGGCGTCGTCAAGATCTATGCCGGCATGAAGCCCGATGCGGCGGCCGAACGCCTGGCGATCGTCAACGCCGACCTGGCCGCGGCCATCCTGATGAAGCTCGATCCACGCAAGGCCAGTGTCATTCTCAACGAAATGGACCAGAAGGCGGCGGCGACGCTCACCGGCATCATGGCCAGCGCAGCCCGAAGGGTAGATCCGTCATGATCCGCAGAATGCTCATCCTGTGCGCGGTCGTAGCGCTGTCCGGCTGCGGCACCAATCTTAAGGAGGTCGGCAAGGATCCGGCGATGTCTCCGGTCGGTTCCGGCATCGACGGCGGCAACACGTCGGCCCTCTACAAATACCCCGAGCCACCTCGGGCGCCGGTGAAGAAATTCTCGCTGTGGGACGATCGCCAGAGCCGCCTCTTCACCGATCCCCGGGCGCTCTCGCAGGGCGACATCCTGACCGTCAAGATCAAGATCAACGACCGCGCCAATTTCAAGAACCAGAATGACAGGAGCCGTACCGCCAACCGCAAGCTCGGCTTCGACCTCAGCGCGCAGTGGGACAAGTGGAGCACCGCCGGCAAGGGGGCTGGCTCGTTAAACTCCGCCACGGATACAACGGCCGATGGCGAGATCAAGCGATCGGAAACGCTTGAGCTCAATGTCGCGGCGATCGTCACCGATGTCTTGCCTAACGGCAATCTGATGATCACGGGGTCGCAGGAAGTGCGCGTCAATGCCGAACTGAGGGTGCTGACCATCGCCGGCATCGTGCGGCCGGCCGATATCGGCGCCGAGAACACGATCCCCTACGAACGCATCGCCGAAGCGCGCATCTCCTACGGTGGACGCGGCCGCATCACCGAGATCCAGCAGCCGGCCTACGGCCAGCAGGTTCTCGACCAGGTTCTTCCGTTCTAGGGATTGGAGAACAAAGCACCGTGGCCAATGTCGAACAGCTTCAGCCTCGCAAGGGTCCTTCCCTTGTCGTCCAGGGCGCCGCGCTGCTGGTGGTGACGGCCGCCGCCATCGGCATGGGCTGGATGTCCGGCGGCTATCTCAAGGGCGTCGGCGCGCCGTCATCGGTGCCAGCAGCGCCTGAAAATGAGGGCAAGGTCACCGAACCCGCTGCCGCGCAACAGCCTGGCATGGGGCCCACACTTGTCGCGCTGGCGCCAATCACCACCAACATTGCATCCCCCGCCGACACATGGATCAGGATGGAAGTATCCGTGGTCTACGACGCGCCGCAGCCGCCGGCGATGACGGAGGACATCCATCAGGACCTTCTGGCCTTCGTGCGCACGCTGAAGATGCATCAGGTCGAGGGCGCCAGCGGTTATCAGCACCTGAAAGCCGATATCGAGGAACGCGCCTCGATCCGCAGCCAGGGGCATGCAAAACAGGTTCTCATCAGGACATTGCTGCTCGAATGAAGAAGTTCCTTCTCGCCGCGGCGCTGATCGGCGCCGCCACCTCCGTCGCGGCGGCGCAGCAGCTGGACCTTGGCGGCATCGGCAAGGCCGACGGCACCACCGTCGGCTACATCATCCAGATGTTCGGCTTGCTGACCGTGCTGTCGGTGGCGCCGGGCCTGCTGATCATGGTGACGAGCTTCACCCGTTTCGTCATCGCCTTCTCGATCCTGCGCGCCGGCATCGGCCTGCAGTCGACGCCGGCAAACCTCATCCTGATTTCGCTGTCGCTGTTCATGACCTTCTATGTCATGGCGCCGACCTTCGATCAGGCCTGGAACACCGGCGTCAAGCCGCTGATGGACAACCAGATCAGCCAGACCGAGGCCTTCGAGAAGATCTCGGACCCGTTCCGCACCTTCATGCTGCACAATGTGCGCGACAAGGACTTCGACCTCTTCGCCGATCTCGCCCGCGAGCGCGGCCAGGTCGTTGCCAAAGAAACGGTCGACCTGCGCATCCTGGTTCCTGCCTTCATGATCTCCGAGATCCGCCGCGGCTTCGAGATCGGCTTCTTGATCGTGCTGCCATTCCTGGTCATCGACCTGATCGTCGCCACCATCACCATGGCGATGGGCATGATGATGCTGCCGCCCACCGTGGTGTCGCTGCCGTTCAAGATCCTTTTCTTCGTCCTGATCGACGGCTGGAACCTGCTCGTCGGCAGCCTGGTGCGATCCTTCAACTGACCTCGCCACCTCGGCCCTAAGCGACGACTGCCCGCAAGGATCGCGCAGTGCGCGAGGCGTCGATTTTTTCTCCAATTATTTTTGCTTAACCGTCCAGTTTAGGCCTTTGGTAGGAACTCGCCGCCATAGTCGCTCGCAGATGGCGGGTGACCCAAACGCAACGGTCATTGGCATGATGCCGCTCCGTCATACCGGACAAACCGGTATGTCAAAAAAACACCTGTAAAAACAAGGTACGAGTAGCCATGGCCAGTATCATGACGAACACCGCCGCTTTGACGGCGCTGCAGAGCCTTAACGCCACCCAGAAGAGCCTCGACACCACCCAGTCCCGCATCTCGACGGGCTATCGCGTTTCCCAGGCTTCGGACAACGCCGCCTACTGGTCGATCGCCACCACGATGCGCTCCGACAACCAGGCCATGTCCACCGTTTCGGACTCGCTCGGCCTCGGCGCCTCGAAGGTCGACACCGCCTACACCGGCATGAACAGCGCGATCACCACCATCAACTCGATCCAGCAGAAGCTGACCGCGTCCTACGGCCAGACTGACGCCGCCAAGGAAAAGACCCAGGTGGAAATCGCCGCCCTTCAGGCACAGCTGAAGGGTTACGCCGACTCCGCCACCTTCTCCGGCACCAACATGCTGTCCGTAAACAGCGGCGCGACGGCCACCACCGCTGCGGACGTCAAGGTTGTTTCGGCCTTCAACCGCACCTCCGCCGGCGCGGTTTCGATCTCGACGATCGACGTCAACGTGGAAAGCATCAAGCTGTATGAAGCCGGCACGGCCGCGACGTCGAAGGGCATCCTCGACGCCAACCGGCTCGGCGTCTCCGGCGCCGAGACTGCCACGGCTTCGGCTCCGACCCTGGGTGCTGCCGCTGCGGCCACCGATACCTATTCGGTCGCCAGCCTGTCGATCTTCTCGGGCACCACTGCCGCCAGCGACAGCCAGATCTCGCAGATGATGACCGTCGTCGATGCCGCGCTCAAGGACATGACGACCGCCGCCACCAAACTCGGCGCCGCCAAGAGCTCCATCGACCTGCAGAAGACCTTCACGCAGAGCCTGATGGACTCCATCGATCGCGGCGTTGGCCAGCTCGTCGATGCCGACATGAACAAGGAATCGACCCGCCTCCAGGCTCTGCAGGTTCAGCAGCAGCTCGGCGTCCAGGCGCTGTCGATCGCCAACGGCTCGTCGCAGTCGATCCTGTCGCTCTTCCGCGGCTGATCGCTCTCGAGCGGCTACATCGGACAAACGGGCCGCGCCAAAAGCGCGGCCCGTTTTGCGTTTGCTCCAGCCCCACGCAACCCTCGTTTCTTAACCCTCGAAAGCTAGCCTTTAAGAGGCCGTTAACCATAACGCGCTAGTCATGGTTAACCATAGCTTACAACGGATTGGCGAATCGGCCCGGTCGGGACAACGCCAATCGATGGGCGGGCGAGTGGCTCGCGAGGGCAATGCCGGTTTTTGAGAAAGACCGGCCTGGAAAAAAGGAGCGAGTTTCTTGGCGAGCATCATGACAAACGCTGCGGCGTTGACTGCACTTCAAAGCCTCAACGCCACCAACAAATCGCTTGAGCACACACAGTCGCGGATCTCGACGGGCTACAGGGTCTCCGAGGCCGCCGACAACGCCGCCTACTGGTCGATCGCCACGACGATGCGCTCAGACAACCAGGCGCTGTCGACCGTGCAGGATGCGCTCGGCCTCGGCGCCTCGAAAGTCGACACCGCCTATACCGGCATGAACAATGTTCTGACGTCGATCGGCCAGCTCAAGACCAAGCTGCTTTCCACCGTTGGCCAGACGGACGCCGCCAAGGCAAAGACGCAGACGGAAATCACGACGCTTCAGGCGCAGATGAAGTCCTTTGCCGATGCCGCTACCTTTTCGGGCTCGAATTACCTTTCGGTGACGTCAACGCAGGTCGCTGCCCCTAATGACGGCGTCCAGGCCGACGCCAAGATCGTCTCGTCCTTCAACCGCTCCTCGTCGGGCGCCATCTCGCTCGGAACGATCGACATCAATGTCGAGAGCACGAAACTGTTCGACAACGGCCTCTCCACCGCCGTCAAGAACCAGGGCACGCTCGATCGCAAGACTTCCGTTTACGCGACAGCGGCCGCCCAGACCCTTTACGACAACGCCTATGCGACCGCACTCGCCGGCGGCGCTACGGACATCGCCGCCAACACCGCCGGCCAGACGGCCGCGGGCGCGGTGGTCCCCAGGATCGACAATGTTTCCGCCTTCAATCTCGACATCACGGCAGCAGGCGTGACCGACGACATCATCACCCAGATGATCGGCAAGATCGACAAGGTCATGAGCCAGCTGACCGACCAGGCCACCATCCTCGGCGCTGCCAAGAGCTCCATCGACCTGCAGAAGACCTTCACGCAGAGCCTGATGGACTCCATCGACCGCGGTGTCGGCCAGCTCGTCGATGCCGACATGAACAAGGAATCGACCCGCCTGCAGGCACTGCAGGTGCAGCAGCAACTCGGCATCCAGTCGCTGTCGATCGCCAACAGCTCCTCGCAGTCGATCCTGTCGCTGTTCAAGAACGGCTAATCCAGCCGTAGCCGACGGATACAACTTCCTCCAATTCTCGGGCCGCGCCGCAAGCGCGGCCCGATTTCATTTTCGCACAAGCTTCGAGGGCTAGTGTTCCGGCGGACAATCATGCTGGGAGTCGCTCTATCGTGCCGGAACAGATCCAGAGCATCATCTCGAATCTCCGCGGTTTTGGTGTGAAGCGCCTCGCCATGCTGGCGGGCATCGCCGTTCTGGTGATGGGCGTCATCGGCATCGCCTCGGTCTACCTCAACCGCCCCACGGCGCAGGCGCGCATGCTGCTTGCCGAAAAGGGTCTGCCGACCAGCGCCAATGCCGGCTACGAGCTGTTCGATAATGTCGGCGCGATGGGCCTGACCTCGTTCATGCAGCAGATCACCCGGGTGCGAGCATTGGAGGGCGAGATCGCCCGCACCATCCAGTCCATTTCAGGCATCAAGGCGGCGCGCGTCCACATCGTCATGTCCGAGCGCGCCAATTTCCGCCGCGACGAACAGCAGCCCTCCGCATCGGTGGTCATCCGCTATGCCGGCATCGACGCCGAGAAGAGCGCCCAGTCGATCCGCCATCTCGTCGCCGCCGCCGTGCCTGGCCTGTCGGCCGACAAGGTGACGGTGCTCGATTCCAACGGCAACCTCCTGGCCGCCGGCGATGATCCCTCCAACACCAGCGCGGCCCGCACGCTCGGCGTCGAGCAGACCGTGGAGGCGCAGATCGGCGACAACATCCGCCGCGCGCTCACCCCCTATCTCGGCCCCGACAATTTCCGCGCCAGCGTCAAGGCCGATGTCAACACCGACACCCGCCAGACCGAAGAGACGATCTTCGATCCGGAGTCGCGCGTCGAACGCTCGGTGCAGTCGGTGCGCGCCAATGAGAACAGCAACCAGAAGCAGGCCTCGACCCCGGCCAGCGTCGAGCAGAACCTGCCGGAGACCCAGGCGACCAGCACCGAGGGTCCGCAGACCTCTTCGGCGAACGACCGCAAGGAAGAGATCACCAATTACGAGATCAACTCCAAGAAGATCGCCACCGTCTCCAACGGCTACACCGTCACCAAGATGTCGATTGCCGTCGTCGTCAACCAGGACCGGCTGAAGACGATCCTGGGCAAGGACGCGACCCCGGAGCAGATCGCCAAGCGCGTCGCCGAAATCCAGAAGATGGTCAGTTCCGCCACCGGCTTCGACGACAAGCGCGGCGACGTCATCGACGTCTCGGCGGTCGAATTCATCGACGGGCTGGACGGCGAGGCGATCCCGCAGGCCGGCATGCTGGATTCCATTGGCCAGCACGCCGGCACGCTGATCAACGCCGGCGCTTTCATCGTCGTGGTGTTCCTGGTGGCTTTCTTCGGCCTGCGGCCGATGGCGGCGGCGCTGACGGCAAGAGCGACGCCCGCTCTGTCTGGTCCCAATTTCGATGAAGTCCAGCGTTCGCTGCCGACACCGGAGGCAGCCGCTTCCGCCGATGCGGGGGCCGCCATCGCCGCCTTGCCCGGCTCGCGGTCAGGCGTCACGCCGCTCGATGATCTTCGCCAGAAGATCAGGCCGGCGCCACAAGAGCGGCTTGCCCGCATGGTCGACCTCAATGAGGAGCGCACCGCGCAGATCCTGCGCAAATGGGCGGCCCAGGAAGTCGCGGCGTAAACCATGGCCTCCGCAGCCCTTTTCGATCTTCTCCCTGACTTCGGTACGCGCGCGCCGCGCGTCAGCCAGCCCCAGGCCGCGTCCGAGCACAGACAGGAAGCACCCGCGCCGCAGGCCGATATCGGCACACTGATCGCCGAAGCGGTTGCCCAGGCGGAGGCAGCGCTGGCGGAACGGCTCGTCGCTGCCCATGACGCGGCGCTGGAAGCGGAGCGCCAGGCGAATGCCGAGGAAGCAAGGATCTTTCTCGAAAGCTTCGGCGGCGATATCGGCAAGGCGGTCTCGCTGCGCATCGACGCGATGGAGACGCACGTGACGGACCTCGTCGCCGCCACGGTCGCCCGCATCATCGGCGGCGTTGTCAGCGACGATCTGCAGAAGCGCTCGCTCGAGGCGCTCGCCGGCGCAATTCGCGAGGCCGTCGGCGATGGTGAAGCGGTGCGCATCGCAATCCGTGGGCCGCTGTCGCTGTTCGAAACGCTGAAGACATCGCTTGGGCCGCGCGCTGCAAATCTCGACTTCATCGAGGCGCCCGGCTTCGACCTGACGGTGACCATTGACGAGGCCGTGTTCGAGACCCGCATCGCCGAATGGTCGGCAACCCTTTCCGAGGTTCTGTCATGAGTGTCGCCGAGGCCGATCACGGCAGGCACGAGATCATCATCGTGCGGCGGGCTCATGACGACCACGACGAAGCCCATCACGGTGGCGTCTGGAAGATCGCCTTCGCCGACTTCATGACCGCGATGATGTGCTTCTTCCTGGTGATGTGGCTGATCAACGCCGCAAACGAACAGACCAAGGCGGCCGTCGCCAGCTACTTCAACCCGGTCAAGCTCGTCGACCGTGAGTCGAGCCGCAAGGGGCTGGAGGATCTCGGCAATGGGCCGCGCGCGGTCGGGATGACGGCCGACGACCCGCAGGAGGCGACAAAAAAGTCCGGACAGGACGGCATCGGCGCGGCAGGCTCATCCAACCGCAAGCAGGACAAGCAGGAGCCGAACAAGGCTGAGCAGTCGGATGAGCATCTGTTCGCCGACCCTTACGCGGTGCTCTCCGAAATCGCCACCGACACCGGCGTCATGCAGAATGTCAGCCAGAAGGGCGACGGCGGCGCGCAGAACGCCGGTCCGGCGACGGGCGCCTCCGGCGGCGCGTCCTACCGCGATCCTTTCGAGCCGGATTTCTGGTCGCAGCAGGTCGCGGCACCCGCCGCCGAGGCGAGTGCCCAGCGCCCCAAGATCGAGGGCGATCCGCTCAAATCAGGTGACAAGGCCGCGCAGACGCAGGTCGCCAAGGTCAAGGCCGTGCCACCGGCGCCGCCCGTCAAGGATGCCCCGCTCGAGCCCCTGGCCGCGGATGGCAAGGCCGCCGCGACGATGGCCAAGGCCGGCGAAACCAAAGCCAGCGAAACCAAGGCTAATGAGGCCAAGGCTGGAGACGGCAAGGCCCCGGCTGCCGCCAAGGCGGATGCCGCCGCAGCCGAGCAAGAGACAACCCCGCCTGAAGCCGCGGAAAAGCCGGCGACCGCCGCTGCCGTGAAGGCGGCGGCCGACGTCAAGCGGCAACTGGCCGATGCCTTCAAGCCCGGCGACAAGCTGCATGACGGCGTCTCGGTCGAAGCCACCGACAAGGGCGTCGTCATCTCGATCACCGATCAGCTCGACTTCGGCATGTTCGAAGTCGGGTCGGCGGTGCCGAGCCGCGAACTGGTGCTGGCGATGGAAAAGATCGGCCGCATCGTCAACAGCCAGAAGGGCACCATCAGCATCAACGGCCACACCGATGCGCGCCCGTTCCGCAGCGCAAGCTACGACAATTGGCGGCTGTCAACGGCGCGTGCGCATTCCGCCTACTACATGCTCGTGCGCGGCGGCGTCGACGAACGCCGCATCACCGAGGTCGCCGGCTTCGCCGACCGCCAGCCGAAGGATCCGGCCGACCCCATGTCGGCGGCCAACCGCCGCATCGAGATCCTGATGACGAGCGGCGGATGATGCGGGCGGCCGTGACCAGCCGGCTGATGGGCCTGTTGCTGCTGGCCGCGGGATATCCGTCGGCCGGCTTCGCCCAGGATACGCTGCAGCCTTACCAGCTGGTGCGCTCGCTGCAGCTCGTCCAGGACCGCATCGCCGCCGGCGATCACGCCGCCATGCCGATGCAGGCCAAGCTGCTGGAGATGACCGATACGCGCCTGCGCGAAGCGGATGCGGAGGACTTCAAGGACCCCAAGAATTTTCGCGCGCTGCTGGTTTACGGCATGAGCGGCGGCAATCCGGTGACCGTCGAGGCGGCCGTGTCGCGCGCCACCACGGATCCGGGCAGCCTTGCCATCGCCAAGGGTGTGATCGATTATCTGAACGGTCGGCCCGGCGCAGCGATCGAAGCCCTGAGGCCGATCGATCCGATGACACTGCCCGCCGATCTCGGCGCGTTCCTTGCCCTGGTCAAAGGGTCGTTGCTTGCCGGTGATCAGCCGGCGGCGGCGCTCACGCTGCTCGACGAGGCCAGGCTGCTCAGCCCTGGCACATTGGTCGAGGAGGCGGCCCTGCGGCGCTCGATCGGCATCGCCGTGACACAAGGCGACGCGGTACGGTTCGCGCTTGCCTCCACCCAGTATGTCGAGCGCTACCTCTATTCGCCCTATGCCAGCCAATTCGCCGATTCCTTCGTCTCCGGCGTCATCACGCTGCACATGTCGATCAGCCAGGACAAGCTGGCCGATATCACCGCGATGATGGATCCCGAGCGCGAGAAGGTGATCTATCTGCGCATCGCCCGCCGCGCCGCGATCGACGGCCTCAGTGACTTGTCGGCCTTCGCTTCTGCTCGGGCCCAACACGGCCGCGATGGCAACACCAATCAGGGCGATCCGCGCGCCGAGCTTTACTCCAGCCTGTCCACGGTGACTTCGGACACGATCGAGGACGTGCGCACCAAGCTCGGCAAGATCGACCGCAGCAAGCTGTCGGACGGTGACCGTGCCCTGCTCGATGCCGCCCAGGCCATCGCCGGTGAGGTGGTGGCGCCGCCTGCTTCCCTTCCAGCCGCAAGTCCCGCGCCTGCCGACGCTGCGCCGCAGCTCAAACCCGAGGTCGCCGCCGCGCAGGCCGCCGACGAGGCCGGATTGCCGCCCGTTGAGGGTGCCGTCGCCGAACAGCCTGCCGTCGCGCCGTCCGGTGGGACTGCGGCCGCTGCCCCGAATGCGCCGGCGCCTTCAGCCGATTCGGCGGCGGTCCTGCCGGCATCGGCGCCGGCAAGCTCTGCCGGTCCCGACACCACCGATCCGACCGACGCCGCCATGATGAAAACCCGTCGACAGCTCGACCTGATCGACCAGATGCTTGGAGCCGCCCCGAAATGACCCCCAGCCTCGGCCCGGCCCTGCCAGGATTTACCGCCGCACGCACGGCGGAGCAGCCGGCTACGCCCGGCAAGAAGGATGATGCCGGTTTCGGCAGGCTGGTGCATGACGGCGCCAGCCAGGCGGAAAAGCAGCCGGCCACCGAGGCCGGCGGGCGCGATGCGCGTTGGAGCAAGCTAGCCGCCGGTCTTGCGGCACAGGCAGGCGAGGACGAACCGCTGCCGCCCGGCAAAGGCAGGACCACGCCGACCGGATCGACGGCTGCGAAGTCCACGAAGGACGGCAAGGACGTTGGGGCGGACGAGGACACCGATACCGAAACGCCGGCGACCGACGCCGGCGCAACGCCGCTCGACGACCATTTGCCTCTGCTGATGGCGTTTCATGATCTGCGCCATTTCTCGACATCGGCCAAGTCAGCCGATGCAAGCGAGGCCGGACAGGAACCGGCGCTCAGCGGGCAGGTCCTGCCGAAGGCCTATCGGGCGATATCCGCCGCTGGGCAGGACGACCTCGAACCGATGCCGAAGCCCGAGCGGGTCTCGCTCGTCGACGGACCGCTGACGACGCTTGAGTCCGCCCGCGACGCAAGCGCCGGCACTGGCGCGCCACGGCGTGACAATGCAATCGCCGCCAGCCTGCTACCCGAGACGGCGGCCGCCGAGGTGCCGGGCGTTGAACCGAAGCAGGCGGCGCCGCAGCTGAAATCCATCGCCGACGTCCAGTCCTCGCTGCGGTCGGAGCCAGGAAAACAGCTGTCGGCGCAGCCGCGCGTCGACGTGGTTTCCGAGCGCAGCTTCCCTGCCCCGCCGCAGGCGCCGATCAGTCAGGCAGCACTCAACGTAATCAATGCCGTAGCGGCCGATGTTAGCCCTCAGCAGGCGTTTTCGACAGCCGCCGCGGCCAGCCAGCTGGCCGGCTCTGTTGCCGTTCCGACACATGTGTTGAAGATCGAACTTCACCCGGCCGAACTGGGCATGGTCACGGCCCATCTTCGCCTCTCCGGAGAACAACTCTCGATTGAACTCAAGCCCGAAACACACGACGCCTACCGCCGGCTTTCCAGCGACAGCGAAGCAATCGTCAAGTCGCTGCGCGGGCTGGGCTTCGAGGTCGATAAGGTCACCATCATGCAACCGTCAGTCGCTGTTCCGGCTACAACCCGGACGGATGCAACCGCCACTCTCACCACTGCACCTGGCCGCGAGCAGTCTGCCTTTCAGCCCGGGAACTCCAGCGGCGGCAACGGCGGAGCCGGCGGTCAGCAACCAGGCCAACAGTTCGCAAGGGGCAACCATGATGACGCGCAAGCACTCGGCCGCGCCGCTTCGCCTTCTCGCGAGCGCGCTGGCGGCGATATGTTTATCTAGCCTCGCCAACGCCGCGGCTGCCGCCACCAATCCCTGCGAGCCCGAGATCCTGCGCGCCGCCGATCGCTATGGCGTGCCCGCCGGCATCCTTTATGCCGTCGGCCTGACCGAGACCGGCAACAAAGGCAGCCTTCAGCCTAATGCATTGAATATAGAAGGAAAAGCGGTCTTCCCAAAGAGCCGGGCCGAAGCGCTTGCCACCTTCGCCAATGCGCAGCGCGAGGGCAAGACGCTGATCGATCTGGGCTGCATGCAGATCAACCATCACTATCATTCCGCGCATTTCCGCAGCGTCGAGGATATGCTCGACCCGCGCCAGAACGTCGACTACGCGGCGCGCTTCCTGGCCAGCCTCCATGCCCGCCACGAAACCTGGTCAATGGCCGTCGCCCGCTATCATGCCGGTCCCGACAACGACCCGGCGCAGAAGGTCTATGTCTGCCGGGTGATTGCCAACATGGTCGCCACCGGTTTCGGCAAGTGGACAACCAACGCCCGCGCCTTCTGCAACCCGTAAGCGTATTTTCTGCTTCTAATACGCCCACCGCGCTGCTCTGGGGTTACCGGTTCGACTTGCCCAGAACTTGCCACGCCAAGCATATCTGGTTGCACGCTAATGCAACCGGCGCGATTCCAGACTCCCAAGAAACTAGTTACAAGAAATGACGGTTGTTCAGGATTCTCGCCAGCGGTTACGCCTTTCTCCACGGGGCAGATGTGCTGATTCGGAAGGCGGGGCCGATGATCGTGATCGTTGACGAGCGAGAGCTCGTAACTGAGGGATACAATTCACTTTTTGATCGCGAGGGCGTCGCCTGCGCAGGCTTCGCGCCCGGCGAATTCGGCGAGTGGGTGAACTCGGCCGCCGACATCGATCTGCGTTCGGTGCGCGCCTTCCTGATCGGCGACTGCCGTGACGGCGCCATCTCTCCGCGGCAGATCCGAGACCGCACCGGCGCTCCGGTCATTGCGCTCAGCGAGCAGCATTCCCTGGAAAACACGCTGCGGTTGTTCGAGAGCGGCGTCGACGATGTCATCCGCAAACCGGTCCACATCCGCGAGATCCTGGCCCGCATCACCGCCATCCGCCGTCGCGCCCATGAGGATGTTGCCTACACCGAGATCGGCGCCATGCGCATCTTCATGGACGGCCGCGACCCCGAGATCGACGGCCAGCCGCTGCCCTTACCGCGCCGCGAGCGCCGCATCCTCGAATATCTGGCGAGCAACCGCGGCCGCCGCGTCACCAAGACCCAGGTCTTCAACGCCATCTACGGCATTTTCGACGAAGAGGTCGAAGAGAACGTGGTGGAAAGCCACATCAGCAAATTGCGCAAGAAACTGCGCGAGAAGCTGGGCACAGACCCGATCGATTCCAAACGCTTCCTCGGCTACCGGCTCGTCTTCTGATGCAGCACCGCGCCAGCCTCGCGCAAGACAGGACGCGTAGCCTCGCTGCCAGTGGCATGGATATTGCGGAGACATCTCGATGAGCCTCTACGGAATGATGCGGACCGGCGTTTCCGGCATGAACGCCCAGGCCAACCGCCTGTCGACAACAGCGGACAACATCGCCAATTCCGACACCACCGGCTACAAGCGATCCTCCGCCGAGTTCTCGACGCTGATCATGCCGTCGACGGGCGGCGCCTACAATTCCGGCGGCGTCACCACGACGATCCGCCAGGCGGTCAGCGATCCGGGCGTGCTGCAATACACCACCTCTGTCTCCGACCTCGCCGTCAGCGGTGACGGCTTCTTCGTCGTCCAGGACCCGAGCGGCACTCCTTTCCTGACCCGTGCCGGCGCCTTCGTTCCCGATGCACAGGGCAGGCTGGTCAACGCGGCCGGCTTCCAGCTGATGGCCTACAGCTTCGCCAATGGCGTGCCGGCGGCGACGGTGAACGGTTTCGAAGGCCTGGAGCCGGTTGTCATCTCCGACCAGGGATTGACCGCGACCCCGAGCACCACGGGTAGTTTCAGCGGCAATCTGCCGGCGGGTGCGACACCGGTCGTCGCCGCCAACCTGCCCTCCACCAATTCGGCAGGCGCGCAATACACCTCGAAATCGTCGATGGTTGCCTACGACAATCTCGGCAACAAGAAGCTGCTCGACGTCTATTTCACCAACACCGGCACCGGCACCTGGGAAGTGTCGGTCTTCGATCAGTCGAAGGCCACGGCCGGAACATCGTTCCCCTACGCCGCCGGCGGCTCACTCGGCACGGCCAACCTGACCTTCGACACCACCACCGGCAAGCTGACCGGCGCCACCACCGGCGTTACCTTTACCGTGCCGGGCGGCGCCAGCCTCAACCTCGACCTGTCGACACTGACCCAGCTCGGCACCGGCTTCACCGTTACCGACGCGCAAGTCAACGGCAACGCGCCGAGCACCATCGACAAGGTGCAGATCAGCAAGGATGGCACCATCTACGCCCAGTACAAGGACGGGTCCACCAAGCCGCTCTACAAGATCCCGCTGGCCGACGTGCAGAGCCCGGACCAGCTCAAGGCGCTCCCCGGCAACGTCTACGCGCAAGGCACCGAATCCGGCGCGGTCCGTGTCGGCTTTGCCAATGAAGGCAAGGCCGGTTCGATCATCTCCGGCGCGCTCGAAAATTCCAATGTCGATATCGCCGAGGAATTGACCGACATGATCGCGGCGCAGCGCAGCTACACCGCCAATTCGAAAGTCTTCCAGACCGGTTCCGACCTGATGGACGTCCTTGTCAACCTGAAGAGATAAACCGGGCCTGGCCCGTGAAAGACCAGCATGTCGTTATCTTCCGCATTGAGCATCGCCCAATCGGCGCTTATGAGTACCGCGCGTCAGACCAGCGTCGTCACGCGCAACGTCTCTGACGCCTCCAATCCGGACTATGCGCGCCGCATCGGCGTCGTCACCAGCACGGCGCCCGGCGCGCGTTCAATTGATATCCAGCGCGTCACCAACGACCTGCTGTTCCGGCAGAATCTCAGCGCCTTGTCGGCCTATAGCGGCCAGAACGCGCTCTACAGCGGCATGGATCAGCTGGACGTGTCGGTCAACGGCGTAGACAACGCCTCCTCGCCCTCGACGGCCATCGCCAATCTGCAGCAGGCGCTGCAGCTCTACGCCACCTCGCCGTCCAACCAGAATCTCGGCTCCAGCGTCATCGACGCGGCCAAGCAGGTCGTGCGCTCCCTGAACGAAGGCTCCCAGGCCATTCAGGATTTCCGAACCCAGACCGACGGCCAGATCGACACGGCGGTCAAGGACCTCAACTCGCTGCTCGGCCAGTTCCAGGACGCCAACCAGGCGGTCATTTCCGGCACCCGTTCCGGCACCGATGTTTCCGACGCGCTCGACCAGCGCGACGCGCTGCTGAAGAAGATCGCGGACTACGTTCCGATATCGACCTTCACGCGTGGCGACAATGACATGGTCATCACCACCGGTGACGGCACCACGCTGTTCGAGACGATACCGCGCACGGTGAGCTTCACGCCATCGGCTGGCTATGCCGCCGGAGCCGCCGGCAACACCGTCTATATCGACAACGTGCCGGTCTCGGCGGGAAGCGGCGGCAACACCACCGCCAGCGGCAAGCTCGCCGGCCTGCTGCAGTTGCGCGACGGCGTCGCCTCGACCATGCAGAGCCAGCTCGACGAGACCGCGCGCGGCCTGATCACGGCCTTTGCAGAGACCGCGCCCGCGATGCCCAACGCCGCCGGCCTGTTCACCTGGTCCGGCGCGCCGGCGGTGCCGGCCGCGGGCACGCTGGTCAATGGCTTGGCCGGCACGATCAGCATCAACGCGGCGATGGATCCGAGCGCTGGCGGCAATCCGACATTGCTGCGCGACGGCGGCGCCAACGGCGCTGCCTACGTCGCAAACACCACCGGCGGCGCTTCCTATTCCAACCTTCTTGTTGCCTACGGCGATCGGCTCGACCAGCCGATGACGTTCGACCCCGCCGCCGGGATTTCGGCAACGTCCAGCGTTTCCGACTACGCCGCCAATTCGATCGGCTGGCTGCAGGGCATGCGCCAGCAGGCTTCGACCGCCGCGGATGCCAAGGAAGCGCTGGCACAGCGCAGTTCCGAGGCGCTGTCCAATGCGACCGGCGTCAATGTCGACCAGGAAATGTCGCTGATGCTCGACCTCGAACATACCTATCAGGCATCGGCCCGGATGATGAAGACCGTCGACGACATGATGACGGCCCTGTTGAACGCGGTGGGATAATCCATGACCTCAGTCTCCTCGGCCGCCCTCACCAACGCCATGCGCTATCAACAGATGCGCATGCAGGCCGACCTCGTCAAAGCCACGAAAGAATCCTCGACCGGCAAGGTCGCCGATGTCGGCCTGGCACTGGGTGGACGCACCGCCCAGTCCGTCACCTTCCAGCGCGACCTCGACCGGCTGAACGTCATCGTCGATTCCAACGGGCTGGTCACCGCAAGGCTTGCGTCGACCCAGACCTCGCTCGGCCAGCTCTCCGGCGTGGCGCAGACCTTCCTGTCCGCCCTGACCACCGCGTCGTCGGGCGACAACTCCGACAGCCTGACCCAATCGACCGGCCAGACGACCATCCAGCAGCTCACCTCGATCCTCAACACCAGCGTCAACGGCGAATATCTGTTTGCCGGCACCAACACCGACGTCAAGCCGATCAACGATTTCACCGCCGCCGGCTCACCGGCCAAGGCCGCCTTCGACGCCTCCTTCGTCGCCAAATTCGGCTTCACGCCCAGTGATCCGGCCGCAGCCAACATCACCACCGCCCAGATGGACGATTTCATCACCAACTATGTCACGCCTCAGTTCCTCGGCACGGGCTGGCAGACCAACATGTCGAACGCCACCGACCAGCAGATCGTCAGCCGCATCGCGCTCAACGAAACCACCGAGACGTCGACCAGCGCCAACGGCGACGGCATCAAGAAGCTTGCAATGGCCGCCGCAATGGTCTCCAGCCTGATGTCCACCAACATCAGCCAGGCGGCGAAGGACAGCATCGTCAGCCACTCGCAGACACTGGTCGGCGAGGCGCTGAGCGGCATCGCCCAGGTTCAGTCCGAAACCGGTATCGTGCAGAAGCGCGTCTCCGATGCCAGCGACCGCATGAAGACGCAGATCGACCTGTTCGAACGCCATATCCTCGATCTCGAAGCCGTCGATCCGGCCACGGCCGCCACCAAGGTCGCGGACCTGACGCAGCATATCGAGACGTCCTTCGCTCTGACAGCGCGCCTGCAGCAACTCAGCCTGTTGAATTACCTGACCTGAAAACTCCCAGCGGAACGGTAGAGCCGACGATGTACCAATTCTCCTACGCCGACGTCCAAAGCACCTCCGTCTCAGACGCCAAGGACCGTGAGCGCGAACTCCTGACCCGCTCGATCGACATGCTGGCGGCCGCCGCCGCGGCCGGCCAGGATTCGATGGAGGCCGTGGAGGCGCTGAATTTCACCAACCGCGTCTGGACCGTCTTCGTCGAGGATCTCGGCTCCAGCGACAATGCGCTTCCCAAGGAATTGCGCGCCAACCTGATTTCCATCGGCCTGTGGCTGCTGCGCGAGGCGGAGGACATCCGCCAGGGCCGCACCAACAATTTCGAAGGGCTGATCGAAGTGTCCCAGATCATCCGCGACGGCATTCAATGAGCAACACGCTGAAGATATCGCTGAAGCCCAACGAGAAGATCTACATCAATGGCGCCGTCATCCGCGTCGACCGCAAGGTCACCATTGAACTGATGAACGACGTGCAGTTCCTGCTCGAAAGCCATGTGATCCAGGCCGACCAGGCATCGACGCCGCTCAGGCAGCTCTACTTCATCGTGCAGGTCATGCTGATCAATCCCGCTGGCGCCGATGAGGCCCGCGAAATGTTCCGCCGCTCGCTGCCGCTGCTCATTGCCAGTTTCGAGGACGCCGAGATCTGCAGTGCACTGAAGCAGATCGACCGCATGGTCGGCGAGGATCATATCTACGAGGCCTTGAAGGCGATCCGTTCGCTCTATCCTCTCGAACGCCGCGCGCTTGGCGGCAATGACGATGTTCCGGGCGCGCCGCGCCCACTGGCCGTGGGAGCACGCTACTAATGACCGTGGACATGACGACGACGATACCGGTTGGCGCCAATTCGACCACCACGTCGACCTCCAAGACCGCTGTCGACTACCAGTCCTTCCTGAAGCTTCTGATCGCCGAGATGAAGAACCAGGATCCGACCAAGCCGATGGATTCGACGCAGTACGTCGCCCAGCTCGCCACCTTCTCGCAGGTCGAGCAATCGGTGCAGACCAACACCAAGCTCGACCAGATCATGTCATCGTCGGCGTTGTCGCAGGCCGACGCGATTATCGGCCGCAACATCACCTCGGCCGATGGCAAGACCAGCGGTACAGTGGCTTCGGTGACGCTCTCCAGCAGCGGACTGATCGCGGTGCTGCAGGATGGTACGCAGGTCCCCGTCGGCGCAGGCGTGTCGATCAAGCCGGCAAGCTAGGCCAACCTCTGACATGAACGAGGCCGACGCACTCGACATCGTCCAGTACGCGGTGTGGACGGTTCTGACCGCGTCCGCTCCGGTGGTGCTGGTCGCCATGGCGGTCGGCATCGGTATCGCCCTCATCCAGGCGCTGACGCAGATCCAGGAAATCACCTTGACCTTCGTGCCGAAGATCGTCGCCATCATGTTGGTGGTGGCGCTGACCGGTCCGTTCATCGGCGGCCAGATCTCGGCCTTCACCAACGTCATCTTCGAGCGCATCCAGAACGGATTCTGACACCCTGCGAGGGAGCGTGCGGCGGCTTCCATCCGGAATTGCCCGAAACCAGCGGCCCGCTTGCGGTTGACCCGGTTCCGGCTAGATTGCCGTGCAGGCCACTCCCGGCCAGGCGATCCTTCTGTCCCAATGGCCTGTCGAAATCCCCTGAACCAACCCAGACCGACCGGCGGACCATGTGCGGCATAGCCGGCGTCTGGCGTAAGCGGAACCCGATCGGCGGCGGCGATCTCGCCGATGTCGGCCGCATGATGCAGGCACTGGCGCATCGCGGCCCCGACGACCATGCCAGCTGGAACGACAGCCGGCTGGCGCTCGGTCACCGGCGGCTGTCGATCATCGATCTCTCGGCGCAGGCGCGCGAGCCTATGCTCACCGCCTGTGGCCAAGGCGTGCTGGTCTACAATGGCGAGGTCTACAATTACCGGGCGCTGCGCACGACACTTGAGGCTGAAGGCAGGCGGTTCCGTACGGTCTCGGATGCCGAAGTGGTCCTCGAAGCCTTGCACCACTGGGGGCCGGACAAGGCCATTCCGCTGTTCGACGGCATGTTTTCCTTGGCCTATTTCGACGCACGGGCCACCACGCTCTGGCTGGCGCGCGATCGCCTTGGCATCAAGCCGATGTCGGTGGCCGAGACGAGTGAGCGGATCCTCTTCGCCTCCGAAGACAAGGCGATCCTTGCCTGTGACGGCGTCGCACGGGCCATCGATGCGCGCGAGATCACCTTGCGGCTGGCTTGGCAGAGCCGCGACTCCAGTTCCAGCCTGTTCGCGGGCATAGAGCGGCTGCCGCCGGCGGGCCTGTGGAAGATCACCGACGCCGGCATCGAGAAGCGCTGTTTCTGGCATGTCCTCGATGTACTCGACGCCGCCCGCATCGCCGGCGACACCGCCACCGACGCCGAACACATGGCGTCGCTGGAAGCGCTGATCGAAGACAGTGTCGGGCTGCACTGCATTGCCGATACCAGCCTGGCCGCGGCTTGCAGCGGCGGCGTTGATTCCGGTCTCGTCACGACACTGGCAAAACGGTTCCGGCCGGAAATGACAGCCTATGTCATCGACCCGCGCCTGGGTCACAGCGAAGCCGACGCCGCCGCACGCACCGCCCGCCATGCCGGTGTGCCGCTGAACAGAGTGCCCGTCGACAAGGACCGGTTCCTCGAACTCTGGCCAAGGACCATCTGGCACCTGGAAAGCGATGGCTGGCACGCAAGCCATGCCTGCCTGCTGGCGCTTGCCGAGCAATGCCGGGCCGACGGCATCAAGGTGCTGTTGACCGGTGAAGGCGCCGACGAGCTCTTTGGTGGCTACGACTGGCAGGAAGCCAGCATGCGGCCGTGGCGGCCCTGGTCATGGCCGGGACGGCTGTTTCGCTCCAAGGCCCGGCTTGCCCGCAGGTTCGAGCGCCAGCGCCATGCCCCCTTCCGGACATCGATAGCCGGCGGCCATGTCTGGGACCGCAACATCGTGCTCAGGGCACTGTCGCCGGAATTGAATTTCCTTCAGACCAAGATCTTCGACCGGCTCGAACCGGTCGCATCCCTCAGCGACCGTGCCTTCCTGGGCTGCTGCCTTCACGACCTGTATGCGCATTTGCAGGACCTGTTGAACAGGCATGACCGGCTCAGTATGGCGGCTTCGGTGGAGCTCAGGGTGCCGTTCCTTGAAAACCGGCTGATCGGCTTCGCCATCCATCTGCCGAGGCGGCACAAATACCGCCATAGCCAAGGAAAATGGCTTTTGAAGAAAGTCGCGGAACGACACATTCCGCTTCAGAACGTGACGGCTCGCAAGAACGGCTTCCAGGTATCGGCCAACTTCACAGCGGGCACAGAGGGTCTGCTGCGCGCAGGCTTGCTGCGCGATGTCATGAAATGGCCGGCCGCTTCCGTCGAGGACCTGATCGACCTGGCAAAGCGCGACCAGCCGTCGCGGCTGCGGCTGGTCGGCATGGAGCTTTTCCTTCGCCTGCACGCCGACGGCCAGACCACCGGCCACCTCACCGAAGCGCTGCATGTAGCGGTCAACGACGCGCGCTGAAACCATGTCCCGCAGGGCCAATACCGGCGTGGCCCTCCTCTATCCCCTCGTTGGACCATGATCTTGTGCGCATGACGTTCGCCCTTTGCGGCGCGATGCCATAGTTTCGGCAAACGATGCGGAGAAACCGCAAGGATCAGCACGCCGAGGCAGGAACCCATCCATGATTGACGAGAAACCGGATAGCGAAGGCGTTTCGGCGCTGGCGCCGTTCCGGCATGGCATTTTCCGCGCCGTCTGGGCCGCAAGTCTCGTTTCCAATTTCGGTGGCCTGATCCAGGGCGTCGGCGCCGCCTGGATGATGACGACGATCGCCACTTCGCCCTATCAGGTCGCCCTGGTCCAGGCCTCGACCACTCTGCCGATCATGCTGTTCGCGCTTGTCGCCGGCGCCATCGCCGACAGCTTCGACCGACGCAAGGTGATGCTGGTCGCGCAGACCTTCATGCTGGTCGTTTCGCTGCTTCTGACCGTATTCACCTACTACAATCTGCTCACGCCCTGGACGCTGCTCGCCTTCACTTTCCTGATCGACAGCGGCACCGCGCTCAACAGCCCGTCCTGGCAGGCGTCCGTCGGCGACATGGTGCCCCGCAACAAGGTGCCCGCGGCCGTTGCGCTGAACTCCATGGGTTTCAACCTGACACGCAGCGTCGGCCCGGCGATCGGCGGCATCATCGTCGCGGCTGCCGGTGCCGCGGCCGCCTTCGCGGCGAACGCGGTCAGCTATATCGGCCTCATCATCGTGATGGCGCGCTGGAAGCGCGACGTGCCGGCATCGACCTTGCCGCGCGAATCGCTGGGCGCGGCCATGGGGGCCGGCCTGCGCTATGTCGCCATGTCGCCCAATATCGGCAAGGTGCTGGTCCGGGGCGCGGCCTTCGGCTTCAGCGCCGGCGCCGTGCTGGCGCTGCTGCCGCTCGTCGCGCGCGACGTCGTCAAGGGCGACGCCTTGACCTATGGCATCATGCTTGGTTCCTTCGGCATCGGCGCCGTCGGCGGAGCACTGATCAGTGTGCGGCTGCGGCAACTGCTGTCCAGCGAGACGATGGTGCGCTGCGCCTTCGCCGGCTTCGCCGTCTGCGCCTTCAATGCCGCGCTCAGCCATCACGCCTGGCAGACCTCGCTCGGCCTGCTGGTCGGCGGTGCCTGCTGGGTGATCGCGCTCTCGCACTTCAACGTCACGGTGCAGATGGCGACGCCGCGCTGGGTGGTCGGCCGGGTGCTGTCGGTCTACCAGACCGCCACCTTCGGCGGCATCGCGCTCGGCAGCTGGATCTGGGGCGTCGTCGCCGATGCCCATGGCGCTGAGACGGCGCTGATCGCCGCCGCCATCACCATGCTGGCCGGCGGCGCCATCGGCCTACTACTGCCGCTGCCGCAGCAGCAGGTGCTGAACCTCGACCCGCTCAACCGCTTCAAGGAACCGCATCTCGCGCTCGACTTGAAGCCGCGCAGCGGTCCCATCGCCATTATGATCGAATACATCATCCGCCACGAGGACGAGGCGGAATTCCTCGCCACCATGGCCGAGCGCGGCCG
This sequence comes from Mesorhizobium sp. CNPSo 4671, assembly GCF_057784245.1. Lineage (NCBI taxonomy): Bacteria > Pseudomonadati > Pseudomonadota > Alphaproteobacteria > Hyphomicrobiales > Phyllobacteriaceae > Mesorhizobium > Mesorhizobium sp. CNPSo 4671. The sequence goes on along the minus strand of NZ_JBWLUW010000011.1, from coordinate 252,792 downwards.
CATCCGCCGCCGCGACGGCGCCCGCAATTGGACGCTGGCGCGCGATCTCGAAAATCCGACGATCTGGATCGAGCACTACCACACGCCGACCTGGCTCGAATATGTCAGGCACAACGGCCGCATCACCCATGCCGACGCCATGGTCGGTGATCGCTTGCGGGCGCTGCACAGCGGCGACGAACCGCCGCGCGTGCGCCGCGTCATCGAGCGCCCGACCACCGCCGGCACCGCGCTGGTGATGGCCAAGGGGCCGATCGAGCACTGATTCTGTCTGGCTGATAGCAGGCTGTCAGCCGGCCGACTGGATCATGTAGAGCTTGCGCGTAGTCTCGCGGATGCGCCATTCGCCCTTCCATCCCTGCGGCAGCACGAGAAGGTCGCCCGGCCCCAGTTCGCGCATCTCGCCGTCGGCGCGGCTCACCTCCACCCGCCCCGAGATGATATGGCATATCTCCGACGAGCCGGTGCGATCAGCAGTGAAGCGGCCGGGCGTGCACTCCCAAATGCCGATATCGACGGTTCCGTCCGGCGACTGGAAGAACGAGCGCACCGCCTCCACCTGATTTCCCTCGATGGAAGTCGGCTTGGGCGAGAACGCGCCGATATCGGCCTTGGCGAGGTCGTGGAAGGTCGAAAGGTCGATCAAACTGGTCTCCATGAACAAAGCAATTCCAGGAAAAGTGTCCAGCGGTTTCCGTCCGGAATTGCGTAAAGACAAATTGCTGAAGCGGTTCAGCGAACGCTGAACCGCTTCAGTGGCCCGTGATGCTGTCGGCGAGCGCGGCCAGTTTCGATGTATGCGCAAGCCCGGCGGCCTCGCGCCCGTCAGCGATGCGATAAAGCTGGTACATCGAATGCACGCCGAGCCACCGGAACGGCTCCGGCTCCCATGGCCTGACCTTGCGATTGACCCAGGGCAGGCGCGTCAACTCCGTGTCCTGGCCAAGGATCAGGTCGGCGAGCGTGCGCCCCGAAAGATTGGAGCTCGACACGCCAAGCCCGACATAGCCGCCGGCCCAGCCGATGCGGGTCGCGGGATCGAGGCCGACGGTCGTGCACCAGTCGCGCGGCACGCCGAGCACGCCGCACCAGGCGTGCTCGATGCGGCAGTTCGCCGTCTGCGGCAACAACGTCGTCAGGATCTGATGCAGCTGGTCGATCGTGGCCTGCTGCGTCTGCCCGTTGACGTCGGTGCGCGACCCGTAGCGATAGGGCACGCCGCGCCCACCCATGGTGATGCGCCCCTCGCGCGTGCGCTGGGCATAGCAATAGGCGTGGGCGGCGTTGCCGAGAAGCTCGTGACCCTCCCAGCCGATCTGGCGCCAAAGCGCCTCCGACAGCGGCTCGGTGACGATCTGCGCGCTGTTGAGCGCCAGCCAGGTCCGTTCCTCGCCGGGGATGCCTGCTGTAAAACCCTCCGTCGCGCGGATGATGGTTTCCGCCCGCACCATGCCGCGGTCGGTGGTCACGCTGCCCTTGGCGATGGCCGTCACCGTCGTCTGTTCGTAGATCGGCACGCCCAGCCGTTCGACGGCGGCGGCAAGCCCGCGCACCAGCTTGGCCGGCTGCACCCGCGCCTGGCCGTGGACGACGAAGCCACCCATGACATTGCGGATGTTGATGCGTGCCCGCGTCGCCGCCTGATCCAGCAGTTCGACGCGGTCCGGATCGACATCCCAGGCGCGGATCGTTTCAAACTCTTCGCGCGCGCGTTCGAGCTGCGCGGGGTTGGTGGCCACCGTCAGATTGTCGACGCGGCGGATATCGGCATCGATCCCCTCCTCTGTCGCCACCCTGATCACCTCGTCGACGCAGCCCGCCATCGCCGCCTGCATGGCGCTGACACCTTGCCGGGTCGAGGTCTTGAGATATTTTTCACGCGACCACGAGAACCCACCCGACAGCCAGCCGCCATTGCGGCCCGAAGCGCCGAAGCCGGCAAACTTTCGCTCGATCAGCGCGATGCGCAGCGAGGGCCTTGCCTTCTTCAGATAATAGGCGGTCCACAGCCCGGTATAGCCGGCGCCGACGATCGCGACATCGACCTCGATATCGCCTGATAAGGGCGGCCGGGGCGTGGGAACCCCTCCTATATCCGCATACCAGAACGATATGTCGCCGTTGCGCATGGCTTGCATGGGATGACTTTCAGATGGGGAGCGGGATCAGGTGAGCGTGGTGTCGGCGGTGCTGTCGTCGGCCAGCAGCTTGGCGTCGGCACCGTGAAAGCAAAGCTCCACTGGTTCGCCCAGGCCAAAACTTTCGCCGGTCAGCGGTGAGCGCACGATTGCGGCGGAGCCATCGGCCAACTTCACTTCATATTTCGATTCCGAGCCGAGATAGATGGCCTCGGCGATCGTCCCCGACAGACGGTTGGCGCCATCGGCAGCATTTTGGCCGGGTCGGCGGATGGCGAGCTTTTCGGGACGCAGCAGCATCACCGGCCTGGCATCCCCGTTGATGCGCGTCGATGCCGTTACCGTCTCGCCGGCTATGGTAAGCGCGGTGCTCGTGCCATCGCTTCGCGCCTCGCCACGCAACACGGTGGAGTCGCCGATGAAGCGGCCGACGAACAGCGTCGCCGGTTCGTCATAGAGCTGGCGGCCGGTGCCGACCTGCTCGATGCGCCCGCGATTGAACACGGCGATGCGATCCGACAGAACCAGCGCCTCTTCCTGGTCGTGCGTCACATAGACGAAGGTGGTGCCGAGCTCGCGATGGATGCGCTTGATCTCGAGCTGCAGCCATTCGCGCAGCTTCTTGTCGAGCGCGCCGAGCGGCTCGTCCATCAATAGCAGCGGCGGGTCGAAGACGATGGCGCGGGCCAGCGCCACCCGCTGCTGCTGGCCGCCCGACAGCTCGCTGGGATAGCGATGCGCGAAGTCGCCCATCTTGACCATGTCGAGCGCTCTGGCCACGCGCGCTTGCCGTGTGGCCTGGTCGACGCCGCGCAGCGTCAACGGATAGGCGACGTTGCGGCCGACGCTCATATGCGGGAACAGCGCGTAGTGCTGGAACACCACGCCGATGTTGCGCTTGTGCGCCGGCACGCCGACGACGCTTTTCTCGCCGACCAACAGGCTGCCGCTGGTTACGTCGGTGAAGCCGGCAATCACGTTGAGCGTCGTCGTCTTGCCCGAGCCGCTGGGGCCAAGCAGCGTCATGAACTCGCCGGGCTCGATGCGCAGCGACACACCGTCCAGCGCCTTGAACGTCCCATAGGCCTTGCTGACGGTGGCGAGGTCGATCGCGGCGCCCCGATTTTCCGCTTTCGGGTTCATTGACGTCCTTTCCGCTCGCGACCAAGGAGAAGCATGCCGCCGCCGATCAGGAGTGTCGTGGCGAACAACAGGATGGTGCCGACCGCGGCCACCGTCGGATCGGCATCGCGCGTGATCGAGGAGAAGATCTGCACCGGCAAGGTCTTGAGATAGGGGTTGGTGATGAACAGCGACACCACGATCTCGTCGAACGAAGTGGCGAAGGCAAAGAGCAGGCCGGACAGGATGCCGGGCAGGATCAACGGCAGCGTCACCGTGCGGAACGCGGTCAGCGCTCCGGCGCCGAGGCTCGCCGCCGCCGTCTCGAGGCGCCTGTCGAACACTTCGAGGCTGGCCGAGACCGCGATCAGCACGAAGGGCAGCGCCAGGATGGTGTGGGCGAGCACGAAGCCTAGCAGCGTGCCGACCAGGTGGGTATCGAGATAGACGGCATAGATGCCGATGGCCAGCACCACGCCCGGCACCACCATCGGCGTCAGCATCAGCATCCGCAACAGATTGGCCGGCCCGGCCTTCATGCGGTCGAGGCCGAACGCCGCGAGCGTACCGAGCGCCGTCGCCAGCACCGCCACCACCGAGGCGACCTTCAGCGAGTTGAGGAAGCTCGACGACCAGTCCGGATTGGTGAAGAAGTTCTGGTACCACTGCCAGGAGAAGCCTTGCGGCGGAAAGGCGAGCGACTTGTTCTCGTTGAACGACATCGGCACGACGACCAGCGTCGGCGCCACCAGCCATATCGCCACCAGCAGGCAGACGAGGCCGAGGATCACACGGGTGAGCGGCTTGATCTCCATCAGCGCCGCCCCGCTTCCCGGTACCGCGAACGCATCACGGGTGCTGCAAGCGCCAGAAGCACAAAGGTGGTGACGAGCAGCACCACGCCCATGGCGCCGCCGCGACCCCATTGCAGCAGGCTGAGCACCTGCGTCTGCACCAGCGTCGACAACATGGTCGAGCGCGGTCCGCCGAGCAGCGCCGGCGTGATGTAGAAGCCCAGCGCCAGGATGAAGACGATGATGGCGCCGGCATAGACGCCGGGCAGCGACAGCGGCAGGTAGACGGTGAAGAACGCGCGCGAAGGTCGTGCACCCAGGCTTTGCGCAGCCCGCATCAGCCTGAGGTCGATGCCCTTCATTACCGAATAGAGCGGCAGGATCATGAAGGGCAGAAGCACCTGCGCCATGCCGATCACCACGCCGGTCTGGGTCCGGATCAGCCTTATGCCGTCGAAACCGGCCGACCTCAGCAGCGAATTGATGACGCCCGAGTCCTGCAGCAGGATGACCCAGGAGAGCGTGCGCACCACCCCGCTCACCCAGAACGGGATGAGTACGCAGAGCACAAGGACGAGCCGCACGCGCGGCCCGACGGCGGTCATCAGATAGGCATAGGGATAAGCGCAGATCACGCAGACGATCGTCACCCAGGCCGAGATGGTGAAAGTGCGCTGTAGTACCGTGAGATTGATGGGCGCGCCGAAGAACCAGACGTAGTTCTGCACGCCCCATTCCGGCTCCGACAGGCTGCGCACAACGATTGTGAACAGCGGATAGCCGATCACCGCGACAAGCAGGATCAGCGCCGGCGCCGTGAGCGCGAACGGCCGCCATGCCCGTCCCGGCCGCGCATCGGCGGCGGGTTGGGGGGGAAGCTCAGACGCGCTCACGATCTGCCTCTCATTCGCTGGTTCAGTTGCCGGCCATCAGCGCCGACCACTTCTCCTGCGCCACCGCGAAGTTCGGGACCCAGAACTTGAAATTCTGCTTGTAGCCCTGCTTCTGGCGATCCGGCGTGTTGGTCAGAAAGGCGGCGACGGAAGCGTCGACCTTGGGCTGCGCCTCGTTGTTGATCGGCGTGTAGGATGTCTTCTCCGCCAGGACTTCCTGTGCGTGCTTGCCGAGATAGGCATTGATCAGCGCGTAGGACGCGTCCGTATCCTTGACGCCGACGGGGATCGTCATCTGGTCCATCACCACCAGCCAGTCCTGCCAGGCCGGCGCGTATTTGGCGCCGTTCTTGACCGCGGTCATGGCGCGGCCGGTCCACATCATCAGCATGTCGGCTTCGCCCGATTCCGCCAGCTGCTGCGATTCAGCACCTGTCTTCCAAAAGATGGTATCGGGGCCGAGCTTGCGGACCACATCGATGGCCTTGTCGATATCTGCCACCGTCATTGCCTTCGGGTCGCCGCCGGCAACCTTGAGCGCCTGTTCTAGCAAGCCGCCCGTCGGGCTGCCGGAGCCGTCGATTCCGCGCACGCCCGGGAACTTTGCCGTGTCGAAGAAGTCGGCCCAGCTCTTGGGCGGATTATCCTTATACTTCTCCTTGTTGTACATCAGCACGACGCCGTAGTTCATCGCCGGCACCGAGCATTCGCCGACCTGGCCTTCCGGGATTTTCGAGACGTCGAGCTTCGTCAGATCCAGCTTCTGGAACAGCTTGCCGCAATAGACGTAAGGCGGCAGGTCGTCGGTATCGACGACGTCCCAAGTGACATTACCGGACTCGACCTGCGCCTGCAGCTTGGCGATCTCGGTCGGTCCGTCATTGAGCAGCTTGACGCCGGACTTGTCGACGAACTCCTTCAGCGCCGCCGCCTGGCCGTCCTGGTAGATGCCGCCATAGGAGACGAACGTCAGCGTCTTGCCCTTGAGCGAACCTTCCTTCACCTCGCCCGCCACCGGCTTCTCCTGCGCAAAGGCCGCGCCGGCCACAACGCCAAGCGCCAGAATGGCGCCAAGGCCTGCAAATCTCGATTTAAACATCACACTAACTCTCCCATTCATGCCCGCGTTTTTGGATCGAACCTACCTGGCCGCGAGCGGTTTCCAGGCCGTGTATTGATCGAGCTCGGCGCGCACCGAGGTCGGCGGCGCGATGATCCACATCACTTCGGCTCGGCCACTGCCGATGTTCTCTGAGCGGTGCGGTGTCGATGTCGTGTATTCGATGCTGTCGCCCTCCTCGAGCACATGGCGCGCCTCGCCGAGCGAGACCTCGACGACCCCGCGCAGCACGACGAGCATCTCGTGCGCGTCGCCATGGGTGTAGCGATCGGGCCCGGTCGAGCCGCCAATGTCGAATTCCCCGACATAGACTTCCATGTCGCTCAGCGGCGGCCGTGACAACAGCATCTTGCGGCAGCCGTCGCTGGGCGGCAGGCTCGGCCGCTCGCTTCGCCTCAGGACGCCATGGTTTTGTGCCGTGCTTTCCTCGAACAGCATGGCGACGCTGACGCCGAGTGCCGAAGCCATCTGGTTGAGCGAGGCGGTGCTGGCCCCGGTCAGGCCGCGTTCGAGCTGGCTGATGAAACTGGCGCTCGTTCCGGTCGCCTCCGCAAGCTCCCGCAAGGACAGCCTGCGAGCGAGGCGAAGGCTCTTGAGGCGCATGCCCAGCACCTGATGCGCATGGGTCGCGGCCGGTGCGTCGACCGTCTTTATCGAAGCCTTGTCGGACCCCTTGCGCATGCCGTCTCCTCACCGCACTTAACATTCTGTACAGTACCACTGTACATCTGGCAAGCCGCGCATGGGCCAGGAGCGCGCCAATATCCGGGCGGCTTGCTCAACTCAGAGGGTGTGTCCATGGAGCAGGCCGTGCCTGCCGGTCGACAAGGGAACGTGGAGGAGAATCCCCTACCCTTCGCCCGAGAGGTCCCGGCGCGCCTTCTCGAGCTCCTCGGCATAGCGCCGCATCAGATGGCCCTCGGTCAGCAGACCGAGCACGATGTGGTCGGTGAAATCCTCGACGACCGCCAGTTCCTCGGCGCCGGCGCGCTGGAACGTCTCGGCGGCGGTCTGCACGTTCATGCTGGGCACCAGGACGGCATCCTTGTACTGGGCAAGATCGCGCACCAGCACCTCATCTCCGGCAGGATCGCTGTGCAGTTCGGCCACGATCAGCACGCCGACATATTCATCGCCCGGGTCGACGGCGATGACCCGCTGGGCCGAGCCGAGCGGGATTTGCTTGCGGAAATCCGCCAGCGTCGTCGAGGCATCGATGGTCTTGATGTCCTTGCGCATCATCGAGCCGACGGTGAGGCTGCGCATCCAGCCGACATCGTGGGCGCTACGGATCGTCTCGCCGCGCAGATGGAAGCGCCAGGTCGAGAACGAATAGCCGAAGGTTTCGCGCACCAGGATCGCCGCCATGATCGAGGCGGCCAGCACGACGCCGGTGAGCGTTAGGTCGCGGGTCGATTCCAGCGCCAGGAATGTCATGGTCAGCGGACCGCCGACGACACCGACGGCAAGCGAGGTCATGCCGACGACGGCGGCAACCGAGGGGTCGATGCCGGTCGCCGGCGAGACCAGCGCCATCACGCCGGCGAACGCCTTGCCGAGCAGCGCGCCGAGGAACAGCGACGCGAAGAACAGGCCCCCGCGAAAGCCCGAGCCCAGCGAGATGGCTGACGCCGCGAGCTTGAGCACGAAGACGCTCGCCACCACGGTCAAACCATAGTTCATGGCGAATTCGCGGTGCAGCGCGCCATGGCCGCTGGACAGGACCTGCGGCGTGATCAGCCCCAGCAGGCCGACGATGACGCCGCCAATGACGGGGCGCAGCGAGGCATCGACCGAGAGCCTGTTGAAACCACGTTCGATCAGCGTCACCAGCTGCATGATGGCAATCGAGGCGGCGCCGCCCAGCAGCCCGAGCAGCAGGAACGGCACGTACTGGCTGGGGGTCAGTTGCGGCAGCCCTGAAAGCTCGAGCGGAAACGGCACGCCGCCAAACATTTCCGCCGTCAGCGAGGCCGAGATCGCAGCGGTCATGACCGGCGCGACATTGGCGACCGAGTAGATGCCGATGACCAGCTCGAAACCGTAGAAGGCGCCGGTCAGCGGCGCGTCGAAGGCGGCGGCGATGGCGCCGGCCGCGCCGCAGCCTACCAGGATGCGGACATCATTGCGGCGCAGCCTGAAGATGCGCGCCAGCCGCGATGCCAGGCCGGAGCCGACCTGTGTATAGCCGGCTTCAAGTCCGACCGAGGCGCCGAAACCGCTGGAGATCATCGTCTGGCCGGCGATGATGAGTGTGTCGGTCAGCGACATGCGCCCGCCATAGAGCGCGTTGGCTTCGATCGGATCGACCGGAGTGCGGAATTTACGCAACCGCAGCCAGATCACCGTCAACCCGAGCAGGGCGCCGCCGATCGCCGGTATCAGCGCCTGCACCGGATTGGCGAGCGAGAACATGCCCGACAGCCGGCCGCCGGGCTGAACGCCGAACAGCAGCCCATGCAAATCCTGCACGATCTGGCTCATCGCGGTCACCAGTATGCCCGCCATGACGCCGACGACGCCGGCCAGGATGACCACGGCGATGCCGCGCGCCTCGAGCAGAGGAATGGATCTCAGAAGCACCGCGCGCAGCCGGCGGGCGTAGACTTGTGGCTGGTTTCTGGAAAGCACCCGGGCGGCTCGGCGATATCAAATGGGACGTGAGAAGGCTGATACGCCCAGGGATACTGCATGGCAACCGCCATGCAGGCTGCCCGATGTGAGGATCGTTTTCGAACGGTTCAGAGGGCTTCTTTCGATCAATCCCCGAGCGTAGAAGGCATAAGTCAGTCGGCCACCCGAAAGTCGGACGACGGATTCGCAGCCCTTGCTCCAGTTTGCCCGCGCAATCGACGCACCGCATGAAAAGTGGTATTTGGGTCCGTCTCTATTTCCCTCAAGGAGGAGAACATGAGTGGGCGGGGGTTCTTTTCGTTAGCTGCTTGCACGATTTTTTTGAGTTCGTCTGCAATGAGCATCTCAAGCATAGATCTGCCAGTTAAGCAGGATATTTCATACTCCAGGTCTGTTTTGCTCGGTGGCAATGCGGAACAACAGAGCCGGCCGACAGAAGAATTTCTTCAGCTCGCGCAGCAGGACGTCTGCTGCCCAGGCGGTTATCCCTGGTACCGTAATTCAACGAATATGTGTTACGGCAGCTATGAAGATTGCCACGATACCGATGGCGGAGGTTGGTCCTGCAGACAGGTCAATGCCTGCTAGGCCTTCTTAGCATTTGGAGCGCGGCGGGATCAATCTGATGGGCACCGCGCCAAGTCGGCGGCTGTAGACTTCGCTGTGGTTTGTGGAAGCACCGGGCGGCTCGGCGGACCCGAAGCCGCTGATCAGGTCGGCGTGGGTTCGCCGGCTTCATAGAGCACAAGATTGCGCTCGCCGATGCCAAGCGCCGGCCAGCTTGAGCGCCATGCAGCGATGTGCGGCGAGCGGAAATGCGCATCGAGCGCCGCCTTGTCGCGCCACACCTCGGTGACCCGGATCAGTCCGTCATCGAGCACATCCCGGGCATAGGAATATTCGAGGCAGCCGTCTTCGGCGCGGCTGCCAGAGATCATACGCTCCATCACGGGCCTTGCCTCCTTGAAGCTGCCAGGCGGCAAGCGGATGGTGCCGATGATCAAGAGCATGGGGTTTCCTTTGTTGCGAGGTATTCAGTTCGGCCACTCTCCCACCCTCGCGCAAGCTTGGCCAGCTACCCTCGCCGGGCTGTCCTATGCGCGACAGTCTATGGTTCGAGGACTTCAATGGCGATCAGCGAAAGCATCCAGCCCGGCGCGGTGGCCAAGAATGGCCGCGACGTCTTCTTCGCGCTCGGCATCGTCATCATCCTGGCCGTGCTGTTCCTGCCGATCCCGGCCTTTCTCATCGACATCGGCCTCGCCTTCTCGATCGCGCTCTCGGTGCTGATCCTGATGGTGGCGCTGTGGATCCAGCGGCCGCTCGATTTCTCCTCCTTCCCGACCGTGCTGCTCATCGCCACCATGCTGCGGCTATCCCTCAACATCGCCACCACGCGCATGATCCTGTCGCATGGCAATGAGGGCACGCACGCCGCCGGTTATGTCATTGCAGGCTTCTCCAAGCTGGTGATGGCCAGCGACTTCGTCATCGGCCTCATCGTCTTCATGATCCTGATCGTGGTGAACTTCATCGTCATCACCAAGGGCGCCACGCGTATCGCCGAAGTCGGCGCCCGCTTCACCCTCGACGCCATCCCCGGCAAGCAGATGTCGATCGACGCCGATCTCTCCGCCGGCATGATCGACGACAAGACCGCGCAATTGCGCCGCCGCGAACTGGAAGAAGAAAGCTCGTTCTTCGGTTCGATGGACGGTGCCTCGAAATTCGTGCGCGGCGACGCCATCGCCGGCCTCATCATCACCGCCATCAACATCGTCGGCGGTATCGCCATCGGCTACATCAGGCACGGCATGGGCATGGGCGAGGCCGCCGATGTGTTCATCAAGCTGTCGGTCGGCGACGGCCTCGTCACCCAGATTCCGGCGCTGATCGTCTCGCTCGCCGCCGGCCTGCTGGTTTCCAAGGGCGGCACCCGCGGCTCGACCAACCAGGCCGTGTTCGGCCAGCTCGGCGCCCATCCGCGCGCGCTTTACGTGGCGGCGGCGCTGCTGGTGCTGCTCGGCCTGATGCCCGGCCTGCCGCTGTTCCCCTTCTTTGCACTGGCCGGCGGCATGGCCGGCCTCGGCTACATCATTCCGCTGCGCGCCAACCGCGTCCTCGCCGCTGCCGAGGCACTGAAGACCCAGGAAAAGGCGACCAAGGCCGAGGAAGAGAAGAACTCGGTCAAGGCCTCGCTTGCCACCGCCGAGATCGAACTCCTGATCGGCAAGCAGCTGTCCACCCGGCTGCTGGTGTCCCATCAGGAGCTGGTCTTCCGCATGGGCAAGATGCGCAAGAAATTCGCCCAGCAATACGGCTTCGTCGTGCCGGAAGTGCGCGTTGCCGACGATTTCGCCATCCCGCCGAAGAGCTACCAGATCAAGGTGCATGGCACGGTGGTTGCCGAATATTCGATGCGCGTCGGCGAGATCATGGTGCTGCTCGGCAACCGCGAGGTGCCCGAAATCCCCGGCGAAGAGATCCGCGAGCCGGCCTTCGGCATGCGCGCCTATTCCGTCATGGAAACCTTCGCCGAGGATCTGAAGCGCGAGAACTACACTTTCGCCGACAACATGTCGGTGCTGCTCACCCATCTCTCCGAGGTGATCCGCAACAACCTGCCGCAGCTTCTGTCCTACAAGGACATGAAGGCGCTGCTCGAACGCCAGGACCAGGAATACCGCAAGCTCGCCGACGAGATCTGCACCACCCACATCTCCTATCCCGGCCTGCAGGCGGTGCTGAAACTGCTGCTCGCCGAGCGCGTCTCGATCCGCAATTTGCATCTGATCATCGAAGCCATCGCCGAGATCGCGCCGCATGTGCGCCGCACCGAGCAGATCGTCGAACATGTCCGCATCCGCATGGCCCAGCAGATCTGCGGCGACCTCTCGGAAGGCGGCGTGCTCAAGGTGCTGCGCCTCGGCAACCGCTGGGATCTCGCCTTCCATCAAAGCCTCAAGCGCGACGCCAAGGGCGAGGTGCGCGAATTCGACATCGATCCGCGCCAGCTCGAGGAATTCGGCCAGGACGCCACCAAGGCGATCAAGAAATTCCTCGAGGCCGGCGAGCGCTTCGTCCTCGTCACGGCGCCCGACGCCCGCCCCTATGTGCGCATGATCATCGAGCGCTTGTTCACCACGCTGCCGGTGCTCTCCCATGTCGAAATCGCCAAGGGCGTCGAGATCAGGGTGCTCGGGACCATATCGTGAGCGTTCTCTCGCAGAGCGTCGTCATCGCGGCGTTCCTCGCCTTCTGCCGCATCGGCGCCTGCTTCATGCTGATGCCTGGCCTGTCCAGCGCTCGCGTGCCGGTGCAGGTTAGGCTGTTCGTGGCGGTCGCCGCCACAGGCGGCCTGCTCGCCTTCCTGTGGGACCGCATCATTCCCTTCGTCGATCCCCGCCCGCAGATCCTGGTGCCGATGATCATCTCGGAACTCCTGGTCGGCGGGCTGATCGGCGCCATGACCAGGCTCTACATGGAGGCACTACGCTTCATGGGATCGGCGATCGCCATGCTGATCGGCTATGGCGGCTCCGGCGGACCGGCGATCGAAGAGCCGGAACCCCAGGCCGCCCTTGCCGCCATCATCTCGTTTTCGGCGCTGCTGATGCTGTTCGTCTTCGACTTCGACCACGAGATCGTGCGCGCCCTGGTGGCGTCCTACACGGTGGCGCCGGTCAACGTCTTCTTCAACCCGCAGGCGGCCCTCGTCGACATCACCGACACCGTGTCGGATACCTTCTTCCTGGTCATCCGTCTCGGCAGCCCGTTCGTCGCCTATGCCATTCTGGTCAATCTGACGATCGGCTTCGTCAACAAGCTGACCCCGCAGATCCCGATCTATTTCATCTCCCAGCCCTTCGTCATCGCCGGCGGCATGATCATCTTCTATTTCGCCATCGGCACCATGCTGACGCTGTTCGTCGACGGCTTCGTCGACCTGACTTTGGCGAGGTAGCGATGACCACACGCAAGGACCGCCTGAAGAAACTGGTCAAGGTGCAGGAACAGCTAAAGGCGCTGCACGAGACCCGCCACGCCACCTTCCTCGCGGCGGCAAACGCGGCGGAAGCCGAAGCCCGCGAATTGATCGGCCATTTCGACCAGGACAATTCGCTGTCCGGCCTGTTCCCCGACCTCTATCACCGCCGCATCGCCCAGGCGGTGGTGCGCCAGGAGAAGAGCCTGGAAAGCGCCAGGCAAGAGGCCGGGCTCATCGCCACCGCGAACGCGCGCACCAACATGGTCGAACGCGCCTACAAGGACGTGCGCAACCGCGACGAACGCGAACGCTCCGACCGCGAACGGCTGGATCTGATCGCGCAGAAGCGGAACGAAGAGTAGCTGCGGGGGTGTTCTGGTTATGAACCTCAGTGGGGCATCCTAGGTGAAGTGCGCATGACTGGTTCGCGCCCATCACCCGCGATTTGGACGCCAACAAGAATGGGTTCCATGCGCGACTGGATGTTGAACCCAGTGACAACAGCCGGCCCCGCTGTTGTCTGGCTGCCGACAACTCGAATCCCGTGCATCGTCTCACCACCCTGTCCAACTTAGGAAATGGACAGGATCTCAAGTTCACGCTGTCCTACATGGACGACATCGCCAACGGTTTTGCCAATCAGCGCGATCGCAACTGGCGACCCGTGCGATATGGAAGATTGAGTCGGGTTGGCCTCATCCTCGCCGACGATGCGGAAGGTCTGGGAGCGGCCATCATCACGCTCGAAGGTGACGGTGTGGCCGAAGGCGATCACTTCGTTGGACGTTGGCGCAGGCATAAGCTGGGCCGAACGGACGCGCTCGGCATAGTAGCGCGTATCTCGAATCGGAACGGCCGACTGCCGTCGCCTTTCGTTGACATCTCCCAGCATGTTGGCGGCCTCGAGCGCCTGCTGGGCGCGAGCCAACTCATCCAGCAGCATCTTGAAGCCCACCTCCGTAACGAGGTTGATCCGATCGGAGATGGGGCGAGCCGGCAGGATGGTTTCCGACGCGGCCTCGGCACTCTCCTCCTTGGCAAATGCTACGCTCAATGATCGGACTCCGTATGGAACATTGTCAGCAATCGGATAACCCATGGCCGACAATAAAGCTGCAAGAATTTAACAGCAGGCTTTGGCAGAAGCGGATTTGTCGGCAGTGGCCTGAACACCAGACCGGCCCCCTCGGCACATACCCTTACGGCGCAAAGCGAATATCCGATCCCACCCCGCATTCCTCCCCCTCCCCGCAAGCCTGCCACAAGCTTGTTGAGGCATGGTCTGGCTAAGGAAAACCGGCAAAAGGCGGACTTTCTTGGCAATTTCTCCACCCAGCGACATCGTGATGGATGTCGCCCGAGCTGCCGATCCGATCGATATCGAGGCTGCCCGCGCCGCGCTGACCAAGCGCGCGGGCGGTGCGGCGGGCACGTTCTCGGTCGATACCGCGGCATCCGTCGATGCCGGCTCGATCCTGTCGCGCGCCACGGCAGACAAAGCGGCGGCGACAGCCGACCCGGCCAAGAAATTCAAGAAGTTCGAGGCGATGGTCCTGCAGACCTTCATCCAGAATATGCTGCCCAAGGACACCGAGGGCGTCTATGGCACGGGTCTCGCCGGCGACATGTGGAAATCGCAGCTCGCCGAGCGCGTCGCCGACGTCATGGCCGAGCGCGGCGGCATCGGCATCGCCAAGTCGCTGCTCGCCGACCACTATATGGACGGCAAGCGCAAGGTGCCGATCGGCCCGGTCTCGAACGGACCGGAGAAGACCGAGATCGATCAGCAAACCCGTCTGTCCACCTCGCTCGTCCAGGAATTGCAGCGCAAGGCCGCCAGGTCGATGACCGGCGACGAGACAACCATAAAAACAGACATCAAGATCTAGACTGGGAAACGCCATGGCCGACTCTTCCGAATTCACCGCCAACCTGCCGGCGCGCACCACCGCGTCGGAGGCTCCTATACCGTTCGCGCGGCCGGGAAACCTTGCCGCCATCATCGGCCGCATCGAGGAGGTGGTCGAGGAAGAGACCGCCGGCATCCGCCGCGATACCGGCTACGACCTCAAGGCGTCGAACGCCCGCAAGAGCCGCTATCTCTACGAACTGACTCGCGCCATGAAGGGCGGCAGCGAAGCCGATTTCCTCGAACAGCACCGCGAAGGCCTGACCCGGCTACGCCAGAAACTGGCGAAGAACGAGGCGGCGATCCTGGCGCATCTGAGCGCCGTCAACGAGGTTGCCAGCCTGCTGCGCAGCGCCATCCAGCGCGCCGAAACCGACGGCACCTACTCCGCCGGCGAATTCGGCCGGATGAAGGGTTAGAGCATGATCCCGAAAAGTGGATGCCGGTTTTTGGAAAAGATCATGCGCAAACAAAGGGATAGAGCCCCATCCCGATTGAATCGGGATGGAACAGGCTCTAGCGCGCGATGATGTCGGGCTCGGGTTCTGAATGATCAAGGTCATCGCCATCGCGGTCTGGGTCTGCGCCGCCACGCTCGGCGCGGTGTTCTATTCGTTCCAGGCCGCCGGCGAAAGCGGCGTCGGCGAGAAGCCCAAGCCGATGCTGGGCGGGCTGGATTATGTCAAGACCGACGTCATTTCGGTGCCGCTGATCCGCGACTCCAAGATCGGTGGCTATTTCCTGGCCAAGCTCGTCTACACCGTCGAGCCGGAGCAGATAAAGAAACTGTCGATTCCGGCCGAGGCGCTCATCACCGATCAGGTCTACAGCTACCTCTATTCCAATCCCCAGATCGACTTCACCAAGAAGGCGACGATCGACCTCGATGCCTTCCGCGCCGCGATCCGCGACACCGTCAACGCCCGCGTCGGCTCAACCCTGGTGCATGAGGTTCTGATCGATCAGGTCAATTTCCTGAGCAAGGACGAGATCCGCGACAACTGGCTGCGCCGGCGGCAGGATGCCACCACCGCGGCGCCCGAGGCGGCCAAGCCGGCCGAAGCGGATGCGCCACCGGCTCACTGACCACCGGTGCCCGACAAATTGCCTGGTGCGGCGATAGGAACCAGTCGCCGCAATTCGCGTTGACGTAAACGTCAATCCAAAGCTATATGCGCCAGCGATTGTATTCGCCTCAGAGGCAGCATGGGCTTCGGCCGGTCGGAAATGCCCTCCGCGACAGATGCAACCAGACAAGTGCAACGAGACAGGGAGAACAGCGTGAGCGTTCAGGAGATTGCCGAGAAGATCAAGTCGCGCGTGGCCAGCAGCGGGTTCGATCGTTCCGTGAAGTTCGACACCGGCGGCGACGGCGTCATCGTCATCGACGGCGCGACCGTTTCGAACACCGATGCCCCCACCGACTGCACCATCAAGCTCTCGCTCGACGATCTCGACTCGCTGATCGCTGGCGACCTGAACCCGACCATGGCGTTCATGACCGGCAAGATCAAAGTCGAAGGCGACATGACGGTGGCCATGGCGCTCAGCCAGCTGATCGGCTGATGGCTGTCGCAAGCCGTATGGCGGCTTGGACAGACATGAAATCAGACAGGGCCGAAGCGCGTCGCATCATCATTTGGACGCGCTTGGCCTTATCGGAACACCGTCTTCAAGACGGCACTTTCGTTCCACGGGCTCCGGCAATCTTGGCACGAAACGTTCATGCGGCGGAGAACCGCAAGCCGCTCATACCTTTGATTGCGAAATCATCCATTTAGTCTGACCTCGGCTCCAGAAGAGCGGCAAAGCAGCGAGGTCGGTAATGAATTTCCATAGTGTTCAAGCAGTGGCGCGTGCGGTGCTAATCGCTGCCCTGGTTTCGGTGACGGCGGCCGCGGCCGCCGATGAACGTGTCCTGATTTCCTACGAGGCCACACCTTCCCTCGGCTTCGACCTGCCAAAGCTGAAGACGGCCGGCTACGCTGAACGGGCTGCGTTTTCGGCTGAGGTGCTTGAGAAAATCGTGCCCAAGATTGTCGCCAGCATAGGCGTCGATCCGGCCGTGCTTGAGACGGAAGTCACACCGGGTGGCTACCTCCTTAAGACCAACGCATCGCTGCAGACCGAGGCCGCGCTCGACGACGCGACCGCCGATCGTCTGGCCGCTGCCTTCGGCTACATTTTCCACCAGCACAGCGTGCTCGTCTCCCGACTGGACGAGAGCAGCGGCAGCACTGGCTTCGTCACCGTCCGTTTCCCCCAGGATACGCTCGACGCCACCGTGGCACAGCGTTTCTTCGAAAAAGCCGATGCCGTGGAAAAAGGCCTGGGTGGCGGTTACACCGCCTTTGGCGACGAGCAGATCTTCCTCAATGTCGTGGACGGTAACGGCAAGCCCTATAGCGGCCTCGACAATGCCGCGTTTCTGGATGGGCTCAACCGCACGGCAGCCGCGTTCGGGCCGCCGGCGCCGGAAGTATCGGATTCCGGCACGGCAGCGGCCCGCTTCATCGGCAACGACTGGGACAAGGCCCCCAAGGGCGAGGACTATCTGGCCCGTCTCGGAGGCGCCGGTTCGCCGGCGGTGACAGCACTGGGTGCCGTCGCGACCGAGTACGCCGCGCTGGTTTCAGCCAGCGCGTTGCACTTCGGCTGGAACTGACAGCTTGCGGCCGGAAGCCTTGAGCGTGCCATGCACGCCATCGAGCGCGCCGTCCACCAGTTCCAGCGCCAGCAGGCGGTGCCGCTCATAGGGGCCTGGCATCGCCAGCCGGCCCGTCTTGTCGGCGGAGAAGCCGAAGCGTCCGTAATAGGGCGCATCGCCGACCAGCAGGATTGCCGCGTGGCCGAGACGCGCCGCCTCGGCAATGGCATGGCGCATCAGCGCCGAGCCGATGCCGGCGTTCTTGAGCGACGGATCGACGGCGAGCGGGCCGAGCAGCAGCGCCGCCGAACCGCCCTCGCCCAACCTGACATCCCACAGCCGCACCGTACCGGCAACGCCGCCCGACGCATCGCGCGCGACGAAGGCCAGGCCTTCCGAGGGCCGGCGGCCGCGCCGCAGCTTCTCCGACGATTTTCTCCGCCGCATCGGCCCCATGGCGCGATCGAGCAAGGCTTCGCGTGCCACGACGTCGGCAACGGTTTCGGCGACCATGACGAAGGCCGGCGCATGAGCTACGATTTCAACTGACATTTCCATTTCCGCGATCCCTTCACGAGCGGAGATCTGTTCCACAAGCGAACCCGGGCGGGCGACAGGCGCCCACCTGGGATGATCTGATCGGTTCTTCCGAACCGTCAGATCACGTAGGATCGGAGAGGCTCGAAGCCGTTGAACGCGACCGCGGAGTAGGTGGTCGTGTAGGCACCGGTGCCTTCGATCAGCACCTCGTCGCCGATGGTCAGCGACAGAGGCAGCGGATACGGCGTCTTCTCGTACATCACGTCGGCCGAATCGCAGGTCGGACCGGCGAGCACGCAAGGCGCGGTCTCCGAGCCGTCATGGCGGGTGACGAGGGGATAGCGGATCGCCTCGTCCATGGTCTCGGCCAGACCGCCGAACTTGCCGATGTCAAGAAACACCCAGCGCACATTGTCATTGTCGGCCTTCTTCGAGATCAGCACGACTTCCGACTTGATGACGCCGGCATTGCCGACCATGCCACGACCCGGCTCGATGATGGTTTCCGGAATGGCATTGCCGAAATGCTTGCGCAGCG
Organism: Mesorhizobium sp. CNPSo 4671; assembly: GCF_057784245.1. Classification (NCBI taxonomy): domain Bacteria; kingdom Pseudomonadati; phylum Pseudomonadota; class Alphaproteobacteria; order Hyphomicrobiales; family Phyllobacteriaceae; genus Mesorhizobium; species Mesorhizobium sp. CNPSo 4671. The sequence continues at coordinate 234,469 of NZ_JBWLUW010000011.1, read as the reverse complement.
CCGAGAAGATCGCCTGGCCATAGGCCTGGGCCGCCGGCACGTCACGCAAATAGCGCGTCGGGAAACCGCCACCCATGTTGACCATCTTCAAGACGATGCCTTCCTCGGCGAGCGTCGCGAACACCTTCTTGGCGTCGGCGAGCGCACGGTCCCAGGCGGTCAGGTCGGTCTGCTGCGAGCCGACATGGAACGACACGCCATAGGCGTCGAGGCCAAGGCCCTTGGCATGGCGCAGCACGTCGACGGCCATGGCAGGCACGCAGCCGAACTTGCGCGACAGCGGCCATTCGGCGCCCTCGCCATCGGTCAGCACGCGGCAGAACACGCGCGCACCGGGAGCGACGCGGGCGATCTTCTCGACCTCCTCGACGCAATCGACCGCGAACAGGCGAATGCCGAGCTGGTAGGCGCGTGCAATGTCACGCTCCTTCTTGATGGTGTTGCCGAAGGAGATGCGGTCCGCGGGCGCACCCGCGTCCATCGCCATCTCGACTTCGGCAACGGAAGCGGTGTCGAAGGACGAGCCCATCGCAGCAAGGAGGCGCAGGATTTCCGGCGCCGGGTTTGCTTTCACCGCATAGTAGATCTTGGAATCGGGCAGCGCCTTCTCGAAGGCGCGGAAATTGTCGCGCACGACATCGAGGTCGACGACGAGGCAGGGGCCGGACGGACGTCGGGTGGCGAGGAAGTCGAGGATGCGCTGGGTAGCCATCGGGTTTCTCCAAACACGCCTTTCGGCGCGCACAAGGGTGCGGACGCGGGCTGTCGGCCTCGCGAACACGCGGTCAAACAAAGGCGGGACGAAAATTCCATGGAACCAGCCGGTGGAGACCCCGGAACCATGAAACGCCGTCTCGCGGCGATGAACCTTGGCCTTGCCCGGCTTCGGTCCGCTTTGTCTGCCTTGGCTTGGATTGGGAGAACCCCGTTCCGCACTGCCGGCAATGAAGGTGTGCCTCTTCAGTAACCCCGGTCTTTGGACAACCGGCAGAGAACCAGAAAGGCCCGCACCGTCGTTGCTTCAAGGTGTCCTCGGGCTTGCGGTTGGCCGCTAGACCGACTGGAGGGGTTGGCTCCAGTTACCTTACCGATTTCCCTCACCATTCGAGGATCGGCGGACACCCACAGGCACGTGCGACTTTGGGCAAGCGCGATATATGGCTGGTTGCCGTCACAATCAATAAAAATCGTATCCAAGGTTGTAAAATTTCTGGCATCGAACAATGTTGGGAGGACCGTATCCGGATATCGAACGATGACAGGCACGCACGGCCCCTACAACGCCTTTCTCGATCTGCGCCAGATGCCGGTGGCTCATGCCGAGCTCGGCCCGCTCGCCGGCCTGCGGCTGGCCGTCAAGGACATTTACGACGTCGCCGGCTACCGCACCGGCTGCGGCAATTCCAGGAAATTCGCCGAAAGCCATGCCGCCTCGCGCACCGCGCCCGCCGTGCAGACGATTCTCGATGCCGGCGCGCGCTTTGCCGGCAAGACGCAGACCGACGAACTGGCCTTCGCGCTGTTTGGCCAGAACGCGCATTTTCCGTTTCCAGTGAACCCGGCGGCCCCCGACCGCGTCACCGGCGGCTCGTCATCCGGATCGGCGGCGGCGGTGGCGGGCAGGCTGGCCGACATCGCCACCGGCTCCGACACCGGCGGCTCGATCCGCGCGCCGGCAAGCTTTTGCGGACTGATCGGGCTGCGCACCACGCATGGCCGCATCTCGCTCGATGGCACGATGAAGCTGGCGCCGAGCTTCGACACGTTCGGCTGGTTCGCCGACGACATCGAGACCTACGAGACGGTCGGCAAACTGCTGCTTGGCCGCGACCCGCACCAGCATTCCCTGGACCGCCCGATATCGCTCCCTTGGCTGGACGAGATGGTCGCCCGCCCCGCGATTGCCGAATATGCCGGCATGAAGGGACTGGCGAGCGCGGTTTTCGGCACGCCGGCGACGTCAACCATGCGCTTCAGCTCTTCCCCTGATGAACTCTACTGGTGCTTTCGCCGGCTGCAGGCCAGGGAAGCCTGGGGCGTGCATGGCGACTGGATCATCAGCGGCGAGCGCGACCTTGGACCCGGGGTCGAGGAGCGTTTCGGCTTTGGCCGTGCCGTCGATGACCGGACAGTGCAGGCCGAAAAAGTGCGCCGCCTGACCTTCCGCGGCGAACTCGGCGCCCTGCTCGGCAAGGACGGCTTCCTTGTCCTGCCGACGGTGCCCGGCCCGGCGCCCTATGTCGACTCGACGCCGGAGCAGTTCCAGGCCTATCGCGAGCGGGCGCTGCATCTTCTGTGCCTGGCCGGCCTCTCCGGCTTTCCACAGATAACCTTGCCCATCGGCTCGGTCGCCGGCGCTCCGTTCGGCCTGTCGCTGCTTGGCCCTTCCGGCAGCGACATTGCCCTGATACGGCTCGGCCGAAAACTTCTCGACGCAGCACAAAGGGCCTGAACCATGGACACACTGACCCGCATGCGCGCCTTCATCGACGTCGTCGAGGCCGAGGGCTTTTCGGCGGCGGCGCGCAAGATCGGCCGTTCCAAGGCGCTGCTGTCGAAATATGTGCGCGAACTGGAGGACGAACTCGGCGCGCTGCTGCTCAACCGCACCACGCGCCAGTTCTCGATGACCGAGGCGGGCCACACCTATTACCGGCGCGCCTCGGAGATCGTGCGCGAGGTCGACAGCCTGGCGGACGCCGTGCGCGAATCCTCCGGCGACGTGCGCGGCCGGATCAAACTGTCAGCGCCACGCACTTTCGCCGACGCACCGATCGGCCAGTCGCTGATCGACTTCGCCAAGCAGCATCCCGACATCGTGCTCGACATCCAGCTCGACGACCGCTTCGTCGACCTGGTCGAGGAAGGCTTCGACCTCGCAGTGCGCATCTCGCGCCTGGAGAATTCGTCGCTGATCGCGAGACGCCTGGCGCCGTTTTCGATAAGGCTCTGTGCCTCGCCCGAGCTGATCGCCAAGCATGGCATGCCGACGCGGCCGCAGGATCTCGGCCACATGCCCTGCATCGTCGACACCAATGGCCGCGGGCTGAACAACTGGGCGTTCAAGGGCGACAACAATGATCAGCTGAGCGTCGCCGTGTCGGGCCCGATCGAGGTCAACAGCCCGATGGCGGCGCGCGCCGCCGCCTTGTCAGGGCTCGGATTTTGCATCCTGCCGGATTTCATCGCCGCGCCCGATCTCAAGAGCGGTCAGCTGGTGACGGTGCTCGACGACCGCATCCTGTCCGGCGGCGGCATCTTTGCCGTCTATCCGCACCGCCGCTATCTGCCGGCCAAGGTCCGCGTTTTCGTCGACTTCCTGGTGCAATGGTTCAGGACGCGTGAGGTCGCTTGACCTGCCTCCGGCTCTTGTTGCCTGCTCGGCATAGTCCCGAACCGCAGCGCACTTTTGGGTGACGCGCACGAGCGGTCCCAATTTCGCCCCCTTTCTGGTAACTTTCGGTTTCTCTCCAAAGCCAAGGGAATCGCGATCGGGAATGCAGCTCAAACGGCACGCCATCATATTGGCTTCGGCCCTGGCAGCGATCTTTGCCGCCACGCGACCGGCTTACGTGCATCCGCACGTCTTCGCCGAGGCCCGCCTCGACGTGATCCTGTCCCCGGATCACCAAAGTGTGAAAGCGCTGCGCCATCTCTGGCGTTTCGACGACCTGTTTTCGAGTACGGTGATGATGGAGTTCGACAAGAACTCCGACCTGAAGCTTGACGACAAGGAGCTGAAGGAGGTCGCCGACACGGTTCATGCCTCTCTGGCCGAATTCAACTATTTCCAGCTCGTCACGCAGAACGGCAAGGATGTGACGATGGTGCCGCCTCCGCATCTGATGGCCAATTTCGACAACGACCAGCTGATCATCCTGTTCGAGTCCGAGCCCAAGGTTCCGATCAAGCTGACCGGAACGATCGACATCGGCGTCTATGATCCGACTTTCTACACGGCGATCGACTTCACCGAAGATTCCAACATCACGGTTGCAGGCCTGCCGTCGAATTGCACCAGCAAGGTGATCCGTCCGGATCCGGACGAGGCCATCAAGGAAAACCAGAAGACCCTGACGGATGCCTTCTTCAACGACCCGACGGGCACCGACATGAGCAAGATCTTTGCCACCAAGCTCGAACTGACCTGTCAGCCAGAAGGATGAAACCGGTGACGAAACCGTCCCTGCGTTTGGCATTCGGCCTGTTGGCCCTCGCCTTTGCCGCGATGCATTTTACTGACGTCGCGCACGCCCAGAGTTCGCTCGGCATCGGCGTCAATGACGGCATGGCGCCCACCACCGGTCCGTTCGCCCACATCCTGATGTGGATCAACCTCAGACAGCAGGAATTCTATCGCGCGTTGGCGACGGCGATGAAGGCGATGCGCGAGGACAACAGCAAGCTGTGGGTGCTCATCGGCCTGTCCTTCGCCTATGGCATTTTCCATGCCGCCGGCCCCGGCCACGGCAAAGCGGTGATCTCGTCCTACATGGTGGCCAATGAAGTGGCGCTGCGGCGCGGTGTCCTGTTGTCCTTCGTCTCGGCCCTGCTCCAGGGCCTGACGGCGATCGCGGTGATGCTGCTCGCCTATTTCGTCCTGCGCGGCACCACCATCTCGATGACCGACGCGGCCTGGTTCATGGAGATCATGAGCTTTGCCCTCGTCACCCTGTTCGGCGCCTGGCTGCTCTGGCGCAAGCTCGGCCCATCCATCCTGCGCCTGTTCGGCAGGGCGCCGGCTTACAGCCTGTCGGCGGCGCACGCTGGTCACTCGCATGGTGGCCACTCGCATGCCGGCCACTCTCACGCGAGTCATTCCCACGCCGGCCATTCGCATGCCGCGCACAGCCATTCGGCGCATGCCCATTCGCACGCGCTGCACGGGCATGACCACGACCATTCGCACGACCATCACGGCCATGGCGCCCATGACCATGATCATGACCACGGCGCGCACGATCATGTGCATCATGACCATGCACATCACGATCACGCGGCGGGCGAGGTCTGCGAAACCTGCGGCCACTCGCATGCACCCGATCCGGCGCTGCTGTCGGGCGACCGCTTCGACTGGCGCACCGCCTGGTCGGCGGTGGCCGCCGTCGGCATCCGCCCCTGCTCCGGCGCGCTGATCGTGCTGAGCTTCGCCCTGCTCAACGGGCTCTGGCTCGGCGGCCTGCTGTCGGTGCTGGCCATGTCGCTGGGCACCGCCATCACCGTCTCGGCGCTGGCAACGCTTGCCGTGACCGCCAAGAACTGGGCGGTATATTTCGCCGGCGACGGCCACATGGGCAACCGCATCCACTCGATCGTCGAGATCGGCGGCGCCGCCTTCGTCTTCCTGTTCGGATTGCTGCTGCTGTCGGCGAGTTTGACGGGCAGCGTTTGACTATAAGTGGCACCCGAAGGTGTGTTGAGATTCAGGTCAGGCCGTGCCGGAGTCGAAGACGGGCGCGAAGCGACCAGACTAGGTTGATGCCGAGAACCGGAGCGGAGCGTACTTAAAGTACGTGAGCACAGTTCTACTGCGACGCAGTAGAACGGGGAAGCGCAGGTATCAGCTGTTCGCAGGCCGGCATCACCTGAATATCAATACACCTTGCCGCCCAGCTCATCCTCGATATGGGCGCGGATGATCTCGTCGAAACTCTTCTCGGCGCTGAAGCCGAGCTCCCGTGACCTCCGCGCCTCGAAGCGGGTCGGCCAGCCCTTGACGATCGCCCAGATCGTTTCGTCCGGCACCTCGCGGATCAGTCCCGCCGTCTTCGCTCCGGCAATGCGCTCCAGCGCCTCGATCTGCTCACCGACGGTGACGGCGACACCGGGCATCGTCAGGTTGCGGCGCGGACCGACGGCAGCACCGTCGATCCCTGCCGCATGGATCAGGAAATTCACCGCCGAGCGCGGGCTGGCATGGGTGTGCACGACCGAGCGCGGCACCGGCAGGATCGCTTCTTGCCCGCTCAACGGCTCGCGGATGATGCCGGAGAAGAAGCCGGAGGCCGCCTTGTTCGGCTTGCCGGGCCGCACGCAGATCGTCGGCAAGCGGATGCCGATGCCGTCGAAGAAGCCGCGCCTGGAATAATCGGCGAGCAGCGCCTCGCTCATCTGCTTCTGCGTGCCGTAGGAGGTCAGCGGCGTCGGATGGAACTCGTCCGGGATGACGTCCGGGAACGGCGCGCCGAACACGGCGATCGACGAGGTGAAGACGACGCGCGGCGCAAAGCCCGCCAGCCGAATGGCATCGAACAAAGCGCGCGTGCCGTCGAGATTGACGCGGTAGCCGAGATCGAAATTGGCCTCCGCCTCGCCCGACACGATGCCCGCGAGATGGAAGACGACATCCGGCCGCGACGCGACCAGGCTCTCTGCGGCACCTGTCTCGGCAAGGTCGCCGGTATGGGTGCTGATGCTGACGCCGTCCATGGCCGGCGCCTGCGGCGGCACGATGTCGTGCAGATCGAGCGCGGTGATCTTTTCGCCGCGCAACGTGCCGTCCTTGGCCAGCCGGGCGATGAGCTTGCGGCCAACCATGCCTGCGGCGCCAGTGATCAGAATGCGCATGTCAGATATCCCTTACTTGCCCTGATTTTTGCGCTGGCTGCGCGCGCGCAGCCAGAACACGAGGAAAAACGCCAGCACGAAGACAATGCCGAAGATGCCGGCGAGCACGGTCGAAAAACTGCCGAGTGCCAGCATCACCGTCGGCAGATAGAAAGCGGCAATGCCGAACAGCAGCATGATCCACAGCGCGGCGATAGCGGCGTTCCTGGTGTCGCGGTCCATCACGCAGCACCGGGGCAGCGGGCATTCGTCAAGCTGGCTTTCAAAGCTATGCAACTCCTGAGGCAGGGCCGGTTATCGACCGGGCTTAGTGATGGTGGCTGTGATGCGGGGCCGCATCATGCTCATGCTCATGTTCATGTTCATGTTCATGTTCGTCGGCCTCGTCGGCGCATTGGCCGAATTCCGGTTCCACGGTGGCATGGCTGATGCCGTGCTCGCTGGCAAGCCGCTTCTTGATGGCGCTGACCGCCTGATACGCATCGACGCCCTCATCGAGGCAGGCATGCAGCGTCGCCATATTGCTTGACCCATCTAGCGACCAGACATGCATGTGGTGCACTTCACGCACGCCCGCGATCGTCGTTTCCAGGTCCTTGGCAACCAGATCCCGGTCGAGGCTTGGCGGCACGCCCTCGAGCAGCACATGGGCGGCGGCGCGCATCAGCGACCACGCCGTCGACAGGATCAGCAGCGAGACCAGCACCGACAGGATCGGGTCGATCGGCGTCCAGCCGGTCACCAGGATAACCACTGCAGCCACGATCGCCGCCGCGGAGCCGAGCAAGTCGCCCAACACATGCAGGATGGCGCCGCGCATGTTGAGGCTCTCGCGGTCGCCGCCATGCAGCACCAGGAAGGAGCCGATATTGACCAGCAGGCCGAGGATCGCCACCACCAGCATTGGTCCGCCCAGCACCGGCGTCGGCGTGAGCAGGCGCCCCCAGGCCTCGTAGATGATCCACAGTGCGATGACGAAGATGGCGATGCCGTTGGTGTAGGCGACCAGCGTCTTGACCCGGCCGAAACCGTAGGTGAGCTGGCCGGTCGCCGGACGTCCGGCAAGATGGAAGGCATACCAGGCAAGGCTGAGCGCGATGGCGTCGGCGAGCATGTGGCCGGCATCGGCCAGCAGCGCCAGCGACCCGGTGAAGAGGCCGCCAAGCGCTTCCGCCACCATGAAGCCCGCCGTCAGGCAGGCGGCGATCAGCACGCGTTTCTTGTCGGTCGAACCATGCACATGGCCGGCGCCGTGATCGTGCCCATTGTGATCATGCCCGCTATGGTCGTGGGTGTCCGCCAATGGCAGCTCCTGTCATGCGCCCCAAGCCGGACTTAAGCGCCGAATTCCGCGCGACAATCCTCGAGCCGTCGCTTCTGCTGACCGGCGTCGTCGAAATTGGCGGGGTCGAGCCACGCTTCATAGGCCTTGCGCAGGGCCGGCCATTCCTTGTCGATGATCGAATACCATGCGGTATCGCGGTTTTCACCCTTGACGATCAGGTGCTGGCGGAAAATGCCCTCGAACTTGAAGCCGAACCGTTCGGCGGCCCGCTTCGACGGCTCGTTGCGGTTGTTGCATTTCCATTCGTAGCGGCGGTAGCCGAGTTCGTCGAAGATGTATTTCATGAACAGGAACTGCGCTTCCGTCGCCGCCGGCTTGCGCGAGATGAGCGGCCCCCAATAGATGTTGCCGATCTCGATGACGCCGTAAGCGGGATCGATGCGCATCAGGGTCTGGCGCCCGGCGACCTTGCCGCTGGCCTTGTCGATGATGGCGAAGAACAGCGGATCCTCGCTGGCCTCCACCTTGTCCAGCCATGGCTGGAAGGCTGCGCGGGTTTCCGGCGGATAGTCGGGCAGCCAGGCGAAGCGGCCGCCGACATCGGACACGGAAGACGCCTCATAGAGCCCGTCACCGTGCTTTGCGGCGCTCAGCGGTTCAAGCCTGACATAGCGGCCGTCGATCGCCTTGCGCTCCGGTCGCGGGCGCGGCTGCCAATTCGCGAGATTTTCCGACACCAAACACTCCAATCCGTTTGACTTTTGCGGGCCGAAGCTCACAAAAACGCAACCCCACAGTAAGAACCACACGGACGGGAAAAATGCTCCACACGATTTCGGCCTTCGACCGTCTCGGCGAGGAAAATGCCTTCGCGGTGCTGGCGCGGGCGACGGCGCTCGCCCAACAGGGCAGCGACATCGTCAATCTCGGCATCGGCCAACCCGACTTCAAGACACCGCAGCACATCGTCGAAGCCGCGATCAAGGCGCTGCGTGACGGCCACCATGGCTACACGCCGGCCAACGGGCTGCTGGCAACGCGCGAGGCGGTGGTGCGGCGCACGCTGACCACAACCGGCGTCGAAGTGTCGCCTGAGACAGTGATGATCCTGCCCGGCGGCAAGCCGACCATGTTTGCGGCGATCCTGATGTTCGGCGAACCCGGCGCCGAGATCCTCTATCCCGATCCCGGCTTTCCCATCTATCGTTCCATGATCGAGTTCACCGGTGCTGCCCCCATTCCGGTGCCGATGCGCGAGGAGAACGGCTTTGCCTTCTCGGCCGAGGAGACGCTGGCGCTGATCACCTCCAAGACCAGGCTCTTGATCCTCAACTCGCCGGCCAATCCGACCGGCGGTGTGACGCCGCGCGCCGAGATCGAAAAGCTGGTCAAGGGGCTGGAGAAGCACCCTGATGTCGCGATCCTCTCCGACGAGATCTACGACGTCATGACCTATGACGGCGAGACGCATTGCTCGCTGCTCGGCTATCCCGAGATCCGCGACCGGCTGATCGTGCTCAATGGCTGGTCCAAGACCTGGGCGATGACCGGCTGGCGCATGGGCTGGTCGATCTGGCCGAACGGCGACAAGGGCGCCCATCTCTACGACAAGGTACGCAAGCTGGCGGTCAATTGCTGGTCCTGCGTCAACGCGCCGAGCCAGTTCGCCGGTATCGCGGCCATCGACGGTCCGCAGGACGACGTCGACACCATGATGCGCGCCTTCGACCGCCGCAGGAAGGTCGTGGTCGAGGGTCTGAACGCCCTGCCCAATATTTCCTGCATCACCCCCAAGGGCGCGTTCTACGCCTTCCCCAATGTCTCGAAGACCGGCTGGAAGGCAAAGAAGCTCGCCTCGGCACTGCTCGACGAGGCCGGCGTGGCGCTGATCGGCGGCCCTGATTTCGGCATTCTCGGCGAAGGCTATGTCAGGCTCTCCTACGCCAACTCCGAGGAGAACATCTTGCGCGCGCTGGAACGGATCGGGGCGTTCCTCGCCAAGTGAGTTTCAAAACGGGCCGGTGACCTCTTTCCGGAAGATTGCGGCTGGCGGCAATGATGATGTCATGAGCCGTCCGGAGACGCATGGCCAGGGCTGGGCGTGCATGTCGGGAACGGCTACGCTTCCCTGGATCAGGATCGAAGCGGGTGCCTTACATGTTCTATGCAATTCTTGCCTATCACGTGGAAGATGCGATCAAGGCGCTGACGCCGCAGGAAGATGCGGCACTGATGGCTGAGCTCCTGAAGATCAACACCCGGCTTCATGAGGACGGCACGCTTGGACCGTCCGCGCGTCTTGGGGCGACGCAGGATGCCATCACCTTGCGCGGCCCGGGCGATGGCGTGATCATCGACGGTCCTTTCGCCGAGACCAAGGAACAGTTGCTCGGCTTCTATGTCGTCGACTGCGCCACGCGGGACGAGGCTATCGCCATCGCCCGCGACCTTCGCCGCGTCAATCCGACCGCGGTTTACGAGATCAGGCCCATTGTGCTGTTCAAGCCCGGCGTGCCGCTGGCCGGCAAATGAGCCGGCGGCGACAGCTCTGCCTCAGCCGCGCCCCACGAACGGCATCTTGGTCGCCATCACGGTCATGAACAGCACATTGGCGTCGAGCGGCAGGCTGGCCATGTGGACGACGGCATCGGCGACGTGCTGGACATCCATCACCGCTTCTGCGGCGATCGAGCCGTTGGCCTGCGGCACGCCGACGGTCATCGGCTGCGCCATGTCGGTTAGTGCGTTGCCGATGTCGATCTGGCCGCAGGCGATGTCATAGGGCCGGCCGTCGAGCGCCAGCGTCTTGGTCAGGCCCGTAATGGCATGCTTGGTCGCCGTATAGGGCACCGAGCCCGGGCGTGGCGCATAGGCCGACACCGAGCCATTGTTGATGATGCGGCCGCCCATCGGCCGCTGCTTGCGCATGGCGCCGAAGGCAGCGCGGGCGCACAGGAACGAACCGGTGAGATTGACGCCGACAATATCGTTCCACACCTCGACCGGAATCTCGTCGATCGGCGTCGACTTGTAGCCCATGCCGGCATTGTTGAAGAGCAGATCGACGCGGCCAAAGGCTTCCGCCACGGTCTCAAACAGATCGTCGACCTCACCGGCCTTGCTGATGTCGCAGGCGACCGCCAATGCCTTGGCCTCGGTCCGGCCGGCCTCGGCAACCGCTGCGTCCAGCACCGATTTGCGGCGGCCGCAGAACACCGTATTCCAGCCGGCCTTGAGCAGCGCCGTGGCAACGCTCTTGCCGATACCCGTGCCGGCGCCGGTGACGATGGCGGTTCTTTGCTCGGTCATGGCAGATATCCTCCGGCAGCGCCGCGCGTGCCCGACTGATTTTCAGGGATTTGGCTCGGCTGAAGGCATCGCAAATGACGGCCGCTATGGCAAGCTTAGCCGCCAGGGCACGCCCCAAAAAGTGGAATCCGGTTTTCGGATAGGGCCCCGGCATGGCCGACAAAAAGGGCGGTCATTGGCGACCGCCCTGATCTGAACCGGGCTTGGGAGGAGGAAAAGCCGATCCGACTGTGTAGAATCATGCGCTTCCTGAGTTAACGAAAGGTTAACGCGGGAAAAGCTCGCTGTGCCGTTTTGGCTACCAGCGCGGATTGGGCGAGGTCCCTGCCTTGGCAACAGGCACCTTGGCCGCAGAAACAGTCGCCTCGACATGGTCGACCAGCGCGTCAGGCAGGCCAAGCCGGCCGGCCAGCAGGTCGAGATAGCCACGCTCGGCGCGCGTGTCGGGATCTATGGTGAGGCGCGAGGCCGTGTAGAGTTCGAGCTTCTGCGCGTCTGTCTTGGCCCCCGCAACCAGCGTGTCGAGATCGAGCGGGCTTTCCAGCTCTGCCATCAGGAATTTCTCGGCATCGGTATCGATCCCCGACACGCTGAGCTTGCCGGCGATCTTCTTGCGTTCCTCGTCATCGATATGACCGTCGGCCTTGGCCGCCGAGATCATCGCCCGCACCAGGGTCAGCGTGAACTCGTCCTCGCCCTGCGGCGCCTGGGACGGGTGGAAGGCGGTCTCCTTGGGCGGCGGCAGCAATTCCGGTTCGCCGGCGGCGGGCGCCTGCTCCGGCGCATTGCCGGCCTTGTAGTTCTGGTAGGCCTTGTAGGCGAGGCCGCCGATCGCGGCCAGGCCGCCGAGCTTCACCGCGGCACCGGTCACTTCGCGGCCGGCACCTGTTCCAAGCAGCACTGCCGCAAGCGCGCCGGCGGCCAGCGGATTGTCCTTGGCCATCTGCACCGCTTGTCCAGCCTTGTCGCGGACGGTGCCGCTGGTGCCGGGAATTTGCGAGCCGAGCAGATCGTCGAGAAGCTTCTTGGGATCGAACATTCAGTGCCTCCAGCTTTTGCCCGGCCGAACGGGCAGGTTTCGAACGCCGAAGACGTAGGTCCCGAAACCTGACATTGCAATGACAGGCCGCCGCTTTGCGGGAGCTCAGAGCCTTCGATCAGGAGCCGATATGCGGCCCCTTGCCCCGCGCTTGCGCGAGCTCGACCTGCCGCTGACGCTCGGCGTAGCGCTGGCGGTCCTCGTCGGTGCGGGCATCGAAACAATGCGGGCAAGAGACGCCGGCGGCATATTTCGGCGACGCCAGTTCGCTTGCCGTCAGCGGATGGCGGCAGGCACGACAGAGTTGCGCATCACCCTCAGCGAGGCCATGCGACACCGAAACCCGCTCGTCGAACACGAAGCACTCACCTTGCCACAGGCTCTGTTCGGCCGGAACCTCTTCGAGATATTTGAGAATGCCGCCCTTGAGATGGAACACGTCCTCGAAACCGAGCGACTTGACGTAAGCCGTCGCCTTCTCGCAGCGAATGCCGCCGGTGCAGAACATCGCCACCTTGCGGCCTTCGAGCTCCGCCTTGTGCGCTTCCACCCAGGCCGGGAATTCGCGAAAGCTCGCCGTCGCCGGATCGACCGCGCCCTTGAAGGTGCCGATCGAGACCTCATAGGCATTGCGCGTGTCGATGACGACCGTGTTGGGCTCGGAAATTAAGGCGTTCCAATCCGCGGGCACGACATAGGTGCCGGCGCTCGCTACTGGATCGATGTCCTCGACGCCCATGGTGACGATCTCGCGCTTCAGCCGCACCTTCATGCGGTGGAACGGCATATCCGCGGCACTGCTGTATTTGACCTCTAGGCCGGCCAGCCCGTCGATAGCCTCGATATAATCGATGAGCTCGGCGATCGCGGCTTCGCTGCCGGCGACGGTGCCGTTGATGCCTTCATGCGCCAGAAGCAGCGTGCCCTTGATGCCGCGTCCGCAGCAGAAGGCCGCGAGCGGCGCGCGCAATTCGTCAAAGGCATCGAGTCGGGCAAACCGGTAGAGCGCGGCGACGCGGACAGGCTGGGATGGAGCGAACGGTGTCATTGTCAGAGCAACTAGACGCTCGTAAAAGCCGATTCAAGGCGAAACGGAGTTTGTGGCCTGTCATGGCGCTGTCGGGGAAGAGCCCGTAAGCTGTCCGACGGCGCGTGACATCGCGACACGCCTGGTTTCGTGGACAGGCAAACACCCGTCTGCTAATCGGTTGAAATCCCCCTTGGTATGGAGAGACAGATGCCCAGCAAGACCGAAAAACTCCTGTCGCTCCTCAATGGCCAGCCGGTCATCCCGGTGCTGAAGATCACCGATGTCGCCAATGCGGTGCCGCTGGCCCGTGCCCTGGCACGCGGCGGCCTGCCGGCGATCGAGATCACGCTGCGAACCGCCGATGCGTTGGAAGCGATCCGTCGCGTGGCGGCCGAGGTCGAGGAAGCCATTGTCGGCGCCGGCACCATTCTGGACAGCAAACAGTTCGATGAAGCAGCTAGCGCCGGCTCGCGCTTCATCGTCAGCCCCGGCATCACGCGCGAGCTGTTGGCGGCCGCCGCCGACAGCGAGGTTCCGCTGCTGCCCGGCGCCATCACCCCCGGCGAGATCATGGCCGCGCGCGAGGCGGGCCTGCGCTTCCTGAAATTCTTCCCGGCCGAGCAGTCCGGCGGCATCGCCTCGCTGAAGGCCTTCGCCTCGCCGCTGGCCGACGTCAAATTCTGCCCGACCGGCGGCATCACCGGCAAGAACGCCGCCGACTACCTCAACCTGCCCAACGTCATCTGCGTCGGCGGCTCCTGGGTTGCGCCCGACGACATGGTCAAGGCCGGCAAGTGGGACGAGATCGAAGCACTCGCCCGCGCTGCCAGCCAGCTCCGGAAATAATCCGTCGTTCGCTCACCAGGGCAACGGACCGTTTTCATCGAAATAGCCGCCGGTGGGGCCGCCGGCCTTGAGCGTCGCCAGCTGCACGATGATCCCGGCGGCCTGCTGCACCGTACGGCCGCCTCTGTGCGCATTGAGATCCGTCGCGGTGTAGCCGGGAGCGGCGGCGTTGACCATAATGCCGCGCGGCGCAAGCTCCCGGGCGAAGGCCACGGTGATCGCATTGAGCGCTGTCTTCGAGCTTCCATAACCCATGACATTGGGCGACTGGCTGTTGCCGGCGGCACGCGCGATCGAGCCGAGGTAGCTGCTGACCATGACGATGCGGGCGGCCGGCGATGCCAGCAGCAGCGGCAGGAATGCCTGGGTGACGCGAACCGGGCCGAAGACGTTGACCTCATAGGTGGCCTTCATATTGGTGACATTCTCGCGGCTCGGCGGCCGTTCGTAGCGGCCGTCCGGCCCGAGCGCGTCGACATAGCCAGGCGCGATGCCGGCATTGTTGACCAGTGCGTCGAGGCTAGATACCCGCGTCGTGAGGGTTTTGGTCGCGGCCGCCACGCTGTCGTCGCTGGCGACGTCAAGCGCGAGCCATTCGACGTTGAGCCCTTCGTCTCGCAACGCCTTGGCCGCGGCCTCCCCGCGCTCGGCATCGCGGGCGCCGAGCCAGACCTTGAAGCCTTTTGTCCCCAGCCGTCGAGCGGTTTCGAGGCCGATGCCCTTGTTGGCGCCGGTGACCAGCGCATTCGCTTTCGTCGTCATGTCCATGATCTCCTTCTTGGTGACCTAGAAATGACGTGCGTCGGCCAATTTCGCGCGCCGGATACTCGCGTCCTCTTGCCTAATCCTCTCAACCGGTTGCGCGGGGTGCATGGATCGGCAATGCTGAAGACATGGAAGAAGCCTTGCAAGAATTGATCGCCATCGCCGAGCGCCATGCGCATGGGCGGCGCACCAAAACGGCCATCCCGCGTGTCACCATCGGCCGCAGCGAGGTTCCGAGCCCGCCGCTGCCCGAGCTTTGTCAGCCGACGGCGCTGTTCGTGCTGCAGGGGGCCAAAACGGTGCTGATCGGCGACCGCACGCTTCGGTACGGCGCCGGCAGCTATTTCGTCTATGCGGTGGAGACGCCCGCCACCAGCCAGCTCATCGAGGCGAGCAGCGCCCGTCCTTACACGGCCATCGCCTTCGCCCTCGATGTCGGCCTGATCGCCGGCCTGATCATCGATCACAAGCCGGCGGTCGACGGCGACAGCTTCGTGACCAATCGGGTCGATGACGATCTGCTCGATCCATGGCGCCGCATGCTGCGGCTGCTCGACCGGCCAGCCGAGATCCCCGTGCTCGCGCCGATGCTCGAACGCGAGATCGCATTCCGCCTGTTGCAGGGCCCGCAAGGCGCGAAGCTGCGCCAGCTTGCGCACGCTGACGGCCGCTTGTCACAGATCCGCCGCGCCATCGCCTGGATACGATCGCACTACAACGAGCCTATCGATGTGACGGAGTTGGCCGCGCTCGCGCATATGAGCAACGCTTCGTTTTACCGCCATTTCAAGGCGGCGACCGCCATGAGCCCGATCCAGTATCAGAAGCAGGTCCGGCTGCTGGAGGCGCGTCATCTGCTGATCGCGGAGCCGGGCAGCGCCACGCGTGTCGCCTTTGCCGTCGGCTATGAAAGCGCATCCCAGTTCAGCCGGGAATATGCGCGTCATTTCGGATTGCCGCCGGCGCGTGACGCCGCACGGCTCCTGGCCAGGGGCGAAGCAGCCACGCTGGAAATCGACTGAAGCTCGGAACCAGACGTAGCGCGGCGTCAGCTGGCACATAAAAAGCCCGGCCGACTCTCGCCGACCGGGCCAATTTCCGGATCCTGTCAGTTCCGGATCGTGTCAGCGGCAGACCTTGACCTTCTCGACCACCCGGTGATGGTGAACCCAATGCGTGACCGGCTTGGTCCTGCAGTGATGCCGGCCATTCTTGATGATCACGGTTTCGGCTTGCGATGGAGCGATCGCGGCCGATGCTGCAACCAATGCCAGAACTGACGCCAGTAGAATCTTCTTCATGAATTTCCCCAGGTTGGAACGTACGCACCCTAACCCGGAAATGAGGGAGCCGTTCCGGCCTCACGAGAAGTTCAGCCGTGTGTGATCCGCAGGATCGGGGCATCACATCTGCCGCACCCCTGAAAAGCAAAAAGCCGCGCCGGTTGCCCTGCGCGGCTTCTGCTTTATCTGGCCAGCCGGTTACTTCGTCTGGAAGCGGGCGACCGACAGGAACTTGACGGCGTTGCCGGTGAAGCGGCTGGGGTCTGGCGCCTGGGTGTCGGTCTGGAAGCCGGCCGTATACACCTCGCTCGGCGGCGTATGCACGATATTGTAGGCGTAGCCCGGCGCCGTCGTCGCGCTCGAAACGGTGGCGACATTATCGCCGCTGGTCAGCGCCCAGCGGGCGGCCTGGGGTGCCGCCGCCACCACCATGGCCCTTGGGCCGGGCTTCTGGTCGCGGGCGGTGGCCCTGGCTTCCTTGCGGGTCGTCTTCACGCCGGCGCCGATCGCGGCGGCCGGATCGGAACCGGCCGGACGGGCGGCAACGGCCTGGCGCGGCGATGCGGCATCGACACCTGACGGGTCGTTGAAGGCCGAGCGCGGTTCCCGGGCAAGCGACGCAACCTTGTATTCGTCGGCATTGCCGACCTGCTTGTATTCGACGGCATCGCCAACCTGGGCGTTGGCCTCGTCGAGCACGGCCTTGACGGCGTCCGGTTTGGCCGGCTCGGGCCGCGCCGAGGGCAGCACCGAGAACGCATCGGTCGCGGTCTTGCCCTGTTCGGCCGTATCCGCCAGCGCCATCAGCACATCCTTGCTGGGCGGCGTCGGTGCGAGTTCCGCCGGCAGCGTGCGTTCGGGACGCCATGTCGGCAAGGGGATGTTGTTGACGGCAACCTGCGCCGGATCGGCGGCGGCCGCCGCCGCGAGCGCTGCGGGGTCAGCCTTGCTGAAAGGCATGTTTGCCGGCGCCTGCGCGGTCGCCACGGCCTGTTCGGTGGTCGTCGTCGCGTCCGCCATGGCGAACGGAACATTCTCAGGCTGCGCGCCGACATCGACCTTCGGCCGCGGCGCGAAATCGGGGAGCGGAATCTCCTTGGCCGGCAGCGCTGCGATGATCGTCTCCGGCGTATCCTTTTCAGGCTCCGGAGCCTGCTCGTCGGCAATCTGCGGAATGTTGGCGCGCTGCGCCTTCTCCGGCGCCACGATGGCGATGCCCGGCAGGTTGCTGCTCTTGGCGGTCGCGGCCGGCTTCAGGTTTCGAGCCTTGGGGGCGGGCTCGGCCGAAGCGGTCTCGACATCGGCGCTGTCGTCGGCTTCGTCGGAACCGCCGCCGAATAGAGCAGACAGGAACCCACCCGACTTCTTACCGCCGCCGACACTGGCCATCTCGACATTGGGCGTGCCCGAACCCTTGCGTGCCTTGTAGGAGGCGAGCGCCTGTTCATAGCCGGGCAGCGGCCGGCCGTCGCTCGGCACATGCAGCGTCTTGCCATTGGGGAACAGGCTGACCAGTTCCTGGCGGCTGATGCCGGGCCAGTGGCGCACATTGCCGACATCCATATGGACGAAAGGCGAACCGGAAGTCGGATAGTAGCCGACGCCACCGCCCTGCATCTTGAGGCCGATGTTGCGCAGCTTCTTCAGCGGCACGCCGGGAATATAGAAATCCATCGCCTTGCCCAGCATGTGCTGGCTCTTCTCGGCGACACCCCGGCTACGGCTGCGCAGCATCGAGTTGGTCGCGGGCGAACGGTAGCCACAGACAACCTGGATATAGTCCGAGGAGCCGCTTTCGCGATAGGCCTCCCAGACCAGGTCCAGCAGGCGCGGATCCATCTTGGTCGGCTCGTTGCGGCGCCAGTCGCGCAGGATGATGTTGATCTTGCGAAGGCCCTCGGGATCGTAGCGGCCATTGCGCTTGTAGACGATCTCCGCCTTCTCATGCGTGTGTAGGTGGTAGAGCTTCAGCGAACGAACTTCGGCCTGGGCGCCGGTGGCGGCCGCGGCAACAAAACCAAAAGCGACAATCATCGCTGCCAGCCATCTCGGCCAGACGCTCAAATGATCATGACGCCCGTTTCTGAGTCGTTCGATTCTGTTCAAATCAAAAGGCCTTGCAGGCTGCCGTTTGTCCCCGGATTTGCCCAAACGGATGTGTCGTTTTCACATCCGAATATCGATCCTAATGGTTAATCATCGCTTATTGAAGCCGAAATGCGGTAACACCATGGCGATATCCCGTCAAAAATTGTTCACAAGACTTCTTGGTAAACCGCTGGTTTAGATCAGGATTCCGGCTTTAGCCGAACACGATCTGTTACCGTTAGCCTTAATGCGTGAACAGAGCTGTCCACAGGCTTGCCATAATCCACCCGAAACCCCCGATACAGGGCCAATTCTGCCATTGCAAGCTGGTCCCGGCCTTGCGCCGAATGCATGTCACCCAAAAGACGCCGGGTTTTGGGTGAACGATATGCATGAGAGCCAAGGACCTGGAACGCGTCGCATGGTTCCGTTTCGACGTGGCGCGCTTCAGGATGCGAGGCGATCGACACGACCGGTTTCGGGGTCGATGCCGTATTCCTTGAGCTTGCGGTAAAGCGTCGAACGGCCGATGCCGAGGCGGCGCGCGACTTCGCTCATCTGGCCGTTGTAATGGTCGATGGCGAGCTTGATCATCTCGAGTTCGACATCGGCCAGCGCCCGCACATTGCCGCGTTCGTCGAGCGCGCGCAGCGTACCGAATCTGGGCTGAAACACGGCCGGCCGATCCGGCTCGGCCGTCGAGGTGGAATCGCCGGCCGGAACCTCCTCATCGCGCGGTCCTGGAGGCGATGAAAAGTGCGGTGCCGTGTCGTCCGTTTCGAGATTGACGGTGCCTTCCACCTGCGCCCGGATCTGCGGGAAATCATCGACATCGAGCACGTCGCCGTCACACAGCACCGAGGCGCGGAAGACAGCGTTTTCGAGCTGCCTGATGTTGCCGGGCCAGTCATAGGCCTGCAGCACGGCAAGGGCTGCCGCCGAAATGCCTTGCAGGCGGTGGCGCGGGTCGGCGGGCGCCACCTTTTCCATGAAGTGCGTGACCAGATGCGGAATGTCGTCGCGGCGGTCGCGCAGCGGCGGCACGAAGATCGGATAGACGTTGAGCCGGTAGAACAGGTCCTCGCGGAACTTGCCGTCCTTGACCTGCTGCAAGAGGTTGCGGTGCGTCGCCGAGATCAGCCTGATGTCGACCCTGACGGTGGCACGGCCACCGACCGGATCGACCTCGCCATCCTGCACGGCGCGCAACAGCTTGACCTGTACGTCGAGCGGCAGGTCGCCGATCTCGTCGAGGAATAGCGTGCCCGAATGCGCTTCGACGAACTTGCCGGTGTGCTTGTCGGTGGCGCCGGTGAACGAGCCCTTCTCGTGGCCGAACAGGATCGATTCGACCAGATTGTCGGGAATGGCGCCGCAATTGACGGTGACGAACGGTTTCGAGCGGCGATCGCCGGTGCCCTGAATAGCGCGCGCCACCAGTTCCTTGCCGACGCCGGATTCGCCTTCGATCAGGATCGGGATGTTGGAGGCCGCCGCCTTCTGGCCAAGGCGGATCACCCTGTCCATGGCCGGACTGTGGGTGATCATATCCTTGAAGGTCAAAAGGCCGCCGCGCTTGCGCGACGTGCGCTTGACCTCGCCCTCGACCGCCTCGACCTTGAGCGCGTTGGCGATCGACGCCTGCAGCCTGTCGGGCGAAGCCGGCTTGACGACGAAATCGAAGGCGCCGAGGCGCATCGCCGAAACGACGGTTTCGATGCCACCCTGGGCGGTCTGAACGATAACCGGAACGGTGATGTCGCGTTCACGCATCGCCTTCAGCACGCCGATACCGTCGACACCAGGCATCACCAGGTCGAGGATGACCACGCAGACGTCGCGGGCGCCAGGCCCGTCGAGCACGTCGAGGCCGGCGGCACCACCGTCGACGACGATTGCCGTGTGGCCGAAGCGTGTCACCGCCGCCTCGAGCAGCCGGCGCTGCACGGGATCGTCATCGACTATGAGTATGGAACCTGTCATGACTTTCTGAATCGCCCGCTCGAAATCCCCATGGATCATCTTGGCACAGGGTTCTAAATAAGGTTTCAAAAAACCCGGTGAACGAATTGCTTAGGATTTGACCGGCTTCTCTGTTCCCCCTTGAATTCTCTCTCCTTGATGCAAAAAAGGTATTGTCGATGCGCATGATGTTTGGTCGGCGGCTTGCGGCACCAGCGTCCGGTCAGGGCGCGGCCGAGCTTGGCGATCTGCCGGAATGGAACCTTGCCGACCTCTATGCCGGCATGGAAGCCCCGGAACTGAAGCGTGACATCGCCAAGGCCGCCGCCGACGCGATCGCTTTCGAGACCCGCTGGAAGGGCACGCTCGCCGCCGAGGCCGGGCGCGGCAGCACCGGCAGGCTTGGCGAGGCGCTGGTCGCCTACGAGGCGCTGGAGGAACTGATCGGCCGCATCGTCTCCTATGCCGGCCTGGTCTACGCCGGCAACACCGCCGATCCGCAACGCGCCAAGCTCTATGGCGACATCCAGGAGAAGATGACCGACGCCAGCGCGCACCTTCTGTTCTTCGCGCTCGAACTGAACCTGATCGAGGACGCCGCGATCGAAAGCGCGCTGGCCGCCGATTCCGCTTTCGGCCACTACCGGCCCTGGGTGCTCGACCTCAGAATGGACAAGCCCTACCAGCTCGAGGACCGCGTCGAGCAGCTTTTCCACGAGAAGTCGATCACCGGACGCGGCGCCTGGAACCGCCTGTTCGACGAGACGATGACCGACCTTCGCTTCGACGTCGATGGCGAGGAATTGACGCTCGAGCCGGCCCTCAACCGCCTGCAGGATGCCGATGGCGAGGTGCGCCGCCGCGCCTCCGAGGCGCTGGCCGCGACCTTCCGCAAGAGCCTGCGCACCTTCACGCTGATCACCAACACGCTAGCCAAGGACAAGGAAATTTCCGACCGCTGGCGCGGCTTCGAAGACATCGCCGATTCCCGCCATCTCGCCAACCGTGTCGAGCGCGGCGTCGTCGATGCGCTCGCCACCGCCGTGCGCGCGGCCTATCCGCGCCTGTCGCATCGCTACTACGCGATGAAGGCGCGCTGGCTCGGCATGGACGTGATGAACCACTGGGACCGCAACGCGCCGTTGCCGGAGACACCGCAAGCGGTGATCGGCTGGGATGAGGCCAGGAACACGGTGCTGTCCGCCTACCAGCGCTTTTCGCCCGAGATGGCCGAGATCGCGCGCACCTTCTTCGACCGCAACTGGATCGACGCGCCGGTGCGCCCGGGCAAGTCGCCCGGCGCCTTTGCCCATCCGACCGTGCCGTCGGCCCACCCCTATGTGCTGCTCAATTACATGGGCAAGCCGCGCGACGTGATGACGCTGGCGCATGAGCTCGGCCACGGCGTGCATCAGGTGCTGGCCGCCGGCCAGGGCGCGCTGATGGCCTCGACGCCGCTGACGCTAGCCGAGACCGCTTCGGTCTTCGGCGAGATGCTGACCTTCCGCTCGCTGCTCGAACAGACCACCGACCGGCGCGAGCGCAAGGCCATGCTCGCCCAGAAGGTCGAGGACATGATCAACACGGTGGTCCGCCAGATCGCCTTCTACGAATTCGAGCGCAAGGTGCATGCCGAGCGCCGCAACGGCGAACTGACGTCCGACAGGCTCGGCCAGTTTTGGCTGGAAGTGCAGGCTGAAAGCCTCGGCCCCGCGATCAAATTGCGCGAGGGCTACGAAGTGTTCTGGACCTACATCCCGCACTTCATCCACTCGCCCTTCTATGTCTACGCCTATGCTTTCGGCGACTGCCTGGTGAACTCGCTCTACGCCGTCTACCAGAACGCCGAGCGCGGCTTCCAGGACAAGTATTTCGAGATGCTGCGCGCCGGCGGCACCAAGCATCATTCGCAGCTTCTGGCGCCCTTCGGCCTCGACGCCACCGATCCCGCCTTCTGGCAGATCGGGCTCGGCGTGATCAGTGGCCTGATCGACGAGCTGGAATCCCTCGACAGCTGAGAGGCCTCTCGCATGGACAGAACAGTTTAGCCGGAATGCATGTTGGGATCGCACTATTCTTGCGCTAAATATTTGTTCTTGAAGAACTCTGGGCAGAAGTTTTTCCCATAGCTTTCCACAAGCTCTATGATAGCCTTCGCTCCAAGCTCAGCCGGAGCGCATGCGGATCGGCGAGGGAAAATCTCAGCCGGCCGTGACGCTCAGGCGAACGCGACAACGGCGGTTGGCCACAGGCTGGAAAAGCCGATCGCCAATTGCTCGAACCGAAGCCGGCTGTTCTGCGAACCCGCGGAACCATCATCGAGTAGTCCATCGCCGAAGGTCATGACCCACGGCAGACGGATCTGACTGGAGAGAGACAATGGGCACTTTTTTCTACGTGGTCCTGGCGTTCCTGGTAGGCGTGTTGGTGGGCTGGTTCATCTGGGGTCGCCTGCGCGGTGAGCTCGACAGTCTGCGCGGTGACCTCGACCGCACCCGCAGCGAGCGCGACAGGCTGCGTGCCGACAGCGACCGGCTGACCGGCGAACTCAATGCATGCGGCAAGACCCGCGCCGACCTCGAACGCCAGTTGCGCGATGCTCAGGCATCCACGGGGGGCGGCGCAAAGGCGTCAAGCCAACCGGCGGCAGCCCTGGTGTCGACGCCGGCCGCGGCCAAATCCGCACCGGCGGCGGCCAAGGCTGCGCCTGCCAAACCCGCCGCGAAGGCCGCGCCGGCGAAAGCCCCCGCCGCCAAACCCGCAGCGGCCAAACCGGCCGCGGCAAAGACAGCAGCTCCAGCCAAACCGGCCGCGAGCAAACCTGCAGCCTCCACCGCCTCGGCAGCCAAAAGCGCGGCCGCGCCCAAGCCGGCAGCCGCCAAGAAGGCCGCGCCGGCGGCAGCCAAGCCAGCGGCAGCCAAGCCTGATAATCTTCGCCGGCTGATCGGCATCGGCCCGGTCAACGAGAAACTGCTCAAGGCGCAAGGCGTCACCAGTTTCGCCCAGATCGCGGCCTGGACGGCCGCCGACATCAAGCGGATCGAGGACGTGATGAACTTCGACGGCCGCATCGCGCGCGAACGCTGGATCGACCAGGCCAAGCTGCTCGCCGCCGGTGACGAGAAGGAATTCGCCAAGCAGTTTCCGACAGCCGGAACCGCCAGCAACACCTGAGCGGCGGAGGCGGGACAAATTACGACCGGCGGCGCGATAGTGCCGCCGGTTTGTTTTGCCGGCAAGGTCGGCTTCCAGGTCTGCCAAAAAGGTCGGCCCAAAGGTCGGCTTTGAGGGGCAAGGTGCCGTTCCCTCGATTGCGCGCGAGCGGCCCCCCATATAGAGCGATCGACGGCTTCATCGATCCCGGTCCCCATGTCCCTGCCCGCCGCCATTTTCCGCAACGACGAAAGCGCGCGCCAGCTCGTGTTCGACCGGCCGGCCGACATCATCGTGGCGCATGAGGCCCGGGATTTCCGGCCGGCACTGGAGGCAGCGCAGGCCGCTCACGACGCCGGCAAGTGGCTTGCCGGCTATTTCTCCTATGAGGCCGGCTACCTGCTCGAACCGAAACTCGTTCCCTTGCTGCCGAA
Organism: Mesorhizobium sp. CNPSo 4671; assembly: GCF_057784245.1. Classification (NCBI taxonomy): domain Bacteria; kingdom Pseudomonadati; phylum Pseudomonadota; class Alphaproteobacteria; order Hyphomicrobiales; family Phyllobacteriaceae; genus Mesorhizobium; species Mesorhizobium sp. CNPSo 4671. Next base: position 210,708 of record NZ_JBWLUW010000011.1, on the reverse strand, counting down.
GGGACGTCGCGCGCCGCTGGTCTGCCTTGGTGTCTTCGATGCTCCGGCCGAAGAAGCGCTACCGCCGCGCAATGCGGCAACCCCGAACGGCCCGATCTTCGACGCACGGGCGACGTGGTCTTTCGATGACTATGAGAAACGCTTCTCGCGACTGCACCAGCACATCAGGCAGGGCGACTGCTACCAGGGCAATCTGACCTTTCCGGTGCGGGCGCAATGGTCCGGCGATCCGCTGGCCGCCTTCGACGCGCTGACCGAGCGCCAGCCGGTGAAGTATGGCGCGCTGGTGGCGCTGGGTGACCCGATCGTGCTGTCGCGCTCGCCCGAACTGTTCTTCGAGATCGACGCCGCGGGGATGATCGAGACGCATCCGATGAAGGGGACCGCGCCGCGCGGCGCGACCAGGGCCGAGGACGAGCGGCAGAAGACTTTCCTGCGCAATGACGAAAAGAACCAGGCCGAGAACCGGATGATCGTCGACCTCTTGCGCAACGATATCTCGCTGATCAGCGAGGTCGGCACACTGGAAGTGCCGGAACTGTTCCGCATCGAGAGCTACCCGACCGTCCACCAGATGGTGAGCGACGTCAGGGCGAAGCTGCTGCCGGGGCTCTCGATCCGCCAGGTCTTCGCGGCATTGTTTCCCTGCGGCTCGATCACTGGCGCGCCAAAAATCCGAGCCATGGAGATCCTGCACGATCTGGAGGGCACGCCGCGCGACGTCTATTGCGGCGCCATTGGCTGGATCGCACCCGGCGGCACGATGCGCTTTTCCGTGGCGATCCGCACCATCTCGCTCTTTGCCAGTGGCGAGGCCGTCTACAATGTCGGCGGCGGCATCGTCTTCGATTCGACGCCTGAGGAGGAGTATCAGGAGTGTCTGCTCAAAGCCCGCTTCGCGACGGGGACACCGCCGATTTCGAACTGATCGAGACCATGCGCTGGCAGCCAGGGACGGGCTTCCTGCGCTTCGATCGCCACCTTGCGCGCCTCTATGGCTCGGCGGCGGAACTCGGCTTCGCCTGCGATCCGCAGAGAGTGGGCGCCGTGCTGGGCAAGGCGGTCGACGGCGCCCGAACCGACATGCGCACGCGGCTCGCCTTGGCGCGCAACGGCGACGCGACGGCCTCGGCACAGCCCTACGAACCGCTCGCCGCCGACAAGGTCTGGATGCTGCGCCTGGCGCGGACACGGCTCGATTCCGGCAACACGCTGTTGCGCCACAAGACCAGCCGACGCCAGCTCTACACGCATGCCCGTTCCGAATATCTCGTCACCCAGGCCGACGAGGTGCTGCTGGCCAATGAGCGCGGTGAAATCTGCGAAGGCACCATCACCAATGTGTTCGCCGATTTCGACAACGGCGTGCTGGCAACGCCCCGGCTCGATTGCGGCCTGCTGCCTGGCGTATTGCGCGCCGAGCTTCTGGATGAAGGCCGGGCGCAAGAAGCGATCTACAGCTACGACGATCTGAAGTCGGCCAAGGCGCTCTTTGTCGGCAATTCGCTGCGCGGCCTGATTCCCGCAAGGCTGGTATGACCAGGAGAACGCCATGTTCGTCGTTTCGCTGAACTACAAAGTGCCGCTGACCGAGATCGACCGCCTGCAGGCGGCGCACATCGAATGGCTGAAGGCCTGCTATGCGGAGGGTGTCTTCGTCGCCTCCGGGCCGAAGAAGCCACGGACCGGCGGCATCATCATCGCGCAATGCCCGCGCGAGACCCTCGACGCCAGGCTGGCTGCCGACCCCTTCGCCAAGGCGGGCGCAGCGGAGTACGAGGTCACCGAATTCCTGGCCAGGATGACCGCTGCCGGTCTCGACGCTTTCAAGGAAGCATGAGCTTGGCCGAGGCCCTTCCGACCCACACCCCCTATGACGGCTCGTCGAAGCTGTTCAACATCGGCCTGAAGCCGCTCGAGCCGGCAGGCTGGATCGAGGTCGACGGCCATCTTCTGCCTTATCTCGCCGAGAAGCGCCGGCTCTATGCCGAAATCCCCGACCGGGTTTTCGTCGAGGAGGACGGCACGCGCGACGCCCAGCGGGAAGTGCTCGACTTGCTCGGCGCCTATCTGCCGGACCGATTTCCAGACACCCATCGCCGCACCGATGCGGGCATCGAGGTGGTGGGCGCTGCGAACCACCCTGCTTTGCCTTCGGGTCTCACCGACGCGCCGCTGGTCACGGCCTCGCTGCTGGTCCAGGAAGACCTGATCCTGATGCGTCGCGACGACAGCGGCTGGCGGCTCGCCGCCGGATCGCTGTGCTTTCCCTCGTCCTGGTCGCTTCTCGAAAAATTCGGCAAGCCGCTGCAGCAGATCCACGAGCCTGTACCGGGCTTCGGTCCGGGCACGCGGCCGGCCGCATTGATCAACCGCATGTTCGACGGCCTGCAGGGCCAGGCGGTCGAGCGCTTCAACTGGTCGATCCAGGCCGACAATGCGCTCTACCATCCGCTGTCCAATGTCGAGCGCATCGACCGTGCCACCAACCGGCCGTCGCGCTTCCCCGACGGCGACGTCAAGGCGCACGCCTTCATCCGCGTCGAGCGTCAGACGCTGCGCAAGCTGCCGTCCTCACGCGACATCCTGTTCACCATCCGCATCCATCTCGACCCGCTCGCCGTGCTGGCCCGGCACCCCGACCGGGCGGCGCTAGCTGGGTCCTTTGCCGCTCAGCTCGAGGCGCTCGATCTCGACCAGCTCGACTACAAGGGCCTGACATCGGACCGCGACCGGCTGATCTCTGTCCTTAACCACATGGCCAGGGACGCCTAGCCCTGGGTTGGCGCTTTTCGCTGGTTTATGACAATGATCTGTGATGTAGCGCATGGCCGGTGGGCGGAAATGCCCTCTGGTTTTGCAGGTGTTTGCCTGGCTTTTGCATATGTCCGAAGGAGTGCTCGATAAAATGGCGAATGAAAACTGGCCCGTTTACGGTGAGATCACCGGCCCTGTGGTGATGATCGGCTTCGGCTCGATCGGACGGGGAACGCTGCCGCTCATCGAACGCCATTTCAAGTTCGACAAGTCGCGCATGACGGTCCTCGACCCACGCGACACCGACCGCAAGCTGCTCGACGAACGCGGCATCGCCTTCGTGCAGGAAGCGGTGACCGAGAAGAACTACAAGAAGCTTTTGACGCCGTTGCTGACCAATGGCGGCGGCCAGGGCTTCTGCGTCAATTTGTCGGTCGATACAGGCTCGGTCGACCTGATGCGGCTGTGCCGCAAGCTCGGCGTGCTCTATATCGATACCGTCGTCGAGCCGTGGCTCGGCTTCTATTTCGACGCCAAGGCCGACAATGCCAGCCGCACCAACTATGCGCTGCGCGAGGCGATGATCAAGGAGAAGCACGACAAACCTGGCGGCGCTACCGCCGTCTCCACCTGCGGCGCCAATCCCGGCATGGTCTCATGGTTCGTCAAGCAGGCGCTGGTCAACCTCGCCACCGATCTTGGCCTTGAGTTCTCGGAACCCGCGCAGGAAGACCGCGAGGGTTGGGCGAAGCTGATGAAGAAGGCCGGCGTCAAGGGCATCCACATCGCCGAGCGCGACACCCAGCGCACCAAGAAGCCGAAGCCGATGGATGTGTTCTGGAACACCTGGTCGGTCGAGGGCTTCATCTCCGAGGGGCTGCAGCCGGCCGAGCTCGGCTGGGGCACGCATGAGAAGTGGATGCCGAAGAACGCCAAGAAGCACAAGCACGGCTCCAAGGCCGCGATCTATCTGGAACAGCCCGGCGCCAACACGCGCGTGCGCTCGTGGTGTCCGACACCGGGCGCGCAATACGGCCTGCTGGTGACGCATAATGAGGCGATCTCGATCGCCGATTTCTTCACCGTGCGCTCCAAGAAGGGCAAGGTCCAGTACCGGCCGACCTGCCACTATGCCTACCATCCCTGCAACGACGCGATGCTGTCGCTGGACGAGATGTTCGGCGCTGCCGGCAAGCCTCAGCCGGTGCACCACGTGCTCGACGAAAATGAACTCGTCGACGGCGTCGACGAGCTCGGCGTCCTGCTCTACGGCCACGACAAGAATGCTTACTGGTACGGTTCGCATCTCTCGCTCGCCGAGGCGCGCAAGCTGGCGCCCTATCAGAACGCCACCGGCATGCAGGTCACCTCGGCGGTTCTGGCCGGCATGGTCTGGGCTCTGGAAAACACGGATGCCGGCATCGTCGAGGCCGACGAGATGGACTACAAGCGCTGCCTGGAAGTGCAGTCGCCCTATCTCGGACCGGTCGAAGGCCATTACACCGACTGGACGCCGCTCGACAGGCGCCCAGGACTCTTCCCGGAGGACCTCGACCGCAGCGATCCGTGGCAATTCCGCAACATCCTCGTCCGATAGCACCCTGCGCACCATGCGCCATTGCCTTGCAATCGCCCGGAAATCGGGCGATTGAAGAGATGCGGCCTGGGGCAGCGTGCGTCTTGCGGGACGCGCGGCCACTCCAGCACTTTGGACGTTCGCCTCGTGCCTGCCAAAATCGAAACCGATTTTTGGGCCGATGCGTTTGGAGAGGATTTCAGATGACTATTGCGCGCAAAGTTCTTTCGATGGGCATGGCGGGTTCCTTTGCCATGATGCTCGCTGCCTGCACGACCAGCGGTCCTGACCAGCCGCCGATGGCAGCCGCGCCGAAAGGCGTCGAGGGCTCGTGGATCGATGCCAAAGGCACCGGCCTGTCGACCTTCACCGGTGGAAAGTTCACGACCGTCGCCACCGACACCGGCCAGAAGCTGGCCGATGGCAGCTACACGATGACCGGCGCCACATCGGTCGAGATCAACGGGACGTCGCTGATCCGGCAGACGCCGGTCAGCTTCAACTGCCTGCTGATCTCCACCAGCCAGCTGAACTGCACCAGTTCGTCCGGCCAGAATTTTGTCCTGACGCGACGCGCCTGAACCGGCAAACATCGGACTCATCAAGGACGGCGGCCTGTGGCCGCCGTCCTTTTTTGCGCCGGCAAATCCCCGGGTTTTTCGCCAGAAAATACCCCCGGTTCTGCCCTTGCACATACAGCTGGCATTTCCGCTTGCGTCAGCCGGAACGCGATGGGAACATGGTCAAAACGCTGGCTGTTATATCCCAGTCAAGCATAGGCATTAAACGCCTCTGATCAGCCTACCGGGAGACGAAGATGAAGAAGCTTGCCGCCATTGCCGCCCTCTCCGTATCGACGCTTGGCCTGTCGGCCGGCGCATCTTTTGCCGACTACACATTGAACATTCTGCATTTCAACGATTGGCACAGCCGCATCGAAGGCAACAACAAATACGAGTCGACCTGTTCGGCCGACGAGGAGACCAAGGGCGAATGCATTGGCGGCGCCGGCCGGTTGATCACGGCGATCGCCCAGGAACGCAAGAAGCTCGAAGGGCAGAATGTGCTGTTGCTCAATGCAGGCGACAGCTTCCAGGGATCGCTGTTCTACACCACCTACAAGGGCGCCGTGGAAGAGGAATTCCTCAATCAGATCAAACCCGACGCGGTGACGCTCGGCAACCACGAGTTCGACGACGGCGAGAGCGCGCTGGTGCCTTACCTCGACAAGGCGAAGTTCCCGATCGTCAGTGCCAATGTCGTGCCCAACGACAAGTCCGGCGCAGCCGGCAAGATCAAGCCGTCGATCGTCGTCGAAGTCGGCGGCCAGAAGATCGGCATTGTCGGCGCCGTCACCAACGACACGCCCGAACTCGCCTCCCCCGGCCCCAACATCGCGATCGCCGACGACGTCAAGTCGATCACCGCGGAAGTCGAGAAGCTCAAGGCGCAAGGCGTCAACAAGATCATCGCCGTGACCCATATCGGCTATAACAGGGAGCGCGATATCATCGCCAAGATCCCCGGCATCGACGTCGTTGTCGGAGGCCACAGCCACACGCTCTTGTCGAACACCGATCCGAAGGCGGCAGGCCCCTATCCGACGATGGTCGACAACCCGGACGGCTACAAGGTGCCGGTGGTGCAGGCGGCGTCCTATTCGAAATATCTCGGCGAGTTCAAGGTGGTGTTCGACGACAATGGCGCCGTCAAATCGGCGAGCGGCGACCCGATCTACCTCGACAAGTCGATCACGCCCGATCCCGCCGTGCTCGCCCGCATCAAGGAACTCGGCGCGCCGATCGAGGCCCTGAAGAACAAGGAAGTGGCCGAGACCACCGATGTGATCGACGGCAGCCGCGAGAATTGCCGCGCCAGGGAATGCGCGATGGGCAATCTCGTCTCCGACGCCATACTCGACCGCGTCAAGGGACAGGGCGTCGAGATCGTCATCTCCAATGGCGGCGGCCTGCGCGCCTCGATCGACAAGGGCACCGTCACCATGGGCGAGGTGCTGACCGTGCTGCCGTTCCAGAACACGCTGGCAACCTTCCAGATTTCCGGCAAGGACCTGGTCGCCGGTCTCGAAGGCGGCCTCAACCAGATCGAGGACGGCGCCGGCCGCTTCCCGCAGGTGGCGGGCCTCAAATATTCTTTCGACAAGTCGGTCGCGCCCAATGCCGGCCGCGTCAAGTCGGTGGAGGTGATGGAGAATGGCGCCTGGACGCCGATCAAGCCCGACAAGGACTATCTCGTCGCCACCAACAATTATGTGCGCCAGGGCGGCGACGGCTACAAGGTCTTCGCCGAAAAGGCCAAGAACGCTTACGACTACGGCCCCGGCCTCGAGCAGGTCGTCGCCGACTATCTCGGCGCCCACCGGCCCTACACGCCGAAGCTTGACGGTCGCATCACCGAGATCGCCGCGACTGTCGCGGCGGCCCCAGCCGCCGAGCCCGCCAAACCGGCCGAGCCGGCAAAGCCGGCCGAGGCAGCGCCGGCAACCCCGGCGCCCGCACCGGCCGAGGCAGCCAAACCGGCTGAACCGGCAAAGCCCGCTGAAGCAGCACCTGCACCAGTCGAACCCGCGAAGCCTGCAGAACCGGCAAAGCCCGCCGAAGCAGCACCCGCCACGGGCAGCCATGTCATCGTCACCGGTGACACCTACTGGGACCTGGCCAAGAAGGCTTATGGCGACGCGACCAAGTGGAAACTCATCTATGAAGCCAACAAGGGTCAACGGCCGCATCGGCTGATGCCCGGCGCGACGCTGACCATCCCGGCGAAGTAAAGTCACTTCGCCTGTTCCGACGCCAAGCCCGTCCGGGAAACCGGGCGGGTTTTGCGTTTTCAGGCTAAGGTGCGGCCAGACGCTGCATTGAAAACCGGCGCGCCATCGCTAGTTTCGCGCCGTGTCCGGAGAATCCTTATGACGCTTTCCACTCCTGTCGATCCCAAAGCCGCGAAGGCCCTCGGCCCACAGCCGGCCGGGCATCCGCCGGTCAAGACCGGCAAGATCGGCGTCATGCTGGTCAATCTCGGCACGCCTGACGGCACCGATTTCAAGCCGATGTGGCGGTATCTCAGGGAATTTCTGTCCGACCCACGTGTCATCGAACTCAACAGGGCGATCTGGTATCCGATCCTCTATGGCCTCGTGCTCACCACCCGGCCGAAGAAGTCGGGCGCCAACTACGCCCGGATCTGGAACCCGGAGAAGAACGAGTCGCCGCTGCGCACCTACACCCGAGCGCAGAGCGAAAAGCTCGCCGAGGCGTTGCGCGACTTGCCCGATGTCGTCGTCGACTGGGCGATGCGCTACGGCAATCCTTCGACCGCGAGCGTCGCCGAAAGCCTGGTCGCGCAAGGCTGCGACCGCATTCTTTCGTTCCCGCTCTATCCCCAGTATTCGGCGACCACCACCGCGACCGCCAACGACCAGCTGTTTCGTGCCCTGATGAAGATGCGCCGTGCACCGGCCATCCGCAGTGTGCCGCCTTACTATGACGAGCCCGTCTACATCGAGGCGCTGGCGCGTTCGATCGAACAGCATCTGACGACACTCGATTTCGAGCCAGAAGTTGTCATCGCCTCATACCACGGCATCCCGAGGCCCTATTTCGAAAAGGGTGACCCCTACCATTGCCACTGCCTCAAGACGACGCGGCTGTTGCGCGACAGGCTCGGCTGGGACGAGAAGAAGCTGATCACCACCTTCCAGTCGCGCTTCGGCGCGCAGGAATGGCTGCAGCCCTACACCGACAAGACCGTGGAGAAACTCGGCAAGGACGGCGTGAAGTCGATCGCCATCGTCAATCCGGGCTTTTCCGTCGACTGCATCGAGACGCTGGACGAGATCGGCCGTGAGGCGGCCGAGACTTTTCATCACGCCGGCGGCAAGAATTTCGCCCATATCCCTTGCCTGAACGACAGCGCCGAGGGCATGGCGGTGATCGAGGCCATGGTGCGTCGCGAATTGTCCGGCTGGGTCTAACACCCGGAACAACGGCCACTCCGGGGCGTTGAGGCGCGCCTTCCGGAGAATTCCATGCCCCGCAAACTCGACCTCAGAACCGGCCGGCCCGTCTGGTCCGCCTATCGGGCGCCAGCCGTGCCGACTGACAGCCTAAGCCGGGACGTCAAGACCGATGTACTCATCATCGGCATGGGCATCAGCGGCGCCATGATGGCCGAGGCGCTGACGGCGGACGGTCATGCCGTGCTCTGCATCGACCGGCGCGGGCCGCTGAAAGGCTCGACCGCCGCGACCACGGCGCTGGTGCAATTCGAAATCGACCAGCCGCTTTCAACGCTCTCAAAGATGATCGGCGAGCCCAAGGCACAGCAGGCCTGGCGCCGCTCGCGGCTCGCCGTTTCCAACCTGGCCGGCCGTATCGCAGAACTTGGCATCAACTGCGGTCCAAATCGCACCCAGTCACTCTATCTGGCAGGCACGGTGCTGCGTCCTTCGGAACTGCGGGAGGAAGCCGACGCGCGACGGCAAGCTGGCATCAAAGCGACCTATCTCACACCGGCCCCACTGGCCGAGCGATACGGCATCGACCGCGGCGGCGCCATCCTCAGCCACGGCAACATCGCGCTCGACCCGCGCAAGCTGACAGCCGGGTTGTTGCTCAAGGCGCTCGAGCGCAAGGCCCGCTTCCACACCCCCGTCGAGGCGACAGCGATCGAGGACAGTGCCAACGAGGTGGTCGTCGCCACGAAAGACGGCCCCACCATCACGGCACAGCATGTTGTCCTGGCCACCGGCTATGAACTGGTCGACATCGTGCCGGCCGCAGCCCACCGGATCATCTCGACCTGGGCGATCGCGACACGCCCGCAACCGCGAAAACTCTGGCCGGGTGCTGCGTTTATCTGGGAGGCGTCAGACCCCTACCTTTACATGCGCGCGACGGCCGACGGCCGCGTCATCTGCGGCGGCGAGGACGAGGATTTTGTCGACGAGACAAGGCGCGACGAACTGATCGCCGACAAGAGTGCCCGTATTGCCGAAAAACTCGGCCGGTTGTTCCCGCATCTCGACGTCAAGCCTGAGTTCGCCTGGACCGGTTCCTTCGGCACCACGTCCACCGGCTTGCCCTATATCGGCGCCATTCCCAGGCACCCACGCATCCATGCAGTCATGGGTTACGGCGGTAATGGCATCACCTTCTCGCGCATCGCTTCCGAAATTATTTCGGCTTCGATCAAGGGGCTAGCCGACACGGATGCAGAGCTGTTCGCCTTCAACCGGTGAGTGCAGGCCTGCAAACAATCCTTCATCACCTGATTGTAACGCATCTGAAACACACTTAAGTCTTTGGTGAAGTCGGCTGCGCGGGAATGGCTCTCGCGGCCTGCTTCTGAGGGAGAGCCAAATGGATTTCAGTGGTTTCGATATTGCGGTCATTGTTCTTGTCGCGCTTGTCGTTCTGGTGCTTTTCAAAGGCATCAAGACAGTTCCGCAAGGCTACAACTATACCGTCGAACGCTTTGGTCGTTACACAAGGACACTGAGCCCCGGCCTCAACATCATTACGCCCTTCGTCGACCGCATCGGCGCCAAGATGAACATGATGGAGCAGGTGCTCGACGTTCCGAGCCAGGAGATCATCACCCGCGACAACGCCATCGTCGGTGTCGATGGCATCGCCTTCTACCAGATCCTCAATGCGGCACAGGCGGCCTATCAAGTTGCCGGCCTGCAGAACGCCATCCTCAACCTGACCATGACCAACATCCGTACCGTCATGGGTTCGATGGACCTCGATGAGCTGTTGTCCAACCGCGACGCCATCAACGAGCGCCTGCTGCGCGTCGTCGACGAGGCGGCGCATCCGTGGGGCATCAAGATCACCCGCGTCGAGATCAAGGACATCAACCCGCCGGCCAACCTCATCGAATCGATGGGTCGCCAGATGACCGCCGAGCGCAACAAGCGTGCGCAGATCCTGGCCGCCGAAGGCCTCAAGCAGTCGCAGATCCTCGAGGCTGAAGGCCGTAAGGAAGCCGCCTTCCGCGACGCCGAGGCGCGCGAGCGCTCCGCCGAGGCCGAGGCCCGCGCCACCCAGGTGGTGTCGGAAGCGATTTCCAAGGGCGACGTGCAGGCACTGAACTACTTCGTCGCCCAGAAATACACCGAGGCGTTGGGCAAGATCGGCACCGCCACCAACAGCAAGATCGTGCTGATGCCCTTCGAGGCGTCGTCGCTGATCGGCTCGCTCGGCGGCATCGGCGAGATCGCCAAGGAAGTCTTCCGCAGCGAAGGCACGACCGGTTCGCAGAGGCAGGCCGCCCGCCCGCCAGTCGTGCGTCCAACCGATAATTAAAGTCTCCAACACAGGAGAACACCATGATCGATCGTGTCATTTCCGAACTCGGCCCGTGGAGCTGGATGGTTCTGGGCTTCGTCCTGCTGGTGATGGAAATCATCGCGCCTGGCATCTTCATGCTGTGGATCGGCATCGCCGCGCTGATCATCGGCGCGGTGTCGCTGCTGATCTGGGACGCGGCATTCTGGACTTGGCAGGTCCAGGTCCTCGCTTTCCTGGCGCTGTCGCTGGTCTCGGCCTATGTCGGCAAAAAACTGGTCGGCGGTCGAAATGATCCGACCGACCAGCCGCTGCTCAACCGGCGCGGCGCGCAGATGGTCGGCCGCATGGCGACACTCGCCGAACCGATCGCCAACGGCCGCGGCCGCATCAAGCTCGGCGACACGCTATGGCGCGTCTCCGGCCCCGACCTGCCGGCCGGCACGAAGGTGCGCGTGACGAGTGCCGCCGATACCGATCTGGAACTGACGGTGGAACGGGTCTGAGTTTTCAGACCCGGCACCGACGCACAAGGTGTATTGAGATTCAGGTCAGGCCGAGTCGAAACGCTGGGTTTCGAGAACCGGAGCGGAGCGTACTTTTCGTACCTGAGCTCAGTTCTACTGCGACGCAGTAGAACTGAGCTCAGGTATCAGCCATTTGCAGGCCGGCCTCACCTGAATATCAGCACACCTACGCTGCGCCGATGCGCAGCAGGTCGTGGAAATGCACCACGCCGAGCGGCATGTTGTTCTTGGTCACCACCAGCGCGCCAATATTGTACTCGTTGAGCAGCGCGATCGCCGTGCCGGCAAGCGTCTGCGGGTCGACCGTCTTGGGCGTGCGGGTCATGACCTCATCGACGATGACGTCGGCCAGGTGGCGGTGCAGGTTGCGCGCGACATCGCCGTCGGTGATGATCCCGGCCAATTCGCCATTCGCGTCGACGATCAGGACGCAGCCGACCTTCTTCTGCGACAGCGTCATCACCGCTTCCGGCATCTTGGTGCCAAGAAGCGCCAGCGGAATCTGGTCGCCGACCCGCATGATCTCGGAGACCAGCGTCAGGTTGGCGCCGAGCTGGCCGCCGGGATGGAAGGTGCGGAAATGGTCCGGCGTGAAGCCGCGCGCCTCGAGCAGCGCGATCGCCAGCGCATCGCCGATGACCAGTTGCAGCAGCGTCGATGTCGTCGGCGCCAGGCCGTGCGGGCAGGCCTCCGGGGTGCGCGGCAAGAGCAGCACGACGTCGGCCGCACGCGCCAGCGCCGATGTCTCCCCAGCGGTTATAGCGATAAGCGGAATGGAGAAGCGCCTGGAATAGGCGATAATGCCCTTGAGCTCGAGGCTTTCGCCCGACCACGACATGGCGATGATGGCATCGTCCTTGGCGATCATGCCGAGATCGCCGTGATTGGCCTCGACGGGATGAACGAAGAAAGCCGGTGTGCCGGTCGAGGCCAGCGTCGCCGCGATCTTCGAACCGATATGGCCGCTTTTGCCGACGCCGGTGACGATCAGCCGGCCTTCGATCTTCGAGATCATGTCGACGGCCTGCGCGAAGGGCGCGGCCAGTCCGTTCTCGAGCGCTTCGGCCAGGGCGGCGATCCCGGCCTGCTCGGTTGCCACCGTTCTCAGTGCCGAATCAATCGACGCTTGCCTGTCCAGGGGCTTCTTGTCGAGGGGTCTCGCATGCATGGATGATGCGATTAGCGCTTTGCCGCCCGACTGTCCAACAGAAATGGCACTGATGCCCTGACGGCGGAGGCCTTGGGCAGGCCAAACGATCCCGCAAACAGCGGCACTTAACCGGACGAACGATCGCAGCCTCAACCCTCCGTTAACCATCCCCATTTACGGTTCGGTAAGTATGGCGCGCACAGCGCCGCGCAAGCAGTGGTGGCGATGTCCGGGGCCCAGCTAGAAAAATCAGGAGGACGACGGGGCAAGGCGGTATGCGCCTTGCTGCTGGCGACCAGCATGCTTGCCTTGCTCCGCCCGGGGCAGCTTCATGCCCAGGAAACCGAGCTGCGCGGCGAGGTTTCCGAATCGGCGATCCTCTCCGACCAGCAGCGCAAGGCAAGGCAGCTCGCCCTTGCCGCCCAGGGCCAGCAGCCACCGGCCAATGCCGCGCAGGACGATACGCCGCCGCGCACCTATTTGCCGGCCAGCGCCGGCGCCGTCCCCGACGACACGGGCACGGATGCCGCCACCGGCAGCATTTTCGATCCACCGCAGGCGACCGACGACGCGTCCACCGACACTCCGACGCCGCCCAAGCCTCGCCGTCGTCCAACGAGCGCCGGGCAGAACGCGACGCATCAGGACAAGACCAAGGCGGACGCCAAGGCGGCCGGCAAGTCGAAAAAGAAGAAAAAATCGACGGCTGCAACCACCGACACCACCGCTTCAACGACTGCCTCCACGACGGACGCTGCCGGTACGACCGACACGGATGAGGAGACGGCCAACCGCCGTGCCCTCACCGTCGATAGCGCCGACAGGCAGAAACTCGACCCCGGTGCCGAGCGCACCGCCGCCATCGAAGGCCAGAACAAGAAGGCCGAGGACGATCCGTTCGCCGCCACCGGCGTCAAATGGGGCTCCTTCGTCATCCGGCCGTCGATCGAACAAGGGCTGACCGCCACGACGAACGGCGATTCCAGCAGTGCCGGCACGTCGGCGCTGCTGTCGGAGACGGCATTGCGCTTTACCGCCGTTTCCGACTGGCGCGAAAACTCCGCCACCATCGATGGCTACGGCCTGTTCCGTGAGACCGTGTCGGGCTACCGTGTTCACGATGCGCAAGGCCGGATCGAGGGCCAGCTCAATGTCGACCTCGACAACGAACTGCGCGCCATCGCCAAGCTCGGCTATGAAGCGGTACCTGAAACGGCGTCCTCCCCCAACGCCATTGCCGGCGTCAGCACGCAGCCGCTGCGGCAGACGATCGACGGCAGCCTTGGCGTCGAAAAGCACATCGGCAAGATGCAGTACACGCTGACCGGCGCGGTCTCGCACGACTTCTATGGCGACGCCGAGCTTTCGGACGGCACCACGCTGTCGCAGAAGGATCAGGACAACACACTTTACACAGCGACATTGCGCACCGGTTACGAAATCTCGCCGGCCCTCACCCCGTTCACCGAAATCGAGGTCGGCCGCCGGGCCTATGATCAGCGCATCGACAATGAAGGCTTCGAGCGGTCCTCGACGCGGCTTGGCGCCCGCGCCGGCCTGCAACTCGACATGGGTGAGAAGCTGTCGGGTGAATTCTCGGCCGGCTGGCTGCGGGAAGCGATCGATGACAAAAGTCTGGAGGCGATTTCGGGCGCCACCGTCAACGCCGACCTCAAATGGTCGCCGGAACGCGGCACCACGATCGGCCTGACCGGCAAGACCACCGTCGAGACCACGACCACATCGGGGGAAAGCGGCGATATCCTCTATTCCGGCCGCCTGACCGGTGAACGCCAGATCCGTGCCAATCTCACCGCGAATGCGGCCCTGGGCCTCGACTGGCGCCACTATGTCGGCATCGATGGCCATGACCAGATCTTGAGCGCCGAAACCGGACTGACCTGGTGGCTGAACCGCTATGCCGGTCTCACCACAAGGGTGAGGACCGAAAAGCTGACAAGCAACCTGCCCGGCCGCGAATACACCGCCAACAGCATTTATCTCGGCATCAAAGTGCAGCGCTGAGCGCATACGCGCCAAGGGTATGTCGAGATTCAGGTCAGGCCGAGCCGAGAATGGTGGTGTTCGAGAACCGGAGCGGAGCGTACTTTTCGTACGTGAGCACCGGAAGCACAGAACACCGCCATTCGCAGGCCGGCCTCACCTGAATATCGGCGTACCCTAGAATGCCGCCCCGCGGCGCTCCGACGGCTTCATCTCGTCGAGAAGCGTGCGGATCACCCCGGCCATGTTCTCGTTCATGTCGCTGCGCCACAGCGCGAAGGCGACATTGGCCTCGACAAAACCTTCGGGCGAACCGCAGTCGAAGGTGCGGCCCTGATAGTGGTAGCCGTAGAAGGCCTGCTGCTTTTCCAGCTTCAGCATCGCGTCGGTGAGCTGGATCTCATTGCCGGCGCCCTTTTCCTGGCCTTCGAGGATCTTGAAGATCTCGGGCTGCAGGATGTAGCGGCCGTTGATGTAGAGGTTGGAGGGCGCCGTGCCGGTTTTCGGTTTCTCCACCATCTCGGTGATGCGGAAGCCGTGATGCGTATCCTCGCCGCGGCCGACAATGCCGTATTTGTGGGTCTCCGCCGGGTCGCATTCCTGCACGGCAATGATGTTGTTGCCGGTTTCCTCGTAGAGCTCGACCATCGACTTCATGCAGCTCTTTTCCGACTGCATGATCATATCGGGCAGCAGCAGCGCGAACGGCTCGTCGCCGACCAGTTCGCGCGCGCACCAGACGGCATGGCCAAGCCCCATCGGCACCTGCTGGCGGGTGAAGCTGGTCTGCCCCGGCGCCGGCTGCAGCCGCTGCAGGCGGGCAAGCTGCTCGTCCTTACCGCGCTGTGCCAGCGTGTCATAGAGCTCGAACTGGATATCGAAATGATCCTCGATGACCGCCTTGTTGCGGCCGGTCACGAAAATGAAATGCTCAATGCCGGCTTCGCGCGCCTCATCCACCACGTATTGGATGACCGGCCGGTCGACGACGGTCAGCATTTCCTTGGGAACAGCCTTGGTGGCCGGGAGGAACCGCGTGCCGAGACCGGCGACCGGGAAAACTGCTTTGCGAACTCTCTTCATGCTTTCAATTATCCGTTTGCTGGCCGGCTCCGCAATCCCCGTCTCGCGACATTTTCACGCCGGAATTGAAGATTACTGGGGCGGGCGAGGGAAACTTCCACCGGTTAAAGCATCGAGGGTGTCTTTTCGTTCCAGGCGGCACCTATGGTAAACTAATTCCTAACCCGGTTCGGCGATGAATGGTCTTTCCTGAGACAGAGAAGGAGGAAAACATGTCCGTTCGCAATGCCGCAAAACGTTTCACCAGCGTCATGACGGCCGCCAGCCTCTCGCTCGCTCTGCTGATGCCCGCCGGACCAGCCTTCGCCGACGCCGGTTTCCGGCAATGGGTCGCCGGCTTCCGCGCCACCGCCGTCGCGGGCGGCGTTTCCGGCGCTGTCTACGACCAGGCTTTCAGGGACATCAAGGAGCCCGATCCGGTGGTGCTGGAAAAGGCCCGCACGCAGCCCGAATTCACCGCGCCGGCCTGGGATTATTTCGACAACCGCGTCCATGACCAGTCGGTTGCCGTCGGGCAGCAGATGGCGAAAAAGTGGAAGCCGTGGCTGGACAGGATCGAGGCGCGGTTCGGCGTCGACCGCTACATTCTCTTGGCCATCTGGTCGATGGAATCGAATTATGGCGAGATCCTCAAGCGCGACGACATCATGCGCAACGTCATTCGTTCGCTGGCGACTCTAGGCTATGGCGATCCGAAGCGATCGAAATACGCCCGCACCCAGCTGGTCGCGGGCCTAAAAATCCTGCAGACCGGCGACATTGATGAAAGCCACCTGATGGGCTCCTGGGCCGGCGCCATGGGCCAGACCCAGTTCATCCCCACCAGCTACCAGCATTATGCCGTCGACATGGACGGCAATGGCAAGCGCGACATCTGGAATTCCATCCCCGACGCGCTGGCGACATCAGCCAATCTGCTGAAGAAGAATGGCTGGCAGGCCGGCAAGACCTGGGGCTACGAGGTCACGCTGCCCGCCGGCAAACTGCCCGCCGGATCGAAGACGCTGGCACAATGGCAGGCACTCGGCGTCGTCAGGGCCAGCGGCAAGCCGTTCAAGACCCTCACCGACAAGGCGACGCTGAAAGTGCCGGACGGCCGTGGCGGGCCGGCCTTCCTGATGATCCGGAATTTTTCGGTCATCAAGGCCTACAACAATGCCGACAAGTATGCCCTGGCCGTTGGCCTTCTTGCCGACGAGATCGCCGGTGGCAACGGTCTGGTTCAGGACTGGAAGCGGCCCTTCACCAAGCTCTCCTTCGAGGAAAGGCAAGAGTTGCAGAAGCGGCTTTCGCAACACGGGCTATATGACGGCAAGTTCGACGGCAAGATCGGTGACGGCACGAAGACCGCCATCATGACCTATCAGGCGAAGGTCGGCTTGACCCAGGACGGCTATCCGAGCATGGAAGTGCTCAAATGGCTCAGACAAAAATAGAGCCTGTTACGGACTAGGGAGGAATGTTTGGTCTGGGCTAGGCGCATTGGGACGCTCGTTCGTCGCATGCCGGTGCTTGTCCTGGCCATCGCCGTGCTCGCTATTGCCGTGGCGGGCACCTTACATGTGCCAGCCATGGCGCAGGAGCAGCCGCAGCAAAATCGTGGCTGGTCGTTGCGCGATCTTCTATTCCCGCGTCGCAGCGAACGCGTCGAGCCGCCGCTCGACGTTCAGAAGGCAAAGCCGAAGCCTCGCAAACCCCGAGTGCCACGTGCGCCGGTCGAACCACAAGTGCCGATAGCTGAGAAGGCGCCAGACGCCCGTACTGTCCTGGTGGTCGGCGACTTCATGGCGTCCGGTCTCGCCGAAGGCCTGGACACCGCCTTTGCCGACAACCCAGCCGTTAGGATCGTCGTGCGCAGCAATGGCTCGTCCGGCTTTGTGCGTGACGATTTCTACAACTGGCCAGAACAGATCAAAACGCTGATCGAGACCGAGAAACCGGCCGCGGTCGTCGTCATGCTGGGCTCCAACGATCGCCAGCAGATGAAAGTGGGGGATGTGCGCGAGCAGCCCCGGTCGGAGAACTGGACCAAGGAATATGAGCGCCGCACCGACGAACTCGGCAAGGCCATCGCCGACGCCAAGGTGCCGTTCCTGTGGGTCGGCATGCCGGCCTTCCGGGTGCCGAAGATGACGTCCGACATGCTGGCCTTCAACGACATCTACCACAAGGCCGCCGAAAGCCATGGCGGCGAATTCGTCGATGTCTGGGACGGCTTCGTCGACGAGAACGGCGCTTTCATCACCACCGGCCCCGACATGAACGGCCAGCCGGTGCGGCTGCGCGCCGATGACGGCATCAATGTCTCCAAGGCCGGCAAGCGCAAGCTTGCCTTCTACACCGAAAAGCCGCTGGCCAAGATCCTGGGCCTGGCCGCACCCGGCAGCGTGGCTCCGGCCACCGCACCCGCCGGTGCCCCCGTCGAGGCGCCTGCGCCGGCCGCCGCACCCATTGTCATCGACCGTACCGCGCCCATGCTGCTCAGCGACCCGGCGCTCGACGGCGGCACCGAACTGCTCGGCGCCGCCCCGCCGGCAAAAGCCAATCCGGCTCTCCCTGGGGAAAAACTGGTGATCGAGGGCAAGGCACCGGAAGCGTCACCCGGACGCGCCGACGATTTCTCCTGGCCACCGAAGGCCGAGCCGCCGGCGACAGCCGCGGCCGCCGACACGACGACGGCGATCACCCCTTAACGCGGCAATACCGACGACCCCATTAGCGCCTCGTCGATCGAGCGTGCCGCCTGGCGGCCTTCGCGGATCGCCCAGACGACCAGCGACTGGCCACGGCGCACATCGCCCGCCGCATAGAGCCGGTCGACGCTGGTCTTGTAGTCGTGGTCATTGGCCTCTACATTCCGGGAGCGGCGGCTGTCGGTGGTGATTTTCATCTCACCCTCGAGTTCCTTCGCCACGCCCACCGCCGCCGGTCCGGCAAAGCCGATGGCGATGAAGGCGAGATCGGCGCGGATGACGAATTCGGTGCCGGCGATCGGCTTGCGCTTCTCGTCGACCTCGCAGCACTTGACGCCGGTCAGCTGGCCATCCTCGCCGATGAATTCGAGCGTCGCCACCTGGAATTCACGCTCGGCGCCTTCGGCCTGCGAGGACGAGGTGCGCATCTTGGTCGCCCAATAGGGCCAGACGGCAAGCTTGTCTTCCTTCTCGGGCGGCTGCGGGCGGATGTCGAGCTGGGTGACGCGCACCGCGCCCTGGCGGAAGGCGGTGCCGACGCAGTCGGACGCGGTATCGCCGCCGCCGACGACGACGACATGCTGCCCGCCGGCGATGATCGGATGCGACGGCCACGCCACCGACTGGATCGGCTCGCCGCCGACGCGGCGGTTCTGCTGCACCAGATAAGGCATGGCGTCATGCACGCCACCGAGATCGTCGCCCGGAATGTTGGCCGCGCGCGGTGTTTCCGAGCCGCCGCAATAGAGCACGGCATCATGTTCGGCGAGCAGTTCGGCAACGGGCTTGTCGACACCTACATTAACGCCGCAGTGGAAGGTCACGCCCTCGCCCTGCATCTGTTCGATGCGCCGGTCGATATAGTGCTTCTCGATCTTGAAGTCGGGAATGCCGTAGCGCATCAGCCCGCCCGGGCGGCTTTCGCGCTCGTAGACATGGACGTCGTGGCCGGCGCGGCCGAGCTGCTGGGCGGCCGCCATACCGGCCGGGCCGGAGCCGATGATGGCGACCCGCTTGCCGGTCTTCTTCTCCGGCGGATAGGGCCGGATATGGCCGGTTTCATAGGCCTTGTCGGCGATCGCCTGTTCCACCGTCTTGATGGCAACCGGGATGTCCTCGAGGTTCAGCGTGCAGGCTTCCTCGCAAGGCGCGGGGCAGATGCGGCCGGTGAACTCCGGGAAATTGTTGGTCGAATGCAGGTTGCGGATCGCGTTGTCCCAGTCCCTGTTGTAGACGAGGTCGTTCCAGTCGGGGATCTGGTTGTGGATCGGGCATCCTGTCGGCCCGTGACAGAACGGAATGCCGCAATCCATGCAGCGCGCGGCCTGTTTCTCGACCTCCTTGTCCGACATCGGCAGTGTGAATTCACGGAAATGCCGGATGCGGTCGGAGGCCGGCTGGTACTTGTGCACCTGCCGGTCGATTTCGAGAAAGCCTGTTACCTTGCCCATAGTCCAGTTCCTGCTGTCCAGATGGTGCGGTTTTCGCCGCACCCGTTAACCTCTTGAGGCAGCCATGGCAACCTTGCGCCGGAGGTCAAACTGTCGATGAAGGGGGCCGGGAAGCCTGGGCTCCCCGGCGATTCTCACAAAACTATTCGGCCGCGACGCCCATGCGCATGCGTTCCATCTCGATCAGCGCACGGCGGTATTCGACCGGCATGATCTTGCGGAATTTCGGCCGGAACGTCGTCCAGTCGTCGAGGATCTCGCGGCCGCGCACCGAACCCGTATAGTGCACGTGGTTCGAGATCAGCTGGTAGAGCCGTTCCTCGTCATGGCTGGTCATGTCGCCCGACACGTCGACGCGGCCCTTGTGGTCGAGGTCGCCGCCATGGTGCAGCAGCCTCTCCATCAGGTCGTCTTCTTCCGGAACCGGCTCCAGCTCGACCATCGCCATGTTGCAGCGCTCGGCGAAATCGCCCGCCTCGTCCAGCACATAGGCGACGCCGCCCGACATGCCGGCGGCGAAGTTGCGGCCGGTCTTGCCGATGACGACGACGACACCGCCGGTCATGTATTCGCAGCCATGGTCGCCGACGCCTTCGACGACGGCGGCGACGCCCGAATTGCGCACCGCGAAGCGCTCGCCGGCGACACCGGCGAAATAGGCCTCGCCCTCGGTTGCGCCATAGAGCACCGTATTGCCGACGATGATGGAGTCGGCCGCGACGATCCTGGCCTCTTCCGGCGGCCGGATGACGATGCGCCCACCCGACAGGCCCTTGCCGACATAATCGTTGCCGGCACCGACGAGTTCGAACGAGACGCCGCGCGCCAGGAAAGCGCCGAAGGACTGGCCGGCGGTGCCGGTGAGCTTCACCTGGATTGTGTCCTCGCGCAGGCCCTTGTGCTTGAAGCGCTTGGCGACTTCGCCCGACAGCATGGCGCCCGTCGAACGGTCGACATTGCGGATGTCGACCTCGATCTTGACCGGCTGCTTGGCCTCCAGTGCGGGCTTGGCAAGTTCGATCAGCTTGCGGTCGAGTACGTCGTCGATCGGATGCTTCTGGCGTTCGGTCCAATGCACCGCTTCATGCGGCGCATCGGGCTTGTAGAACATCTTCGAGAAATCGAGACCGCGCGCCTTCCAGTGCTGGATCACCTCGCGCTTTTCCAGAAGATCGCTGTCGCCGATGATCTGGTCGATATGGGTGAAGCCCATCTCGGCCAGCAGCGCCCTGACCTCTTCCGCCACATAGAAGAAGAAGTTGATGACATGCTCGGGCGTACCCTTGAAGCGCTTGCGCAGCACCGGATCCTGGGTGGCGACGCCAACCGGACAGGTGTTCAAATGGCACTTGCGCATCATGATGCAGCCGGCCGCGATCAGCGGTGCGGTCGAGAAGCCGAACTCGTCGGCCCCGAGCAGCGCGCCGATGATGACGTCGCGCCCGGTGCGCAAGCCGCCGTCGACCTGCAGGGCCACGCGTGAGCGCAGACCGTTCAGCACCAGCGTCTGGTGCGTCTCGGCAAGGCCCATTTCCCACGGGGAACCGGCATGCTTGAGCGAGGTCAGCGGCGAGGCACCGGTGCCGCCATCATAACCCGAAATGGTGATGTGGTCGGCGCGCGCCTTGGCGACGCCAGCCGCGACCGTGCCGACACCGACTTCAGACACCAGCTTGACCGAGACGTCGGCCGCCGGATTGACGTTCTTCAGATCGTAGATCAGCTGCGCCAGATCCTCGATTGAATAGATGTCGTGATGCGGCGGTGGCGAGATCAGGCCGACGCCCGGCGTCGAGTGCCGCACCTTGGCGATGGTCGCGTCGACCTTATGGCCGGGCAACTGGCCACCCTCGCCGGGCTTGGCACCCTGCGCGACCTTGATCTGCATGACATCGGAATTGACCAGATACTCCGCTGTCACACCGAAGCGACCCGAAGCGACCTGCTTGATCGCCGAGCGCTCCGGGTTCTTGCCGCCGCCGGGCAGCGGCAGATAGCGGTCGGCCTCTTCGCCACCCTCGCCGGTGTTCGACTTGCCGCCGATCTGGTTCATGGCGCGCGCCAGCGTGGTGTGCGCCTCACGCGAGATCGAGCCGAACGACATCGCGCCGGTTGAGAAGCGCTTGACGATATCGGCTGCCGACATGACGTCGTCGAGCGCGACCTTCTTACGCCCGGTCTCCTCCGCCAGCCTGATCTTGAACAGGCCACGGATGGCCTGGGCGCGAGCCGTCTCGCTGTCGATCTGCGCGGAATATTCCTTGAACGTCTCCCACGAGCCCTGGCGAACGGCGTGCTGCAAGGTGGCGACCGCGTCGGGCGACCACATATGCGCCTCGCCGCGCATGCGGAACAGATACTCGCCGCCGACCTCCAGATTGTTGCGCAGCACCGGATCGTTGCCGAAACCGTCGGTGTGTCGGCTGACGGTTTCGCCCGCGACCTCATCCAGCCCGACGCCTTCGATCAGCGTCGCCGTGCCGGTGAAATACTTCTCGACGAAATCGCTCTTCAGCCCGATCGCGTCGAAAATCTGCGCGCCGCAATAGGACTGGTAGGTCGAGATGCCCATCTTGGACATCACCTTGAGGATGCCCTTGCCGATCGACTTGATGTAGCGCGACACCACCTCGTAGGCGTCGACCTCTTCCGGCAGCTCGCCACGCTTGTGCATGTCGGTGAGCGTGTCGAAGGCGAGATAGGGGTTGATCGCCTCGGCGCCATAGCCGGCGAGGCAGCAGAAATGATGCACTTCGCGCGGCTCGCCGGATTCCACGACGAGGCCGACAGAGGTGCGCAGCCCCTTGCGGATCAAATGATGATGGACAGCCGCCGTCGCCAGCAGCGCCGGAATGGCGATGCGGTCCGGGCCAAGCTGGCGGTCGGACAGGATGATGATGTTGTAGCCGCCGGCGACCGCCGCCTCGGCCCGCTCGCACAGACGGTCGATGGCGCCCTGCATGCCCGCAGCGCCCTCATTCGAGCCGTAGGTGATGTCGATCGTCTTGGTGTCGAAGCGGTCCTCGGTGTGGCCGATGGAACGGATCTTCTCCAGATCGCCATTGGTCAGGATCGGCTGGCGCACTTCGAGCCGCTTGCGGCGCGAATTGCCGACCAGGTCGAAAATGTTCGGCCGCGGCCCGATGAAGGACACCAGGCTCATCACCAACTCCTCGCGGATCGGGTCGATCGGCGGGTTGGTGACCTGGGCGAAGTTCTGCTTGAAATAGGTGTAAAGCAGCTTCGACTTGTCCGACATCGCCGAGATCGGCGTGTCGGTGCCCATCGAACCCACGGCTTCCTGGCCGGTGGTCGCCATCGGCGACATCAACAGCTTGGTGTCTTCCTGGGTATAGCCGAACGCCTGCTGGCGATCGAGCAGGCTGACATCCTTGCGCAGCGCGCGCGGTTCAACCGGCTTCAGATCTTCGAGGATGAGCTGCGTGTTGGCGAGCCAGGTCTTGTAGGGATGCCTGGTGGCGATCTCCGACTTGATCTCCTCGTCGGGCACGATGCGGCCCTTGGCAAGGTCGATCAGGAGCATGCGGCCGGGCTGCAGCCGCCACTTCTTGACGATCCTCTCCTCCGGCACCGGCAGCACGCCGGCCTCGGAAGCCATGATGACGCGGTCATCGTCGGTGACGATGTAGCGTGCCGGGCGCAGTCCGTTGCGGTCGAGCGTGGCGCCGATCTGGCGGCCATCGGTGAAGGCAACCGCGGCCGGCCCGTCCCACGGCTCCATAAGGGCCGCATGGTATTCGTAGAAAGCCTTGCGGTCGGCATCCATGAGCTTGTTGCCGGCCCAGGCTTCCGGGATCAGCATCATCATGGCGTGGCTGAGGCTGTAGCCGCCCTGGAACAGGAATTCGAGCGCATTGTCGAAGCACGCCGTGTCCGACTGGCCGTCATAGGAGATCGGCCACAGCTTCGAGATGTTGTTGCCGAACAGTTCGGAATCGACCGAGGCCTGGCGCGCCGCCATCCAGTTGTTGTTGCCGCGCACCGTGTTGATCTCGCCATTGTGCGCGACCATGCGGTAGGGGTGCGCCAGCTTCCACGATGGGAAGGTGTTGGTCGAAAAGCGCTGATGCACCAGGATCAGCGCGGTCTCGAAGCGCGGATCCTTGAGATCCTTGTAGTAGGCACCGACCTGATAGGCCAGGAACATGCCCTTGTAGACGATCGTGCGCGCCGACAGCGACACGCAATAGGCGCCGATATCCTTGTTGTCGTTCTCGGCATAGATGCGGCCGGAAATGACCTTGCGCAGCAGATAGAGCCGGGCTTCGTACTCCTCGTCATCGGGAATTTCAGCGGTGCGGCCGATGAACACCTGCCGGTGGAACGGCTCGGACGCGACGATATCGGGCGCCTTCGACAGCGACGAGTTGTCGACGGGCACGTCGCGGAAGCCGATGAGCGGCAGCCCTTCGGACTGCGCCGATTCGGCGATGATGTCCTCGATATGGGCGCGCAGCGCCGCGTCCTGCGGCATGAACCAGTGTCCGACGCCATACTGGCCCGCCGGCGGCAGTTCGATGCCCTGGGCCGCCATTTCCTCGCGGAAGAACTGGTCGGGAAGCTGCACCAGCACACCGGCACCGTCACCGACCAGCGGGTCGGCGCCCACGGCGCCGCGATGCGTCAGGTTTTCAAGCACGGCAAGGCCGTCCTTGACGATCTGATGCGACTTCACGCCCTTCATGTTGACGATGAAACCGACACCGCAGGCGTCATGTTCGTTGCGCGGATCGTAGAGGCCCCGAGGGGCAAAACCGGTTTGGCCAATGTCGGTTCGGCCAGTGTCGGTTCGCGACATATTTTTGACGGCACCCGCTTTTGTCTGCGCGGCCTGGCCGTTCGTCGCAGAGAGCGTCATGTCCGTCATTGTCCTGTCCTCCATTCCCAGCCCTTCAGGCGCTGGCCAGTTCTTCGGTCGCTAATTTGCCTCGGCAAGCGCTTGGCTCACCCTGATCCTTGCGGCACGTCTTTTCGAAATCCTTGCCGAACCAGGCGGCTTTCCGCATGGTTCGCGTATGGTATCGTACAGGCCAGAGTCTGGCCGTCCACCTGTCGCTCGCAGCAACAGCCGGAGAGGCCAATATGTTACGCCAATCCAGCCTGTTTTGTGCGACAAAATAAGACAGCACTACTGTCCTAAATTTTTATGGCAGAATTCCCCGACGCACACAAGACCGATTCACAAAAAACTTGAGCTTTCCGCGACATAAAATTACGCGAAGTTGAGGGAAAACGTAAGCTTCAGTCGCCGATCCCTTAGCGCTGAGTTGATTGGCTTCAACGGTTTTCCGGCATCTGGCCCCTTGCGGTTGGGGCGTGAAACCGGTCAACTCCGCGCCGATTTCCCCAAAACCCCGACTTCCCCAAGACATAGGCAGATGCATGTTCTTCGCTTCCGACAATTGGGCAGGCGCCCATCCCAATATCGTTGCCGGCCTGTCGGCCGCGGCCGGCGGCTTTGCCACCGCCTATGGCGACAGCGCACTCGACCAGGCGGTTTACCGGCGCTTCAGTGAGATTTTCGAACGCGAGGTCGCGGTCTTCTTCGTGGCGACCGGCACCGCCGCCAACGCGCTGTCATTGACCACCTTCAACAAGCCCGGCGGCATCTCCTTTGCCCACCGCGAATCGCATGTCATCGAAGACGAGTGCGGTGCGCCTGAATATTTTTCCGGCGGCGCGCGCTTGCATGCCGTCGACGGTGCCCTGGGCAAGATCGACCCGCACAATCTGGAACGGGCCATCGGCCGCTTCGCGCCCGAAATCGTCCACTGGGGACGGCCGATGGCGGTCTCGATCACCCAGTCGACCGAGGTCGGCACCATCTACGGCCTGAAAGAGATCGAGACGATTTCGGCCATCGCCAAACAGCATTCCGTGCCGCTGCACATGGATGGCGCCCGCTTTGCCAATGCGCTGGCGGCGCTCGACACGACACCGGCCGAAATGACCTGGAAACGCGGTGTCGACATCCTGTCCTTCGGCGGCACCAAGAATGGCTGCTGGTGCGCCGAGGCGATCGTGCTGTTCGATCTCGACCGCGCCAAGGAATTGACCTTTCTGCGCAAGCGTGCCGCCCAGCTGTTTTCCAAGTCGCGCTTTGTCGCGGCGCAGTTCGAAGCCTATTTCAAGGACGGTCAGTGGCTCGACACCGCGCGCCACGCCAACGCCATGGCCGCCCGCCTCGCGGCGGCGATCGAGGATTCGGCGCACGCGAAGCTGGCCTGGCTGCCGCAGGCCAACGAAGTGTTCGCCGTGATCAAGAAGACGGAAGCCGAGAGGCTGCAGGCGGCGGGCGCTGCCTTCTACGACTGGCACAAGCCGCACGGCTTTGACGGCCATATCGGCGAGGACGAACTGCTTTACCGCTTCGTCACCAGCTTCGCGACGTCAGCCGAGGAAGTCGACCGCTTCGGCCAGCTGATCGCCGGATAGTCGGTCCCCGAACAACAAAAAGCGGCGCCTTTCGGCGCCGCTTTCGTCTCGGGAGGAGACGCTTCCATTCCTAGGCTACATTACGCAGCGTTCTTGGCCTCGATCTGCTTGGCCTTGGCCGGAGCCGAGGTGATCGCGATCTTGCGCGGCTTCAACTCCTCGGGAATGTTGCGCTTGAGGTCGACGAAGAGCAGGCCGTTCTTCAGCGCGGCGCCGACGACTTCAACGTGGTCGGCAAGCTGGAAGCGGCGCTCGAAGGCCCTGGAGGCAATGCCGCGATACAGCAGCTCGGAGCCTTCGCCGGTGCCCTCGTCCTTGCGCTCACCCTTCACGGTCAGCACGTTGCGGTGGGCTTCGATCGAGATTTCCTCGTCCGAAAAGCCGGCGACCGCCATCGAAATCCGGTAGGAATCCTCACCAGTGCGCTCGATATTGTAGGGCGGATAGGTCTGCGCGCCATCAGGCTGCGCCAGCGAATCCAGCATGGTGAAGAGACGGTCGAAGCCGACGGTCGAGCGATAGAGCGGGGAAAAATCAACGTGACGCATGAGGTGTTCTCCTTTGAGCAACATGGTTTGCGTATGGCCGGTGCGAAACCCGTAAGCGGCGTTTCGGCAGGACCAGCGGCCCCAACATTGGCGACCGCATTCCACATTTGGGGAGCGCCTGAATGCATTTCAAGATTTCGCCGTACGGCAAAAAGCGAAGCGCCCTGCCCTTGATGAACGGCAGATGAACCGGACCTTCGGCGCGCGTTCAGACGGCTGCCGCTAGAGTGACCCCAAGATCAAGGATTGGCGGCGCTGGATTTTGCAGAGGCGCCGCAACGAGGCCGAACCGGGTGTTAACGTCCCTTCCTCCCGGATCGACAGGGGCCGGAAGCACGCCTTCGAGCGGCTTCCGGCCTTCCCCGTTACGGTCCCGGCATAAGCCGGATTTGCTTTGCTTTTGATGCGTTGGCGTCTATCACCTTGACGAGGCCAGCCGCGACAGGCTGGCACCCGAAGACGCCGAGCACAAAGCGCCGCATGACGGACCTTCTCCACGACACGCCGCTTTTCCACGAAACCGAGGGCAATCCGCGACCGGAAAACGCCACCGGCGGCTTTTTCATCACGCGCGACCGCAAGAAGATCCGCTATGGCCTGTTCGCGGCGGCGACACGTCCGATGCGGGGCACCGTGGTGCTGCTGTCCGGCCGCAACGAGTGCATCGAGAAATATTTCGAAACCATCCGCGACCTTGCCGCCCGCGGCTTTGGCGTCGCCACGCTCGACTGGCGCGGCCAGGGCGATTCCGACCGGTTGATCCGCGACCGCCAACGCGGCTATGTCCGCTCCTTCCGCGACTACACCGCTGACCTCGAGCAGTTCTTCGAGGAGATCGTGCTGCCCGATTGCCGCGGACCGTATTACATCCTTGCCCATTCAGCCGGGGCGGTGATCGCGCTTCTTGCCGCGCCATCGATGGTGAACCGCGTGCGCCGCATGGTGCTGATCGCGCCATTCCTGACCCTGCCGGACCTGCCGGTCTCGATCAGGACAGTCCGCCGCGTCTGTTCGGTCTTCTGCGCTTTGGGGCTGGGCCGGCTCTATGCCGCCTGGGGTCCACGGCCCAGACACACGCTGCCTTTCGAAGCCAACAAGGTGACGTCGGATCCGCAGCGCTATCGCCGCAACACACGCATCTACGAAGAGTATCCGCAAATGGCGCTTGGCGGGCCGACCATCCGCTGGCTGCAGGCGGCGGCGAAGGCGTCGGAAGCGGTCAGCGACCCCGACTTCATGGCTCGGATACAGGTGCCGCTGCTCATCATCGCCGCTGGCGCCGACCAGGTCGTCTCGACCAGGGCGGTCGAGGCCTACGCCAGAAGCCTGAGACTCGGTTCGCTGCTGATGATCGACGGCTCCAAGCATGAAATCCTGCAGGAGGTCGACCTCTACCGCGAACAATTGCTCGCTGCCTTCGATGCCTTCATCCCCGGCTCGGACGACCCGACGGCCTGACCGGCGCCGCAGTCCCATCGCGGGCCGGCATAGCTGACACACCGTTGTCAGGATGATCGGCCAGCCGCTCCTCGCGGCAGGCAAACCGCTAAAGATTCTGACAGCCCACCCCGCCCCGAAATGCTCATCTCAATGCGTCGAATTGAACGCCATGGAGACGAGATCATGACCGAGAAAACCTGCGCCGCCTGCGATTGCCAGCTGGATGCCAATCCGATCCGCGTCAAGGTCGGCGGCAAGACCGTCGAGGTCTGCTGCGAGGAATGCGCGACGGCGCTGAACGAGGCCGGCGCCTCGGCGGCAGGCGTGAGCGAGGATTGAGCCATGCGTACCGATCATGCAGCGGCACAACGCCTGGCTGGACAGGTTCCGGCGCCGCCAGCCCGCACCCAAACCAGCCTGCAAGCCTTGCACGCCCAATGCATCGCGGTGGCGAGATGGCTCACCCGCCAGATGGAGAAGCGCCGAAGCCGGCTCGCCTTGCTGGAAATGACCGACGAACAGCTCAAGGACATCGGTCTGTCACGCGGCCAGGCCTATTCGGAATTCAGGCGCCGCTCGTGGGATTGAGGGACGTCCTTCGAGAAGTCTCCTGACAGGATTGGGCAGGCCGTTTGCATAGAGTGCCCATCGCAATTCCGGAATCATTCCGACGCGAGGGAAAACGCAACGGCCATGTCGCAATTCAGGGTGCAGCTCCTTCTGGACACCGGCGTCGTCAAGGTGCGGGACGTCGTCTGCAGCGGCGAATGCCGGCACAGGAGCGAAGAGGAATGCACTGCAACCACGCATCTGGTGTTTCCCTATCGCGGCGTCTTCGTACGCCATGTCGGCCGCAATGACGCCGTGGCGGAAGCCAATCAGTTGCTGTTCTTCAACGAGGCCGAGGGCTACCAGGTCAGCCATCCCATTGAGGGCGGCGATGCCTGCCTCGACCTCGTCGTCGAGGAAGGCCAATTGCGGGAACTGGCGCCGAAGGAGCAGTTGCGTTCTGGCGGCGTCCTGGCGTTTCGCCGCCAGCGCCGGCGTGTCGATCCCCGCGCGCAGGCCTTGGTGGCACTGCTGCGCCACAGCCTGAGCCGCAATGTCGCCGAAACGCTGGAGGCCGAGACGCTTGTCCTGACGCTGGTGCGGCGCTCGCTCGGCGAGCGCACCTCGCATGTCGCGGGCGCCAGCCCCGGCCGGCAAAAGCTGGTCGACCGCGCCAAGCTCGTGCTGGCGTCGGACCTGTCGCGGCGCTGGACGCTGGCCGAGATTGCCGCAGAGGTCGGCGTCTCGCCTGTCTACCTGACGCAAATGTTCCAGCAGGTCGAGGCCATGCCGCTCTATCGCTACCATCTGCGCCTGCGGCTGGCGCGCGCGCTCGACCTGCTTGGCCGCTACGACAATCTGACCACTCTGGGCATGGATCTCGGCTTTTCCAGCCACAGCCATTTCAGTGCGTCGTTCAAGCAGGTCTACGGACGCACGCCGGCGGAGTTCCAGCGCTCGATCAAGCCACGCTGAAGCAACTGCTTCAAAGACAGCGCGGAGATATCAGCCGCGCAGGGCAGCCATGGCGGCCGCGTGAAGCTCCGGCGTCGCCGCCGCCAGCACATCGCCGCCCTTTTCCGCCGGCCCGCCATCGAAGGTGGTGACGACACCGCCCGCCTTCTCGATGATGGGGATCAGCGCCACGATGTCATAGGGCTTCAGGCCGGGATCGGCGACGATGTCGACGCTTCCCGAGGCGATCATGGCGAAGGCATAGCAATCGGCGCCGTAGCGGGCGAGCTGGACTTGCTTTTCGAACGCGTCATAGCGCGTGCGCGCCTCGCCCTTGTACAGCGCTGGCGTGGTGGTGAACAGTGTCGCCTCATCGAGCCTGGTTGTCTTGCGGGTCGAAAGCTTGCGCGGGCCGCCCGGCCCCTCATAGTGCGAGCCCGAGGCGTTGGCGTAGAACAGTTCGCCGGTGAAAGGCTGCGCCATCATGCCGGCGACCGCGTCGCCATCAACCGTCAGCCCGACCAGCGTCCCCCACACCGGCAGGCCGGAGATAAAGGCACGCGTGCCGTCGATCGGGTCGATCACCCAGACATGCCGGCTGGAGGTGTTCTCGCTGCCATGCTCCTCGCCGAGAATGCCATGGTCGGGATACTGCGCCGATATCAGCGCCCGGATGGCGCGCTCGGTCTCGCGGTCGGCTTCGGTGACCGGGTCGAAACTGCCCTTTTCCTTGTTGGCCACGGCACCCTGAGCGCGAAAGCGCGGCAAGGTCTCGGCCGCTGCCGCTTGCGCGATGCGGCGCATGAAATCGATGCTGATGTCCAACTGATTCTCCCGCATTGCCGAATGCCCAACCGGGCTCTGCCGACACTTTCCCGCCAAAACAAGCCTGTTTATCGATTTATTCGTCGCGACAACTGTTGCCCAAATGTCACATCCACGTCATCGAAACGCAATTTCCACATCACTCTGATTTAAAAAAGCCTGAAGGTCGCTTGACATTTGTGCACCGCACAATACCCTCAATCTCGGACAGGTTTTCCTGTCCATGCCCTCCTTGGGCGTTTCCTCCCTAGACTTCGACCGTATCGTGCAAACGATGCGGTCTTTTTTTCGCCTTGCGGCTCCAATGCATGTCGCCCAAAAGTGTTTAGCGGTTTGGGACAACGACATGCATGAAAACAAGCCGCGATTTCACTCGGCCGCCAGCGGCAGGTCGATGAAGTGATGGTCGGGCATTGCCATCAGTTCCGCCGAGAATCGCGTCAGATCATCGGCCAGCGCATCGAAGCCGGCGACCTTCTCGAAGGTCCGTTCATTCATGTAGAGCCCGCGATTGACCTCGATCTGCAGCGCATGCAGATGGCGCGCCGGGCGGCCGTAGTGCTCGGTGATGAAGCCGCCGGCATAGGGCTTGTTGTGGGCGACGGTATAGCCCATGGCGGTCAGCAGGCCGATCGCCGTCTCGGTCAGGGCAGCGGTGGCGGAAATGCCGAAACGGTCGCCGATGATGAAGTCCGGCCGCAGGCCGCTGTCGCCGACACGGATGCTTGCCGGCATCGAATGGCAATCGATCAGCACGGCAAAGCCGAAACGGGCGTGCGTCCTGGTCAAAAGCCGCTTCAGTGTTTCGTGATAGGGCTTGTAGACGGCCTCGATGCGGGCAACGGCTTCGGCCAGCGGCAGGCGGCCGGAATAGATGTCGAGCCCCTCGCCCACCAGCTTGGGCACCGTGCCAAGTCCGCCCGCCACCCGCGCCGAGCGGATGTTGCAGAAGGACGGCACCGGCTCGGCGAACATGCGCGGATCGAGTTCCCACGGCTCGCGGTTGACGTCGAGATAGGCGCGCGGGAAATTCGCCGCCAGCATCGGCGCGCCGAGCGCCACGGCACCGCCGAACAATTCATCGACGTAGCAATCCTCCGAGCGGCGGATGGCGTTGCGGTCGAGCCTCGCCATGGCGAGGAAGCGTTCCGGATAGTAGCGGCCGCTATGCGGTGAGTTGAACAGGAATGGGACGCGCTGCTCGGCGCCCGATCGGATTTCGAAGGGTTGAACGACCGCAAAATCCTCGGCTGCCGTCTTCAATTTGCACGAACCCGAAAACACCGATGCATCATGGTGTGAAAGTGCCACCTTGCTGGCCGCATGTCCAGCATTTCGCTATTCGCGTCGCCTTGCCGAATGCGGATATTGCTTCGTCGCGTTCACTTGATGTTTACCGTCACCTCCTCATATACAGGATGGTTAACGGGCCTGCCCGACGGCAGTCTCGGGCGGGTGATTCGGACGGGATATCATGGCACGCATTCTTCTGGCGGAAGACGACGACGATATGCGTCGTTTCCTCGTCAAGGCGCTGGAACGCGCCGGCTACCAGGTCAGCGATTTCGACAATGGCGCGAGCGCCTATGAGCGGCTTCGCGAAGAGCCGTTCTCGCTGCTGTTGACCGACATCGTCATGCCGGAGATGGACGGCATCGAACTGGCGCGGCGCGCCACGGAGATCGATCCCGACCTCAAGGTCATGTTCATCACCGGTTTCGCCGCCGTTGCGCTGAACCCGGATTCCAAGGCGCCGAAGGACGCCAAGGTACTGTCGAAGCCCTTCCATCTGCGCGATCTCGTCAACGAGGTCGAGAAGATGCTGCACGCGGCCTGAACCGCCTTCCGCTGAGGCATCGCCGCTGCGGCGAGACGACGCCTTCTTTCCTTTTTCTCGCTATTGACGCGCCGGACCAAAAATGGTGTATGCGCGGCTTCGGATGGGCGTGTAGCTCAGCGGGAGAGCACTGCATTGACATTGCAGGGGTCACAGGTTCAATCCCTGTCACGCCCACCATCCTTTTAAAGAAATGCCGATATAGCTTCTACCGTTTGGCATAAAGCCCGGGCGGTTTTTGCCGACGCATCGGACGCGCCGGCCGCCTCCAGATACCGACGCCGTTGAAGATCATCCCACGTCGCACCGTAGCGCAGAAAGTGGGATGTGATCGCCGGGTAGTGTCTCAGTTTGAAATTCTCACATGAAAAAGGCCGCTTGTGGAGGGCGGCCTGCCAGGCGACGGGAGTCGAACCCGCAGGTCTAATCAAAGACATGGGGCTACCATGGCCTTACCATTCGGCCTAACGCCTGGCTGGCTCAACATATCAGGCCGCACTCTTTTTGTAAGGCCCGCGCTTGCCCGGCTTAGGCGCAACCGCATCCATCTTTTCGCAAAGGTCATCCATCGACCAAAGCGTCTGAGAAACGCCAGCGGCCATTGCCGGTGTCATCTTCAGCGTCTTGTGCATTTTGATGAAGTTGTACCAAACCGTGTAAATGGCGACCATGTGGACATGGTTTTCGAACTTCTTTGAGAACGCATTGGTAAGGCGCGTGAAGCGGCGGTTTGCCATGCGCATCGTGAGATTGGCGCGCTCGATATGCGACGTGCTGACATGCACCGGATCGGGATTGCCCTCAATCCGCGTCTTGGTCGCGCCAGTGCAGACGGCGGGGCTATAGCGGCGCTCTGGTGAGGTCTTCTTACCTTCCGGCTCGCCATACTGCTTGATGAGCATCGCGTAATCGATATCCGCTCCAAAGGCTTCCTCGACAGCATTGAGATAGGCGCGGTGGCCATCTGTCGTAAGCTGGACGCGATTGGCAAGACGGTCCTTCACGTCATCCATAAAGGCCAGCGCATATTCGCCATCGCGACCGCCGACCAGCCAGGAAATGATAAGCTTGCTGTCGCTGTCCAGAGCAGTCCAAGTCCACACGTCGCCAGCGCCCTCGACATGGTTCTTCATGCTGGAAACGTTCTTGGCCTTCGCGCCGACAAACGACCAAATTTCATCGCACTGGACGCGCTTGGAAGCCACGTTGCGGACTTCGCGGTCGTGCAGATCGGCACAGAACTTACCGGCATCGACAAGCAGTTTCGAAACCGTGTTGATCGACACGTCGGCAACGCGGGAGATCGACCGCATTGAGCTACCCTCGCAGAGCATCGTGAGGATTTGGATGCGGGTTTGGAGGGGCAGCTTGTTCATGCCCCTAATATGTGAACTTTTATGCTTAGTGTCAAGCATAGAACGTATCCTTCGGCCACCTGCTTGCATAAAATACCGTGCATGCACATGCTTGCGCATCGATTCGTGCAAGCAAGGTGGATAATGGACGAAAAAGACCCCAAGAAAGTCGCGGCGGCGATTGCGCGCACAAATAGCCTCACCGCTGAAGAACGGAGCGCAATAGCACGGCGGGCGGCGTTAGCCCGCCACGACAAGGACCTGCCCAAGGCGATTGCTGAAGGCGTGATCATTATCGGAGAGTTGAAAATCGCGTGCGCGGTTTTGGATGACAAGGAAAACACGAGGGTTCTCACCCAAGAGGGTTTCCTTAACGCAGTTGGCCGCGCAGGTAAGGCAAAAGGCGGCGAAGGAGCTAGCGTCGACGGGTTGCCAGCTTTTCTGAGGGCCGCAAACCTAAAAGAGTTTATTTCCAATGACTTAGTAGTGTCGACAACTCCGGTGGAATTTGTGCCCCTGCGAGGGCCAGGTTATCAGGGCCGCGCTTTTGGCTATCGGGCAAAAGTCCTTCCCAATGTGTGCTGGGTCTACCAAGACGCGTTGGTTGCGGGGAAGCTTCTGCCTAGTCAGAAGCATATCGGTGAGGCGTGCCGGTTCTTCCTTAAGGCCCTCACCAATCACGCCATTGATGATCTTGTCGACATCGCTACCGGCTTCGAGGATATGCGCAAGCGGCGCGCAATCGACAAGATCATCGACAAGTACGTCGAGAAAGATGCGCAGCAGTGGGTTCGCATTTTCGAACTCGACTTCTACCGACACATTTTCCGACTGAATGGCTGGGAGTTCAATCCAGAGACGACCGCCAAACCGAGTGTCATCGGCAAGTGGACAAACGACATTTACGACCGGCTAGCGCCGGGAGTACGTCAAGCACTTCACGAGCGGGTCAGGAGGAATGCCAAGGGAAGGCCAACGCAACAGTTGAACCGCTACCTTACGCCGGAAAACGGTCGACCAGAGATGAAGCGCCTTTTGGAAGGCGTGATCCTGCTTATGCGCATGAGCACGACTTGGGACGATTTTAAGATCAAGCTTGACGAGTATTACCCGCGCTTCAACGACACGATGCAACTGCCGTTCAACACGGGGGTTTACCGTCTGCCTAGTCCCCCCGGCGGGAAGTAGACCAACGCTTTTCCGCCGCCTTCTTAGCGATCTCGGCGCGCCGCTCTGGCGTCATGTTCTCGGCGCGCTTCTTTCCGCCCTTCGCACCAAGCGCTTTCGCGGCGGGATCTTTGCCGTCGTCAATCACCGTGTCGTCTTCCTCGCCTGTAGCAATGCGCATGACGCGGACGGCATTGCCGATCACATCGGCGGGGCGCTTCTGGCCTTTAGGTCCGGTTGGCATCTGGATACTCCCAAACAAGACCGCCACCGCGCTCTTCCATTGCTAAACTATCGGCTCCGATAATGGACCTGCGCCCTTCTAGGATTTGAATGGCAGAACCTCTCGTCTCGGCCTCGTCGGTCCCGCACAAGGTCCAGGATTCGAGTGTCTCATTGGTGCCGTCATCCAAGCACCGCCTGAGATGCACACCGTACCAATGCACTATCTTCCCATCCCTGCGCCAAGCGCCTGAAGCGTCGCGCGTGATGATCGGTTCAATTGGTTTTTCTCGCGGCGACTTCTGCATGGCGCTAAGCATACCATACGCGGTACGGGAAGGGCGAGCGGCGTGTCGATGGCTGCCTTATTCAAACTGAGACACTACCGATCGCCGCCTCGTATTGACCGGATCAAGTCACCCGCTAATGGTTGCCAGTTCCGCGCCGACCGGACTGACGCGATACCGACTCCATGCGCAAGCCGACAAGCCCTTTCATCTATTCGGCCGATGCGCTGGATCGAAGACGACTCCACATTGAAGCCGATCCTCTCGGATCGTTGGACAACCCAAAAGCCTGTCCAGAAAGCCCCGCTTGACTCCCGGTCAGCGGGGCTTTTCCATGCGTTCAACTCGCTAAACCGAGTGGCCGGCGCTAACCGCGCGGTCTGGCTTTCCGTCCTGGCGAGCTTTCCGCCGGGTGTGCGACCAATTTGGCGAATCGCCAATCTCTTAGCCGCAACAACTTCTCATTTGCCAGCAGTTCATCGCGGTCACTATCATCTGCGGCCATCCGGCCATATGTCGCAGCAATCACATAGTCGGCTTTGTTCGTTCGATAGTCTTTTTTTTGCACAGACATCGTTTCCTCCCGGTCCGCGGCCTTTCCCTCCTTTTGGCCGGACGGGAGGATTAACTGCCAGTGTTTCGCGCGAGTCTACCAATTGGGGATTGTATTAAAATGATACACGCCAGGCCGCAGCGAGCCAGGGGCGTGGCTCTGGGCGCCGAGAATGTAGATCTCGTAGGGCTGCGTCTCCTGCATCTCCGGATCAGGGGGCGTCCGTGAGCTCGCCGGATTGCAGGGAGAAACAAGCGTTGCGTTCATGCGGATCGCCATAGATGTCGTCAATGCATCCGGCGTTGGATCAGGACGACCCGAGCTTACCGCAAATCCCCTCACAGAGATTCTTCAACCCAATTTCGTTAGGCTCAGACGCCTGCCACGGAACACAGGCTCCTCATCCGCGATATCGCAAGGTCGGGGTCAGCCAGCAGGCCTGCCTGGTCGGCAAGCTGAAAGATTTCGGCATAGTGGCGGATGCCGCGCGCCGACTGCATGCCGCCGACCATGGCGAAATGGTCCTGGTGGCCGTTCAGCCAGGCCATGAAGACGATGCCGGCCTTGTAATATTCGGTCGGTGCCTCGAAGATTTTTCGCGACAGCGGCACCGTCGGCGCCATCAGCGCGTCATAGCCGACCCGATCGCCCGCGGCGAGCCTTGCCAGAGCGGCGTTGGCGACCGGCGCGATGGCGTCGAAAATGCCAAGCAGCGCGTGCGAATGCCTTGTGCCGTCGCCGGCGATCAGTTCAGGATAGTTAAAGTCGTCGCCGGTGAACATCACGACGCCATCAGGCAGCCGGTTGCGCAGCGCGACCTCCTTGCCGGCATCGAGCAGCGATATCTTTATGCCTTCGACCTTGTTTGCGTGGCGTTCGATGATGGCGACCACCGTATCGAGCGCGGTCTCGAAATCGCCGCTGCCCCAATAGCCTTTCAAGGCCGGGTCGAACATGTCGCCCAACCAGTGCAGGATGACCTTGCCGGAGGCCTGGCTTAAGATGCGGTCATAGACGGCGGCATAGTCGTCCGGCCCCCTCGCGACAGCCGCCAGCCCGCGGCTGGCCATCATGATCGCCTTGCCGCCCTGTCCTTCGATGAAAGCGAACTGCTCCTCATAGGCGGCGATCACATCGTGCAGCGTCCTGGCCGCCGCCGGTGCCAGATGGTCGGTTCCGGCACCCGAGGCGAGATCGGCGCCATCGACGGCGCGGGACTCGGCGATCGACCGGTGGATCAATTCTTTTGCATTTGCCCAGTCGAAGCCCATGCCGCGCTGCGACGTGTCCATCGCCTCGGCGATGCGGAAGCCGAGCCGCCACAAATGGTGGCGGAACGCCATCGTCCTGTCCCAGTCGACAACGGGCCGCGACCACGGATCGGTCATTTCGAGGGGATCGGCGACGACATGCGCGGCGGCATAGGCGATGCGCGAAAACCGCGCGCCGGTCACCGGCTGCACCGGTTGTCCGACAAGCGTGTAACGGGTGCTGCGGCCACCCTCACCTGGCAAGGCAATGTCCATGGATCTCTCCCTTCGCAGCGCCTATAAATGGAACGTTCCAATAAATCAAGAACCTTTAAGATTCGAATTGGCCCGGAGACGATTGCTGCAATGCAGCACAAAAATCCTTGGTCGACATACCGTTGGACCACGTATGATCGCCTTTTCGGTTGGAGGAAAAAATCCTGATTGACTCCTCCATAGGGCCGAGATTAGAACGTTCCAATAAATTTGATCGAGAAAACCGGGAGGATGCATCGGGATGGCCAGCCGGGCCAAGGCGACGATATTCGACATTGCCCGCGAGGCGGGCGTGTCCAAATCGACGGTATCGCTCGTGCTCCAGGGCAGCGGGCTGATTCGGCCTGAGACCGCGGTCAAGGTGCGCAAGGCGATCGAGGATGTCGGCTACGTCTACAACCGCGGCGCCGCCAACCTGCGCAAGGCCCATTCCAACGTCATCGGCATGGTCATCAACGATCTCACCAATCCCTTCTTCGCCGAACTGGCGGTCGGCATGGAGCGTGTCTTCCAGTCGGCCGGCATCGTGCCTTTCATCGGCAACACCGCGGAGAATCCGGTGCGCCAGGAAGAGGTGCTGAAGTCGCTGATGGAGCAAGGCGTCGCCGGGCTCATCGTGTCGCCGGCGCGCGGCACCACGCCAGGCGCTTTCCGGCGGCTGGAGATGGCGGGTGTGCCGGTGGTCTTCGCCATGCGCCGCTTGCCGGAAAGCCGCATCCCGGTGATTGCGCCCGACAATCATCGCGGCGCCTATCTCGCCACCGCCCATCTGATCGGCAAGGGACATCGCCGGCTCGTCTTCTTCGGCGGCTCGCCCGATCTGGTTGTCTATCACGAGCGCCTTGGCGGATTTCGCGAGGCCTGCGAGACGCAAGGCATCGCCGCGCGCGACGCGCTTGTCGTTGAGGGGGAGACCAGTCGCAGAGGTGGTATCGCGTGTCTCGAAACGGCTCTGGCGATGGCTGAACCGCCGACCGCTGCCCTCTGCTTCAACGACGCAGTCGCCTTCGGCGCCATGCTGGCGTTGCGCAAGCGTGGGCTTGAGCCTGGTGCGGATTTCGCCATCGTCGGTTTCGACGACGTCGCCGAGGCCGAGCACTATATGCCGGCTTTGACCAGCGTCGCCGTGGACTCCGCGGGACTCGGCGAACGCGCCGCCCATGTCATGCTGAAGATGATCCAGTCGCGCACCACGCGGGCCGAAGACCACATCGGAGCGGTCAATCTCGTGGTCAGGGAAAGCTGCGGTCCGGATCGCCGCACGCGAAACAGGCCTGCCGGAGCGGGAGGCGCCGCGTGAGTGTCCTGAGTGTCAAATGGGGGCTGATTGGCGCCAGCACGATCGCCAGGCAATTCATGATCAATGCCGTCCGCGCGCAGGCCGATGGCAAGATCGCGGCGGTGATGAGTTCCAGCCCGGAGCGGGCCCAGGCATATGCCGTGGAAAACAACATTCCGCTTGCGGTCTCGACGCTTGACGAGCTCCTTGGCGAGGATATCGACGCCGTCTACATCTCGACCACCAACGAACTGCATCTCGAGCAGGCGCTCGCGGCGATCAAGGCAGGCAAGCATGTGCTGTGCGAGAAGCCCCTGGCGCTGACCAGCGCCGATGCACGCAGGATGGTCAGTTCGGCCAAGACCGCCGGCATCGTGCTCGGCACCAACCATCATCTGCGCAATGCCGGCGCCCATCGCGCCATGCGTGAGGCGATCGCAGCGGGGCGCATCGGCAAGCCGATCGCCGCGCGCGTCTTCCATTCCGTCTATCTGCCGGAGAATCTGCAGGGCTGGCGCATCACCAAGCCCGAAGCAGGCGGCGGCGTCGTGCTCGACATCACCGTGCACGATGCCGACACGCTGCGCTTCGTGCTTGGCGACGACCCGGTCGAGGTCTCGGCCTTCACGCAGGCCGCCGGCATGGCCGGCGGTGGGTTGGAAGACGGTGCCATGTGCATCTGGCGCTTCAAATCGGGCCTTATCGCCCAGTCGCATGAGGGCTTCACCACCAAATTCGCCGGCACCGGCTTCGAAGTGCATGGTTCGGAAGGCTCGCTGATCGCCAGCAATGTGATGACCCAGAAGCCGGACGGCTCGGTGCTGTTGCGCACGGCCGGCGGTGAAGAGCAATTGAGCTTCGACCGCGAGGATCTCTACGTCAGATCCGTGCGTCAGTTCCATGCCGCGATCCATGGTGTCGGCCAGCCTGCCGCCACCGGAGAGGATGGCATCTGGTCGTTGGCCTCAGCCGAGGCGGCGCTTCAATCGGCCAGTTCCGGCAAGGCCGTCAAGATAGACCCGAAACTCGGGAGCATGAATTGAGCAAGG
Source organism: Mesorhizobium sp. CNPSo 4671 (assembly GCF_057784245.1). Classification (NCBI taxonomy): domain Bacteria; kingdom Pseudomonadati; phylum Pseudomonadota; class Alphaproteobacteria; order Hyphomicrobiales; family Phyllobacteriaceae; genus Mesorhizobium; species Mesorhizobium sp. CNPSo 4671. The sequence goes on along the minus strand of NZ_JBWLUW010000011.1, from coordinate 171,106 downwards.
TCGTTTCCGCAGCACAGGCAGCCAGCCTGATCAGGGATGGCGTGGTCGTTTCCGTGTCCTCATCGAGCGGCCTTGGCTGCCCGGACGCGGTGCTGGCCGCCATCGGTGAACGCTTCGATACGGAAGGTCATCCGAAGAACATCACCACGCTGCACCCGATCGCCGCCGGCGACATGTATGGCATCAAGGGCATCGACCATTTGGCGAAGCCCGGCCTGCTGAAGCGCACGCTGTGCGGCTCCTATCCGTCCGGTCCCTCCTCGTCCGAACCGCCGCAGATCTGGAAGATGATCGGCGACAATTCGGTCGCCGCTTACAATGTGCCGTCCGGAATCCTGTTCGACATGCATCGCGAGGCCGCCGCCAAGCGACCGGGCGTGCTGACCAAGGTCGGTCTCGACACGTTTGCCGATCCGCGCCATCAGGGCTGCGCCATGAACGCCGCCGCCAGCGAACCAATCGTCTCGGTGCAGCAGTTCGACGGCGAGGAATGGCTCTATTTCCGCTCGATCGTGCCAAACATCTCGATCATCCGCGCCACCACCGCTGACGAGCGCGGTAACCTCACCTATGAGCATGAGGGCGCCTATCTCGGCGGCCTCGAACAGGCTCTCGCCGCCCGCAACAATGGCGGCGTGGTCATCGCGCAGGTCAAGCGCGTCGTCGAAAACGGCACGCTGAAACCGCATGATGTGCGCGTGCCGGGCGTGCTGGTCGATCACATCGTCGTTGCTCCCGATCAGTTGCAGACGACGCTGACGCCTTACGATCCGGCCATCTCGGGCGAGATTTTCCGGCCGTTGTCGACCTTCCGCAATGCCGAGATGAACGTGCAGAAGGTCATCGCGCGCCGCGTTGCCATGGAACTGCGCGACGGCATGGCCGTCAACATCGGCTTCGGCATCTCGGCCAATGTGCCGCGCATCCTTCTGGAAGAAGGCCAGCACGGCAAGGTCACCTGGGTGATCGAACAAGGCGCGGTCGGTGGCGTGCCGCTGCTCGACTTCAAGTTCGGCTGCTCGTCGAACGCCGACGCCTTCATGCCCTCGCCGCACCAATTCATCTATTTCCAGGCCGGTGGTTTCGACGCCTCGCTGCTGTCCTTCCTGCAGATCGACCGCCACGGCTCCGTCAACGTCTCGAAACTGTCGGCGCGGCCGCATGTCACCGCCGGCGCCGGCGGCTTTGTCGACATCACCGCGCGGGCAAAGAAAATCGTCTTCTCCGGCTTCTTCAATGCCGGCGCCAAGCTGTCGCTGGCCGATGGCGGCATCCGCATCGACCAGGAGGGCAAGGTCAAGAAGGTGGTCAACGAGGTCGAGCACATCTCCTTCTCCGGCAAGCGCGCGGTCGCGCAGGGGCAAGACATCACCTATGTCACCGAGCGCTGCGTCATGAAGCTGACGCCTGATGGGCTGATGGTGACGGAACTGGCGCCGGGCATCGACCTCGAGCGCGATGTGCTGGCGCAGGCCGAGATGCCGCTCGGTGTCGCCAACGACCTGAAGGTGACGCCGGCAGCACTCTACCAGGACCGGCCGATCGGCCTGTCGCTCAATGGCGGCGCCTCGCTCGGAGGCGCGCATGGCTGAGCGCCTCGTCACCTTCGAAAGGGATGGCGCCATCGGCATCGTCACCTTGCACCGGCCGGAAAAGTTCAACGCGCTCGACATCCCGATGCTGCGCGCTCTCGAAGCCGCGCTCGACGAAGCGGAATTCGCCGAAGGCGTCCGCGTCGTACTGATCCGCGGCGAGGGCAAGGGCTTTTGTGCCGGCGGCGATGTCGAGGCCTGGGGCGCGATGAGCGCCGCCGATTTCCAGGTGCAATGGGTGCGCTACGGCCATCGTGTCTTCGACCGGCTGGCGCGGTTGCGGCAACCGACGATCGCCGTTCTGTCCGGCCATGCGCTGGGCGGCGGGCTGGAACTGGCGGCCGCCTGCGATTTTCGCGTCGCCGAGGCGCATGTAAAAATGGGCTTCCCCGAAACCTCGATTGGCGTCGTGCCCGGCTGGTCCGGCACGCAGCGCGCGGTGCGCCGTTTTGGCGCGCAAACCGTGCGGCGCATGGCGGTGGGTGGCGAGATGCTTCTCGCTCCCGAAGCGCTGGCCCTGGGCGTGGTCGACCGGGTGGCTGAGACCGGCGGTGGCTTGGCCGAAGCCAGAAGCTGGGCCGAAAAGATCGCCGAACGCGGTCCGCTGGCAACGGAAGCCGCCAAGCTGATGATCGCGGTGGCCGAAGGCGAGGAAAGTGCCGCCGCGACCGAAGCGCTGGCCAGCGGCTTCATCGCGCTCACCGGCGACCTCAAGGCTGGCGTGAGCGCCTTCAAGACCAAGCAGAAGCCCGCATTTTCAAGAAGCTAGAGAAAACAGTCCTGATGAACGCACCTCTCAACATCGCCATGCCCGCCGAGGCGTCAGCCGCGCCGAAAGCCTATCGGCTGCTGATCGACGGCAAGCATGTCGATGCCCGCGACGGCCGCACGCTGGAGCGCAAAAGCCCCGGCCATGGCTTCACCGTTTCGCATTATGCGCAGGCCGGCGAGGCCGAGGTGGAAGCGGCCGTGCAGGCCGCCCACAAAGCGTTCGAGACCGGCCCCTGGCCGCGCATGAAGGCCGCCGAACGCGCCGCGATCCTCTTCAAGGCGGCCGACCTGATCGAGGCGCGGCTCGAAGACATCGCCCGGCTCGACGCGCTGGAATCCGGCAAGCCGATCGCCCAGGCGCGCGGCGAGATCGGCGGCGCCGTCGACATCTGGCGCTATGCCGCCTCGCTCGCCCGCACACTGCATGGCGAGAGCTACGCCAATCTCGGCGACGCCATGCTGGGCGTTGTCGTGCGCGAACCGATCGGCGTCGTCTCGATCATCACACCATGGAATTTCCCGTTCCTCATCGTCAGCCAGAAACTGCCTTTCGCGCTCGCCGCCGGCTGCACGGCGGTGGTCAAGCCCAGCGAAATGACCTCGGCCTCGACCTTCGTGCTCGGCGACATCCTGATCGAGGCCGGCCTGCCCGCCGGCGTCGTCAACATTCTCGCCGGTCTTGGTGCCGATGTCGGCGCCCCGATGGTCAGCCATCCCCTGGTTGAGATGGTTTCCTTCACCGGCTCCACCCGCGTCGGCAAGATGACCATGGCGTCCGCCGCCCAGTCGCTGAAGAAGGTCTCGATGGAACTCGGCGGCAAGAACGGCCAGATCGTCTTCCCGGATGCCGACCTCGAGGCCGCCGCCGACGCGGCGGTGTTCGGCGGCTTCTTCAATGCCGGCGAATGCTGCAATGCCGGCAGCCGGCTGATCGTGCACGAGGCGATCGCCGACGATTTTCTTGCCGCTGTGAAGGCACTTACGTCGAGAGTAACGGTGGGAGATCCACTGGATGATCGAACCAAGGTCGGCGCGATGATCTCGTCCGACCATCTGGCCAAGGTAACGGATTACGTTGCGGCAGCGGCAGGCCAAGGCAGCAACGTCTATAGCGGCGGCAAGCAGCTGGCCTCCAATGCCGGCCAATATCTCGACCCGACCATCTTACGCGACGTCACTGAGAACATGGCGATTGCGCGTGAGGAAGTGTTCGGACCGGTGCTCTCCGTGCTGACTTTTGAAACGATTGAAAAGGCGTTGCACATCGCCAACAACACGCCCTATGGTCTGTCTGCGGGCGTGTGGAGCGCCAGCATCGACACTTGCATGTCGGTGGCGCGTGGGGTGCGTTCTGGGACGGTTTGGGTGAACACATTCATGGAAGGTTATCCCGAGCTGCCTTTCGGAGGCTACAAGCAGTCCGGTCTCGGACGCGAACTCGGCAAACGCGCCGTCGAGGATTATACCGAGGAAAAGACAATCCAGTTTCATCGCGGCCAGCGCACCGGATGGTGGGTCGGCTGAGTTTGGAAGAACCCGGTGGGCTTCCACCGGTCGTGTAATGCAACAAGGGAGGAAGTACATGTTGCGCAAATTGCTTATCGGAACGGCTCTTGCGACGAGCTTTGCGTTCTCGGCGCATGCCGCGGACGTCAAGGAAGTGCAGATGTTGCATTGGTGGACGTCGGGCGGCGAAGCGGCTGCTCTCAACGTGCTGAAGGGCGATCTGGCCAAGGAAGGCTATGCCTGGAAGGACGTGCCGGTGGCCGGCGGTGGCGGCGACGCTGCCATGACCGCGCTGAAGGCGATGGTCGCGGCCGGCAACTATCCGACCGCCTCGCAGATGCTCGGCTACACCGTGCTCGACTATGCCGCGGCCGGCGTCATGGGCGACCTGACCGAAACGGCGAAGAAGGAAGGCTGGGACAAGTCGGTTCCGGCGGCCCTGCAGAAGTTCTCGGTCTATGAAGGCAAGTGGGTTGCCGCTCCGGTCAACGTCCACTCGGTTAACTGGCTGTGGATCAACAAGGCCGTCATGGACAAGATCGGCGGCACCGAGCCGAAGACCTTCGACGACTTCATTGCCCTGCTCGACAAGGCCAAGGCGGCGGGCGTGATCCCGCTCGCTCTCGGCGGCCAGAACTGGCAGGAAGCCACCATGTTCGACTCGGTCGTGCTGTCGACCGGCGGACCTGAGTTCTACAAGAAGGCCTTCAACGACCTCGACGACGCTTCGCTTAAATCCGACACGATGAAGAAGTCGTTCGACAATTTGGCCAAGCTCGTCACCTATGTCGACCCGAACTTCTCGGGCCGCGACTGGAACCTTGCCACCGCCATGGTCATCAAGGGCGATGCCCTGGTGCAGGTCATGGGTGACTGGGCCAAGGGCGAGTTCCATGCCGCCAAGAAGACCCCGGGCACGGACTTCCTGTGCTATCGCTTCCCGGGCACCGACGGCTCCGTGATCTACAACTCCGACATGTTCGGCATGTTCAACGTTCCGGACGACCGCAAGGCCGCCCAGGTCGCGCTGGCCACCGCCACACTGTCGAAGAGCTTCCAGTCGGCCTTCAACGTCGTCAAGGGTTCGGTTCCGGCCCGTACCGACGTTCCGGACACCGACTTCGACGCTTGCGGCAAGAAGGGCATCGCCGACCTGAAGGCAGCCAATGACGGCGGCACGCTGTTCGGCTCGCTGGCCCAGGGCTATGGCGCGCCTCCGGCGGTCGCCAATGCCTACAAGGACGTCGTTTCGAAGTTCGTCCATGGTCAGATCAAGACCTCGGACGAGGCTGTGACCGAACTGGTCAAGGCGATCGACGACGCCAAGTAAGCGCAACACCTGAAGACACCTTCCCCGCTTCGGCGGGGAAGGTTTCACCCCACGATTGGCCGGCTCGACACCATGCCGACCAAAGACCCGTATGCACGGGCCGCCTTGCTGCCTGACGGCAGAGCACGGACGACCCGAAGCGGGAGGAGCTCATGAGCACGGTAGCAACAAGCCAGATCAAGCTGACGCCGGAGCGGTCGCGCCCCTCTGTGCGCTCGCGCCTGCAGGACGCCTTGCCGAAGATCGTGCTGGCACCGAGCTTCGCCATCACCATCGTCTTCGTCTACGGCTTCATTCTATGGACGATCTATCTGTCCTTCACCAATTCCAAGACCTTCCCGTCCTATGTCATCACCGGCTCGCGCGCCTATCAGCGGCTGTGGGGCTGGACCTTCGACACCGACCCGCCATCGAGCTGGTACACGTCGATCACCAATATGGGCATTTTCGGCTTTCTCTACATCCTGATCTGCCTGGCGCTCGGCCTGTTCCTGGCCATCCTGCTCGACCAGAAGATCCGGGGCGAAGGCGTGCTGCGGCCGATCTACCTCTACCCGATGGCGCTGTCCTTCATCGTCACCGGCGTCGCCTGGAAATGGTTCCTCGATCCCGGCCTCGGCCTTGAGCAGACACTGCATCAATGGGGCTGGACGAGCTTCCATTTCGACTGGATCAAGAACAAGGATTTCGTCATCTACACGGTGGTCATCGCCGGCGTCTGGCAGGCCTCCGGCTTTATCATGGCGATGTTCCTGGCCGGCCTGCGCGGCATTGACGGCGAGATCATGAAGGCGGCGCAGATCGATGGCGCCACCACCTTCCAGCTCTACCGCCGCATCGTCATTCCGCTGCTGCGGCCAATCTTCCTGTCTGCCTTCATCGTGCTCGCGCACCTCGCCATCAAGTCCTATGACCTTGTGGTGGCGCTGACATCAGGCGGCCCCGGCGGCTCGGCCTGGCTGCCGTCCAACTTCATGTATGAGTACACGTTCAAGCGCAACGAGATGGCCGTCGGCTCGGCCAGTGCGGTGATCATGCTGATGACCATCGTCGCCATCATCGTGCCCTATCTCTATTCGGAACTGCGGGAGAAGCCGCGATGAGCGCTGTCGCCACCCCTGCCCGCCAGGCCTCTGGCGGCGTGAGCACCAAGACCATCAACCGCATCGTCATCTATGGGCTTTTGGCGCTGTTTGCGCTGTTCTACCTGATGCCGCTCTTCGTCATGCTGGTCACCTCGTTCAAGACTATGGACGAGATCCAGAACGGCAACATGCTGGCATTGCCCAAGGCGCCGACCTTCGACCCGTGGCTGAAGGCCTGGGGCGAGACCTGCGTCGGCCTCACCTGCGCCGGCATCAAGGGTTATTTCTGGAACTCCATCAAGATGGTGGTTCCGGCCGTGCTGATCTCGACCATGCTCGGCGCTCTCAACGGCTACGTGCTGACCAAATGGCGCTTTCGCGGCGCAACCCTGGTCTTCGGGCTGATGCTGTTCGCCTGCTTCATCCCGTTCCAATCGGTGCTGCTGCCGATGGCAACCATCCTCGGCAGCGTCGGTCGCTTCGGCGTGACGCTGCAGAATTCGGTCGGCACGAGCTTCGGCCTCGGCAATTCGACGGTCAATCTCGTCTTCGTCCACGTCGTCTACGGCATCGGCTTCACCACGCTGTTCTTCCGCAACTATTACGAGGCCTTCCCGACCGAATTGATCAAGGCCGCCCAGGTCGATGGCGCCTCTTTCTTCCAGATCTTCCGCCGCATCATGCTGCCGAACTCGATGCCGATCTTCGTCGTCACCGTCATCTACCAGTTCACCAACATCTGGAACGACTTCCTGTTCGCCTCCGCCTATGCCGGCACCGGCGACGCGATGCCGATGACGGTAGCGCTGAACAATGTCGTCAACACCTCGACCGGCGTCGTCGAATACAACGTCAACATGGCGGCCGCGATGATCGCGGCCCTGCCCACCCTGATCGTCTATGTCGTCGCCGGCCGCTATTTCGTGCGCGGGCTGATGGCGGGCGCGGTCAAGGGCTGACCAATTCAGAAGGAACGACCATGGCTTTTCTGGAAATTGACGGGCTGAAGAAGCGCTTCGGGAATGTTGAGATCCTGAAGGGCATCGATGTCGAGCTCGAAAAGGGCGGCTTCCTGGTGCTGGTCGGCCCGTCCGGCTGCGGCAAGTCCACACTGCTCAACACCATCGCCGGCCTGGAGCAGATCACCGAGGGCGAGATCCGCGTCGACGGCCGCGCCATCAACGATCTGCATCCGTCCAAGCGCGACATCGCCATGGTGTTCCAGAGCTACGCGCTCTACCCCAACATGACGGTGGCCGGGAACATCTCCTTCGGCATGGAGATGCGCGGCGTGCCGGCCGACGAGCGCCAGAAGGCGATCGACAAGGTGGCCAAGGTCCTGCAGATCGGCCACCTCCTGCAGCGCAAGCCGAGCCAGCTCTCGGGCGGCCAGCGCCAGCGCGTCGCCATGGGCCGGGCGCTGGTGCGCGACCCCAAGCTGTTCCTGTTCGACGAGCCCCTCTCCAACCTGGACGCCAAGCTGCGCGTCGACATGCGCATCGAGATCAAGCGCCTGCACGCCACGACCGGCACAACCATCGTCTACGTCACCCACGACCAGATCGAGGCGATGACGCTGGCCACCAAGATCGCCGTCATGCGCGACGGCGAGGTGCAGCAGTTCGGCACCCCGGCCGAAATCTACAACAACCCCACCAATTTGTTCGTCGCCGACTTCATGGGTTCGCCGGCCATGAACCTGATCCCGGCGACCATCGCCACATCGGGCAATGCGCTGTCGGTCGTGCTGCAGCGCGAGGCGCGCGAGCCGATCACGCTGCCGATGGCCAACGCGCCGGCGGGCCTGTCGGCATTCCAGGGCAAGCCGATCATCTTCGGCGTGCGGCCGGAAGCGCTGACCGACCCGGAGGGCGCCGAGCGCAATGCCTCGAACATTGCCACCGCCGACCTGCACATCGAGGTCGTCGAGCCGGCCGGTTCCGATACGTTCGCTGTCACCAATTTGGGCGGCAAGGGCGTGGTGGCGCGGCTGCGCGCCGACGCCAACATCCAGCCGGGCACGGTGACGCCGCTCGCCTTCAACCTGACCAAGGCGGTGTTCTTCGATCCGGCGACCGAGAACCGCATTCGCTAATGTATGTCGCCCAAATGTGGATCCGGTTTTGGGGCAACGACATGCATCAAAACAAAAACCTAAAGCGCGTCAGGACGCGATTTAGGCTATGACAAATCCGGACATCGTCATCATCGGCTCCGGCATTGGCGGCGCCACGATCGCCTCCGGTCTGGCCGGCAGCGGCGCCTCGATCCTGATGCTGGAGCGTGGCGAACCCTTGCCGGCAACCCCGCATGCCCGCGACACGCGCTCGATCTTCGTCGACGGCCACTACCGGCCAAAGGAGATGTGGCGCGAGGCCGGCGGCGCTGCCTTCAACCCCGGCAACTACTACTATGTCGGCGGCAATTCGAAATTCTACGGCGCGGTGCTGATCCGCTACCGCAAGGAAGATTTTTCGGCCATGGAGCACTTTGGTGGCGTCTCGCCCGCCTGGCCGTTTCCCTACGAAGAGTTCGAGCCCTGGTATTCCAGGGCCGAGCAGCTGTTTCGTGTGCGCGGCGCGCTGGGCGAAGATCCGACCGAACCGTTCCATTCGATCCCCTACGCCTTCAAGCCGGTGCCTGACGAGGCGCCGATCGCGCGAGCCCGCGCCGAACTCAAGGGGCTTGGCCTGCATCCGGCCTCACTGCCGCTCGGCGTCGACATCGACACCTGGCTCAGGGAAGGCCGTACCGGCTGGGACGCTTTCCCCAACACCGGCCAGGGCAAGATGGACGCCCAGACAGCACCACTGGCGGCAGCGCTCAGGGACACCAACATCCGGCTCGAGACCGGCTGCTACGTCGAGTATCTCGAGGCGGCGCCCTATGGCAAAAGCATCGTCGCGATCCACTACCGCCAGAATGGCGAGGCGAAGAAAGTCACGCCAAAACTGGTCATCCTGTCGGCCGGCGCGGTCAATTCCGCCGTCATCCTCCTGCGCTCGCCCTCATCGGATGGCAAGGGTCTCGCCAACCGCTCCGACCAGGTCGGCCGCAATTTCATGAACCACAATTCCAGCGCCATGCTGGCCATCGATCCGCGCCGCCGCAACGATGCCGTCTACCAGAAAACGCTGATGCTGAACGACTATTATCTCTCCGACGGCAAGGGCGGCAAACCGCTCGGCAACGTCCAACTGCTCGGCAAGATCGACGGCAACATGCTCAAGGCCAATGTGAAGACGATGCCGAAATTCGTGCTGGATTACATGGCCGGCCACGCCGTCGACTGGTACCTGATGTGCGAGGACCTGCCCGATCCCGAAAGCCGCATCATGGTCGACGGCAAGGACATCGTCATGCAGTGGCGCCGTTCCAACATGCAATCGCTTGACGGGCTGACCAAGGTGATGCGCGAGAACTTCCGCGCCTGCGGTTATCCCATCGTGCTGTCGCGCCCCTTCGACAAGCGCACGCCATCGCACCAATGCGGCACGGTGAAAATGGGCGACGATCCGGCAACCTCCCCGCTCGATCCGTTCTGCCGGTCGTTCGACCACCAGAACCTGTTCGTCGTCGACGGTAGTTTCTTGCCGAACTCAGCCGCCGTGAATCCCGCGCTGTCGATCGCCGCGCAGGCGCTGCGCGTCGCTGATCATATCCGCAAGACAGAGTTGGCCGCATGACCCGCCCCGCGGCCATCGTCACCGGCGGCGCGCGCGGCATTGGGCTGGCTTGCACCGAGGCGCTGGCCGATGCCGGCTTCGACATTCTGGTCGCCGACCTTGCCGAACAGGCGCCTGACGGGCTCGCCGAGAAAATCACAGCGCGTGGCGCGAAATTCGCTTATGTCAGCTGTGACATCGCCAATCTCCACAGCCACGCCGCACCCGTCGATGCCACCATGCGCGCCTTCGGCCGCATCGACTGCCTCGTCAACAATGCCGGCGTCGGCGCCGTCGTGCGCGGCGACCTTCTGGAGCTGAAGCCGGAAAATTTCGACCGCGCGCTGAACATCAACCTGCGCGGCACGGTCTTCCTGAGCCAGGCCGTCGCCAAGGCGATGCTTGCGGCCCCTGGCGATCACCCAAAATCGATCATCACCATCACCTCGGTGAGCGCCGAAATGGCCTCGCCGGAACGCTCCGAATATTGCATCTCGAAGGCCGGGCTTTCCATGTGGGTGAAGAACCTGGCGCTGCGCCTCGCCCCTGAAAACATCGGCGTGTTCGAAGTCCGGCCAGGCATCATTCGCACCGATATGACGGCAGGCGTGACCGCCAAATACGATGCCTTGATCGACAGCGGACTGGTGCCGGCCAAACGCTGGGGCGAAGCATCCGACATCGGCGCGGTGGTGGCGACGCTGGCCGCCGGCAAGCTCGGCTTTTCGACAGGCTCGATCATCAATGTCGACGGCGCGCTCTCCGTGCCGCGGCTGTAAGTGGATGAGACAATGACCGACTACATCATCGTGGGCGCCGGTCCTGCCGGCTGTGTTCTGGCCAACCGGCTGAGCGAGGATCCCTCGAATTCAGTGCTGCTGCTGGAGGCCGGCGGCAAGGACTGGCATCCCTACATCCATATGCCCGCCGGCTTCGCCAAGATGACCAAGGGCATCGCGTCCTGGGGCTGGTCGACCGTGCCGCAGAAAAACATGAAGGACCGCGTCTTCTGGTACACGCAGGCCAAGGTGGTCGGCGGCGGCTCCTCCATCAACGCCCAGATCTACACGCGCGGCAACGCCCGCGACTACGACGCCTGGGAGAAGGAAGAGGGCCTCGCCGGCTGGGGTTACCGTGACGTGCTGCCCTATTTCAAACGCGCAGAGAACAACCAGCGCTACGCCAACGACTTTCATGGCGACCAGGGCCCGCTCGGCGTGTCGAACCCGATCTCGCCGCTGCCGATCTGCGAGGCCTATTTCCGCGCCGGCCAGGAGATGGGCATCCCTTTCAATCCGGACTTCAACGGCGCTGCCCAAGAAGGCGTCGGCTATTATCAGCTGACGCAGAAGGACGCACGGCGCTCGTCTGCTTCGGTCGCCTATTTGAAGCCGATACGCGCGCGCAAGAACCTCACCGTCAGAACCGACGTGCTGGTGACCCGCGTCGTCGTCGAGAAAGGCCGCGCGACCGGCGTTGAGGTCGTTGACAGGCCCGGCGGCGAGAAGAAAATCCTGCGCGCGGAGCGCGAGGTGATCGTCTCGTCCGGCGCCATCGGCTCGCCAAAACTGTTGATGCAGTCCGGCATCGGCCCCGCCGACCACTTGAAGACGGTGGGCGTCACCCCGGTGCACGACCTGCCCGGCGTCGGCTCCAACATGCAGGATCATCTCGATCTGTTCGTCATCGCCGAATGCACCGGCGACCACACTTACGACAATTACGCCAAGCTGCACCGCACGGCCTGGGCCGGCCTGCAATATCTGCTACTGAAGAAGGGGCCGGTCGCCTCCAGCCTGTTCGAGACCGGCGGCTTCTGGTACGCCGACCCGACGGCCGCCTCGCCTGACATCCAGTTCCATCTCGGCCTGGGCTCCGGCATCGAGGCCGGCGTCGAGAAGCTGAACAATCCCGGCGTCACTTTGAACTCGGCCTTCCTGCGACCGCGCTCGCGCGGCACGGTGCGGCTGAAGAGCGCCGACCCGGCCGACCACCCGCTGATCGATCCCAACTACTGGTCCGATCCCTATGACCGCGCCATGTCGATCAAGGGCCTGCGGCTGGCGCGCGAGATCATGCGGCAGAAGGCGCTTACCCCTTACGTGCTGCGCGAAGTCCTGCCTGGTCCATCTCTGGCGACCGACGACGAACTGTTCGACTACGCCTGCCGCACGGCAAAGACCGACCATCATCCCGTCGGCACCTGCCGCATGGGCCATGACGAAATGGCCGTGGTGACGCCGGATTTGCGGCTGCGCGGCATCGAAGGTCTGCGCGTTTGCGACGCCTCGGTCATGCCGCGCGTCCCCTCCTCCAACACCAATGCCCCGACCATCATGGTTGGCGAAAAAGGCGCCGACCTGATCCTCGGCCGCGAACCACTGCCGCCGGCGGTGTTTTCCGGCAACCGGGCTGCTTAGAGCAATTCCAGGAAAAGTGTGAGACGGTTTTCCGTTCGGAATTGCTCTGAAACAAAGGAGATAAGGGAAGAGAAGATGATCAGGCACTGTGTCTTCGTCCGGTTTCGCGGCGATGTCCCCGAGGGCGAGCGTGCGGCGATCCATGCCGACCTGGAAGCGCTGCGCTCAGTTATCGACGGCATGGACACCGTCCACTTCAGCGCCAATGTCAGCCCGGAGCCTTTCGCGCGCGGCTTCAGCCATGGCTTCACCATCGATTTCCGCGATATCGCGGCACGCGACGCCTATCTCGTGCATGAAGCTCACCAGCGCGCCGGCGCAAGGCTGGTTGCCGCACTTGAGGACGGCACCGACGGATTGATGGTCATCGATCTCGATCTTACGAAAAAGTGACCGCCGGTTCTTCGAAAGCCGGCTGATCGCTGTTCTCTTTTGCAAGCAGGGCGACATATCGTTCCTTTGGGGGCACCAAAGGAGGACGCCTTGAATCTCACTGCCGAGCAGAAGAAAACCGTTCTGGCCTCGTTCCTGGGCTGGACGCTCGACGCTTTTGATTTCTTCCTTTTGACGTTCCTGCTCACCGATATTGCGAGTGAATTCCACACCGATGTCCCGGCAGTCTCAAAGGCACTGTTCCTGACCTTGGCGACGCGCTTCATCGGCGCGTTTTTCTTTGGCATGCTCGCCGACAAATATGGGCGCAAGCCCATCCTGATGCTCAACATCGTCAGCTATTCGGTGATCGGCGCGCTCGCCGCCTTCTCGCCCAATCTCGGCATCTTTCTGGCCCTGCGCGCGCTGTTCGGCATCGCCATGGGTGGCGAATGGGGGCTCGGCAGTTCGCTCGCCATGGAATCCATCCCGCCAAGCGCCCGCGGCATGGTCTCGGGCATCCTGCAATGCGGCTATCCGGCAGGCTACCTCCTGGCGGCGGTGGTCTATGGCCTGCTCTACCAGCAGACGATCGGCGGCTACACCATCGGCTGGCGCGCTATGTTCCTGCTCTCCTTCGTGCCGGCGCTGATCGTGCTCTTCATCCGCTCGCACGTGCCGGAATCGCCCGCCTTCGTCGAAGCGCAGAAATCCGTTAGGCCGGGGCTGCTGGAAACGCTGCAGAAGCACTGGGGCGTGGCGCTCTATGCCGTCGTGCTGATGATGTTCTTCAACTTCTTCAGCCATGGCACGCAGGACCTCTACCCGACCTTCCTGAAGAAGCAGCACGGCTTCGATCCGCACACAGTGAGCTGGATCACCATCGTGGCCAATCTCGGCGCCATTGTCGGCGGCCTGACATTCGGCGCGCTGTCCGAGAAGATCGGCCGGATCAACGCCATTACCCTCGCCTGCCTGATCGCTCTGCCGGCTATTCCGCTGTGGGCCTACAGCTCGACGCCCTTCATGCTCGCCATCGGCGCCTTCGTCATGCAGATCGCGGTCCAGGGCGCCTGGGGCGTCATCCCAGTGCATCTCAACGAACTGTCGCCCGGCGCGGTGCGCGCCACCTTGCCCGGCTTCATCTATCAGGCCGGCAATCTCGCCGCGTCCTATGGCGGTCCCTACCAGGCAGGCATCGCTGAAGCCGCCGGAGGCAGCTACGGCTATGCGCTGGCGCTTTTCGCCGGCGTGGTCGCGGTCTGCATCATCGTCGTCATCCGCTTCAGTCCGGAACGGCGCGGCCAGGTGATGACGATTCTGGAGCAGGGCTAACCCATCCGGAGCGCAATAACTCCAGCAACGATGCTGAGCGCGGCGGCGCCGCGCCAGCCCGTCATCTTCTCGCCGAGCGCGTAGACCGAGATCAGCATGGCAAACAGGATCGAGGTCTCGCGCAGCGACGCCACCGAGGCGATCGGCGCCTTGGTCATCGCCCACATCACGATCCAGTAAGCCGCGCCGCTGAGCACGCCGGTGAACAGCCCGGCCTTCCAGTCGCGCGCCAGAACCGGAAGCGCCTTGGGCCCGCGGAAGATGAGGCACAGCACCAGCGCGCCAAAGGCATCGCAGATGAACAGCCAGGCGGCATAGCTCTGCGCGGTCGCCGCCAGCCGTGCGCCGCTGCCGTCGGACAGCGTATAGCTGGCGATGAAGACCGACGTACCGAAAGCAAAGCCGACGGCGCGCAGGTTGAGCTTTTCCAGATGCGCGCCGCCGCGAAACGACATCACCAGCGTGCCGGCCGACAACAGCAGGATGCCGACAATGGCAAGCGGCGCCGGCACCTCAGCGACAACGAACATGCCGCCAATCGCGGCCAGCAACGGCGCCGTGCCCCGCGCCAGCGGATAGGTCTGGGCAAAATCGCCGGCCTGGTAGGCGCCGATCAGGAAGGTGCGGTAACCCATGTGGAAAATGACGGAGGCGATGATGTAGGGCCACACCTGGGCCTTCGGGAATTCGACAAAGGGCAGCACCACCAGTGCGGCCGCGCCCATGCCGAGCGTCATCAGCGTGATCGACAGGAAGCGGTCGAGATGGACTTTGACCAGCGCGTTCCAGATCGCGTGCATGGCGGCGGCGGCAAGCACCGCGAAGAAGACGAAAAGCGTCATTTCGGCCTTATCGACCTCCCGAGCCGAGTGGCGTTTCGAGATCGATGTCGATCCGGACAGGGAAATGGTCGGACGCCACCTCGCCTATGTCGGATGCCACCGACTGCACCCGCCCGGCGAACACCCCGCCGACGAAACAATGGTCGAGCCGGCGCTTTGCCAGCCTACCGTCGATGATTTTCTCATGGGTGTGGAAATCACCCGCCGGTTCGATCGCGACTGCGGCGGCATCGACAAAGCCGTCGAGATAGGCGGCGCCGCGATGATAGGGCGTGTTGCCGACGATGCGGCGATATTCGGCGCTGCCCGGCTCCATGTTGAAATCGCCCATCCAGATCGCCGCCAGCGGATTTTCCGGCTCGGCTTCGCCGCTGGTCCAGTTGCGCGAAGGCTCGTCGTCAGTGCCGCTCCATGGCCCGCCCTCGGACGGCGCGCGGCGATGTTCGGCCAGCAGATAGTCGATCTGCTCCAGCCGCTCCTCGGCGGCGATATGGGCGAGATGCAGCGAAAACACCCGCACCGGGCCGGCCGGCGTGCGGATCATGCATTCGAGTGCGGCATTGCGGGTGTTGAGTGGCCTGAGCGTCCGGCGCATCGGCAGTGCGTGCAGCCGTGACCAGACGATCGGCAGCTTCGACAGCACCATGGTGCCGAACTGCCGGCGCCGGCTGACCAGGCGGCCGTCCCGCCGCTCGCTGGCATCCATGTCGAAGGCCGGCCCGTAGACCCAGTGATACCAGGGCAGCAGGCGCGACAGCAGTTCCGGCTGGTCGTCGAAATTGCTGCGCTCCCAGTGCCGCTCGACCTCCTGCAGGGCAATGATGTCGGCGCCGTCGACGATCCGCGCGGCGCGCGAAAGATCGTAGCGGCCGTCGCTGCCGAACCCGTACTGGATGTTGTAGCTGACCAGCTTCATTGCTTACCCGGCTCACCTTTGGTGATGGCAGTAGCGGCTCAGTGGATTGCTTGCAATGTGCAGGAGAATGGAACCGGCTTGTGCCAGAAGCCCTCCCCCCCGACGCTGCTGCGCGATCATGCACCGATTCCGGACCGCTCCGGTATCCTCCGCACGCTGGAAAACGCCGCGAGGCGCCTTAGGGACACCGGCGGCTGAGGTCTGACGATGAGCCGTCCTAATAGGTCGTCAGCGGCTGGAACCGGCCCGCAGGCGACGCGGCCAGTTCTGCCCAGTCGATCTCTTCTTCCAGCCGGTGATAGGCCTCGTCGCCGATCGTGCCGTTGCTGCGCAATTCCTCCAGCGTGTCGCGCTGGCGGTTGATGGCGTAGAGGCGCAGCCGGTCGTATTCGGTCGCGGCTTGAGCGTCCTCCGGGTTTTCCGCAACGACACGCTGAGCCTCGTACTGCTCGCGCACGACAGCCGCCGCGGCCGAGGTCTTGCGGCTCAGCACGTCGAGTGCCGCCTGCATGACGGCGACGCGCGCCTGCGCCACCTCATTGTCGACTGTCCTGTCGGGATCGAAGTTGAGTATCCGCAGCAAAGGCTTAAGCGTCATCCCCTGCAGCACCAGCGTGCCCAGAACCACCGCGAAGGCGGCAAGCACGATCGGGTCACGTCCGGGAAAGCCGGCCGGCAGCGCGATGGCCACCACCAGCGTCACCAGCCCGCGCATGCCGCACCAGCCGACGAGCACGGCGCCGCCAAAGGTCGGCAAATCCCGCTTTTTGTCTTCGCCGCCGAAGCGGGCAAACCATCGTATGATCGCAACATAACTCGCCACCCAGACGAGGCGTGCCACGATGACGACGACCAGCACCGTCGCTGCGAAAAGAAAGGCCTCACCCTGCCCTTCGCCGGAAAGCCGGCCGACAATCGATCGCGCCTGCAGGCCCATCAGCACGAAAGCCAGCACGTTGAGGACGAACACTGCCGACTCCCAGACCGAATAGGTGCTGACACGGCGTCTCGCCGACATGCGGCGCGGCGCGCTGCGTGCAAGGGTGATGGCGTAGACGACGATGGTGATGATGGCGGAAAGGCCGAGCTTGTCGGCCAGGATCCACACGCCGAATGTCCCGGCGAACTGCACCACGGTGCTGCTTGCCGCATCCTCGATCCGGGTAAGCGTCAAGAGCGAGAGGCGGCCAAGCAGATAACCGGCGATCAGGCTGCCGATCGTTGACAGCAGAATCACCGGAATGGCGTTGCTCAGCATGATCGAGCCGAGCGCCGCCGAAACCGCCAGCCGGTAGATCAAGAGCGCGGTGGCATCGTTGAGCAGGCTTTCGCCCTGCAGGATGGCGGTGATGCGGTGAGGCACCTTGAATTGCCCGAGCACGGCCGATGCCGCCACCGCATCCGGCGGCGCGACGATCGCGCCGAGCGCGATTGCCGCGGCGATCGGCAAGCCGGCCATCTTCCAGCCGACGAAGGCAACCACGACAGTGGTGAAGACCACGGCGCCAAGCGCCAGCAATAGCAGTGACAGCCGGTAGCGCTTCAGGTCGCGCAGCGAGGTGTCATAGGCGGCATCGAGAAGCACCGGCGCGATGAACAGCGCAAGCGCCAGTTCCGGATCGATCTCGATCATCGGCGCGCCAGGCACGAAGGCAATGGCGACCCCGGCCAGGGCCAGCAGGGACGGATAGGGAACCTCCAGCCGCCGCGACAGTGCCGTCAGCGCAACGGCCGTCAAAAGCAGGATAAGGGTGAGTTCAAAAAGAGCCATGGGCGGTTACTTCAATGGGACGGAGTGCCGGTGCAAATATTCGTGCAGGATGCGGTGGATTGGCCATCAAACTCAAGCCCTCTGGCCGTACGCCTCAACCGCCTCCTGCCGTACAAGACCGGTATGATCCTCATCGGCCAATATGACTCGCCTTTCGTGCGCCGTGTCGGCATCGCGCTGACCCTGTATGGCATACCCTTCGAGCACCGTCCGTGGTCGGCCTTCGGCGATGCCGACAAGATTCGGCCCTACAACCCGCTGACGCGGGTGCCGACATTGGTGCTGGACAATGGCGAGGTGCTGATCGAAAGCCATTTGATGCTGGACTACCTCGACGGCCTCGTCTCGGGCGAAAAGAGGATGTTTCCGACAGCGGAACCGCTGCGTCATCAGGCGCTGAAAATCTCAGCCCTGGCCACCGGGCTCGGCGACAAGGCGGTCAGCCTGTTTTACGAGAAGCGGTTGCACGAGAAGGTCTCCAACGTCTGGGCCGGGCGCTGCCGCACGCAAATCGAGACCGTGCTTGCCGTGTTGGAAGCCGATCGTGCCGAGCGGTCGACACCTTACTGGTTCGGTGACCGCATCGGCCATGCCGACATCGTGGTCGCCGCCGTGCTGCGTTTCATCGGCGAGGCGCATCCAGGGCTTGTGTCGCTGGCCGACTTTCCGGCGCTAAACACTCACGCCACGCGGATGGAAGCGCTGGTGGTCTTTCAGGAGATCTCGCAGCCCTTCATCGCGCCGGCTTGAAGGGTCTAAGATCTATCTGCAGTCTGCAGGAAGGCTTGAAGGACTGCGCTATGGCACCCGAACCGCACTGCTCGTTTTGTGGAAAATCCCAAGCAGAGGTGCTACAGATAATTGCAGGCCCAGACGCCTTCATTTGCAATGAATGTGTTCAGATGTGCGTCGAGATCGTCGCAACCCAAAATCCCGATTGGCTGGACCAGCATCGCCAGTTTCTGACGACGCTACCCTCGAATTCTCGATATTGAACGCGCCGCCAGGCGAGATCAGTGCAAGACCAGCATGTCGTCCGATGAGAACGAAATCTCGGCCTTCTCGCCGACGGCGGGCGGCGGTGTCGCCGGGCTGTTGAACGTGTCGAGCGACACCGTGTTGCCGCCGATGCCGACGCGAACGCGGATCACCGAGCCGAGGAAATGCACTTCGGAGATCTCGCCGGACAGGCTGGAATCGCGACCGGGCTGACGGCCGAGCGAAATCGCTTCCGGCCGCAGCGCCAGCGACAGCGTATCGCCGGACTTGGATCCGTTGAGCTTGCCCTTCAGCGAGACCTGTTCGGAATTGACCCGCACCGTGCCAGCCGCCGCGTCGGTGACAGTGCCTTCCAGCACATTCAATGTGCCGACGAAATTGGCGACGAACTTGGTCGCTGGGCGGTTGTAGATTTCGAACGGCGTGCCAACCTGCTCGGCCTTGCCGCCATACATGACCGCGATGCGGTCGGAGATCGACAGCGCCTCTTCCTGGTCATGGGTGACGAAGATGGTGGTGATGCCGAGCTTCTTCTGGATGGACCGGATTTCTTCACGCAGCGAGACACGCACCTTGGCATCCAGCGCCGAGAGCGGCTCGTCGAGCAGCAGCAGCTTCGGTTTCGGTGCGATCGCACGCGCCAGCGCGATGCGCTGCTGCTGGCCGCCCGAGAGCTGGTAGGGGTAACGGTCAGCCATTTGCGGCAGCTTGATGATACCCAGCATCTCGGTGACACGGGCGTCGATTTCCGCCTTGGGCATGCCGGCGACCTTCAGGCCGAAACCGATGTTCTGCGCCACGGTCAGGTTCGGAAACAGCGCATACGCCTGGAACACCATCCCGACATTGCGCTGATTGGGCTTCAGCCTCGTAATGTCCTTGCCGCCAACGACGATCTTGCCGGCGCTCGGCTCCTCGAAGCCCGCGACCATGCGCAGCACCGTTGTCTTGCCGCAGCCGGATGGTCCGAGGAAAGAGACGAATTCACCACGTTCAACGTCGAGATTGAAATCCTCCACCACCGTGGTGGCGCCGAAGGATTTTCGAACGTGCTGGATGGAGAGGAACGGGTCGGCCATGATGTTGTTCTTTCGATCAGTTCGGGCGGTTCGCCGATTTCGGCGCGAAGCGAGACAGGATCTGGATCAGCGACATGCAACCCCAGGTGATGGCGAAGGCAATGATAGCAAGCGCTGCCGGTTCATAGGCGCGGTTGGCGCCGATGTTCTGCAGATACGGGCCGAAGGCCGGCCGGTTGAGCAGGCTTGCCATAGTGAATTCACCAATGACAATCGCGAAGGTCAGGAACGCACCCGACAACACCGCGATCAACACGTTGGGCAGGATAACACGGGTGACGATCGTCCCCCAGCCGGCGCCGAGAATCTGCGCCGCTTCCGTCAGCGTGCGCACGTCGATGGTGCGAAGTCCTGTATCCACCGCGCGGTACATATAGGGCAACGACAGTGTGGCATAGCCGATAACCAACAAGGCATTGGTGCCTGTGTCGGTCGCCAGGAACGGCAACGGCGAATTCGAGCCATACATTCTGATGTATCCGAAGACGATGACGATGGCCGGGATGACCAGCGGCAGCAAGGTGATGAACTCGACGATGGGGCGCAGCTGCGGCAGGCGCAGCCGGATCCAGTAGGCTGCGGGCACCACGATCAGTACGCCGAGAATGATGGTGAAAACGGCGGCAAGCACCGAATAGCCGAATGTCGCCTGGAAGCGTGCGTCGCCCAGCACGACCTTGTAGGCATCAAAGGAATAGGCACCGCGGCGCATGCGCATGGAAAACTCCACCGTCGCGATCAGCGGGATGAAGAAATAGGCCGCGCCCAGCGCGAAGACGACCCAGGCCCAGAACCTGCCAGCCTTCATTTGAGCCACCTCTCGGAACGGGTTCGGAACCAGATGTAAAAGACATTGGCAAGACCGGTGATCAGGATCATGCCGAAGGCGATGGCATAGCCGAGATGGGCATTGTGCAGCACGTCGCCACGGATCTGGGCATAGAGCAGGATCGGCACGATGTTGAGCGACGAGCCGGTCAGCGCATAGGCGGTGGCGATGGCGCCGAAAGCATTGGCGAACAACAGGATCACGGTGCCGAGGAAGCTCGGCCAGATCACCGGAATGACCACCATGCGCCAATACTGGGACATGGTCGCACCCAGCGTTGCGGCGGCCTCGCCCCATTCCTTCTTCAGCCCGTCGATGGCCGGCACGATGATGACCACCATCAGCGGAATCTGGAAGTAGACATAGGTCAGCGTCAGTCCCCAGAACGACAGGATGTTGAAGCCATGCGCGTAGATGTTGAGACCGAACAGCGTGTTCAGAATCACTGTCGCAAGGCCGAGCCGGCCGAGTGTGGCAAGGAAGGCGAAGGCCAGCGGCACGCCGGCAAAATTCGAGGCGACGCCGGAAAACGTCAGCGTCGCCGAGCGTATCCAGTCTGGCAGGCCGCCACGCACGATGGCAATGGCAATGGCCAAACCGGCAAAGGCGCCAATCAGCGATGAAGCAAGGCTGACCTTGATCGAAATCCAGTAGGCGGCAACGATCGACGGCTGCGCCAATGCAACTATGTTTTCGAGTGTGAATTCACCAGCATCGTTCTGGAATGCGCCCAGCATCAGATAGAGCGTGGGCAGGATCAGGAACATGATGGCGAAGATGAAGAAGGGCGCTACACCGAGCCACTGCGTCGGCAGCCTCATGCTGCGCGCCTCGGCGGGAGGCGCGGTCTTCCCGGAAACAGCGTGGTCGGACATTGAGATATCGGTCATGCGCCGGCTACCGTCTTCGAGAGAAAGAACCGGGCGGCCGTGAAGCCGCCCGGTGGATCTCAACTGTTACTTGACGTTGGCGCCGACAACGGCGTCCCAGTTCTTGGTGATGGCTTCCTTGGCCTTGCCCTGCTCGTCGAGCGTCGGGAACACCGCGGCCGCATAGGACTCAGCCGGCGGCAGCTTGGCCAGCACGTCCGCCGGGATCTTGCCGTTCTTGGCGAGATCGTTGAAACGGATCGGGTGGCAATAGCCCTTCAGCCAGGCGATCTGGCCTTCGTCGGAATACAGGTATTCCAGCCAGAGCTTGGCCGCATTCGGATGCGGCGCGTAGGCGCTGATCGCCTGCACGTAGACACCGGCGACGACACCTGTCTTCGGCACGACGACGTCGACGGGCGGGTTGCCCTTCAGCGTGTCGCGGCCGGCGAGCGCGTTGTAGTCCCAGGTGACGAGGATCGGGGTCTGGCCCTGGGCCAGCGTCGCGGCCTTACCGATGACCGGCACGAAATTGCCGGCGGCGTTGAGCTTCTTGAAGAAATCGAGGCCAGCGGTGCCGGCAGCTTCACCGGCAGCTGCACCCGTCGACAAGCCAGCGGCATACACCGCCTGGATGGCCTGGTTCGAGGCGCGCGGATCACCGGCAAGAGCAACCGAGTTGGCGAATTCCGGCTTCAGGAGATCTGCCCAGTCCGTCGGCGACGTCTTCACCAGGTCCTTGTTCACCTGGAAGGAAAGCACGCCGTAGTAGTCGCCCGTCCAGAAGCCGTCGGCATCCTTGGCGCTGTCGGGGATCGAGTCCCAGGTCGACACCTTGTAAGCCTGGATCAGGCCGTCCTTCTTGGCGGACGGACCGAAGGACAAGCCGACGTCGATGACGTCGGGCGCCTGCGGGCCCTTGTTGTCCTTGTTGGCCTTGATCGCCTCGACCTCGTCGCCGGAACCGGCATCGGGGTTGAGTTCGTTGATGGTGATTTCCGGATACTTCGCCTTGAAGCCGGCGATGACGTCGCCGTAACCGCACCAGTCGTGCGGCAGGGCGATGGTGGTGAGCTGGCCCTCGGCCTTCGCGGCCTTGACGAGATCATCCAGCGAAGCCGCGGACGAAATCACCGACGACACCATAAGGGTCGCGGCCGAAAGGGAAAGCACCTTCCCCGTGAATTTGAACATGTGTTCTCTCCGTTGAACTGACGCCGTTGGACGCCTGCGATGCGGTATCGTTTTCATGTGACAGCCAGATGAAAGCTTTATGAAACCGGCTGCTCGCAGTGCGAAAAAGTAAACTCTTTTTAACCGGTTGTAGCAATCGCCTCGCAATTCTTTTTCCGGCTAATTAGTTTGTGCCTTGCCCTTCATCCCCTCCCCTTGTTTTTGTACCCCTTTTTCAGATCAATTTCCTATGCCGAAAACGTCTCAGATCGTACCGGCAATGGCGTTTTCCAGCAGCGCCAGCGCCGCCTTCTTGGTCAGCTTGACCGGGTTGCCACCCGCCGTCGGATCGACCACCGCCATGTCGGCGATCAGCGCCTTGCGTTTCTTGTCCATGTCGAGCCCCTTGATCAGGCCCGGCAGCGCGTGCGGCACCTTCAACTCCTTGCGCAGCTTGATGATTGCCTTGGCGAAGCCGTCAAAGCCACCCTTGATGCCGCAATAGGCCGCGAGCCGGGCGATACGCTCCTCGATGGCGTCACGGTTGAAGGCCAGCACATAGGGCATGAACACGGCGTTAGTCATGCCGTGATGGGTGTCGTAGAGCGCGCCGATCGGGTGCGACAGCGAGTGGATGGCGCCCAGTCCCTTCTGGAAGGCGGCAGCGCCCATGGCCGCCGCACTCATCATATGGGCGCGCGCGACAAGGTCCTTGCCGTTGGCATAGGCCTTCGGCAGGTTTTCGAACACCAGCCGAACACCTTCCACCGCAATACCGTCGGCCATGGGGTGATAGCCGGGCGCGCAATAGGCTTCGAGGCAGTGGGCGAGCGCATCCATGCCGGTGCCGGCGGTGATGAAAGCCGGCATGCCGACCGACAGTTCCGGATCGGCAATGACGATCGCCGGCAAAAGCTTCGGATGGAAGATGACCTTCTTGGTGTGCGTTTCTTCATTGGTGATGACGCCGGCGCGGCCGACTTCCGAGCCGGTGCCTGCCGTGGTAGGCACGGCGATGATCGGCGCGATGGCGTCCGAATTGGCGCGCGTCCACCAGTCGCCGACATCCTCGAAATCCCACACCGGCCGCGTCTGACCCGCCTGGAAGGCGATCAGCTTGCCGAGATCGAGCGCCGAGCCGCCGCCGAAGGCGATGACGCCGTCATGCTTGCCCTTCTTGAACACGGCGATGCCGGCAGTGAGGTTGGAATCGACCGGGTTTGGCTTCACCTCGGAAAACACGCCATAGGGCACCTTGGCATCGTCAAGGATCTTCAGCGTCGAAGCGACGACCGGCAGCTTGGCCAGCCCCGGATCGGTGACGAAGAGCGGCCGCTTGATGCCGGTGGCATCAAGCACCTCAGGCAGTTCCTTGATGCGCCCGGCGCCGAAGCGGACGGTGGTGGGGTAGTTCCATTTGGAGATCAGCTTGGACATTTTTTGTCTTTCGAAAAATCAGATGGCTTCGCGCAGGTGGAAGGATTTCGGGCGGGTCAGATTGTCGTAGCCGATGGCCGACAGTCCCGCACCCTTGCCGGTGTCCTTGACGCCGGTCCAGACCAGGGCCGGATCGAGATAGTCGCAGCGGTTCATGAACACCGTGCCGGTTTCGATGCGGTTGCCGATCGCCACGGCGTGCTCGGTATCTCTGGTCCAGATCGAAGCTGTCAGCCCGTATTGACTGTCGTTCATCAGCGCGATCGCCTCCTCGTCGTTGCGCACCTTCATGATGCCGACGATCGGGCCAAAGCTTTCCTCGCGCATGACGCTCATCTGATGGTCGACTTCAGTCAACACTTCCGGTGCCAGATAGGGCGAGCCGGCCTTGTCGTTAGCCACCTTCATGTTGATGTGCGCCTTGGCGCCCTTGCGCAGTGCCTCGGCCTTCTGCTCGCGGATCAGGTCGGCGAAACGCGCCTGCGCCATCGGCCCCATCGTCGTCGCTTGCTCCAGTGGATTGCCGACGACATAGTTCTTGGTCTCGGCGATGAAGCCCTCGACGAACTCGTCATAGACCTTCTCATGCACATAGACGCGCTCGATGCCGCAGCAGCACTGGCCGGAATTGTAGAAGGCGCCGTCGACCAGATTGGCAACCGCATGATCCATCTTGGCGTCGGGCAGCACATAGGCCGGATCTTTGCCGCCAAGCTCGAGGCCGAGCGTCATGAACGTACCCGCCGCCGCCTTTTCGATGGCGCGGCCGCCGCCGACCGAGCCGGTGAAATTGACATGGTCGATCTTGCCCGAGCCGAGCAGCTTCTCGGTCTGGGCATGGTTGAGCACGACATTCTGGAACACGCCCTTGGGCAGGCCGACCTTGTCGAAGGCCTGCTGAAAACGCTCGCCGACCAGCAGCGTCTGCGCCGCATGTTTGAGGATGACGGCGTTACCGGCCATCAGCGCCGGCACGATGGTGTTGACGGCGGTGAGGTAGGGATAGTTCCACGGCGCGATCACCATGACCACGCCGAGCGGATCCTTCTTCACATAGCGGCGGAAGCCGTCCTTCGGGTTGGAGGCGGGAACCGACCTTAGCGCCGCCTCCGCGATCTCGACCATGTAATTGGTGCGCTCCTTGACGCCGCCGAACTCGCCGCCATAGCGCACCGGACGCCCCATCTGCCAGGCGATCTCCGGCACGATCTCGTCGGTCATCGCCACCAGCGCTTCGAGCATCGCCAGCATGTACTTGCCGCGCTCGACGATCGGCGTCTCAGCCCACTTCTCCTGCGCCGCCTTGGCGCGCTCGACAGCGGCATTGACCGCCTGGTCTGTAGCGATGGGCCGCTCCGCATAGATCGAGCCATCGATGGGAGATATCAACTTGACCGTTTCGGTCATTCCTTCAGTCCTCGCACTTCATGAAATCTTGATTTTGACGTCGCCCGCCATTCAGACGATGGCTAAGGGAGGGCGACGCCGACGTAGTTTAGTACCGCTCGAAACCTCTGTGCAGTTCCCAATCCGTAATGCGGCGGTCGTATTCGAACTGCTCCCATCTTGCCGTGTGGACATAGTGTTCGAGCACATCCTCGCCGAGCGCCTCTTTCAGCATCTTCGACTTGGCCAGCGTCTCGGTAGCATCGCGCAGCGTTTTCGGGATCTCCGGCAGGCGCGAGGCTTGATAGGCATCGCCGACGAACGGCTTCTGCAACTCCAGCTTCTCGTCGATGCCGGCAAGGCCGGCGGCGATCAGCGCCGCGAAGGCGAGATAAGGATTGAGGTCGGCGCCGCCGATGCGGCACTCCATGCGGATGCCCTTGGTGCCCTCGCCGCACAGACGGAAGCCGGCGGTGCGGTTGTCCTCGCTCCACATGATCTTGGTCGGCGCGAAGGTACCGGCCTGGAAGCGCTTGTAGGAGTTGATGTAGGGCGCCAGGAACCAGGTGAACTCCTTGGCGTATTTGAGCTGACCCGCCCCCCATTGCTGGCCAAGCGTCGACAGCGTCCAGTCCGCCTTCTTGTCGAAGAACAGCGCCGTCTTGCCATCAGCGCTCCACAGCGAATTGTGGATGTGGCTGGAGTTGCCGGCGAGCCCGTAATTGTACTTGGACATGAAGGAAATCGCCTTGCCTTCGGACTCGGCGATCTCCTTGGCGCCGTTCTTCAGGATGACGTGGCGGTCGGCCATGTCGAGCGCCTCGGCATAGCGCACATTGATCTCTTCCTGGCCCGGACCCCACTCGCCTTTGGAGTTCTCGATCGGGATGCCGGCGGCTTCCATCTCGTTGCGAAGCCGGCGCATGACGCCTTCTTCCTTGGTGGTGATGCCGATCTGGTAGTCGCCGATATAGGGCGAGGCCGTGTCGAGGCCCTGCCAGTGCTTCTTGCGGGCGGAATCATAGGACTCGTTGAACAGATAGAATTCGAGCTCGGAAGCGAAATAGCCGATATAGCCACGCTCCGTCAGCCGCTTCACCTGCTTCTTCAGGATGGCGCGCGGCGAATGCGGCAGGTCGTCATGGGTGTGATGGTCGAGCACGTCGCAGATCACAAGTGCCGTCTTTTCCAGCCACGGAATGCGCCGCAGCGTGGCTAGGTCCGGCTTCATGACGAAGTCGCCATAGCCCTTCGACCAGCTTGCCGCCTTGTAGCCGGGCACCGGCTCCATATCGATGTCGGCGGCCAGGAGATAATTGCAGCCATGCGTTTCATCATGGGCGGAATCGACGAAGTACTGAGCCAGGAACCGTTTTCCCGCCAGCCGGCCCTGCATGTCGACGATGCAGGCCAGCACCGTGTCGATCTCACCGCTGGAGACCGCTTTCTTCAACTGATCGAACGAGAAATTTCCGGCCATTCCTTTGGCACTCCAGCGCTTGGTCATTGAAAGGGAGAAACGAAGCCATGGCCGGCTTGACGTCGGCCATGGCTGTGAAGGTTGAGGCTCAGTGGCCGGTCTCGCCGACCGCCTGTTCCGCTGCCTTGATCGCCGCCTGACGCGCGGCGATGATGTCGCCGAGCGGCGGCCCCTGGAAGCGGTTGCGCTCGAAGGCGAACCAGACAATCGCCGTCAGGATGAAGAAGCCGACGGTGATGTAGAGCGCCCAGTCGTTCGGCGGCTGAATGCCGATGACGAAGATCAGGATCATCGACACGATCGACAGGAAGGCGAACAGCATGAACACGCCGCGCCCCATGTTCCACGGCCCCATCTTGTCCCACTTCGGCGTGCCCCAGGCCAGCATGCCGAGCACGATCGGCACGGTGAAGGACAAGAAGAGGAAGATGACGGTGCAGGACACCACGATGGTGTAGGCCGAGGTGCCGGCGACCGAAACCAGCGTCGAGCCCCAGACGAACAGCACCGACAGGATCGACGCCGTCCAGATCGCCGCCACCGGCGTGCGGTAGGTCGGGCTGACCTTGGCGAGCGCCGAGGAACCCGGCAAGCCGCCGTCCCGCGAGAAGGCGAAGATCATGCGCGAGGCGGACGTCACCGTGGCGAGGCCGCACAGCAGCTGCGAGACGAACACGACGAGATAGACGAACTCCTTGACGCCGGGGCTGACACGCTGGTCGAAAGCCCAGAAGAACACGTTCCAGCCCTGCTTGGCGGCATCGTCCATGTTGGGGATCATCAATACGAAAGCGGCGAGGAACAGATAGCCGAAGATCGCCGACCAGACGACCGACATCACCATGGCGCGCGGCACGGAAGAGGCCGCCTTGATGGTTTCTTCCGATGTGTGCGCGGAAGCGTCGTAGCCGGTGATCGTGTAGATCGGCAGCAACAGGCCGAGTGCGAACACCCAGGCATTCGACACCGACGGCCAGACACCGCCGCCGGCGTCACCCGAGTAGTTATGGAAGGTGAACAGGCGGCTGAAATCCCAATGTTCGGCCGAAATCAGGCAAACCACGGCGATCAGGATCGAACCGAAGAAGATCAGATAGCCCGAAAAATCGGTCAGCTTTGCCGTCAGCTTGATGCCGAGATGGTTGATCAGCGCCTGGGCGCCGGTGATGATGACCAGGAAGATCATCTGGTTGGTCAGCGTGCCCTCGATGCCGAGCGCCGGTCCGAAGGCGCCGATGAAGAACGTCCACGTGCCGACATTGATGGCGCCGAGCACGGTGATCAGGCCGAGCAGATTGAGCCAGGCCGTGACCCAGCCGGTGCCGCGATTGCCGAGGATCGAGCCCCAGTGATAGAGGCCGCCGGCGGTCGGATAGGCCGAACTGATCTGCGACATGGCGACGGCGAAGGTCAGCGACACGAAGCAGCCGACCAGCCAGCCGACGCCGATGCCGATGCCGCCGGCTCCCGACGTGCCTTGCGCCAGCGAATTGATGCCGCCCGACAGGATGCAGATGATGGAGAAGGAAACCGCGAAATTCGAAAAGCGGCTGAGACGCCGCTCCAGCTCCTGGGCATAGCCCATGCTGTGGAGGTGTTTTACGTCCTCCGCCTTGTCTGAATCTGTATAACCGGGTGTTGTCATCTCGGAATTCCCCTATGGTTCTCTGCTGGACCGGTCCTGCATACCGACGATGCAGGCCAGCACGGCGTAAATCCCCTCGCCGGAAACTTTTTCTTCAACGGATCGGACAAGAAATTCCCGGCCACTTGATAACATCTTTCAAACTGAAAACTGATGGTCGACGGGGTGCCCGATCGGCCTGAGCCGATCGGGCGATATTGCCTTGCCGTTAGCCGGCTGTCTGGCCGACCGCTTTTTCCGCAGCCGCGATCTCCGCCGCGCGACGAGCAATGTCGGCACCGATCGGCGGACCCTTGAAGCGGCGCGATTCTATGCCGAACCATAGAACCACGAGCAGAATGATCAGTCCGATGGCGTAGTTGATCAGGATGTCGAAGGGAGGCTGGATGCCGGCATACATCAACACCAGGACACCGAGCACGGTGATGACCGCGAACGGCTTTGACCAGACGCCGAGACGGAACGGACCGAACTCAGTCCAACTCTTGCCCTCCGCAAGAAGTCCGGCTGCGATCGGCATGGCATAGGAGACGTAAAGGAAAAGAGCGCAACCGGCAGCGAGCGCCGCGAAAGCCGGCGAATAGAGCGTGGCGGCGATCGAGAGCACCACGCCGAGCCAGATGGCAGGCACCGGCGTGCGCCAGGTCGGCGAAACCTGCTTCCACAAGGACGACCCAGGCAGACCTCCGTCACGCGAAAAGGCGAAGATCATACGCGAGGTCGAAGTGAGCCCGGCCAGCGCGCACAGATAGTTCGACAGCACGATGGCGATGCCGAGCAGAGCCTTCAGCCAGGTTGGCGCCGGCAGGTTGTTGAACAGGTTGAACCAGGCGTTGCCACCATCCTTGGCGGTCGCGACCAGATCGGGGCTGGCGAGAACGAAAGAAACCGCCATCACGAAGCCGAAGACGAGAGACCACAGCACAGCGTGGATCATGCCTCTAGGCACAGCGACACGGGCGTTGTGTGTTTCCTCGGCGGTGTGCGCCGAGGCGTCGAAGCCGGTGATCGTGTAAAGCGGGTAGAGAAGGCCGATCAGGAAGGCCACGAGCGCCGTACGAGCCGTCGGAACATAGCCACCACCGGGATCGCCGGTCGTGTTGACGAAGGTCGTCAGCCGCGCAAGATCGAAGCCATGCGCGCCCCAGATCAGGAAAGTTAGCGTCAGCACGACTGCAACAACGAGGATGAGATAGCCGGAAAAGTCGGTCAACATCGTCGTCGTCTTGATGCCGAGATGATTGAAGAGGCCTTGGGTGACGGTAATCAAGACTACTGCCGCCGTCTGCTGCCAGAAGCCCCAGGTCGATGTGTCCCAACCGAAGATCGGACCCGCGACGAGCCCTTGAAATAGCAGATAGACGCCGACATTCACCGAAGCCACGACGAAGATCAGGCCAAGCAGGTTGATCCAGGCCGTTGCCCAGCCCCAGCCGCGTCCACCGAGAATCGACGACCAGTGATAGAGGCCGCCGGCGGTCGGATAGGCCGAGCCGATCTGGCCGAGCGAGGCCGCGACGATAAGAGCGAAGACACCGCCGATGACCCAGCCAACGGTCGCCTCGAAACCGCTGCCGGTACCCATGGCCAGCGGAAATGAGGTGATGCCACCGGCCAGAATGCAAATGATCGAGAAGGATATGGCGAAGTTGGAGAAGCCGCTCATTCGGCGGGCCAGTTCCTGGGCGTAGCCCATACTGTGAAGGATCTTTACGTCCTCCGATTTCTCTGTGTGATCCGTTGTCATGCTGGAGTTCCCCTTATGGTTCTTAGCTGGCCGATTGAACTGACTTTCCCATTGCGCGTTGTCGGGAGCCCTTGGCCTCTTCTGGTTCCAGATCCAAAAAAATGCCTGTGAGCAGATCCGCCCATTTCCGCTGCCCGGTTTCGCCGGAGATTTCATCGTTGCGGATTTCGATCATCGCGCAGGGCAGCCCGCGCGAGCGCGCATGCCGTTCCAGCGTGAAATAGACGCGGTCGGCCGGCGAATAGGGTTCGTTGACGCCGACGGTGACGCCGGCAAGCCGCTTCAGCGCGCCAATCAGCGGTGACGCCAGCCGGCGATCCTCGTCGTGGATGATGCCGATATGCCAGGGCCGGTTGCGGCCCTTGTAGACCGGGGTGAAGGAGTGCACGGAAACCAGGCGGGTCTCCTGCCCGCGCGCCAGCCTGCCGTCGACAATCTGCTCGATGGCTGCATGAAACGGCTGCCACGAAAGTGCAACGCGCGCCGCGCGCTGCTTTTCCGACAGCCCGGTATTGCCCGGTATCGCCGTGGTCTCGCTGACCGGCGGCACCAGGTCTGGCGCGTCGAGCGGTCGGTTGCAGTCGATGACAAGGCGAGAAATGCGGGTTTCAACCAGCGTCGCGTCGAGCGCCTCGGCCATGCGCAACGCAACCGGCAGCGCGCCTGGGTCCCAGGCGATGTGGCGGGACAGGTCCTCGACGGCAAGGCCCAACGTTCCGAATTCGGCGGGCAGGAAATTGGAAGCGTGGTCGCAGGTAAGCACGAATGGGCTTGACCCGCCTGGGTTGGTCACCCTCACGGTATCAGACAATGCAAGGCTGGCGGGCCGTGCTTTCTCCATAGTCTGCCGTCCCCTGGGAGCGCTGTATCGTATGTTACGTATTTTGCCTCATTGCGTCCCTATGGATGATTTCATACAGTTTGTCCGGCTTTGTCAAATGCGATCTCGTGGGCCAAGCCAGTGGGTGGGGGAAAAGATGATTTCCAGCATTGCCGAACTGATCGCCGACCGCCTTGGCACGATGCCGGCCGGCGAACGGCGCGCGGCGCAGACGCTGATTGCCAGCTATCCGATGATCGGCCTGAAGACGGTTGCCGAATTCTCGGCCGCAGCCGGCGTCTCCTCGCCGACAATCCTGCGTTTCGTGGCCCGGCTCGGCTTCCAGAACTATCCGGAATTCCAGTCGAGCCTGCAGGACGAACTGGCGGCGCAGCTGCAGTCGCCGGCGATACGCACGCTCAACCCGCCCTTGCCCAGTGGCGGCACGGTCTCGCCGATGCTGGAAGCGACGCTCGACAATATGCGCGAAACCTTCCGCCACCTCTCCGACAAGCAGCTTGCGGACATCGCCGCGCGGCTTGCCGACCGGCGTGGCAAGACGTTCCTGATCGGCGGCCGTTTCACCGATCCGCTGGCGCGTTACATGGCCGCCCACCTCGCTGTCATCCAGCCAGATGTCTTTCACCTGGCCGGCCAGGAGAGCATGTGGCGCGACAGGCTGATCGACATGGGCAAGCGCGACGTGCTGGTGATCTTCGACATCAGGCGCTACCAGGACAGTCTCGTCCGCTTCGCCGAGAAGGCGCATCAGCGCGGCGTCCAGATCGTGCTGTTTACCGACCAGTGGCTGTCGCCGATCGCCCGTTTTGCCCGCCACGTCATCGCCGGACGAACCGCGGTGCCGTCGGCATGGGATTCCTCGGCCGCGCTTTTCGTCGTCGCCGAAACGCTGATCGGCGCCGTCACCAGACAGCTCGAGGCCGACGGCGCCCGCCGCATCCGCGAAATGGAAGGCCTGCGTTAGCAGGTCCTGGCCAATTACATCCGGCTCCAACCGCGCGTCCCGCGTTCACGTTACCGAGATTTAATGTGCACGATTGCGTGATAATTGCCATAAACCGGTGATACCGGGATGTGGCGTGGCCAGGTTGCGCCGCCAGCCCTTATCGTCGCTGCATCCGCTTCCACCTGGAACCGGCAGACGATTTCTGCCGTGGAGTATCGATGCCGAGTTGGAAGCAGATTGTCCTTGCGTTCGTGATCGTGGTCGCCGCTGCGGCTGCGTGGGCGCGCTTCTACCCCGGCGCTCCGCAAGTGCTGGCGCGCTGGGGCATCGACTGGGCCTATGGCGCGACACCTCCAGTGAAGGACACGGCGGCGGCTGGCTCCCGGCGAGCGGCGCGTAACGGCGCCCAGATTGCCACCATCGTCGCCGCGCCGGCCGGCAGCGCGACCATCAACGACCGCTTGCAGGCGATCGGTACCGGCCGCGCCAACGCCTCGGTGACCGTCAATCCCTACAGTTCCGGCCGCCTTGCCGAATTGCTGGTCGAATCCGGCAGCCATGTCGACAAGGGACAGGTCATCGCGACGCTCGATTCCGAAACCGAAATCATCGCGCAGGACCGGGCCAAGCTCGCCTTGCAGGACGCGCAGTCCAAGCTTGACCGCGTCAAGTCGCTGCGCGCCTCCAATGCCGCAACGCCTGTCGCCGTTGCCGACGCCGAGGTGGTGCTGGCAGGCGCGAAGCTGGCGCTGCAGGATGCAGAACTTGCGTTGCAGCGCCGCTCGATTTTGGCGCCGATATCGGGCACTGTCGGCATCCTGCCGATCTCCGCCGGCAACTATGTAACCAACCAGTCGGCGATCGCCACGCTCGATGACCGCTCCTCGATCCTGGTCGATTTCCAGGTGCCGGAGCGCTTCGCCGCCGCCGTCAGGGTCGGCGCGCAGCTGACAGCGACGCCGATCGCCAATCCGAGCAACGCCTATACCGGCACGGTGTCGGCCATCGACAACCATATCGACGAGAAAAGCCGCACGCTGCTGGTCAAGGCCAAGATCGCCAATCCCGCCGATTCGCTGCGCGCCGGCATGTCGTTTTCCATCACCATGAAATTCCCCGGCGAAACCTATCCGGCCGTCAGCCCGCTGGCGATCCTGTGGGGGTCGGACGGCGCCTATGTCTGGCAGATCGAGGACGGCAAGGCCAAACGCGTGCCGGTGCGTATCATCCAGCGCAATACAGAGACCGTGCTGATCGACGCCGAGATCGACAGCGGCGACATGCTGGTCACCGAAGGCACGCAGAGCGTCAGCGAGGGTGGCGAGGTCCGCATCGCCGGCGAGGAGCAGCATTCCGCCAACACCGCCGAAGGCTCATGACCGGCCCCGTCAACGCCGCCAGCGATACCGGCTTCACCGCGCTCTTCATCCGCAGGCCGGTCATGGCCTTCGTGCTCAACGTCCTCATCGCGGTTGCCGGCCTCGCAGCCTTCTACGGCGTCGAGATCCGCGAACTGCCGGACGTCGATCGTGCCGTGGTCACCGTCTCGACCACCTTCGCGGGGGCTGCCGCCGAAACCGTCGATCGCGAACTGACCGACACGATCGAGGGTGCGGTGGCCCGTGTCTCCGGCGTCAAGTCGATCTCGTCCTCTTCCTCCTTCGGCCAAAGCCGCGTCACCATCGAATTCAACGACGGCGTCGATCTCAACGTCGCCGCCTCCGATGTGCGCGATGCCGTCGGCCGCGTCGCCAACCTGATGCCGGACACCGCCGATCCGCCGCGCATCGTCAAGGCCGATGCGAATTCCGACCCGGTGATGCGGCTGGCGGTGACCTCGGACAACATGTCGATCCAGGACATGACCGTCGCGGTACAGGACCAGATCGAGGACGAACTGGCCGCCGTACCCGGCGTCGCCGACGTCCAGGTCTATGGCGACCGCGCCAAGATCTTCCGCATCGACGTCGACCAGAACAAGCTCGCCAGCCTCGGCTTCACTGTCGCCGATCTCAGGGCAGCCCTGGCCTCCGTCGCTTTCGATTCCCCGGCTGGGTCGATCACCACCACCAACCAGGACCTGATCGTCCGCACGACCGCCGACGTAACCACGCCCGAGGAGTTCGAAAACATTATAATCGGCGGCACGACGCGCATCCGCGACGTCGCCACCGTCACGCTCGGCCCCGATGTCGGCCAGACCGCGCTGCGTTCCGATGGCAAGACCGGCATCGGCATCGGCGTCATCCGCCAGGCGGAATCGAACACGCTGGACATCTCGACCGGCGTCCAGGCCGCCGTCGCCAAGCTGCAGGAAAACCTGCCCAAGGGCATGGCGATCAAGATCACCAGCGACGATGCCGTCTTCGTCAAGGGCGCGGTGCACGAGGTCGAGATCGCGCTCGGCCTGTCGGTGACGATGGTGCTGATCGTCATCTACATCTTCCTGCTCGACTGGCGCGCCACGCTGATCCCCGGCCTGTCGATGCCGGTCGCCATGATCGGCACCATCGCCGCCATTTATCTCGCCGGCTTCTCGGTCAACATCCTGACGCTGCTTGCCATGGTGCTGGCGACGGGCCTTGTCGTCGACGACGCCATCGTCGTTCTGGAAAACATCGTGCGACGACGCAATGAGGGCATGGGGCCACGTGCGGCCGCCGTGCTCGGCGCGCAGGAAGTGTTCTTCGCCGTCGTCGCCACGACGCTGACGCTGGTCGCCGTCTTCGTGCCGATCTCCTTCCTGCCCGGCCAGACCGGCGGTCTGTTCCGCGAATTCGGCTTCGTGCTTGCCATGTCGGTGCTGCTGTCCTGCGTGGTGGCGCTGACACTTTGCCCAATGCTCGCCTCACGCATGCTGACCAGTGCATCGCTTCACCATGAAGGCGGCCACGGCATCGGCGCCCGTATCGGCGGCGCTTTGAATGCCGCCTACAAGCGGGTCCTGCACGCTTGCCTCGACGCGCCCTGGATCGTGGTTCTGGTCGCGGTGCTGTTTGCCGGAACGGCGTTCACCCTGTTCGGCACCATCCGCCAGGAGCTGACGCCGACCGAGGACCGCGCGGCCGTGCTGCTGCGCATCAATGCCCCGCAAGGCGTCAGCCTCGACTATACGACGCAGCAGATGCAGAAGATCGAGAGGCTGATCCAGCCGATGCGCGATTCCGGCGAGATCCGCTCGACCTTCGAGAATGCCGGCCAGAACGGCTCCTACAATTCCGGCTTCATGGTGATGACGCTCGCCCCTTGGAACGAGCGCAGCCGCAGCCAGCAGGAGATCATGGCCGAGATCAGCCAGCTGACCAAGCAGGTGCCGAGCGTGCGCATCTTCCCGGTGCAACCCAACAGCCTCGGCATCCGCGGCGCCGGCAACGGCCTGCAGTTCGCGCTGGTCGGCAACGATCGCAAGGCGCTCGGCGACGCGGCGGTGAAAATCATCGCCGAGATGCAGAAGGACCCGCGCTTCCAGACGCCGCGCCTGTCGATCGACCCGACGCAACCGCAACTGGCCGTCGCCATCGACCGCGAGCGCGCCTCCGATCTCGGCATCGACATATCAGGGCTCGCCAACACCATGCAGGCCATGCTCGACGGCAATGACGTGGTCGATGTCTACATCGCCGACCGCAGCTATGGCGTGAAGCTGGTCTCGACCACCAATCCGATCAACGATCCGACCGACCTGGAAAATGTCTTCCTGAAGACGGGCGACGGCCGTTTCGTGCCGATGTCGACCATCGCCACGCTGACCGAGCGCGCCGTGCCGCCGTCGCTGTCGCGTGAGCAGCAGCAGCCGTCGGTGGCGATCACCTCCAACCCTTCAGGCAATTTTGCGCTTGGTGATGCGCTGAGCCAGGCCGAGGAGATCGCCACGCCGTTCCTGCTGCCGGGCAGCCGCATCCTGCCGCTGGCCGAGGCCGCGACGCTGGGCGAAACCAACAGCGCCATGGTCACCATCTTCGGTTTCGCGCTGGTCATCATCCTGCTGGTGCTGGCCGCCCAGTTCGAAAGTTTCGTCAGCGCCGTCATCATCATGGCCACGGTGCCGCTGGGACTGGCCTGCGCCATCTTCGCCCTGCTCTTGTCCGGCACCAGCCTCAACGCCTACAGCCAGATCGGCCTGGTGCTTCTGGTCGGCGTCATGGCCAAGAACGGCATCCTGATCGTCGAATTCGCCAACCAGTTGCGCGACCGCGGGCTCGGTGTGCGCGAGGCGATCGAGCAGGCCTCGATCATCCGCCTGCGGCCGGTGATGATGACGATGATCTGCACCATCCTTGGCGGCGTGCCGCTGGTGCTGGCCGCCGGCGCGGGTGCCGAGGCACGCGTGGCGCTCGGCTGGGTCATCGTCGGCGGGCTGGGGCTAGCCACCATCTCGACACTGTTCCTGACGCCAGTCGCCTATCTCCTGCTTGGCCGCTTCGTCAACCCGAAGACCCATGAGGAGACACGCCTCAAGCGCGAGCTCGAGGAAGCCGCTTACGTCGGTGTGGAGCCGGCGGAGTAGCTGCTACTTCAGCAACCGGCCTTCGATCGACCAGCGCGCGGCAAGGAAATTCAGCACCGCCGCCACGATGACACCGACGATCTTCGCCGGCCAGACGCCGGCGATGCCGGCGAACAGCGCGATCGACAGGCTGGAGACGCCGAGCGAAATCAGCGCCCCAAGCGAGACGAAGCGCAGGAAGGCGTCATGCAGCCGGATGGCCTGGTTGCGTTCGAACGACCAGAAACCATTGGCCACGAAAGAGAAGACGACGGCGATCGACCATGAGACGACGTTGGCCGGCAGCGGCGGGACATGCAGCTTGAGCAGCAGGAAAAAGCCGGCAAGGTCGATGGCCGTGTTCACCAGCCCGACTAGGGCAAAGCGCACGATCTTGCTGCCGGTCGAACGGCGGGGCTGGTCGGCGCCACTCATCCCTTGCCGTCCATGATCTCGACGCCGGCGCGGGCGAGGCTCGCACCGAACGCGTCCGAAGCCAGCGCCGCGTATTCCACCTCGCGCACGCCTTGCATCGGGTCGCGCGCCCGCAGCGTCTCGTCGACATGGCCGGGGTGGCACATGAACAGGCCTCGTTCCGGCAGCGCCTCGACAGCGGCCTGCAGAACCGGCTCGAACCGTTCGGGTTGCCGCCAGTCATAGATACCGGTCAGCGGCGCAAAAAGGGTGAACCCGGCGCGCGCCATCGAGCGGTTGAAGCCGGCAGCCACGGCAGCGATTGCCGCGACTTTCGGCGCCACGGCGGCATTGCCCAGCGCCGGCGCACCGCGCAGCGCCGGCCTGCCGCCAGCTTCGGAAAAATG
Organism: Mesorhizobium sp. CNPSo 4671; assembly: GCF_057784245.1. NCBI lineage: Bacteria > Pseudomonadati > Pseudomonadota > Alphaproteobacteria > Hyphomicrobiales > Phyllobacteriaceae > Mesorhizobium > Mesorhizobium sp. CNPSo 4671. The sequence continues at coordinate 133,763 of NZ_JBWLUW010000011.1, read as the reverse complement.
CGCCCGCAGCCATTTGCGCACGACAGGCAGGAAATGCACGTGCTGGTGCCCGTCTATGAAGTCAGGTTGGCGGCCAAGCGCTTCGACGAAGCGGCTGTACTGCGCGTCGAGCTCGGCATGGACATCCCGCTCGTCAATGTTTCCGCGCAGGACCGGCAGTGCCAAGGAACGCAGCGGCGGCAGCCGGCCTTCCGGCGCCAGGCTCGATTGGCCGGTGGTGGCCGGCTGGTCGGTGAGGGTCAGGTGCAGCCCGACCGCGGCACGGCCGCACAGCAGCTTTATACGCGCCGCCGCATCCGGCCATTCCGGAAAGCCGGTCATGCAGCTGGTGCCGGTCAGCCGGCCGCGATCGAGCAGGTCAAGAATTCCGGCGGAAACGCCGGGTGCCAGGCCATAGTCGTCGGCGATCAGGCGGATGCGCCGCGTCATGCGCCCGGCGGCCTGTCCGGAACGTCGCCACGCACGACATCGCGCACGATATAGACCGGCCGATCCTTGCTTTCCGAGAGCGTGACCCAGACATATTCGCCGATCAGGCCGAGCAAGGTGAGATTGAGGCCGCCGAGCAGGACGACGGCGACCATGAGGCTGGGATAGCCGGGGACGGCGATACCGTAGAACAGCACCTCGAAGAACACTTTGGCGCCGTAGATGATGCCCGCCAACGCCGCCAGCATCCCGCTCAGGCTGATGATGCGCAGCGGGATAACGGAAAACGACGTAAACCCTTCCAGTGAGAAGGCGATCAGGTTGAGCCGGCTCCATTTCGAGGTGCCGACAGCGCGGTTTTCCGGCGAATATTGTATGGCTTTCTGGCGGAAGCCGGCCCAGGCGAACAGGCCCTTGTTGAAGCGCCGCTTGTCGCGCAGGCTCGTCAGCGCGCGCACCACGGCGCCACGCATGACGCGGAAGTCACCGGCATTTTCTGGAATGTCGAAACGCTGGCTGCTGTTGATCAGGCTGTAGAACAGCTTCGCCAGTTGGCTGCGCCGCCAGCTGGCCTCGCGGCGGTCGTTCTGCGCGAAGACGACATCGATATCCGGGTTTTCCACCAGCTCGGCGATCATCTTCAGGCTGGTGTCCATCGAATGCTGCAGGTCGGCGTCCATGACCAGCGCCATGTCGCCGCGCGACTGGTCGAGGCCAGCGAGCACCGCGACCTCCTTGCCGAAATTGCGGCTGAGCCGGACGATCTCCCAGGAACCCGACAGCGCCCGCGAAAACCGCTCGGCCCCATCGTCGCGGCTGCCGTCGTCAACCAGGATCTTGTGGACGGTGATGCCGAAACGTTGCGACACCTCGGCTTCAAGCTTGTCGAGCAATGCGGCAAACGCCGATGCCGACGGCGCCTCGTTGAAGAACGGCGCGACGATATCGAGAACGGGCCGCGACTCAGCCATTTGCCACGGGCCTTTCATTCATCATCTTGTCTCGCGTCACCTTGTCTCGTGCGCCCTTGCCTCGTGCCTTAGCCCAGAACCACCAGATCAGGGAACCGGCAATGACGGTGACCGCGATCGGCCGGAACCAGGGGTAGGTGAAATCCTGGATATGGCGCTCGACGCCGGTTAACCCGGTAAGGAACAGGGTCACCGCCAGCACCGACGCCAGAGCACCGCCTCGTTCCTCGCGCCACAGCAAGGCGACAGCGAGACCGGCGGGCACGGCGATCATGGCATAGGTGTTGGGCTCGACGCGTGGGTTGAAGACGCACATGTAGGACGTCGCCGTCAGGAAGATGGCGAGACCAGCCGGTCCGCGTTCGAGCTTGCGGTCGAACCAGAGGACCATGGAAAGCGTGAACAGGGCCATGACGATGCGTATGATCGTGGCGCCGAATTCCGGGATGGGCAGTCCCATTTTGGTGAAGGGCGCCGTGAAGTCGGTGGGAACGAAATGGCTGGTGTGGTCGACAGCCATCGAGGTCAACATCTGGCCAAAAACACGATACTGGTCGTTGAGATAGGCGGCGGGAGCGAAAGCGTAGGGTAAGGCGAGCACGAACAGCACCGCCAGCACCAGCACCGGTATCAGCCGCAGGCGCAGGGCGCCGACCAGCAAAAGCATGATGATCGCGGTCGGCTTGGCGATGATGGCGAGCGAAGCCCAGAAGAAGGTTTCGGCGCGCCGGCCTTCGAGCGCCGACAAAGTGAGAAGCCAACAGGCGCCGGTCAACAGGATCGTCGCCTGGCCGTTGCGGATCGCCCCCAGCGCCATCGGCAGGGCAAGGAACAGCCCGAAGGACAGCAGCCACGGCAATTCCCCGCCGCCGAGCTTGCGGACCTGCCGCATCGAGGCAAAGGTCAGCACCGCGAAGCCGATCATATGCCACACCAGGCCGCCCAGATGCGGCCCGAGCTTGAACAGCGGAACATAGAGCGCGGCAAAGGCCGGCGCGTAGAGATACCCCATCTCGGACTGGAGATCATAGAGCGGCCTGCCGGCCAGAAATTCCTGGCTGCCATATCTGTAGGCCGACAGCACGCTGCGCGTGTCGGGCGCCAACAGGACGAGGACAAGAACGACCAGGAACGCTCCGATCCACAGGCCAAGTCCCAAACGGTCGAAAACCGGCTTGGACATCGTCATCAAGACACCCCACAACACCCGGAACAGGCTCAGTCCAGCACTGTCCCGGCATTCGATGGCGGCGGCATATCACGGACAAAGCAGCGTGGCATAGGGGGCTGAAGGACGCTGTTGTGGTCTCGGCGGGCCGCTGCGGATGGCTGGACGCCCGGGCGTCCTAACCGGAAAGAGGCTCCAAAAGCCTCGTATTCGGGCTTCCGGCGCCGCTCCGAACAGCATCAAGGCCGGATGAACACCTTGCCGTTGGGCTTCGCGAGTTCCGCCGGCACCCGCGCGATGGCCTCGGCGAGCGGCACGACGGCTGTCACGTCGGTCGACCAGCGCCGGTCGGAAAAACGCTTCTGCGCTTCCAGGATCGCCGGGCCGCGCCGCTCCTTGAATTGCCGCATCCATTCGCTCAGCCAGAAGCCTTCGATATGCTTGTGCTGGAAGATCAGCTGGCCGGGCTCGCGGATGATGGTGGCGTCCGTGTCGAGCCGGCCATAGATGATCCAGCGCGCCCGTTTCGGCATTGCATTGAAGATGGCCGAAGCCAGCGGCCCGGTGACCGCATCGAGGAAGATGCGCGGCTGTTCGGCCTTCATCACCTCGCGCAGCGTGGCATCGAAATCCGGTGCCTTCTCGTTCAGCACATGGGCAGCGCCGATCTCTTTCAGAAGCGCAATCTGCTCGTCGCGGCGCACGGTGACGATAGGCCGAAACCCTTCCTCCTTAGCCAGGCCGATGATCAGCTTGCAAAGCTGACTGGCGCCGGCGGTCATGATGAAGGCCTTTTCGCCCTCCTGTTTGACGATGTCGAACATGGCGATGGCAGTAAGCGGATTGACGATCATTGCCGCGCCATCCTCGTCGCGCACCGTGTCGAGCAGCGGAATGCAGGCTGCCGCCTCGGCGACGGCATATTCGGCCCACGAACCCCAATTGCTGAGGCCGGTGGCGAAGGCGACGCGCTTGCCGACGAAGCTTTTTGCATAGGGCTCGTCGCCGCCGGCGACCACGGTGCCGACACCTTCGAAACCGGCCGGCCGGCCCTTGGCGCGCGGCTGGCCATACTGGCCTTTGATGAAGGCGACGTCGGATGGGTTGATCGAAGCCAGGCTGACCCTGATCAGCACCTGGCTCGGTCCGGGCGCCGGCACCGCGATGCTGCCCGGCACGAGATAAGGCTCCATTGCCTCCAGCGCACTGCCGCTGGGCGTCTTGGTGTAGCCGTCGCCGACCAGGAGCAGCGCCTTCATTTCGGAGGGAATGGTCATCGGTGACACTCCTTGGTTATTGGCGGAAGGACCATGGCGCAGCGGACCGAGCTGCTGCTCAGACCTTCTCCTGCGTGTATTTCTTCAGCTCCGTCCGCGCCACCTGGCGGCGATGCACGGCATCGGGACCGTCGGCGAGGCGCAATGTCCGCAGATGCGTCCACGAGCGCGCCAGCGGCGTGTCCTGGCTGATGCCTTGCGCGCCGAACATCTGCACCGCCTCGTCGGTAACCCTGAGCGCGACGCGCGGCGCGATGACCTTGATCTGGCTGATCCAGGGGGCAGCGGCGCGCGCATCGCCCTGGTCGATCATCCAGGCCGCCTTGAGGCAGAGCAGCCGGGCCATTTCGATCTCCATGCGGCATTCGGCGATGATATCGAAATTGGCGCCGAGTTTCGCCAGCTTCTGGCCGAAGGCCTCGCGGCGCACCGAACGCTGGCACAGCATCTCCAGCGCCATCTCGGCCTGGCCGATGGCGCGCATGCAGTGATGGATGCGGCCGGGACCGAGCCGCCCTTGCGCGATCTCGAAGCCCCTGCCCTCGCCGAGGATCAGGTTCGCTGCCGGCACCCTGACATTGTCGAAACGCAGGTGCATATGGCCATGCGGCGCGTCATCGTCGCCATAGACTTGCATGGCGCGGACCTTGGTCACGCCCTTTGTGTCCGCGGGCACCAGGATCATCGAATGGCGGCGGTGCTGCGGCTCGCCGTCGCCGCCGGTCCGCACCATGACGATATAGATGGCGCAGCGTGGATCGCCGGCGCCTGAGGCCCACCATTTCTCGCCGTTGAGGACATAGTCGTCGCCCTGCCGCTCGCAGCGCATCGAAATGTTGGTAGCGTCGGACGAGGCGACATCGGGCTCGGTCATCAGATAGGCCGAGCGGATTTTCCCGTCCAGAAGCGGTTCAAGCCACGCTTTCTTATGGTCGGCCGAGCCGTAGCGCTCCAGCACCTCCATATTGCCGGTGTCCGGGGCCGAGCAGTTGAAAGTCTCCGCGCCGAGATGCGCCTTGCCCATCTCCTCGGCGAGATAGGCATATTCGACGGTCGACAGGCCGTAGCCGCGTTCCGAGCCGGTCAGCCAAAAATTCCACAGGCCGCGCTCTTTCGCGGTCTTCTTCAGCCCTTCGAGGATCTCGCTCTGGCGCGCGCTGTAGACCCAGCGGTCGCCGGCCTTGCCCACTTCGCCCAAAAACTCCTTGTCGAGCGGCATGATCTCGTCACGCACCATGGCCGCGACGCGCGCATGGATCGGCTTCAGCCGCTCGGTCATGCCGAGATTCATCTCCGTCATCGGTCGCTAACCCTTCATCGAGGCCCGGCATTTTACCCGTGGCAAGGATGACCGTACTTCGGATAGCCTTGTCAACGCGAACTGTTTGCCCGCACGCCAAGGCAAGAGCGGAGAATTGGAATGGCCTATCTCGACGAGCTGTTTTCGGTGGCCGGCAAGACCGCGCTCGTGACCGGAGCAGCAACCGGCATAGGCCGCATGGCGGCGACCGCGCTGGTCAAGGCCGGCGCCAGTGTCATGATCGCATCGCGCAAGGGCGAGGATTGCATCAAGGTCGCCAATGCGCTGAACGGGCTTGGCGCCACGGGTCGGGCCGATGGCTTTACCGGCGACGTCTCCAGCGAGGCTGGCATCGCCGCGCTCGTCGCCGAGGTCAAGGCGCGGACCGAAAAACTCGATATTCTGATCAACAATGCAGGCGTTTCCTGGGGCGCGCCGCTGGAGAGCTTCCCCTATTCGGCATGGGCCAAGGTGTTCGGCGTCAATGTCACCGCGGTCTTCCACCTGACGCGCGAATTGCTGCCGCTGCTCGAAGCCGCCGCCAGCGACGACGATCCGGCCCGAGTGATCAATCTGGGTTCGGTCATGGGCACTCAGCCGCTGGCCGACGACGCCTATTCCTACACCGCCTCCAAGGCTGCGGTGCATCATCTGACGCGTACGCTCGCGCTCGAATTCGCCGCCCGCCGCATCACCGTCAACGCTTTTGCCCCCGGCCCCTTCCAGAGCCGGATGACGGCCTTTGCCACCGGCACGGACGAGCAGGCCAAACATGTCGGCAGCCATGTTCCGATCGGCCGTATCGGCGCGGCGGATGACATTGCCGGCGCAACGCTCTATTTGTGCAGCCGTGCGGGCAGCTATGTCACCGGCGCCATCCTGCCGATCGACGGCGGGCAGTCGGTGCAGCATGGATTGACCTTGTTCAAGGAATGACATTTTCCGGCCGTAGAAGCCGGAGGTGAACTGGAGGACATGAGCGTGGAACCGATCAGTCTCGATGTGCTTCTGGCCAGTGTCGGCAAGGAGGTCGGCGTTTCGCCTTGGCGTGTGGTGACGCAACGCATGATCGACCAATTCGCCGACGCCACCGACGACCACCAGTTCATCCACTGCGACCCCGAGCGGGCCAAGCGCGAGACACCGTTCGGCGGCACCATCGCACATGGCTTCCTGTCGTTGTCGCTGCTCTCGGCAATGACCTTCGAGACCATGCCGCCGCTGGAAAACGGCAAGATGGGCGTCAACCATGGCTTCGATTCGCTGCGCTTCCTGGCGCCGGTGAAGACGGGTGCGCGCATCCGCACCCATTTCGTGCTGGCCGACGTCAAGGTGAGGCCGTCGGGCTGGGTGCAGACGGCGCATGACGTGACGATCGAGATCGAGGGCTCAAAGAAACCGGCGCTGACCGCCCGCTGGCTGACACTCACCCTGATCGAACGCCAGCCCGAGACCGCATGAGCGACGCAAACGCGCTCGATCAGCCAGCGCTTGCGCCTTACCTCGAGGTGGAAATCCCGGGCTTTTCTGGGCTCGCGTCAATCGAAAAATTCAAATCCGGCCAGTCGAACCCGACCTATCTCATCACGGCGGCCAGCGGCCGCTATGTGCTGCGTGCCAAGCCGCCCGGGCAATTGTTGAAATCGGCGCATCAGGTCGACCGCGAATTCCGGGTGATGAAGGCGCTTGCCGGCACAGCCGTGCCGGTGCCGGCAATGCTGCATCTGTCGGCCGAGGAGTCGCCGATCGGCCGCATGTTCTATGTTATGGATTTCCTCGACGGCCGCATCTTCTGGGATCCGGCATTGCCTGAGGCGCGTGACAACGATGAACGCGCGGCGATCTATGACGCCATGAACGGCACGCTCGCGGCCCTGCACAATGTCGATGTCGATGCCGTGGGTCTCGGCGATTTCGGCAGGCCGGGCAATTATTTCGAACGGCAGCTGGCGCGCTGGACCAGCCAGTACCGCGCCTCGGAAACCGGCACCATTGCCGACATGGACCGACTGATCGCCTGGCTGGAAACGCATATGCCGCCCGATGACGGCCGTGTCTCTTTGGTGCATGGCGACTACCGGCTGGACAATCTGATCTTCGCGCCGGACCAACCAAAGATTCTGGCGGTGCTCGACTGGGAACTATCGACGATTGGCCACCCCTTTGCCGACATCGCCTACCAGTGCATGCAATGGCGCTTGCCGCATGCATCGGGCTTTCGCGGCCTGGGCGGCGTCGACCGCGCCGCGCTGGGCCTGCCCTCCGAAGAAGACTATGTCGCCGCCTATTGCCGTCGGCGCGGGCTCACCGGCATCGGCAACTGGACCTTCTTCCTCGCCTTCTCCTTCTTCAGGTTGGCGGCGATCTGCCAGGGCGTCTACAAACGTGCGCTGGACGGCAACGCCTCCAATCCCGAAAAAGCCAGAACCTATGGCGAGGCGGTGAAGCTGCTTTCGCATCTCGCCGCCAAACTGATCGACAAGCAGGGGAAGTCATGATGGGCCGTTTTGACGGAGCAACGGTGCTGATCACGGGTGCCGCCGGCGGGCTCGGCCGTGGTGCCGCGAAGGGCTTTGCCGCTGAGGGCGCGCGGCTGGTGCTGTCGGACATCGACGAAAAGGCGCTCGCCGATCTTGCCGCGAGCTTGCCCGCCGAAACCGCGATCCTGGCAGGCGACGTAGCGGACGAAAACTTGTCCGAGTATCTGGTCGGGCTGGCGGTCGAAAGATTCGGCCGGCTGGATGTCGCCATCAACAATGCCGGCATCGTCCAGAGTTTCGTGCGCCTGCCGCAAGTGCCGTCGGACGAAGCCCGCCGCGTGCTGGAGATCGACCTGCTCGGCGTCTTCTATGCCATGAAGTACCAGATCCCGCAGATGGAGCGGCAGTTCAAGGCTACGGCCAGGGGCGGCGTCATCGTCAACATCGCCTCGGCCGCCGGCCTGTCCGGCGCGCCGAAACTCTCGGTCTACGCCGCCGCCAAGCATGGCGTCATCGGGTTGACCAAGTCGGCGGCGGTCGAATATGCCAGCAAGGGCCTGCGCATAAACGCCATCTGTCCGGCCCACACCAGGACGGCGATGGTTGACAGCTTCGTACGTGTCTCCGGTGCACCGGAGGCCGAAGCACTGGCCGAACTGACACGCGGCGTGCCGATGAAGCGCGTGGCGGAAGTCGACGAAATCACCACCGCCATCCTGTTCGCCGCCGATCCGTCCAACTCCTTCATGACCGGCCATGCGCTGGCCGTCGACGGCGGCATCGGCGCCATCTGACCCATGCCCTTTGGGAACCCGCGGCGCTCTTGTCCGTTTCCGTACAGCGTATATAGTTTAGCCAGGCACCAACCAACCCGGACACCCAACGAGAGGCGCCAGACTTGCCGCCGACCGTCCAGAAACGCCGCCAAAGACAGAAGGCCGAGTTGCGCTCCGAGCTGGTCGAGGCCGCGCACAAGCTCGTCCAGGAAGAAGGCTATGAGGGCCTGACCATCCGCAAGCTGGCCAAGCGGGTCGGCTATGCGCCGATGTCTGTCTATTCCTATTTCGCCGACAAGCAGGACATCCTGTTCGCGCTCGCCGAAGATGCCTTCGAAAACCTTGCCCGCCGTATCGAGGAGCACTCGTCAGATGATCCGATCGAAGCCTTGCAGGCGGTGATGACCGAATATGCCGCCTTCGGCCTCGGCAATCCCAATGAATACCGCACCGTTTTCATGACCGAAAAGACCAAGCCGCCGGAAGGTCGGAGTTTTCAAGAAATACACGAGGCCAACCCAGCGATGAAGGTGCTGATCAGCCGGGTCGAGGCCTGCGTCGCCGCCGGAAAATTGCAAGGCGATCCGCGCGCCATCGCCACCATGCTGTGGGCGGTCGGCCACGGCACGATCTCGCTGCTGATCACCTTTCCGTTCTACCCCTTCGGCGACCCGCAGGCTTTCGTGAAACGGATGTGCGATTTCCAGCTGGCCGCACTCAGCACGCAGAACGTGCCGCCGCTGACCGAGACGCCGGTCATCTGCTGAACGCTAGCTCCCTTCGTTTTTATCCTTCCTCGCGACCTTCCCCGGCCAACCGGGGGCGAATTTCTTGGTTAACAATAATTTACCGTACGCGTACGATTCTAACTTGAACTTCGCGATCGGCGGACGTATCTGTACGCAGTACCGTACATGTACGGAAAAAATTCGCCCGTCGAAACCGGAGACTGACAATGAAAAAGACCCTCCTCACCCTCGCCGCCGTGCTGGCACTTTCGGGCTCGGCCTTCGCCGCCAACACCGCTCACCCGGTCAAGCACGCGCCTGCCGCGACCTGCATCGACACCAAGACCAATGTGAAGCTCGATTGCACCTCGACCGGCTCGGTCGAGAAGAAGGGCACCACGGAAAACACCGCTGAAGGCAAGGGCCCGCGCCTCGGCATCAGCATCAACCCGTGGATCGTGCCGAGCGCGTTCTAAGATCGACTTGGAAATGCTTCTGGCCGGCACAAGCCGGCCAGGCGGGTACGTCAGCCGAGCGTAACCGGCAGCCTGCTCGCCGAACTCTCGAAGGCCGCATCGATAAGTCTCTGCATGTCGGCGGCGCGCCGGAAGGACGGATCGCCGTTCTGCCTGGTATCCAGGGCGTCGACAAAACGCCGGGCATTGCGCTTGACATCCGGCAGGGCCAGCTCTCGCCAGAGCTGGACATCGACGTCCTCTCCCAGGCACGCCGACAGCCGCGCTGCCTTGCCGTCGGTCTCGACCTTGATGGCCCCCTTGGTGCCATGCAGCGCCAGAGACAGATCATTGCCGTGGCCGGTCGTGTAGCGGCTCGCCATGATCGTGGCCAGCGCGCCGGATTTGAGCCGCGCCGTCATCGCCACGCTGTCATTGGCGTCGAGCACATAGTCGCCGATCCGGTCGCCCTCAGCCTTCGGAAACGTCACCAGATCGGCGTGCAGGCTGACAATATCCTGGGCCGCGCCATAGGTGGCGAAGTCCAAGATGTGGATGCCGACATCGCCCAGAACCCCTGTCGAACCATGCCGGCTCGACAGGCGCCACAGCCATTTGTCCTCGACGCGCCAGTCACCCCAGGATTTGCTGACCAGCCAGCTCTGCTTGTAACTCGCCTCGACATGGCGCAATTCGCCGATCGCGCCTGCCAACACCAGACGCCGTGCTTCCTGGATCGCCGGTGAATTGCGGTAGGTGAGATTGACCATGTTGACGAGGCCGGCGGCCTCGGCCGCTTCGGTCATGGCAAGCGCATCGGCATGGTTCGGCGCCAGCGGCTTTTCGCAAAAGACATGTTTTCCCGCGGCAAGCAGCGCCAGCGTCGTCGCCTTGTGCACGCCGTCCGGCGTTGCATTGATGGCGGCGTCGAAATCACCCCAGGCGATCGCCGCTTCCAGGCTCTCGAAAGAAGCACCGATCTCGTTGGCGGCGGCAAACGCCGCCGCGCGGCCAGGCAGTTGATCGACACAAGCGACAATGCTGCAGCCAGGAACCTTTGCGAACTCTTCGATATGATGTCCGGCGATCCAGCCGGTGCCGAGCAAGAGCAGGCGATGCATCAGATCAGGTCCCCCATTAACTCAAACCCTTGTCACCGTCGGCATGCAGGCGCAGGCCCTTCTGCACGATCTTCTCCTTGGCCTTGTCCGTCGGCACGTTGGGCGCACTGGTGATGCTGGACCATGCGGGTGCCGGATTGTGCGCCCAGTGCACGGCGTTGCGTAGCACCTGCTGCACGCCCTCATTGTGATAGATCGGATAGGTCTCGTGGCCGGGTGAGAAATAGAAGATGCGGCCCGCGCCGCGCTGGTAGGTCAGCCCGGAACGGAACACCTCGCCGCCCTCGTACCAGGAGACGAACACCGTCTCCAGCGGCTCCGGGACCGCGAACGGCTCGCCATACATCTCCGTCTCGCCGATCTCCAGGCATTCGCCGATGCCTTGCGCGATCGGGTGGCTGCGGTTGATCGCCCAGACGCGCTCGCGCTCGCCTGCCTCGCGCCATTTCAGCGAACAGGGCGTGCCCATCAGCCGCTTGAAGATCTTCGAGTAGTGGCCGGAATGCAGCACGATCAGCCCCATGCCTTCCCAGACCCGCTTCTGCACGCGCTCGACGATCTCGTCCTTGACCTCGCCATGCGCGGCGTGTCCCCACCACAAAAGCACGTCGGTGGCGGCCAGGCGCTTCTCGCTCAGGCCGTGCTCAGGCTCCTGCAAGGTGGCGGTGGTCGCCTCGATGCCCTTGTCCTGGTTGAGCGCCGCGGCAATCGTGCCATGCATGGTCAGTGGATAGAGGTCGCGCACGGCGGCATTGGTCTGCTCATGGACATTCTCGCCCCAGACAACAGCTTTTATCGGCATTTTTCCTCTCCAAAGCGCTTTGAATATCTCAACTGCCGATGCCTTGGAAAGATGTCTTCGACCAAAATTGCGGAAAATCAGGGCTTGCGGGGTTTCCGTCCAGGGACGGTCTTGGCCTTGCCAGGCCTGGCAGGCCCGCCGGGGATCGCCGAACTGGTGATGGACACCGGGTCGCTGGCCGGGAACGTATCCTCAAGGCCTTCCTCGAGTTCCTCTTCCGCGCTCGACGCTTCGTGTTGCTCATGCTCAAGCGAGCGGACGGCCGGCGTCTTTTTCATCGGCGACTTCGGCGCGGACTTTGACGGCATCGGCATTCTCCCTCGACCTGTTGCCGCACAACGAACGCGGGCGGCAAAACGTTCCGGGTCAGCCAGCCGCGTCGCGGGCTCCCTCGGACAGGAAAGTAAAGACATAGTCCGAGAACGAACGCCAGCACTCGACCCGGAAGGCGTCGTCCGCCGTGCGTAACAACACGATCTCGGCCTTGCCGAGGATGGTGCGCGAAGCCGCGCCCACCGGGAAGGCTTCGAGCGACAGGTCCTGCGGGCAGCCCGAATTGATCGCGGCTTCGGCCGCCAGACCAGCGACCGAGATCGCGATGTTGCGGTGTGAAATGCCAACCCCCGAATGCAGCGCGGCAACCCCTGCGCAGTCGGCGAGCGGATCGTTGCCGGCCTCGTCGATGACAAGCCATTCGTCGGGGCCGAGCCACAGGGCGGTGCGCCCACCCTTCGACGCGGAAGTCTTCGGCTTCTTCGGCAAGGTCAGGCCAAGCGCCTTCGACAGCGCCGCGACCGAGGCTTCCGGCGCGCGCAGCGAGATGCGCTCGGCCGGCGGCAGCACTTCAACCTTCACGCCGGTCGCCGTCGTACTGCGTCCAGCCAATGCCGGACGGCGGTCGACCGAAGGCGATGCGGCCGCAGCCGTTTTCTTTGCAGCAGCCTTAGCCATTGAGGCGGCCTCCCGTCTCGTCGAAGAACACCATGCCGGTAACCTCCACTTCGATCACCCCGTTCGGCATCGGCACGTAGAGCGTGTCGCCCATCCGGTCGCGGCCGCCGGCGACCAGCGCCAGTGCAATCGAGCGGCCGCAATTCTGCGACCAGTAGCTGGACGTAACGTGGCCTATCATCTTCATCGGGATTGGCTGCTTGGGGTCCGCGACGATCTGCGCGCCCTCCTCCAGCACCACCTTAGGGTCCTTGGTCTTGAGGCCGACGAGCTGCTTGCGGCCCTTGGCGACCAGATCCGGCCGCGCCATGCCGCGGATGCCGACGAAGTCGGTCTTCTTCTTGCCGACCGCCCAGTCGAGACCGGCATCGTTCGGCGTCACCGTGCCGTCCGTGTCCTGGCCGACGATGATGTAGCCCTTTTCGGCGCGCAGCACGTGCATGGACTCCGTACCGTAGGCGGTTGCGCCGTGCTTCTGGCCCTCGGCCCACAGCGCTTCCCAGACGGCCTGTCCATAGTCTGCCGGAACATTGACTTCGAAGCCGCGCTCGCCGGTGAACGACATGCGGAACAGCCTTGTCGGCACGCCACAGATCTTGCCTTCGCGCACCGACATATGCGGCAGCGCCTCATCCGACATGTCGATGCCTTCGACCAGCGGTGCGATGATGTCGCGCGACCTCGGCCCCTGCACCGCGATAACAGCCCACTGCTCGGTGATCGAGGTCAACCAGACATTGAGATGCGGGAACTCAGTCTGGAGGTAATCCTCCATGTGATTCATGACACGCGGCGCGCCGCCGGTCGTCGTCGTCACATGGAAGCGGTCCGGCGCCAGCCTGCCGACGACGCCGTCATCATAGATGAAGCCGTCTTCACGCAGCATGATGCCATAGCGGCAGCGCCCGGGCTCCAGCTTCTCCCACGGATTGGTGTAGAGCAGTTCCATGAACTTGGCCGCATCCGGCCCGACCACTTCGATCTTGCCGAGCGTCGAGGCATCGAACAGGCCAGCCGTCGTGCGGACCGCGACGCATTCGCGGTCGACCGCCGCATGCATGTCCTCGCCGGCTTTCGGAAAGTACCAGGCGCGCTTCCACTGGCCGACATCCTCGAAGACAGCACCTTGCGCCTCGGCCCACGGATGCGTCGCCGTCTTGCGCGTCGGATCGAACAGCGGCCCGCGCGCATGGCTGACGATCGCGCCGAAGGTGACCGGCGTGTAGGGCGCGCGGAATGTGGTCAGGCCAACCTCGGGGATCGGCTTGCCCAGCGTCTCCGCCGCGATCGCCAGACCGTGCATGTTGGAGGTCTTGCCCTGGTCGGTCGCCATGCCGTTGGTGGTGAAGCGCTTGACGTGCTCGATCGAGCGCATCCCTTCATGCACCGCCTGGCGGATATCCTTGGCGGTGACGTCGTTCTGGAAGTCGACGAAAGCCTTCACCGTTGTGTCCGGCCCGGCGCCGGGCGCGGCACCCAGCATGCCGCGCGACCAGCTTTCCGAGGCATCGACCTTCGGCTTCACACCCTTGGCGGTTTTGGCGCCGGCATCCTTGGCCGCCTTGGCGCCAGCCGCATAGGCCTCGTCCACCGTGGCCGACAAGCCGTCCGTGCCGTTGCAGGCGCCGACCGAGACGCAGTCCTGCGCATAGATGCCCGGCACGAAGCGCTTGGTCTCGTCGTTGAAGGCGACCTTGCCGCGCGACTGCGAGAACAGGTGCACCGACGGCGTCCAGCCGGCCGACATCAGGATCGCATCGACGGGAATGGTGCGCTCGCCTCCGCCATTCTTCGGCTGCACGGTCATCGAGGACACCCGCAATTTGCCGCCGGCGCGGATCACCGCGCGGCCGAAATTGACCTCGATGCCGAGCGCCCGCGCCTCGTCGATCACTGGACCGGTCGGATTGTCGCGCAGATCGACGATCGCCGCGATGTTGACGCCAGCCTTCTTCAGATCGATCGCGGCCGCATAGGCCGAGTCATTGGCGGTGTAGACGCCGACATTCCGGCCGACCGCCACGCCATAATGGTTGAGGAAGGTGCGCGCCGCGCCCGCCAGCATGATGCCCGGGCGGTCATTGTTGGCGAACACCATGTGGCGCTCTATGGCGCCTGATGCGAGCACGACGCGCTTGGCCCTGATCTGCCACAGCCGCTCGCGCGGCAAATCATGGCCGGGAGCCTTCAAATGATCGCTGACACGCTCGACCAGCCCGACGAAATTCTGCGCGTAGTAGCCGAAGGCCGTGGTGCGCGAGAGCACCCGGACATTGCCCATCGCGCTCAACCTGGCGATCGCCGCTTGGGCCCAGACGAAACCGTCCTGGCCGTCGATCTTTGCCCCCGTCTCGAACCGCAGGCTGCCGCCGAACTCGGCCTGCTCGTCGGCGAGGATGACGCGCACGCCGGTCTCGGCCGCCGCCAAGGCCGCCGCGAGGCCGGCCGCGCCGCCGCCCAGCACCAGCACGTCGCAATACGCGTAGCGCGAGGAATAGTGGTCGGGATCGGGCTTGTCAGGCGAAACGCCAAGGCCAGCGGCTTCGCGGATCTTGGGTTCGTACAGGCTCTTCCAGGCCGCCTTAGGCCACATGAAGGTCTTGTAGTAGAAGCCCGCCGAAAACATCGGCGACGCAATATCGTTGACCGCGCCGACGTCGAAGGACAGCGACGGCCAGCGGTTCTGCGAATTGGCGGCGAGCCCGTCATAGAGCTCCTGCACGGTGGCGCGCACGTTTGGCGTCTTGCGCGCATCGTCCCGCACGATCTGCACCAGCGCATTGGGCTCTTCCGCGCCAGCCGACAGGAAGCCGCGCGGACGGTGGTACTTGAACGAGCGGCCGACCAGATGCACGCCATTGGCCAGCAGCGCGGAGGCCAGCGTGTCGCCCTCGATGCCGGTATAGGACTGGCCGTCGAAACTGAACCGCGCGGTCTTGGCCTGGCTGAGGCGACCGGCTCTCGGGATGCGGAACGCGCCGCTCATTTGGCAACTCCCGGCAGCTTGGCGGGTTTGGGTTCGCCGGCCTTGTAGGTCATGACGAACTTGTCGGTGACGGTGTCGCGCACCGCGTTGAAGAAGCGCGCGCAGCCATGCATGTGCCGCCAGCGCTCATAGATGATGCCCTTGGGATTCGAGCGGATGAAGAAGAACTTCTCGAAGTCGTCGTCGCTCTCGCCCGCAATGTTGGCCGAGCGCGCAATATGCGCCTCGCCGGCGTTGCGGAATTCGAGTTCCGGGCGCTCTTCCTCGCAATAGGGGCAGCGGATGAGAAGCATTCTGTTTGTTCCTACAATTCGCCGTGGCCGACGCGGGCGCCGGGGGGTTGGTCGCAAAGCTTCTGGCCCATGGTCACGAACGGCGCGACGAGCCGCAGCCGCTCCGCAACATCAGCGGAATCGCGAAACAAGGCGCGGTTGGCGATGTTGCCGAGCGTCAGCTGCATCGGGTCGGTCGTGACGATGACGCCACGCGGGTTGAAATCCTCGTCTTCATCCAGGCCCTTCGGCCGGCCTTCGAAGAACATCACAACTTTCTGGCCGCCGCCCCAGACGCAGGTGAGCGTTCCCTCATCGACCGAAAACGGCCATCCGGCCTCGTTGCCGGCGCGCGCGATCGGCTGCAGCCGCACCTCTTCAGCGGACGGCATATGGAACATGCCCTGTTCCCCCGCCAGCATCAGCGGCATGGCGACTGCCATCTCGGCCATCATCATCAGTGCGCCACCGCCGCCGCCGCCGCTTCGTCGATGAGCCGGCCGGTGCGGAAGCGCTCGATGGTGAAAGGCGCGTTGATCGGATGCGGATCGTCCCTGGCGATGGTGTGGGCAAAGACATGGCCCGAACCGGGCGTCGCCTTGAAGCCGCCCGTGCCCCAGCCGCAATTGACATAGAGGCCGGGCACCGGCGTCTTGGCCAGGATCGGCGAGCGGTCGGGCGTCACGTCGACGATGCCGCCCCAGGAGCGCAGCATCTTCATGCGCGTGAAGATCGGGAACATCTCGCAGATGGCGTCGAGCGTATGCTGCAAGATGTGCAGACCGCCGGTCTGTGAATAGGAGACATACTGGTCGGTGCCGGCGCCGATCACCAGTTCGCCCTTGTCGGACTGCGAGATATAGGCGTGCACGGTGTTCGACATCACCACGCAAGGCACCACCGGCTTGATCGGCTCCGACACCAGCGCCTGCAGCGGATAGCTTTCCAGCGGCATGCGCACGCCGGCCATGTTCATGATGACCGAGGAATGGCCGGCGGCGACGACGCCGACCTTCTTGGCACCGATGAAGCCGCGCGTCGTGTCGACGCCCATGACCGCGCCATTGGCCGCCCGCTTGACGCCGGTGACCTCGCAGTTCTGGATGATGTGGACGCCGCGCGCCGAAGCGCCGCGCGCATAGCCCCACGCGACCGCGTCATGACGCGCCGTGCCGCCGCGCCGCTGCAAGGCGGCACCGACGACCGGGTAGCGTGCGTCTTTGGAGATATTCAGCGGCGGGCAGAATTCCTTCGCCTGCTCCGGCGACAGCCATTCATTGTCGATGCCGTTCAGCCGGTTGGCATGGACATGGCGCTTCAGCACCTGGATGTCGTGCACATTGTGCGCGAGCATCATGACGCCGCGCGCCGAATACATGACGTTGTAGTTGAGTTCCTGGGAGAGCCCATCCCACAGCTTCAGCGCATGGTCGTAAATGCCGGCGCTCTCGTCATAGAGATAGTTGGAGCGGATGATGGTGGTGTTGCGGCCAGTGTTGCCGCCGCCGAGCCAGCCCTTTTCCAGAACCGCGACATTGGTGATGCCGTGCACCGTGGCGAGATAATAGGCCGTGGCCAGCCCATGGCCGCCGGCACCGACGATGATGACGTCGTATTCCTTCTTGGGCTCCGGCGAGGACCATTGTTCCTCCCAGCCCTTATGGCCGCGCATGGCCTCTCGGGCGATGGCGAATACCGAATATTTTTTCAACGTCCCAGCCTCGCGCCAACGGATCTCGCGGATTGCGGCCGGGCTTTTGTTCGGTCCGGCGCGCGAGGTGTATCACTAGCGAAACAGCGCTTCCACCCTTGCGCTGTTTGCGACGGCGCTTGCCGTTTTGCGCCACGACGAAAAAGACCCATGCGGGCTGGCTCCCATGAGGGCCTTCAGCCACATTGCCTGTCGCGAATCTCCGGAGAACGATCGTGGGCAATGCTTGGTGGAATCTGACGTTGCGCTTCCTGCTGGAGCTTGCCGCCCTGCTTGGTCTCGGCATTGCCGGTTGGACCCTCTCCGACGGATGGTGGCGCTGGGTCCTCGCTCTGGCCTTGCCGCTTGTTGCGGCCGTACTGTGGGGCACCTTCGCGGTGCCCAACGACCCAAGCCGGTCGGGCCGCGCACCGGTGCCTGTGCCGGGCACGGTACGGCTGACGCTGGAACTGATCATCCTGTTCGGCGGCGCAGCCAGTTTCTATCTGACCGGCCACACGACCACTGGCATCATCATGGCTCTGCTCATCGCCATCAGCTACGCATTTTCGCTCGACCGGCTCGGTTGGCTGCTGAAGCAATAGTTTAGGACGACGACGCCTTCGCAGGTATCGGGTGGACCCGCTCTGCTCCATCTGCGACCAAGCATCCCGATTGCCGGCGAGACCGGCGTGAAAACAGGGATGCAAAAGATGTTCGCACTCGCCAACAAGATCGCCATCGTCACCGGCGCCAGTTCCGGTATCGGCCGCGCCACCGCAAAACTCTTCGCCGAGGAAGGTGCCAGGATCGTCGTCTCCGCCCGCCGTCAGGCCGAGCTCGATACGCTTGTCGCAGAGATATCGGACGCGGAGGGCACGGCCGTCGCCCTTGCCGGCGACGTCAGGGACGAAGCCTATGCGAAGGCCCTTGTCGATATGGCGGTCGAAAGCTTCGGCGGCCTCGACATCGCCTTCAACAATGCCGGCGCCGTCGGCTTGATGGCGCCCCTGCCCGACATGATGCCGGAGACATGGCACGAGACGATGGACATCAATCTGACCAGTGCCTTTCTCGGCGCGAAGTACCAGATACCGGCCATGCTGGAGCGCGGTGGCGGCTCGCTGATCTTCACCTCGAGCTTTGTCGGCTATACTGCCGGCATACCGGGCATGACCGCCTACGCCGCCGCCAAGGCCGGCCTGATCGGTCTGACACAGGTTCTGGCCGCCGAATACGGCCCGAAAGGCCTGCGCGTCAACGCGCTGCTGCCCGGCGGCACCGACACACCTGGCGCGACGACGACGACACCCGAGGCCCGCGCTTTCGTCGAAGGCATCCATGCGCTGAAGCGCATGGCGCAGCCGGAGGAGATCGCCCGCTCGGCGCTTTACCTTGCCTCGGACGCCTCGAGTTTCACCACGGGAACCGCGCTGTTTGCCGATGGCGGCGTCTCGATCAACCGGACGTGAAGGTTTTTTTGCAGCGAACAGGCCGGTTCGCCGCTTTGACGCAGGCGGCCGGTCTTGCTTTTTCCGCGCGATTTGGCGATTCCGTTTCCTGTCGAAACGGGTCCCGAAACCATGATGCTGATCCGAACCTATGTGGCCGCGAGCGCAATCGAGGGCGTCGGCATGTTCGCCGCCGAGCCGATCCGGCAAGGCGCCTCGATCTGGCGGCTTGACCCGGATTTCGACCGGCTAATCCCGATTGACAAATATGAGGCCGCGCCCCAGCCTCTGAAGGAATTGCTCGACCGTTATGCCTATCCGAGCCCGGATCGGCCGGGTTTCATGGTCTATGAAGTCGACAATGGCCGCTTCATGAACCATTCGGCGACGCCGAACACCGACTTTTCGCAATATGGCGGCGCGACCGCGACCCGCGACATTGCCGCGGGCGAGGAGATCACCTGCGACTACGGCGAATTCTTCGAGGATTTCGAACGGCTGCACCTGGCCACGGCGTAGTTGGCGCCCTATCTCGAGGCGACCGTGGCAATTTGGCTGTTGTCCTTCATTTCGACTGTGGACAGCGCGGCCTGATTCTGCTATCAGCCGCCACAATTCGTGGTGTCGACCGCCGCGGAGGCTAGTGGCTATGGCCACTTGCCTGTTGATATCAAACCCGAAAGACAGGATTGCCCGTGCAGGTACTCGTCCGCGACAACAACGTTGATCAGGCGCTTCGCGCGCTCAAGAAGAAGATGCAGCGCGAAGGCATTTTCCGCGAAATGAAGATGCGCGGCCACTACGAGAAGCCTTCCGAGAAGCGCGCCCGTGAAAAGGCCGAGGCCGTACGCCGCGCCCGCAAACTGGCCCGCAAGCGCGCCCAGCGCGAAGGCCTGCTGCCGATGACGCCGCGTCCGGTGGCTGCTGCTGGTGCCGCTGGCGCAGCGCGTCCGCCGCGCTGATTATCGCCAATATTTCGTCCTTTTCGAAGGATACTGAGGTGGCGCGATGCGGAATCGCCGCCACCTTTTTATTTTGATTGTGACCCGGCCCGGAGGGGGGATCCGGACCTGAGCGACGCGGCTTGAAGTGAGGACAGGGCAGACATGAACGCAACAAGCGTGGAGCGCGGGACCGCATTGCGTGGTTTCGCCCTGACAGCCGCCCTGCTTTCCGGATTGGCGCTTGCCGGCTGCCAGACATCGGGCCCGACCGGCGAGTTCAACAACATCGACAAGGCGCAAGGGTCGAGCGAGAACATCTCCTCGCTGTCGGCGGTCATCCAGCGCAATCCCCAGGATCCCGAAGGCTACAATGTGCGCGGCTCGGCCTATGGCCGCGGCGGTCAGTACCAGGCGGCGCTCAAGGACTTCAACCAGGCCATTCAGCTCAATCCGAATTTCTACCAGGCCTATTCGAACCGGGCGCTTATCCAGCGCTTCCTCGGCAACCAGGCGGCGGCGCTCGACGACTACAACAAGTCGATCCAGATCAACGGCAATTATGACGCCGCCTATATCGGCCGCGGCAATCTCTACCGCAAGGCGGGCCGCACGCAGGACGCCTTCAACGATTTCCAGAAGGCGATCCAGCTCGACACGACGGATGCGCGCGCCTACCACAATCGCGGCCTGATCTATCAGAGCCAGGGCCAGCACAAATTCGCCATCGAGGATTTCTCGACCGCCATCTCGCTGGCGCCGGATGCCGCCGAGCCCTACAACGGCCGTGGCCTCTCCTATCTGGCGACGGGCGACGAGGACAATGCCTTCTCCGACTTCAACATGGCCATCAAGCTCGACGGCAAGAACGCCGAGGCCTGGGCCAACCAGGCACTGATCTACGAGCGGCGCGGCGACAAGGCGAAGGCGGCGAAATCCTATAAGGAAGCCGTGCGCCTCAACCCGAGCTACCAACCGGCCAAGGACGGCTTGTCGCGCGTCGGTGGCAGCGCCAGCTGAGATCGGCTTCCGCTTAACCGGCTAAGCAGTACGGGTTGTTTGCGTGTCCAAAAAGACACGCAGCGCCGAAGATCGCCGCCAATCCGGCAACCGCGCGTTAACCCCTGCAGCAAGCCGTTGACCCTTGCCTTGTTCACGCCAAGTTTTCAACGGAACGGTCTGAACACTCAAGCCGTTATTTCCAGGCGATTTGCGAAAGGACCCTCCCATGATTAAGAAACTCGTCTGCGCCGCTGCCCTTGCAACGACCGTGTTCGCTGCCGCCCCGGCCAGCGCCGGCAAGCTGCAACTCGGCACGCTCGACTGCACCATCGATGGTGGCACCGCCTACATCGTCGCCTCCAACAAGGGCGTGTCCTGCGTCTTCCGTCCTTATCACCACGGCCCGTCGGAGATTTACACCGGCGTCATCTCCAAGATCGGTGTCGATCTCGGCCAGACGCATCAGGGCCAGCTCGTTTGGGCCGTGCTGGCAGCAACCCGTGACCGCGACGCGGGCGACCTCGCCGGCAGCTACTATGGCGTCAATGCCGAGGCGAGCGTCGTCACCGGTGGCGGCGCCAATCTGCTGGTCGGCGGCTTCGACGGCGCCTTCATGCTCGAGCCGCTCAGCGTCCAGGCGCAGACCGGCGTCAATCTCGCCGTCGCCGTGACCTCGCTTCAGCTGATCCATTCGCTCAAGTGATTGCACGGAGCCACGCGCTCCACGCCCCCTATTTCGCGGCGCGGAACCAGGTAGGATGGTTCCGCGCCGTTTGATTTGTTGAGCAGTTCCAGGAAAAGTGTGAAGCTGTCTTCCGTCCGGAATTGCGTTAAAACAAAGGATAGAGCGGTTCCGAACCGCTCGGGGGAACAGTATGCCGAAGACAGCCATCGCCGCTGCCGCGATTGCCATCATGCTTGGCGCATCACAGGCACGAGCGCAGGACCGGGGCATCGAACTCGGCACGCTCGAATGCGCCATATCGGGCGGCACAGGCTTCATCTTCGGCTCGAACAAGGATCTGAGCTGCACCTTCACCCCGGCCGACAAGAGTTTCGCGCCGGAAGCCTATTTCGGCGCCGTCAACAAATACGGCCTCGATATCGGCACGACAAAGCAGGCGGTGATGCGATGGCTGGTGCTGACGCCGCTGAAGAACATCTACGCGCCCGGCGCGCTGGCTGGCGACTATATCGGCGCCAGCGCCGAGGTGACGGCGGCCGTCGGTGCCGGCGCCAATCTTTTGGTCGGCGGCTCCTCGCAGGCCTTCACCCTGCAGCCGCTCAGCCTGCAGACCCAGACCGGCATCAATCTTGCCATTGGCGTCAGCCAGTTCCAGCTGCGCAGCATCGAGAATTGATCTCTTGAAAAAACCGCTTGAACTCAACCGCGGTTGAGGTCCTACAAGCCCGCCCCGACCGGACCAGCACCTCGATGGCACGCTAATCCGGCGCAATGGCTGCGCATGGCCCTGCCGGAAAGCCTTTGCTGGCTTCTGGTGCCATGCGCCGGCATCGAGATATGCAAAGCATGGGGTGGACATGACTGAAATCAGCACAAACAGGGTCGACTGGCGCGCATTGTGGGCGAGCGGTGACCTGGCGCGCTTCTGCTTCATCAGCCTCGGCATCCTGCTGCACGCCACCAACGAGACGATGGTGGCGACCGTCATGCCGGCCATGGTCGGCGAACTGGCCGGCGTGCAGCTCGTCGGCTGGTCGCTGGCGATCTACGAACTTGGCGCCATCGTCGCCGGTGCCGCGGCCGGACGGCTGGTGAGCTATGTGGCGCTGCGCACCAATATGGTGGTCGCGGCCCTGCTCTATGCGGCCGGCGCGCTGATCTGCGCCACCTCGCCCTCCATGCAATTGTTCCTTGCCGGCCGCCTGATCGAGGGACTGGGCGGCGGCGCGCTGGTGTCGTTGGCCTTCGTCTCGGTCGAGCGGCTGTTTTCGCGCGCCATCTGGCCGCAGCTTTTCGGCATCATGTCGGCGATCTGGGGCGTCGCGGCGTTCAGTGGTCCGTTGCTGGGCGCGATCATGACCGAGCTTTTGTCATGGCGCTGGGCCTTCGGCGTCTTCACTTTCGGCGGCACGGCCATGGCGCTGGCCAGCTTCATCGTGCTCAACACGCCGCAGGCGACGCGACCGAGCGCAAGCGCGGGCAAAGTGCCACCCTTCCCGTTTGCAGCCCTTGGCTGCCTTGCCGTCGCCGTGGTGCTGATCGCCTCGGCTGGCGTCGACATCGCCGTGCTGCGCTCCTCACTGCTGATCGTCCTTGGCCTCGCCGGCCTGGCGCTGTTCTTCACCATCGACGCGCTGAAGCCGCGCTCGCGGCTTTTCCCGTCGCGGCTGTTCTCGTGGCGCACGCCGATCGGCGCCGGCATGACCATGGTCGCCGCGTTTTCTGTCGCCACCTGCTCCTTCGGCGTCTACGGGCCGCTGCTTTTGACCAGCCTGCACGACATTCCGCTCTTGACCACCGGCTACATCATCGCCGCCGAATCGATCGCCTGGTCGATCCTGTCGATCCTGGTCGCCAACGCGCCGCCGCAGCGCGAGCGGCTGATCATCGTCGCCGGCGCGCTGATGATCGCGGCCGGCATTGCCGGCTTTGCTTACACGATACCCCTCGGCTCGATCCCGCTGATCCTGGTCTGCGCCTTGCTGCAGGGCGGCGGGTTTGGCATTGCCTGGCCGTTCCTGACCCGCGTCATCGTCGCCTCCGCCCCGGACGACGAACAGACCATCGCCTCGGCCGCGGTGCCGACCATGCAGCGCATCGGCTATGCGGTGGGCGCCGCCCTTGCCGGCATCGTCGCCAATGCCACCGGCTTTTCGCAAGGGCTGAACCATGACGCGGCGGCCAATGTCGCGAGCTGGCTGTTTCTTGCTTTCGTGCCGCTTGGCATCCTCGGCTGTCTTGCCGCTTTGCGGGCGTCGGCCACGAACCGGCCATTGGAAGCCATCGGCTGACGCAGGTTCAATCGATGGGGCTGTCTCAGTCGACACGCAGCCGATAGCCGACACCGGTCTCGGTGGTGATGTAGCGCGGCTGGTCGGGGGTCTTCTCGATCTTCTGCCGAAGCTGCCTGACATAGACCCTGAGATATTGCACGTCGGTCGAGTCGCCCCAGATCTGCTTCAGGATGAAATGGTGGGTCAGCACCTTGCCGGCATGCTGCACCAGGATGCGCAATATGTCGTATTCCTTCGGCGAGAGTTTTATCTCCTTGCCCTCGACCTTGACGATGCGCTTGACCAGATCGACGCTGAGGTCGCCGCTCTGGAAGACCGGCTTCTCGCCCTGCTGCTGGAATTTGTGCCGCAGCGCCACGCGGATGCGCGCCACCAGTTCGTTCATGCCGAACGGCTTGGTGACATAATCGTCGGCGCCGAGTTCGAGCGCATTGACGATGCCGGCCTCGTCGGTGCGGCTGGAGAGGATGACGACGGGAATGTCGAGGCCGTCGTCACGCCATTTGCGCAGCAGCTCATGGCCACTCATGCCGGGCAGGCCGAGATCGAGCAGCACCAGGTCCGGCTTTTCCTGTTCCATCAGCTCGATCGCCGCCTTGGCGTTCGGCGCCTCGCTGACCGCATAGCCCTGGCTGCCGAGGCCGACGCGCAACAACTTGCGGATCGGCGGCTCGTCATCGACGACCAATATCCTGACATTCGTGTTCGTCATGCCAAATCACCCACATCCCAAATCACCCACATCATTGTCGTCCGCGCAGGCGGCGCCGAGATCGGGCGGGTTCGTCGGCTTCGGCATTTTGATGGTGAAAACCGCACCCGAACGGTCGGTTCGGTTTGCCGCGGTGATCGTGCCCCCCATCGCCTCGATGAAGCCGCGGCAAATGGACAGGCCGAGCCCGGTGCCGGCGCGAACCTGGTCGCGCTTGCGCACCCGGTAGAACGTGTCGAAAATCCGTTCCAGATCGCCTGGAGGAATGCCCAGCCCCTCATCCATGATCTGCAGGATGACGGAACCATTGTCGGTCCAACCCTGCACGCGGATCGTCGAGCCTGCCGGCGCGTATTTCGCCGCATTGTCGAGGAGATTGAACAGCGCCTGCTCGAACAGCACGGGATCGACCTTCAACATCGGCAAATCCGCCGGGATGTCGATCTCGGTCTTATGCTCGGCGATGATTTTCTTGGCCCTCTGCAGGGCGGAGCCGACGATGTCGCCGACATAGTGGAAAGCGAAGTTCGGCTCCATTGCACCGGACTCGATCTTGGTCATGTCGAGCAGATTGGCGATGAAGCGGTTCAGCCGCTCGGATTCATCAAGCACGGTCGTCAACAGCTCCGCCCGGTCCTGTTCGGGAAGAGCGGGCGCGAATTCCCGCAGCGTGCCCGCCGCGCCCATGATGGCGGCGAGCGGCGTCTTCAGATCATGCGAAATGGAGGTCAGCAGCGCCGAACGCAGCCTGTCCGCCTCGGCGGCGAGCTTGGCCCGGTCGACATCGGCGACGAGCTGGATGCGTTCGATCGCCACCGCCGCCTGGTCGGCCAGCGCGTCGAGCAGGCGCTGTTGCTCCGGCGTCAGCAGCGGGCCCTGCTTGTCATTGTCGAGGCCGACGACACCGATCGCGGTGCGCCCTGTCCGCAAGGGAAGATAGAGGCGCTTGGCGCCAGGCAGCGTGTCGGCGCCGCGCCCCGCGGCACGGTTGTGCTCCCAGGCCCAGCGGGCGGCGGCGATGTCGGCCTCGGCCAGCGTGTCATCGGGCGGATAGCCGGCCTTGACGGTGATGGTGCCGTCTTCAGGCAGAAGCAGCACCACCCGCAGCTTGAGCATCGAGGCGATCTGGAAGGCGGTGGCCCACAGCACATCGTCGAGCGTGCCGGCACCGGCGAGCTTCTTGGAGAACAGGTAGATATCCTCCGTGGCCCGAGCCCGCGAGCGCGCAGCGATCGCCTGGCGCTGCACGCGGACCGTCAGATTGCTGGCAATGACGGCGACGACCAGGAACACGCCGAGAGCGACAATGCTCTCCGGATCCCGGATCGTCAGCGTGTAGCGCGGCTCCAGGAAGAAATAGTTGAAGGCAAGGGCGCTGGCGAGACAGGCGTAAAGGGCCGGCCACAGACCGCCGGTCACCGCCGACGCCAGGACCCCGATGAGGAAGATGATCGCAAGGTTGCGAACATCGAGAAACTGGTCGAGCAGCACGGCGAAGGCGAGCGAGCCTGCTACATAGGCCGTGGCCAGGAGATAGGGCCAGATCTGGAATTGCGTCTGCTCGTCGGCGGTCCTTACGTTCCTCGACGTCGCCTCGCTGTTGCGTTCGTTTCCCGAAATGACATGGACGCTGATGTCGCCGGCATTGCGGATGAGATCATAGGTCAGCGAGCCCTCGATCAATTCGCGCCAGCGCGAGCGGGTCGGCCTGCCGACAACGATATGGGTGAAATTGTTCGCCGTTGCGTAACGCACGATGTCCTGCGCGACATTCTGACCCGGAATGGTCGTCACCTCGGCACCAAGCTGCTGGGCGAGGCGCAAATTGTTCGCGAGCCGGTCCTTGTCCTCCTCGGGCATGCTGGCCGAGCGAGGGCTGTCGACATGCAGTGCCGTCCACGGCGCACGCAGCCGATCGGCCAGCCGGCGCGCATAGCGGATGCGGGCCGCGCCGCCCAGGCGCGCGTCGAGGCAGACGAGGACCCTTTCCCCGGCAGCCCAGGGGCCCTGGATGGCATGGGACTGCATGTGATTGAGCAACTGCTCGTCGACACGCTGGGCAGTGCGGCGCAGCGCCAGTTCCCTGAGCGCCGTCAGATTGCCGGGCGAGAAATAGTTCTCGATGGCGCGCTGGGCGGTGTTGGGGAAGTAGACCTTGCCTTCCTCGAGCCGCTTGATCAGGTCGTCGGGGGTGAGATCGATGATCTCGACATCGTCGGCCTGGTCGATGATGGAGTCCGGAACCGTCTCGCGCACCCTGACCTTGGTGATCTGGGCGACGACATCGTTCAGGCTTTCGACATGCTGGACGTTGAGCGTCGTGTAGACGTCGATGCCTTGCGTCAGGATTTCCTGGACATCGAGATAGCGCTTGGGGTGGCGGCTGCCGGGCGCGTTGGTGTGGGCGAGCTCGTCGACGAGTACCAATGCCGGACGCCGGGCAAGGATGGCGTCGATGTCCATCTCGTCCAGCATGCGCCCCTTGTAGTCGACCTTGCGGCGGGGAATGACTTCATAGCCTTCGACCAGGGCCTGGGTTTCCTGACGGCCATGCGTTTCGACGACGCCGATCACCACATCGATACCGTCGGCCAGCCTGGCGCGGCCCGACATCAGCATTTCGTAGGTCTTGCCGACACCGGGCGCCGCGCCGAGGAATATCCGCAGACGACCGCGCCCCTCCCGCTCGGCATGCTCGAGCAGCGCGTCGGGGGAAGGTCGGTTTTCGTTGCTTCTGTCTTCCGGCATCAGGATCGATCATGGAGAGGTCCGGGGATGCTGTCGATCCCCGGCCCTCGCCGTCACCTATTTAGCAGCGTCCAGCGCCAGGTTGAGCGCCAGCACGTTGACCACCGACTCGCCCATGAAACCGAGCTCCCTGCCCTCGACCTGGCCGTCGACAAGTGCCTTGACCTTGGCTTCGTCGATGCCCCTGGCCTTGGCGACGCGCGGAACCTGGAAATAGGCCGCCTCCGGGCTGATCTGCGGATCGAGGCCGCTGCCGGACGTCGTCACTAGGTCCATCGGCACGGGCTGGTTCGAATTCTCCGCCTTCAGCTTCTCGGCATCGCCCTTGATGCGCTCGATCAGCTTCGGGTTGGTCGGCCCAAGATTGGTGCCGCCCGACGCCGTGGCATCGTAGCCGTTGCCGGCGGCCGAGGGCCGGCCATGGAAATACTTGTCGCTGGCGAAGGCCTGGCCGATCAACTCGGAGCCGATGACCTTGCCATCTTTCTCGATCAGGCTGCCATTGGCCTGGCGGGGGAACAGCGCCTGCGCAATGCCGGTCATGCCCAGGGGATAGACCAGGCCGGTCAGCACGGTGAAGAAGACGATCATGATGATCGCGGGTCTGATTTGCTTGAGCATCGGAATGATCCTTATGCAAGGCCAAGGGCCGTGACGGCCATGTCGATTATCTTGATGCCGACGAACGGCACGATGATGCCGCCGAGGCCGTAGACCAGAAGGTTTCGGCTGAGCAGCGCGCCGGCGCCGATCGCGCGATACTTGACGCCTTTCAGCGACAGCGGGATCAGCGCGATGATGATCAGCGCGTTGAAGATGATGGCCGACAGGATGGCGCTCTGCGGCGTCGCCAGATGCATGATGTTGAGCGCCTGCAGCGGCCCGGTGGTCTGTCCCGGCGCGACGTAGAAGACGGCGAACATGGCCGGGATGATGGCAAAGTACTTGGCCACGTCGTTGGCGATCGAGAAGGTCGTCAGCGAGCCGCGCGTCATCAACAGCGCCTTGCCGATCTCGACGATCTCGATGAGCTTGGTCGGATCGCTGTCGAGATCGATCATGTTGCCGGCTTCGCGCGCGGCGACCGTGCCGGTGTTCATGGCGACGCCGACATCGGCCTGGGCAAGGGCGGGCGCGTCGTTGGTGCCGTCGCCGCACATGGCGACCAGCTTGCCCTTGGCCTGTTCGTCGCGGATCAGCTTCAGCTTGTCCTCGGGTGTCGCCTGGGCAAGGAAGTCGTCGACGCCGGCTTCCGCGGCGATGGCGGCGGCCGTCAGCGGATTATCGCCGGTGATCATCACCGTGCGGATGCCCATGCGGCGCAGCTCCGTGAAGCGCTCGCTGATGCCGCCCTTGACGATGTCCTTGAGGTGGACGACGCCGAGCAGGCGCCCGTCACGCTCGACCGCCAGCGGCGTACCGCCGGACTTGGCAACCTCGTCCGCGATCGCCTGGAGATCCCTGACGGACTCGCTGCTTGGACGCGTGCCATGGGCAGCGACCGTCGACTGGTTGACATGGGCAAGCACGGAATCGACCGCACCCTTGCGCACCGACGAGCCGTCGACGTCGACGCCGCTCATGCGGGTCTGCGCGGTGAAGGGAACGAAGGTTGCGTGCAGCGTTGCCATGTCGCGGGCGCGGATGCCGTATTTCTCCTTGGCCAGGACGACGATCGAGCGGCCTTCCGGCGTTTCGTCGGCAAGCGAGGCGAGCTGGGCCCCGTCGGCCAGTTCCTGTTCGGTAACGCCCTTGACCGGACGGAATTCCGTCGCCTGGCGATTGCCGAGCGTGATCGTACCGGTCTTGTCGAGCAGCAGCGTGTCGACGTCGCCAGCGGCCTCGACGGCACGGCCGGACATGGCGAGCACGTTGAAGCGCACCAGGCGGTCCATGCCGGCGATGCCGATCGCCGAGAGCAGCGCGCCGATCGTGGTCGGGATCAGGGTGACGAACAGGGCGACGAGCACGGTCACCGAGATATAGCCGCCGGAATAGGCGGCAAAGCTGGGGATCGTCGCGGTGGCCAGCACGAAGATCAGCGTCATGCCGACGAGCAGGATATTGAGCGCGATCTCGTTCGGCGTCTTCTGGCGTTCGGCACCTTCGACCAGCGAGATCATGCGGTCGAGGAAGGTGTGGCCGGAGGCAGCGGTAATGCGCACCCGGATCCAGTCGGACAGCACCTGCGTGCCGCCGGTGACCGCCGAGCGGTCGCCGCCGGATTCGCGGATGACGGGAGCCGACTCACCGGTGATCGCCGCTTCATTGACCGAGGCGACGCCTTCCATCACCTCGCCGTCCGACGGGATGATGTCGCCGGCTTCGACGAGGACGATGTCACCGACCTTCAGGCTGGTGCCGGGCACCAGCTTGAACTTGGCTCGGTCCTCGCCGGCCAGAAGCTTGGCCTGGGTCTCGGTGCGCGCCTTGCGCAACGAGTCGGCCTGAGCCTTGCCGCGGCCTTCAGCGACCGCTTCGGCGAAATTGGCAAACAGCACGGTGAACCACAGCCAGATGATGATCTGCAGGGTGAACTTGAAATCACCGCCGCCGGTGATGAGATCCCTGACGAACAGCACCGATGTCAGCGCCGAGACGACGGCGACGACGAACATCACCGGGTTCTTGATCAAGGTGCGCGGGTTGAGTTTCCTGAAGGCCCCGCCGATGGCGGGCCACAGGATGCTGGCATCCATGATGCTAGCGGATTTGGACTGGCTCATTTGTTGGCTCCAGTATCGATGTTGTTGGCGGGCACCGATCGATCGGATGCCGAAGGAAGACGCGGCGGCCCATAGACCAGCAGCCAGATCACGATCATGGCTGCCGCAATGCCGAGGAATGTGGACACGGTCGGGAAAGGAGGGGGGATTCTCTCCCCCTCCTTGTCGGTCCGACGCTCAACGTTGCGACGCGTGTTTTTGAACCAGGACATAACTTTCTATCCAAGGCTGGGCGGTCTCAGAATGTCTGCCCATGGATCATGGCCAGGTGTTCGACGATCGGTCCGATCGCCAGTGCAGGGAAGAAGGTCAGGCCGACGACGATCAGGATGACGCCGACCAGCAGGCCGACGAACAGCGGGCCATCGGTCGGGAAGGTACCGGCGGAGGCCGGCACCGTCTTTTTCGCCACCAGCGAGCCAGCGATGGCAAGCGCTGGAATGACGACGAAGAAGCGACCCACCCACATGGTGATGCCGAGCGTGATGTTGTACCAGGGCGTGTTGCCGCTGAGGCCGCCAAAGGCCGAGCCGTTGTTCGCCGCTGCCGAAGTGTAGGCATAGAGAACTTCGGAGAAGCCGTGCGGACCGCCATTGGCCATCGAGGCCACCGCACTTGGCAGCACGACCGCGATGGCCGTGAAGACCAGCATGACCAGAGGCAGAGCGAGGATGGCGAGCATCGCCATCTTGACCTCCTTGGCCTCGATCTTCTTGCCGAGATATTCGGGCGTGCGGCCGACCATCAGGCCGGCGACAAAGACGGCGATGACGATGAACATCAGGATGCCGTAGAAACCGGCGCCGACGCCGCCGACGATGACTTCGCCGAGCTGCATGTTGATCATCGGGATGAAGCCACCGATCGCGGTGAACGAGTCATGCATGGCATTGACCGCGCCGCAGGAGGCGGCCGTCGTGATGACGGCGAACAAAGCCGACAGAGCGATGCCGAAGCGGCTCTCCTTGCCTTCCATGTTGCCGCCGTCGATGCCGAGTGCATGCACCAGCGGATTGCCTGATGCTTCCGCCCAGTAGCAGATGGTGACGCCGGCGATGAACAGCACACCCATCGTCGCCAGGATCGCCCAGCCCTGGCGCTGGTTGCCGACCATGCGGCCGAACACGTTGGTCAGCGAGGCGCCAAGCGCGAAGATCGTCACCATCTGGATGAAGTTGGAGATCGCGTCGGGGTTTTCGAAAGGATGCGCGGCATTGGCGTTGAAGAAGCCGCCGCCATTGGTGCCGAGCATCTTGATGGCGACCTGCGAGGCGACAGGACCAAGGGCGAGCGTCTGCTTGGCGCCTTCGAGCGTGGTGGCGTCGACATAGGGGCCGAGCGTCTGCGGCATGCCGAGCCAGACATAGACAAGGGTAAGCACGATGCAGGCCGGCAGGAGGATGTAGAGCGTGCAGCGGGTCATATCGACCCAGAAATTGCCGATCGACTTGACCGAATGCCGGGCGAAGCCGCGGATCAGCGCGACGGCGATTGCGATGCCGACCGCCGCCGACATGAAGTTCTGCACCGTCAGGCCGGCCATCTGCACGAGGTAGGACATCGTGCTTTCGCCGCCGTAATTCTGCCAGTTGGTGTTGGTCACGAAGCTGACGGCGGTGTTGAAGGCGAGGGTCTGCCCGACCGCTGTCATGCCGGCCGGATTGTAGGGCAGGACGCCCTGCAGCCGCTGCAAGGCATAGAGCACCAGGAAGCTGGCCAGGCTGAAGAACATGATGCCGGCCGCATAGGCGGTCCAGTGCTGTTCCTCGCGCTCGCTGGTTCCCGAAATGCGGTAAAGGACCCGCTCGACAGGCCCGAGGATCGGCGAGAGGAATGTCCGATCGCCGTTGAAAACGCGGTACATGTAGCCGCCAAGCGGCTTCACCAGCAGAACGACGACCACGCAGTAGGCGAGGATCTGTATCCATCCGTTGAGAGTCATTGAAGTAGCTTTCCGTGCCTTGCTTCGGTTGCCGTCAGAAGCGTTCTGGGCGAACGAGGGCGTATGTCAGGTAGGCGAGCAGGAACAAGGTCACACCGCCGCCGAGGATATAGTCGAGAAGCATGTTGCGATCCTCCGGCTCAAAGAATGTCGCAGACTTTGATGTAGGCGATGGAGAGAGCGAAAAACAAAATCTCTATCCCGAGAACGACGATATCCATCGTGGGTGTTCCTTATCTTCGTTTTATTTGCGCATTTCGCTGTACGCCTGCAGTCGGCAGGCGGAAACCAAATGGAACCACTCCGCCACGATGGATAATCGCGACCGAGCTGTGTGTTCCCTGGAGAATATGGACCCGATCGCCATAAAGGTTCGAGACGACGCGGGACGGAAAGAAATAGGAATTTTATAAAGATTTTTGCCAGCCCATCGCCGACGGGCGGATGGCGTCTCGATGAGGATTCGCCGGGGTAAACCGCTTCACCGCGCTGTGCGGCCTGAATGGAACAAATCATCCCGGGGGAGATTGTCGACCTGAGGGTTCACGCATCAAAGGATATGACGATGGCAAGACAGAAAATGCTCGACGACCTGTTTCACGACACGCTGAAGGACATCTATTTCGCCGAAAAGAAGATCTTGGCGACGCTGCCGAAAATGGCCAAGGCCGCGCAGAGCGCCGAACTGAAAGCCGCCTTCGAAAAGCACCGCACTGAAACCGAAGGCCATGTTGCAAGACTGGAGAAGGTCTTCGGCGTCATCGGCAAGAAGCCGTTGGGCAAGACCTGTGCGGCCATCATGGGCATCACCGAGGAAGGTGCCGAGATCATGGAAGAGTACAAGGGATCTCCCGCGCTCGATGCCGGCCTGCTGGCCGCCGCACAAGCGGTCGAACACTACGAGATCTCGCGCTATGGCACGCTGAGGACATGGGCCGGCGAACTCGGTCTGAACGAAGCCATGACGCTTCTCGAAGCGACGCTGAAGGAAGAGAAGGCGACGGACCAAGCGCTGACCACGATCGCCGAGTCCGCTGTCAACGTTGCGGCCGAAGCGGCGTGATCTGTAGAGATAGGTAGCGCCTAAGGTGTGTTGAGATTCAGGTCAGGACGCGCCGAAAACGGTGGCTCTTCGAGAACGGGACCGGAACGTACTTAGGTACGTGAGCACCGGAAGCACAGAAAGCCACCGTTTGCAGGCCGGCCTCACCTGAATATCAATACACCTTAGCGCGGCTCCCGCATCATGCTCAGATAAGTCGGATCGAACTCGGCGATGTCCTGCAGCCGGTGCCAGTCCAGAATGGTCACCGTATGGTTCGCCCAGCTGACGACGCCGACTTTGCGCAAGGCGCCGATAACCCGGTTCATATGCACCACCGACAGGCCAAGCACGTCGGCCATCTCCGCTTGCGAGAGCGGCAGGTGAAAGCTCATGCCGTTGGTGCGCTGCACCACCTGCAACCGCACGAACAGCTCACAGACGAGATGGGCCAGATGCGAGGTCTTGGAGCGCCGTCCCATCGCGACGATCCATTCGCGGTGAATGGCGCCGTCGACCAGCGTATCCAGCCACAACAGCCGGGTCAGATGCGGCGCCTGCTCGGTGATGGTGCGAAGCCGGCTGTGATCGGCGAACATGACATGACAGGGCGATAGAGCGACGATGCCGTGATCCATGGTCTTCAGCAGGAAGGCGTGGAGATCGACGAAGTCGCCGGGCACCTGCAACGAGGTGAATTGCCGGCCGCCATTCTCCAGCACCTTGTAGCGCGCCGCCAGCCCGTCGAGGATCAGTGTCGAGTAGGTTGGCCGCGATCCCGATGCGACAATGTCCTGGCCGGTGGCGAAATGCCGCTCGAACGTCATGGCGCCAGCCAGCAGCGCTTTCTCGGCATCGGACAGCGCATCGTGCTGGCCGAGGTTCAGGTAAAGGGATTCAAGCACCGCGACCTCCGGCGAAAGGGCTTCAGGTGGCCGACGCCCAAGTGTTTCTGTCGGAAGCAAGGCGGCTTCGGATGCACTAGGCCTTTGGGCACTGATGAGCATTAACATTTGTTAGGCCCGCTTGTTCCAAATGCCACCGTTGGTGGAACAACTGCCCGGCCCGCGAATTGTCGGTTGAATATCTCGCCATTTCAACAGCCTGAGGTCCAGCCCATCATGCCTCGATATTATCTCGACCTCTACAATGGCGACGGTCTGACGGTCGATGATGACGGCCAGATCTTCGAAACCCGCGAACGCCTGCGGCGCGAAGCGATCCGCATCCTGCCCGACATCGTCCGCGACGAAATGATCGAGAACGACCGCACGGCCATTACTGTCAAGGTGCGCGACGAGAGCGGACGCCATATCTTCGAGGCATCGCTCGTGGTCTCTTCGGGGTGGTGCGACTGACGGCCCTCCCCGGCATCGATGACAAAAGTTCTCCGACCATCATTTGTAATCGCCGCCCCCGCCGCAACGCTGCACCATGCGGGGCCGGAAGAGGCGGCGTTCCGAACCGCCGCCCCCTGCGGGATGGAGGTAGCAGCAGATGAACCGTGCAAAAGTCGACACCCAGCGCGACGAGCGCGCCAAACGTGAATCGCAAATCGTGATCGATGCCGAGCGGGCGGCCCGCGAGGCAAAGACCGCCAGGCTGAGAGAGCTGCGCCTTGCCGCGCAGGCAGCGCAGGAGCCTGATCCGACGAGGCGCAAGACTGCACGCCGGGGCACAGCTTCGAAAGGGTGATTGCCCAAAAGCGCTGGGCAAACATCATCGGTGGATAGGCGCGATCTTCCCTTGGCAAAGTAAAAGCCCGGCTGGAAGGGCCAGGCCGGGCTTTCTGTGGCGGCTGATGTCGAATCGGCCACCACGACGGGAGGTGGCCTCAAAAATCAGGCGGCGTAGCCGCCATAGCCACGCGCGACGGCGCGCGCCACGATCACCGGCTCGATCTCGGGCCAGAGGATGCCGGCGGCTTGCGCGAATTCGACGAGCGCATGGCGCGCCTCATCCCGGGTGATGCAGCCTTCCAGCGCAAGGCCACACGCCTCGACGGCATGGCGATGGAGCGGACCACGGCGCGAGGTCGTCCAATTGGTCAGGAAATCGTGCATTTCGGCCAACGAGGCAATCTCGCGCTTGAAACCGAGGCCGACGGTGAGCGCCACCGGCGAATGAAACAGCTTGTCGTACATCAAACGGCTCCTGATTTATCGCAGCGCCAGGAGAGATATCCGGGCTGGTCCACGGACGGGACGCCGTGAAACGCGCGGAGGGGCAGGAGGTTCCAGACGGACGCTTTTGTTCCTGCGCGCTGACGCCCGTGGGGCTACATCAGATGCCCGGTCCACCAGCCATGGCTGCTGCTGACACGGATCAGCAGCATTCCGATGCCGGAGACCATCACCGCCCAGTAGAGCGGCTTGCCGACTTTCCAGTGATCGTCCCGAGCCGCGCCCGCAAGCGCCTTGCGGGCGCCGTAGAGACCGACAAGAAGGCCCAGATTGATGAGGATACCCGAGCAATTCCCAGCGCCACCTGTCGATCGATCAGAAGATGGCAATCGGCCGCAGGCTGCTCCGCAACAAGGGGCATTGCCGCATGGCGATTTCGGCCCATGCCACGACAAGCAGGAAGGCCTTTCCCGCAGCATGGCTCATCAATCCATGGCGCGGGCTACAGGCGGGGACGCTTCGTTTGTGCAGGAGAGCGGTCGGCAAGGAAACGCGCGTTCACGCGGCGCGCGCAGGCCGGTCCGGGGCCGCGCATATAGTGGAGCTCTGGTCGGTAGCGCGGTGCAACGAATTCGCGAAAGGCTGATGCAAACCGATTGATTACAGCCAGACGTCCTGCGACCCAATCTCTGCAAGATGCCGCTGCATGAGGCTGTTCAATTCCGATCCACAGTCTCGTCGCCATCGAGGTGGTTCCCTATGATCTTGTGATGGCCGGCGGACATGATCGCAAAGCCCGCGACATTGAAGCCGCCGCAGTCAAGGTCTCGGCTGGCGGAGCGCTTGAGCAAAAGACCGAATTGTTTTGAGCCGCAGTCAAAAACCCCCACGAGGGCGGCATGGGAGCGACCACCCCCAGGGCGATGGCCAAGAACACTGCCAGAAGCCCGAACAGAAGCTTACGCGACATCATTGTCCCAACCTCACACGCCGGTGTCGATATGAAACAGCGTCTTTGCGCCCGGCATTGCCTGAATCTGTAGAAGCAAGAACCGTGCCACGCTTGCCTCGCATGCTTCATGGAGAGATAGACGTGTCGGCTCTCTTTGAAGAAAACAGGTCAGGCCTTGGCTCGATAACCGTCGCAACGGTTTCGAGTTCTGGAGGCGGTGCCGAAACGGTTCCGAAAACTTCCGAAACGTCTAGTATGCCCACATGCAGGGCACCCGCATCGCTTTTGGTCCGTTCCTACTCGATCCCGACACCGGGACGCTCCTTAAGGAGCAGATCCCGATCGCTGTCGGGCATCGTGGGCTGACGCTGCTTGCTGCGCTTACGGCCCGGCCCGGTGAGATCCTGACCAAGGCCGAGCTGATGGACGCTGCCTGGCCGGACACTGCCGTTGAGGAAGGCAACCTTACCGTCCAAATCGCGGCACTAAGAAAGGCACTCGGTCCGGCTGATAAAGGCGGCGAGTGGATCGCCACGGTGCCCCGCGTCGGCTACCGCTTCACCGGGACTGTCGAGCCGGTGGCGAGCGCATCCCGCGGACTGATACCACCCGCCGGCAAGCCGTCGATTGCGGTGCTGCCTTTTGCCAACTTGAGTGGCGATCAGGACCAGCAGTATCTCAGCGACGGCATAACCGAGGACATAATTACGGAGCTGGCCAGGTTCCGCTCCCTCCTCGTCATCGCGCGCAATTCATCTTTTCAGTTTCGCCATCCGGCATTGGACATTGCCGAAGTCCATCGCAAACTCGGCGTTCGCTACCTTGTCGAAGGCAGCCTACGAAAGCTTGGTGATCGCATTCGCATCACCACACAGCTGATTGACGCCGCCACCGGCACCCACCTGTGGGCACAACGGTACGACCGGGCCCTCGACGACATCTTCGCATTGCAAGACGAGGTTGCGGCTCTTATCGCCTCGATGGTCGAAGGCCAGGCGGAGGCCGATTCGGCGAGCCGCACCAGACGCAAGCCTCCGGCCGATTGGGATGCATACGACTACTACCTGCAGGGGCGCGCACACTTCTACCGGTATGAACTGGACAAGTCCGAGCCGCTATTCGTCCGGAGCGTCGAGCTCGATTCGACGTTCGCTCAAGGCCACGCCTTCCTCGCACAGGCCCTCGTCGGCAGATTTTGGTACGACAACGATCCGCGGACGCTACAGAAGGCCTGGGACTCGGCACGAACGGCACTCGCTCTCGACAGGAGCGATGGTGTCTGTCACCAGAGCATGGGGTTAGTGCTTACGCACATGCGCCAGCACAGCGATGCGGGAGCGCATTTCGAGCGAGCGCGCTCGTTGAACCCGCTAGACGTGAACATAGCGGGTGACTACGCAAGCTGGCTCAACTACGGCGGACAGGCCGAGACGGCGCTGAACGTGCTCGAAACCGCGCTCCTGCGCGACCCGTTGCCTCCGATATGGTTCTGGGAGGTGAAGGGTAGCTCCCTCTTCCTGCTTGGAAGGTACTCGGAAGCCGTCCGTTCGTATCAGATGGCCGGCGACCATTTCTTCATTCATGCCTTCCTCGCAGCGGCGTACGCGCATTTGGGCGAGGCGCAGAAGGCGTGCGCTGAAGTCCAGGAAGCACTGGCAAGGAAACACGACCTGACTGTCCGGCTGATTTCAGGTCTACCGTTCGCCGACCAAGTCGCCCTCGAGCTTTTCACGTCAGGCTTCAGAAAGGCCGGCTTTCCCGCGTGAAACTGGTTTCCCCAGGAGAAGACGGTATAGCAAGAATTCGGCGTCCTTTATTGACGGAAAGGACACGAAGTGGTGAACACCGACCTCGTATTTGGCCATCCCTTGAAATTTGTCTTCATGGATTGGAGTGGCGAAGACGCTCACGAACAGCTATCGACGAGACTGATGAACGAATTTCGGCCGTGGAAAATTTCGGGGTTTTGCCCCATTTGCCAGAAGAACACAGAGTTCCTGGCGAAGGGCGCCTGGCTTCGCGAGGAACTGCTCTGTACATCGTGCCCTAAAGGGTCAATCCCCAGGGAGCGGGCACTGGCGCTGATCCTCAATGAGCTGAGACCCGACTGGCGCGACTTGCACATCCATGAGTCATCGCCCGAAGTCAGGGGTATATCTCCGGTGATGAAGCGGGAGGCGCGACACTACATCGCCTCGCAATACTTCCCGGACCAGCCATTCGGGTCAATGCACAAGGGAGTTCGCAACGAAAATCTCGAAAGCCTGACTTTTGATGATTGCTGCTTTGATATCACTGTGACGCTCGACGTGATGGAGCACGTATATCATCCGGACAAGGTCATTTCGGAGATTTTCAGAACGATAAAACCCGGCGGAATTTACATCTGTACTTTTCCGGTCCGGAAATCTCAAACCAACGCATGGGAGCGCAGGTTCGTTCAGAATGCGGATGGGACGAGAGAGCATTTGAAAGAGCCGGAAATCCATGGAAATCCGGTCAGCAGCAACGGTTCCATCGTGACTGTCGATTACGGTTACGATCTCCATCTGGCCATCGCGGAATGGGCACCATTTGACGTTCGCGTGTATCGCTTCGCTGATCGCACGCACGGTATCCTTGGCGAATACACAGACCTGATTGTCTGCACCAAGCCGGCTTCAGCCGCCGGAGACAGGACAGCCGTCGAACCGACACCGCCAGCAACGGGGCTTGGTCGCTGGCTTGCTCTTCCTCGCTTCATCAAACGGGCTCGCTCACGTGGTCGCTGATGAACCGGCCCGGCCTGAGATTACCCCGAGAGCCTCCTGGCGTCGCCTCGTCAAGGTTCGCGCGGGAAAATACGAAGTGATTTCAATGATTTAGATGGAACTGGCGGAGAGAGCGGGATTCGAACCCGCGTTACGGTCTCCCGTAAACACACTTTCCAGGCGTGCGCCTTCAACCACTCGGCCACCTCTCCGTCCTTGCCTTCGCGCCGGCCGGTTTCGCCGCGCGGGTTGGGGAGATGCATCTCCTTTGGGGCTGCGGCGCGGAATGTCCGCGCCATGGATGCCGCCCAACCAGCGGACATCCTTCCCCGGCACCTGAGCCGTCAAAGCAACAGGCGCGGGGCTCATCTAGTCGATCCCGCGCCGAATGCCAAGCCATAAGCGCAGTCTATTCGCTTTGCCGGGCACATGGTGTTTCGCAAGGCCGCCATCGCACCCGTTCCCGGGGTGTCGGCCCCGAATGATGTGCACAGGCAAGGCCGCAGGGCCCGCCGCGCTTGACTTCCCCGCTGGTCGCGCGTCGAGTGAGGAAGAGGCTTTGCGGGGGCATCGTCCGGATATGACATCCAGCAGCGAGCAACCGGGCAGTGGGCAGGCGCCAGCCGGACGCCCGGGTGGCGACCTTTTTTACGTCCCGGTGGGCTGGCTCATCTTCGTCATGGCATGGTCGGTCTATGGCCTGGCGTCGGCCTGGTGGCTGGTCGGGAATTCCGGCCTGCCGGACAAGATCTTCAATTTCCTGCTCGGCGGCCTCGTCGCCAATGTCATCATCATCCTGTGGGGGCTTTACCTGCTCGGCCTCGCCTTTGGCCGCTCGGGGCGCTTCCCCCGCCATTTCACCGTCTGGCAGATCGCCCTCATCGTCTGGGTGCTGGCAAGGCAGGCCTATGTGCTTGTCGTGCCGGATTTCGTCTTCTCCGCCAGGAGCCTTGGCATCACCGCCATCGAGATCGGCGTCGGCCTGCTTTGTATCTACCTGCTGCGCCGCGGCTCCGGCGCCGAGACCGTCTACGCCAAACCGGAAACAGAGGCGCCGCCAGTCGGCGTTTCCATTGCCGCCGCCTTGCTCGGCATCATTCTCGGTGCCGTCGTCGGTGCCGTGGGCGGCTTCCTTGCCGGTTCGGTGATCGCCGATGTCGCCGAAGTGAGCTGTTTCGAAGGTGGCTGCGGCTATTTCGCGGCCTTCTTCGGATTGGGCGGGCTGGTGGTCGGTGCCATTGCCGGCGGCATTCTCGCCGTCTGGCTCGTTCACAGACGCAAGCGCAGGCCGATTGCATAGAGAGAGCAGGCCAGAGCCTTCAAATTCGCGTATCGCGGTTGCGGGCAAGCCATGCGCACTCTATTTCTCGCTGGTGCCGGAGATCCCGTCCAGGATCGGCCGGGGGAGAGCTTGATGTTTCGCTTTATTTTTCGTCTGGCCGCCATGGTCGCACTATCGGTTTCCGTAATCATGGCGGTGCTCGACACGACGCGCACGG
This sequence comes from Mesorhizobium sp. CNPSo 4671, assembly GCF_057784245.1. Lineage (NCBI taxonomy): Bacteria > Pseudomonadati > Pseudomonadota > Alphaproteobacteria > Hyphomicrobiales > Phyllobacteriaceae > Mesorhizobium > Mesorhizobium sp. CNPSo 4671. Next base: position 93,490 of record NZ_JBWLUW010000011.1, on the reverse strand, counting down.
TGGCGGCTTCGGCGCTTGTGCTGACCCCGCTCAACGCCAGCTGGCTGGCCGTCTCGCCGGACACGCGGGCGGCCTTCGAGACCTTCGTCCGCGCCAAGGCCAGCCCGCTTTTGTGGGATGGCGCCATCGCCTGGGTGCTCAACCAGCCGGGCTTTGCCGTGTTCGCCGTGCTTGCCTTCCTGCTTTACGCCGTCGGCTACAGGCGCCAGCGGCGCGCGGGCCAATTCGCCGCCAACTGATCCATTTCTTGCGATCCCGCCCAGGGAAGGAAGGCCGCGCATGTTCTTTCTCAGCGACATGCTGAACAAAAAGCTCAATATGCCGAAGCCGTCCGAGGCTTTGCCGGGCCGTGCCAAGGCGATCCCGACAATTTCCAAGCACCATGTCCTGAAAAGGCCGCTCAAGGGCCCCTACCCCGATGGGCTGGAGACGGCGATGTTCGGGCTCGGCTGCTTCTGGGGCGCCGAGCGCCTGTTCTGGCAGACCGAGGGCGTCTGGGTCACCGCTATCGGCTATGCCGGCGGCATCACACCCAATCCGACCTATCAGGAAACCTGCACCGGTCTCACCGGCCATGCCGAAGTGGTGCTGGTCGTCTTCGACCCCAAGATCGTCTCCTATGCCGACCTCCTGCGGCTGTTCTGGGAAAGCCATGACCCGACGCAAGGCATGCGCCAGGGCAATGATGTCGGCACCACCTACCGCTCGGCCATCTACACATCCGGCGATGCGCAATTCCGGGCGGCGAGCGCCTCGCGCGACGCCTATCAGGCCGCGCTGCGCGGTGCCGGCCACGGCAGGATCACCACCGAGATCGCGCCGGCGCCCACCTTCTACTTCGCCGAGGCCGATCACCAGCAATATCTGGCCAAGAACCCGTACGGCTATTGCAACCTCAAGGGCACCGGCATCGCCTGCGCCATGCCGGCCGCCACCGCTTGATGGGCAGAACAATTCCAGGAAAAGTGTGGAACGGTTTTCCCCGGGGAATTGCGTCAAAACAAAAAGTTAGAGCGGTTCGGCGTTTCCGCGAAACGATGAACCGCTCTAACGAGCAAGGATCGGACTGCGGCGTGGCATGCCCGTGGCACGCTTTTCCAAAAGGTCAAAATTCCGCGTGAATTTTGTTTCGGGCCGTGCCAGATTGCCCAGGAGCGGGAGGGGAATACACTCCTGGCTGACGTCGCGTGGCTGCCGGTGAACCGGGCAGCCAGGCGGTGCGTAACGGAAAAAATAACCGACAGGGTGTGGATCACATGAAACGTATCGTTCTCGGCCTCCTGGCCGCAACCGCAATGGTTCTTCCGGCTTTCGCCGCGGATGTCCAGCCGGCCATCCTCTATGATCTGGGCGGCAAGTTCGACAAATCCTTCAACGAGGCTGCCTTCCATGGCGCCGAGAAGTTCAAGACCGAGACCGGCGTCGCCTATGTCGAGTTCGAGGTCTCCAACGCCTCGCAGCGCGAGCAGGCGTTGCGCCGCTTCGCCGAGGACGGCCACAACCCGATCGTCATGGCCGGCTTTGCCTGGGAGGATGCGCTGAAGAAGGTCGCGGCCGAATATCCCGACCTCAACTTCGCCATCATCGACGATGCCGTCGACCTGCCCAATGTCCGCTCGCTGGTGTTCAAGGAGAACGAAGGCTCCTACCTCGTCGGCATCATGGCGGCGATGGCATCGAAGACGAAGAAGGTTTCCTTCATCGGCGGTATGGACATCCCGCTGATCCGCAAGTTCGAATGCGGCTATGTCGGCGGCGCCAAGTCCGCCGGCGCGACCGACGTCATCCAGAACATGACCGGCGACACGCCGGCCGCCTGGAACGATCCGGCCAAGGGCGGCGAGATTGCCAAGACGCAGATCGACCAGGGCTCCGACGTGGTCTACGCCGCGGCCGGCGGCACCGGTGTCGGCGTGCTTCAGGCGGCGGCTGATGCCGGCAAGCTCGGCATCGGCGTCGATTCCAACCAGAACGGCCTGCAGCCTGGCAAGGTGCTGACCTCGATGATGAAGCGCGTCGACGTTGCCGTCTACACCGCCTTCATGGATGGCAAGAACGGCACCTTCAAGGGTGGCCTCGAGAATCTCGGCCTCAAGGAAGGCGGCGTCGATTACGCCATGGACGACAACAACAAGGCGCTGGTGAGCCCTGAGATGAAGGCGGCGGTCGAGAAGGCCAAGGCCGACATCATCGCCGGCAAGATCCAGGTGCACGACTATACGGCTGACAACGCCTGCCCGTATTGATCGGCAACACCGTACAGCCATGATCTGCAACCGCCGGGCGCAAGTCCGGCGGTTTTGCGTCGACCTACAATTTCCCGACGAGATAGCCCAGCGCGAAGACCGCGATCAGCACGATCGCGATGATGGTGCCGCGCCGGCCGCCGAGCGAATGCACGCCAACGCCGTATGGTGACTGGGAGAGGTTGCGGATCACCGTTGGAGACCGCGCATTACCCACCCCCGACGTACGCATCTGCGGCAATTCCGCGATACGCTGGGTGACCAGTTCCCAATGATTGGCTGGCAGGCCACCCGGTTTTTCGGCACGGTCGAACATATGCATGCGTTCGGCAAGCTGCAGCACGGCGTCGCGGAAGGCGGGGTCGATTTCCAGATCGCGCTCGGCCCGTTCGCGCTCCGCGTCGTTCATCAGGCCAAGTACATAGTCACCGGCCCTTGCGATGCGGTCGCTCATGATTTGCGCCCTCCCCTTTTCCTTACCAGTGCGGCGGCTTGGTCACGGGCACATCGGGTGCCGACTGCTCCTCCAGCGCCAGGAAGCGGTCAGTCAGCGCGTCGAGCTTGCGCTGCATGCGCTCGATCACCGTCCACTGCTCGGCGATCTGGCCCGACAGTTCCTCGATGTTCTTTTCCTGCTCGGCGGCTCGGATTTCCAGCGTCGTCAGCCGGTCGGCGGGCATGATCATTCGCAGTCCCTGATCTTGCACCCCAATGCCTTGCATCGTGATGCGAATTTCGACGTCGTCATATTAGCGAATCTGAAGCTGGCGGACACGTTGGAAATTGACAAGCGCACCGGGATTTGCCGAGAGTGGATGCTGCTCCAGCCAATTGGCATGGGCGGAGCGTCATGCTAGGCATTTTGACCAAGCGATAAAAAAATAAGAGTGGGACTGGCTGCATGGCGCAAGCCGCAATCGAACTGATCGGCATCAACAAGAGTTTTGGCGCCGTGCGCGCCAACCGCGACATCAATCTGGAGATCGCGCGCGGCACCATCCACGGCATCGTCGGCGAGAACGGCGCCGGCAAGTCGACGCTGATGTCGATCCTTTATGGCTTCTACCAGGCCGACAGCGGTGAGATTCGCGTCGGCGGTAAGCCGGCGTCGATCAAGACGCCCAACGACGCGATCGCGCTCGGCATCGGCATGGTGCATCAGCATTTCATGCTGGTCGATAATTTCACGGTGCTGGAAAACATCATCCTCGGCGCCGAAAACGATGCCTTGCTGAAAAGCAGCATCGCCAAGGCGCGTTCCGAGCTGGAGCGGCTGGAGCGTGAATACGGGCTCGAGGTCGATCCAGACGCCATCATCGAGGAATTGCCGGTCGGCCTGCAGCAGCGCGTCGAAATCCTCAAGGCGCTCTATCGCGGCGCCGAGATCCTGATCCTCGACGAGCCGACCGGCGTGCTCACACCGGCCGAGGCAGACCACCTCTTCCGCATCCTCAAGCAGCTGAAGGACCAAGGCAAGACCGTGGTGCTGATCACCCACAAGCTGCGCGAGATCATGGCCATCACCGACACCGTCTCGGTGATGCGCCAGGGCACGATGGTGGCGACCCGGGAGACCAAGAAAACCACGGTCGAGGAACTGGCCGAACTGATGGTCGGACGCCGCGTGCTGCTGCGGGTCGAGAAGGGCGAAGCAGAAGCCGGGGCCGTCAAACTCGCGGTCAAGAACCTGACGGTCAAGGATTCGCGTGGCGTCACCATGGTCGACGACATCTCCTTCGACCTGCGCGCCGGCGAAATCGTCGGCATCGCCGGTGTCGCCGGCAATGGCCAGTCCGAACTGCTCGAGGCGATTTCCGGCATCAGGCACGCCGTTTCCGGCTCCGTCATGTTGGACGGCAAGCCGATCGATCTCACCGGCAAGGCCGACCCCGGCGAATTGCGCGACCGCGGGCTCGCCCACGTGCCGGAGGATCGCCACCATGTCGGGCTGGTGCTGGCCTTCGAGGAAAACGAGAATTCCATCCTCGGCTATCACGACGACCCTCGCTATCTGAAAGGGCCGTTCCTCAACGTCGATGCCATCATGGCCGATGCCAAGGAAAAGATCGAGAAATACGACATCCGTCCCGGCAATCCGCGGCTGAAAACCGCCAATTTCTCCGGCGGCAACCAGCAGAAGATCGTGCTGGCGCGGGAGATGGAACAAGACCCGGGTGTTTTGATCGTCGGCCAGCCGACGCGCGGCGTCGATGTCGGCGCCATCGAATTCATCCACAAGCGCCTGATCGCCATGCGCGACCAGGGCAAGGCCGTGCTGGTGGTATCGGTCGAGCTCGACGAGATCCGCTCGCTCTCCGACCGCATCCTGGTGATGTTTGCCGGCCGCATCGTCGGCGAGCGTGGCCCGGAGGCGACCGAGGGCGAACTTGGCCTGCTGATGGCGGGCGTCGAGCGCCAGGAGGCCGCGCAATGAGCACGCCTTACGCCAAACTGCCGGCCTGGGCCGATTATGGACTCATCCCGCTGATCAACCTTTCGGTGGCTTTCATCGTCGCCGGCTTCGTCGTGCTGCTGGTCGGTGAGAACCCGTTCCGCGCCGCCGTCATCCTGGTCGAGGGCGCCTTCGGCAAGGGAACCGGCATCGCCTTTACCCTCTTCTATGCCACCACCTTCATCTTCACTGGGCTTTCGGTGGCGGTGGCTGCGCATTGCGGCCTGTTCAACATCGGCACCGAGGGGCAGGCCTACATTGCCGGCCTTGGCATCGCCATCGTCTGCCTGTCCTTCGACAGCACGCTGCCCTGGTGGCTGACATTTCCGCTAGCCATCGTCGCTTCGGCGGTCGTGGGCGCTTTGTGGGCGCTGATCCCGGCCTATCTGCAAGCCAAGCGTGGTTCGCACATCGTCATCACCACCATCATGTTCAACTTCATCGCCGCCTCGATCATGGTCTATCTGCTGGTCGGACCGTTGAAGCCGGCGGGATCGCAAGCCCCGCAGACGCGCAACTTCTTCGCGGGGGCTGAACTGCCTAAGCTCAACTGGATCATCGAACTGTTCGGCGCCAAGATCCGTTCCGCACCGCTCAATGTCACCTTCCTGCTGGCGCTGCTCATGGCCTTCCTGGTCTGGCTGCTGATCTGGCGCACCAAGCTCGGCTATGAGATGCGCACCTATGGTCATAGCCCGAAGGCGGCCCGCTATGCCGGCATTTCCGAAACCCGCATCATCATCACCGCCATGATGATTTCGGGCGCGTTGGCCGGCATGATGGCGCTCAATCCCGTGATGGGCGACCAGCACAATGTCGCGATCGACTTCGTCTCCGGCGCCGGTTTCGTCGGCATCGCCGTGGCGCTGATGGGGCGCCTGCATCCGGTCGGCATCGTGCTGGCGGCAGTCCTGTTCGGCATGCTCTACCAGGGCGGCGCCGAACTCGCCTTCGAGATGCCGGCGATCAGCCGCGACATGATCGTCATCATCCAGGGCCTGGTGATCCTGTTCGCCGGCGCGCTGGAACACATGTTCAGGCCTTACATCCAGGCGCTGTTCGCCTCGTTCAGTCCAAGGTCGGTCGGCATGGAAGCGGTCAAGGGAAAGGGCGCCTGAGATGGATGTCTTTATCGCCATCGTGCAGATATTGGACTCGACCATCCGCCTGTCGGTGCCATTGTTGCTCGCCTGCCTCGCCGGCCTCTTTTCCGAGCGTTCCGGCATCTTCGACATCGGCCTGGAAGGCAAGATGCTGGTCGGCGCCTTCGCCGGCGCCGCCGCGGCTTCCGTGTTCCATTCGGCCTTTATCGGCCTCGGCATGGCCATTCTCATCTCGGTCGCCTTTGCCATGGTGCACGGCTTCGCCTCGATCACCCATCGCGGCAACCAGATCGTCTCCGGCGTGGCCATCAATTTCATCGCCGCCGGCTCGACCATCATCCTCGGTCAAGCCTGGTTCCAGCAAGGCGGGCGCACGCCGGCGCTGCAGCCGGGCGAGCGGTTCGACGCGATTGTCTGGCCCGGCGCCGAGGCGATGAGAGACGTGCCGATCATCGGTCCGATCTACGCGGAGCTGATCTCCGGCCACTCGATACTGGTTTATCTCGCTTTCCTGATGGTGCCCTTCACCTGGTGGGTGCTGTTTCGCACCCGCTTCGGCCTAAGGCTGCGCGCCGTCGGCGAGAACCCGGCCGCTGTCGACACCGCCGGCATCTCGGTCGCCTGGCTGCGCTACCGCGCGCTGATCTGCACCGGCATCCTCACCGGCGTCGCCGGTGCCTATCTGTCGATGGTGCAGAATGGCGGCTTCGTGAAGGACATGACCGCCGGCAAGGGTTATATCGCGCTGGCCGCGCTGATCTTCGCCAAATGGAAGCCGGTCAACGCCATGTTCGCCTGCCTGCTGTTCGGCTTCCTCGATGCGGCGGCAATCCGCCTGCAGGGCTCGCCGCTGCCGATCATCGGCAAGGTGCCGGTGCAGTTCATGCAGGCGCTGCCCTATATCCTCACCGTCATCCTGCTCGCCGGCTTCATCGGCAAGGCCATCCCGCCGCGCGCCGGCGGCGTGCCCTACGTCAAGGAACGCTAGGCTCGGCGCGAGGCACGCGCCGGGTTTTGGACACGATCATCGGAGAGAAGAACTGAATGTCGCATGATCTGTTCGAAGCGGCCAGGACCGCCATGGCCAAGGCCTATGCGCCCTATTCGAAATTTCCGGTGGGCGCCGCCTTGCGCACCGAGGACGGGCGCGTCTTCACCGGCGCCAACGTCGAGGTCGCCTCCTATCCGGAGGGCTGGTGCGCCGAGACCACCGCGCTCGGCCACTACATCATGGGCGGCGGCGGCAAAATCGTCGAAATCGCGGTTATTGCCGAACGCATGGCCAAATGCTCGCCCTGCGGCGGCTGCCGCCAGCGGCTGGCCGAGTTCTGCCGCCCGGAGACAAACCTCTACCTCTGCGACAACACCGGCGTCGCCGAGACCGTGACCATGGGCGACATGCTGCCCTACGGTTTTCGCGGCGACATTCTCAAATGAAGAATTGGCTCAAATGAAGAATTGGCTCAAATGAAGAGCGGGCTGCAATGACCGAAAAAACGGTGGACCATCTGATCGAAAGGCTGGACGGTCTGGCCCCGTCGACAGCGCTGGTGCTGGGTTCGGGCCTCGGCGTGCTTGTCGACCGGATCGAGCACCCGATCCGCGTCCCCTATGCCGACCTGCCGGGTTTTCCCAGAAGCGGCGTCAGCGGCCATGCCGGCGAAGTCGTGGCGGGGCTGTTTGCCGGCGTGCCGGTGCTGATGCTGTCGGGCCGCGCCCATTACTATGAGCATGGCGATGCGGCGGCGATGCGGCCGGTGCTGGAGGTGCTTGCCGGCATTGGCATCACCAAACTGATCCTGACCAATGCCGCCGGCTCTGTCGATCCGGATATGCCGCCGGGCTCGGTGATGCTGCTCACCGACCACATCAATTTCTCGGGCAGCAATCCGCTGATCGGCGAGCCGAGCGACCGCCGCTTCGTCGGCCTGACCGAAGCCTATGACGCCGGCATCCGCAAGGCGATCGAGCGCGCGGCGAAGGCGACCGGCACCACGCTGCACCAGGGCGTCTATATGTGGTTTTCCGGCCCCTGTTTCGAAACACCGGCCGAGATCCGCATGGCGCGCATCATGGGCGCCAACGCAGTGGGCATGTCGACCGTGCCGGAGGTCATTCTTGCCCGCTTCCTGGGCCTGCGCGTCGCCGCCTGCTCGGTCATCACCAATCTGGCGGCCGGCATGACCGGAGCCGAGCTTTCGCACCAGGAGACCAAGGACATGGCGCCTGTCGGCGGGTCGCGGCTGGCCACGGTCCTGCACAGAGTGTTCCGCGACGGACTGCTGGAGAGCTGATGCTTCCGCAGGAAATCATCCGTCACAAGCGGGACGGCCACAGGCTCTCGGCCGGTGAAATCGCGGCCTTCATCAATGGCGTCACCTCGGGCGCCGTCACCGATGGCCAGGCCGCGGCTTTTGCCATGGCGGTGTTCTTCAACGGCATGAACCGCGACGAGGCCGTGGCGATGACGCTGGCTATGCGCGATTCCGGCGATGTGCTCGACTGGTCGGACCTGCCCGGCCCGGTCACCGACAAGCATTCGACCGGCGGCGTCGGCGACAATGTCTCGCTGATGCTGGCGCCGATCGTCGCTGCCTGCGGCGCCTATGTGCCGATGATCTCAGGCCGTGGCCTCGGCCATACCGGCGGCACGCTGGACAAGATGGATGCGATCCCCGGCTACACCAGCCAGCCCGATATTGCGTTGTTTCGCCGGGCGGTTCTGGAAACGGGCTGCGCCATCATCGGCCAGACCGCCGATCTGGCGCCTGCTGACCGCCGGCTCTATGCCATCCGCGACGTCACCGGAACCGTGGAATCGGTGCCGCTGATCACCGCCTCCATCCTGTCGAAGAAGCTGGCCGCCGGCCTGGGCTCGCTGGTGCTCGACGTCAAGGTCGGCAATGGCGCCTTCATGGAGAAGTCGCGCGACGCGACCGCGCTCGCCAACAGCCTGGTCGAAGTCGCCAGCGGCGCCGGGCTGAAGGTCTCGGCACTGATCACCGGCATGAACGAGCCGCTGGCCTCGGCCGCCGGCAACGCCGTCGAGGTGCGCAACGCCGTCGATTTCCTCACCGGCCGTTTGCGTGACCGGCGCCTGGAGGACGTGACACTGGCGCTGGCCGCCGAAATGCTGCAGTCGGCCGGATTGGTGTCGTCCAACCAGGATGGCCTGCGGCGCGCCACCGAGACGCTCACCAGCGGCCGTGCCGCCGCCACCTTCGCGCGCATGGTGGCGGTGCTTGGCGGCCCCGCGGATTTCATCGAGAATCCGGAAAAATACCTGCCCGACGCGGCAACGGAATTCGCGGTCAAGGCAACGGCAAACGGGTTCGTCACCGGCATCGCCACCCGCGACATCGGCCTTGCTGTGGTTGGCCTGGGCGGCGGGCGCACAAGGCCTGACGACAAGATCGACCCCAGCGTCGGCATCACCAGGCTGCTGCCCATAGGGGCGGAAGTGCACGCCGGAGATGCTCTGGCGCTGATCCACGCCCGCTCACCCTCCGATGCCGAGGCCGCAGCCGCCACCGTGGTTTCGGCCTATGCCATCGGCGCCTCGAAACCGCCGGCCGACAAAACCGTCATCCGGCGGATCCTGCCGCGCGGCTGACCGAGCCGGGAGCCTATTGGACGAGCAGCAGCGTGCCGTTTTCGGCCTGGTATTTGCCGAGCCGGTTGAGGAAGCTCATGCCGATCAGGTTGGTGCGCAACGCCTTGTCGTCGAGCACGATGGCCTGCACGCCATCGACGCTGATGCTGCCGATCTGCAGCCGGTCGATCATCACCACCGCCGCCTTGATCGAGCCGTTGGCGGTGTTGACCTCATGGCTGAAATCGGACGGATTGAGCGACAGCCCGATCCGGCGCGCCGTCGACGTGTTGACCGCGACCAGCGTGGCGCCGGTGTCGATCATGCCGTCCACCTGACGGCCGTTGAGTTTGAAGGTCGACGAGAAGTGTCCGCGCCCGTCCGCCGCGATGACGACCTTGCGCCCGGTCGGCAGCGGCGCCGCCGGCTTGTCGGGAACCGACGCCAGGTTGACCTGCGGTTGTCCCTCGACCTCGGGCTTGGCCGTCACCGTCGATTTCAGCAGGTTTTCAAATATCTGCGGATTCGACTGGTAGACGACCGGGATCGATGCCGATGTACCGGCAAAGACGCTGAGGATGAGAAGCTTGCGCAGCATGGATCGGCCTTTGTGACTGCCGATCCTTTAGCCCCTGATGGTGTTTGCCGCTTTAACGGGCGCCAAAACCGCACCGTTACGTAAACATTCGGTAAATTATTTTGTCCCGTACATGCGGTCGCCGGCGTCACCGAGGCCGGGCATGATGTAGCCCTTCTCATTGAGCTGGCGGTCGATGGACGCCGTGAACACAGGAACGTCCGGATGCGCCTTGGTGAAACGCTCGATGCCTTCGGGTGCCGCCAAAAGGCACAGGAACCGGATGTTGGTGGCGCCACGCCCTTTCAGCTTGTCGATCGCCGCGATCGCCGAATTGGCGGTCGCCAGCATCGGATCGACGACGATCACCAGCCGGTCGGCGAGGTCGCTCGGCGCCTTGAAGAAATATTCGACCGCCTCCAGCGTCTCGTGGTCGCGGTAGAGGCCGATATGGGCGACGCGGGCCGCCGGCACCAGGTCGAGCAGGCCTTCCAGCAGACCGTTGCCGGCGCGCAGCACCGAAGCGAACACCAGCTTCTTGCCCTCCAACGTCGGCGCTTCCATTTCCTCGATTGGGGTCTCGATGGTGGTGGTGGTCAGTTCGAGATTGCGGGTCACCTCGTAGCCGAGCAGCAGCGATATCTCGCGCAATAGCCGCCGGAAGCCGGCGGTCGAAGTCTCCTTCTTGCGCATGATGGTCAGCTTGTGCTGGACAAGCGGGTGGTCGACGACGGTGACGCCCTTCATGGTGCTCTCCTGATGCGTGTCGCCCGGCGCGCGGACGCGCTTCAGGCAGCTGGAACGACCCTAGCGACTATGGAGCGGCCAAGGAACCGCTTGGCCGGCATCGACCACAGCTTTGTCGGAAGAAAATCAGCGTGCCGCGCCGTTCAGCCGCGCAAGAAGTGCCGCCTTGGTCTTCCTGTCGACGAAGGCGGCTTCGATGGCGGTTCTGGTGACGGCCGCAAGCGCCTTTTCGTTCATTGCGAAATGCTCGGCGGCGATATCATATTCGCGCTTCAGCGAGGTCCAGAAATAGGGCGGGTCGTCGGAGTTGAGCGTCACCTTGCAGCCGGCCGCCTGCAAGGCGGGAAACGGATGGTCGGCAAAACTGTCGAACACCTTGAGCGCGATGTTGGAACCAGGACAGCATTCCAGAACGATGCCTTCGTCGGCGATGCGCCGGACGAGGTCCGGGTTCTCGATGGCGCGCACGCCGTGGCCGATGCGCGAGGGGCGGATATGGTCGAGCGCCGCCTGCACGGTCTCCCAGCCCGTCAGTTCGCCGGCATGGATGGTGATGCCGAGCCCGGCCTCGCGCGCGATCTCGAAAGCCCTGACATAGTCTTCCATCTCGCCCATGCGCTCGTCGCCGGCAACGCCGAAGCCGGTGACCAGCGGATGCCCGCAGCGTGCCGCGAAGCGCGCCGCCCGTTCGATCGATTCCACACCGATATGGCGCACGCCGGTGACGATCATGCGGCCCTCTATGCCGGTCTTGGCCTTGGCGCGGAGCATGCCTTCGCCAAGCGCGTCGGTATAGGCCTTGGGCGACAGCCCAGCCTTCGTCGCATGATCCGGGGAGGTGAACACTTCGGAATAGATGGCGCCATCGCGGGCCAGGCTGGTCAGATAATGATCGGCCAGCCGCGCATAATCCTCCTCGGTGCGGAACAGATCGGCGGAAAAGTCGTAGGCCGCGAGGAAGGACGTGAAATCGTGCCAGACGAAGGAACCGTTCTGGATATAGGGCGAGGTATCCTTGCCGTATTTCTGCGCTTGGCGGATGACGAGTTCTGGCGCGGCTGCCCCTTCAATATGGCAGTGCAGTTCCGCTTTCAAAGGCATTCAAACATCCCGTCTGTCAGTCCAGGTCTTGAAAACCCAGCACCTGGAAGCGCGGCCGAACACCGCGCCTTAAACAATAGCGCCCACAGCATCGATCGGCTATGGTCCCGCCGGTTTTATGACGGATCAAAAAAATGTCAGTTGAGAGAACCACGGCCGCGGGCGGCATGGAAACCTCCTATGGTTTCAAGCGTGTAGGGGAAGGCGAGAAGCAGTCCCTGGTCAACGATGTTTTCCACAAGGTCGCCAACCGCTATGACCTGATGAACGACCTGATGTCGGCCGGCCTGCACCGGCTGTGGAAGGATGCCATGGTGACATGGCTCAATCCGCCGAAGCGGGCGGGCTGGAAGGTCCTGGACGTGGCCGGCGGCACCGGCGACATCGCCTTCCGCATTGTCGATGCCAGCCATGGCAACGCGCATGCCACGGTGCTCGACATCAACGGCTCGATGCTCAGTGTCGGGCGAGACCGGGCCGAAAAGAAAGGCCTGTCCGGCAACACCGATTTCGTCGAGGCCAATGCCGAAGAACTGCCCTTTGCTGACGCCACCTTCGACGCCTACACCATCGCTTTCGGCATCCGCAACGTGCCGCGCATCGATGTCGCGCTTGCAGAAGCGTTCCGCGTGCTGAAGCCGGGCGGCCGGTTCCTGTGCCTGGAATTTTCCGAGGTCGAGATGCCGCTGCTCGACAAGGCCTATGAAGCCTGGTCGTTCAACGCCATTCCAAGGATCGGCAAGATGGTCACCGGCGACGGCGAGCCCTATTCCTATCTGGTCGAATCGATCGCGAAATTCCCCAACCAGCAGAATTTTGCGGCGATGATTTCCCGCGCTGGTTTCGACCGCGTTTCCTTCCGCAACTATTCCGGCGGTATTGCCGCGCTGCATTCGGGCTGGAAGCTTTGAGGCTGGCCCGCATTTCCCATCCCCGATATGGCTCGTGCCGGCCGCAAGAAACGGCCAGGGTGCGGCCATGAGCAGCGTCGGCGCTGGTTTCAGGCTCGCACGGGCCGGTTGGGTGCTGGTGCGCGAGGGAGTCATCGCCGCTCTGCCGGGCGAGGAACTGTCCGGCCTGCCGAAATTCGGCTGGCGGCTGGCGCGGCTGTTCACCCGCCGCCGCGCGCTGGCCTATGAGCGCAGCGACCGGCTGGCCAAGGCGGTGGTTCGGCTCGGCCCGTCCTATGTCAAGCTTGGCCAGTTCCTGGCAACACGGCCCGATGTCGTCGGCAACGACATGGCGCTCGATCTCGCCATGCTGCAGGACAAGATGCATACGTTCCCGAGAGCCGAGGCGGTCTCGGCCATCGAAGCCTCGCTCGGGCGCAAGGTGGGCGATCTCTACGCGGAGTTCGGCGACCCGGTCGCCGCCGCTTCGATCGCCCAGGTCCATACCGCCGAAACCATCCATGACGGCGCTGCCACCAAGGTCGCGGTGAAGGTGATCCGGCCCGGCGTGCGCCGCCGCTTCTTCCATGACCTCGAAAGCTATTTCCTCGCCGCCCGCCTGCAGGAGAAATACATCCCGTCGTCGCGCCGGCTGCGGCCTGTCGAGGTGACCGAGACGCTTGCACAGACCACCAAGATCGAGATGGATTTGCGCCTCGAGGCGGCGGCACTATCCGAACTTGGTGAGAACACCAGGGACGATCCGGGCTTTCGCGTACCGTCCGTCGACTGGGAGCGTACCGGCCGCGACGTGCTGACGATGGAATGGGTCGATGGCGTCAAGATGAACAACATCGCAGGCCTGGAGGAGGCCGGCCATGATCTGAAAGCGATCGCCGCGAACCTCATCCAGTCGTTCCTGCGCCATACTTTGCGCGACGGTTTCTTCCACGCCGACATGCATCCCGGCAATTTGTTCGTCGAGGCGAGCGGTACCATTGTCGCCGTCGATCTCGGCATTGCCGGCCGTCTCGGCAAGAAGGAGCGTCGCTTCCTCGCCGAAATCCTCTATGGCTTCATCACGCGCGACTATCTGCGCGTCGCCGAGGTGCATTTCGAGGCCGGCTACGTGCCGCGCCAGCACAATGTCGCGGCCTTTGCGCAGGCGATCCGCGCCATAGGCGAGCCGATCCATGGCCAGCCGGCCGAGACCATCTCCATGGCCAAGCTGCTGACGCTGCTGTTCGAGGTGACCGAACTCTTTGACATGGCAACGCGGCCCGAGCTGATCCTGCTGCAGAAGACCATGGTGGTGGTCGAGGGCGTGGCGCGCACGCTCGATCCGGCCTTCAACATGTGGAAGACGGCCGAGCCGGTGGTCGGCGGCTGGATCGCTGGAAACCTTGGCCCGCGCGGCATGATGGTCGATGCGCGCGACGGCGCCAAGGCGCTGCTGACGCTCGCCCGCCAGGCGCCGGAGCTTGCCGCTCGCACCGACCGGCTGTCGCGCGAAATCGACCTGATGGCCGAGCACGGGCTACGCTTCGACGAAACCACGGCGCGCGCCATCGGCAGGGCCGAGGCGCGCTACAGCCGCTCCGGCCGCGTGGCGCTGTGGGTGATCGCGCTGACCCTGGTCTATATCGCCTGGAAGATCCTTTAGGCCCAGAAGTCGACGCTCGGGCCCGCAACTTGCCGCAATGTGATTGCATTGCTATCATCGCCATCGGTTAAGATGGGCAAAGTGCAATCACATGGCAAGCATCACGATCCGCAACCTTGACGACGAGGTCAAGGAGCTGCTGCGCCGGTTGGCGGCTGAAAACAACCGCTCCATGGAAGAGCAGGCGCGGGTGATGATCCGGACCGCTGTCGACGGTCAGATCGGACCCGGCCGCATCGACCAGATCGAAAAGACCTTGCGCGATTTGGCCAGCGCGCACGTTGCGGCTACGCCGGTTGCCTCTTCGGCAAGCAAAACCCTTCCGCGGGGTGCACTCTCCGGCAAGCGCATCCTGCTCATCATCGGCGGTGGCATCGCCGCCTACAAGGCGCTCGACCTGATCCGCCGGCTGCGCGAGCGCGGTGCGGCTGTCCGGGTGGTGATGACTGCCGCTGCCCAGGAATTCGTCACCACCCTGTCGGTTGGAGCGCTCTCTGCCGACCACGTCTTCACCGAATTGTTCGACCGCAATGACGAACATGACGTCGGCCACATCAGGCTGTCGCGCGAGGCGGACCTTCTGGTGGTGGCCCCCGCCACCGCCGATCTGATGGCCAAGCTTGCCAACGGCCATGCCAACGATCTTGCCTCCACCGTGCTCATCGCCACCGACAAGCCGGTGCTGATGGCGCCGGCGATGAACCCGAGGATGTGGGAGCATCCGGCCACTCGCCGCAACCGCGCGACCTTGGGCAAGGATGGCATCGCTTTCGTCGGCCCGGCCAGAGGCGAGATGGCCGAAAGCAACGAGGTCGGCGAAGGCCGCATGGCCGAGCCGCTGGAGATCGTCGCCGCGGTCGAGGCGATGCTCGATGCCGGCCCCAAACCGTTGGCGGGGCGCAAGATCATCGTTACCTCCGGTCCGACGCACGAACCGATCGACCCGGTGCGCTATATCGCCAACCGTTCCTCCGGCAAGCAGGGCCACGCCATCGCCGCGGCATTGGCAAGGCTTGGCGCCGATGTGCGCCTCGTCTCGGGTCCTGTAAGCATCGCCGACCCGGCCGGCGTGAAGACCATCCATGTCGAGCGTGCGCAAGAGATGCGCGACGCGGTCGAACAGCTTCTGCCCGCCGACGCTGCGGTGTTCGTCGCCGCCGTCGCCGACTGGCGCAGTGAGAATTCGGCGGGCGAGAAGATCAAGAAAGTAGCGGGCGAAGGACCACCGGTGCTGCGCATGGTCGAGAACCCCGACATCCTGGCAGGCGTCGGCCATCACAGCCAACGGCCCGGCCTGGTCGTCGGCTTCGCCGCCGAGACGCAGGATCTTTTGCGCAATGCAGAGGCCAAGCTGAAAAAGAAAGGCGCCGACTTCATCGTCGCCAACGACGTCTCGCATGAAAGCGGCATCGGCCCCACGGGCGTCATGGGCGGCGACCGCAACAAGGTGCGGATCGTCTCAAAGACTGGTGTCGAGGAATGGCCCGAAATGACCAAGGACGAGGTGGCGGCGCGGCTCGCCACCCTCATTGCCGAGCGGCTGAAAACAACAGTCGTTTGACGCGCATTGGATAAGACACACGGCGCCCGTTGGACGCCGCGCATCGGATTCCTGTCTGAACCGTCAGTTTGACAACAGTTCCGCCGTGCGGGCGAGCGCGCCGCCGAAACCGTTGAGCGGAATGGAAAAGCTAACCGCTTGTCCCGTATCGGCCGCAAAGGCGTCGATCTTCAGCGTGGTGCCATTCTTGAGCAGCGGCGTGACATTGGCGTCGAACGCCACCGGCACCAGGCAGCCGACCACCTGGCAAGTGTTGAACGCCAGGCTGCCATCGAG
The DNA here is from genome assembly GCF_057784245.1 of Mesorhizobium sp. CNPSo 4671. NCBI lineage: Bacteria > Pseudomonadati > Pseudomonadota > Alphaproteobacteria > Hyphomicrobiales > Phyllobacteriaceae > Mesorhizobium > Mesorhizobium sp. CNPSo 4671. The sequence continues at coordinate 77,282 of NZ_JBWLUW010000011.1, read as the reverse complement.
CTTCTGGTCGTCGATGGTCAGGGTGACGCCCTTGGCGAGCGCCAAGCCAAACGGCAGGGCAAGCGTGCCGGTGGCGTCTTCGCCGGTCTTGCTCGACAGTTCGATCGCCAGCAGGCGCTGGTTGCTTTGCTTGTTGAACTGCTGGTGCGACAGGCTGCAGACCTTGTTCGTGCCCGATATCTGGCAGTTGACCGTCCAGTCGCCATGGGTTTCGGACAAGGCCGATGCCCCGCCGGGCAGCTGCGGCGCATCAGCCGCGGCGGGCGGCGCCGCCACCTTGTCGCCCTTGGTCTGCGCGGCCACGGCCGGCACACCGGCGATGCAGGCCGCACCCAGCATCGCAACCAAATACGCGTATTTCCTCATCAAGACCTCTCCCGCCCGGCTCCGTCTCGAACCAGCCTGGAAGCTGACCTCGCGAGACGCGCTGGCTACATTCTGTTTGACCGTTTCCCCGAAGGCGCCGTTGTACCCGACGGACATGTCGACGCCATTGACGCCATTCAGTTCGAGGCCAGCGCCGACCCCGATAGAGCGGCGAATCGATCGCCTCCGTCAAGTGCAATGCGGGGTTGCCGGGCAGATTCTCGGCAGCCGCGAAGCGACCTTTATTGGGGCAACTCCACCTGGCCTTCCATGGAGCGAATGCCGCAGTGTCGCCGGGCGCGATGTCCATGCCGATCTCAAGCATTGGCGTCGTCGGCAATCTGCGGTCGCGGTCGGATGACCAGCAGAGGGCGTGATCGATTTCAACGCGCCCGATGGGCCGGCCATGGCATCGCCGGACAAACACCCTATATTACGGGCATGAACAGGTTTTTTGGCAGGAATGAGCGGATGGCGGTGGGTCTCCCGTCGGTGCGTCTGGTGTCGGCGCTGCTGGCCGCGGCTTTCGTGGCCGGGCGTGCGCTGCCCGCTTCCGCGCAGGTGCTCAATCCCGCGGCCAACGGCAACGCGCTGGTCCAGCAGAACGATTTGCAGATCTTGCAGAACCGGGTGCAGCGGCAGCAATTTCAGCAGCAGCAACAGCAGTATCGCGCTCAGGACCGGGTGATCGTCCAGCCGCCGCCGCCGGTGGTGCCGCAGGTCAGGTCGAGTTGCCAGACACAGATAATCGGCAACACCGCTGTGAGCACCTGTCGCTGACAGGCTGACCACTCTTTTATTTAGCCGACTTACATGATAGGGGCCTTTCAGGTGCCCCTGCGGCAGTTTGGGTTTGCAAAGGCGCCGCGTCACGCTATGGGGCACTGCACCGACTGGATTGTTACGAATGGCAACCACCAAGAAAAAGGCCGTGCGCAAGGCCAAGAAAGGCGAGCGGATCCGCCAAGTCGCGGCGATTCCCTTTCGGCGGAACGCGCATGGCGACATCGAGGTGATGCTGGTCACGTCGCGGACGACGCAACGCTTCATCGTCCCGAAGGGATGGCCGATGAAGGGCAAGGGCGGCCGCAAGGCAGCCACCATCGAGGCGATGGAGGAAGCCGGCGTGCTCGGCAAGACATTGAAGCAACCGGCAGGCACTTATTCCTACTGGAAACGGCTGGCCAACAACTTCATTCGTGTCGACGTCATCGTCTATCTGCTTGAGGTGACCGAGGAACTGGCCAACTGGCAGGAAGCCAAGCGGCGGCAGCGGGCCTGGCTTACGCCGGCCGACGCGGCGACGCTGATCGACGAGCCTGACCTCTCGACGCTGTTGGCGAGCTTGACGATTCCCGGACCGGCGCCGATCGACGCTGCCTGAGGCAGCCCTTACCCGCTCTTGTCGCCATCTTCGGGAAAAAGCCGCGGCGGCTTGCCGGTATAGGCCCACAGCCATTCACGCGGCAGCGGCCCCTTGTTGCGCTCGCTCTGCTGCGACTGTTCCCAGGCATGCGCCAGTATGCCGACGGAACGCGACAGCACGAAGAGCCCGCGCGTCAGCGGCGGCGGGAAGCCGAGTTCGCCATAGATGACCGCCGTGGCGCCATCGATATTGAGCGGGATCTTCTTGCCCTTGCGCCGTGCGACCTCCGCCTCGATCGCCTCGGCGATGTCGGCGAACCGTCCATTGACCACGCCCCGCGCGGCAAACGAGCGGGTCAGTTCCAGCAACCGCGGTGCGCGCGGATCGACCGGGTGGAAGCGGTGACCGAGCCCCGGCACATAACCCTTTTCCTCGGCGAAGAACCGGTCGAGTCGTGCCGGGACCGCCTCATCCAACGCCGTCCCGCCATCGATCGCCACGACGATATCACCGTAGAAGGACAGCGCCTGTTCACCAGCACCGCCATGCACGTCGCCGAGCACGTTGATGGCCGAAGCCATGGCGCTGTTGATGCCGACGCCACAGGTGGCGGCCATACGGGCAATGGCGATCGACGGCGCCTGCGGCCCATGGTCGACGGCCGCGCCCAGCGCGATGCCGAGCAGTGCCGCCTGGTCCTCGCTGGGCAGTTCGCCACGCAGCATCAGCCAGATCATAGCTGGGAAGCTGGCGCGGCCGATCAGGTCCTGGATTTCATAGCCGCGCAGCCGGATGACGCCGGGGCTCATCTCGATGATGCCGGTCTGCCACCATTCCTCGCCGCGCTCACGGCCCGTCTTCTTCTGCTTCTGCGTATCGCTCATGCCCGTGCCCCGGCCTTGGTGCGCGGCGGCAGGCCGGCGAAAATCTCGTCCATATGCGCGCCGAGCGCCGGCGGCGGCTTCGTCGGCAAAGGCGCCTCGCCATCGACCATGAAGCCGCCGCGCAGAACGGTCAGCGGCCTGTCCATGCCAGCCACATCGTCGAAATTCGCGGTCACCTGGCGTTGGAGCACCTGCGGCTCGGCCAGCACTTGCGGGATCGTCAGCACCCTGCCCGCCGGCACGCCGGCACGATTGAGCGTCTCTTCCCACGCCGCCGCCGAGGCGCCTGCCAGGGCCTCCTCGATCTCGGCCTTAAGCGCCGCGCGGTTCTTCTTGCGTGTTTCGCGCTCGGCAAAGCGCTCATCCGAGGCCAGCTCCGCTCGCCCGATCAGCCGGCAAAGCGTCACGAACTGTTCCTGCTTGTTGGCGGCGATGTTGAGCAGCCCGTCGCCGGTACGGAACGCGCCGGAGGGTGCCGCGGTCATGTTCTCATTGCCCATCGGCCTGGGATCGACTCCTGCCGTCAGGTAGTTCGATACCGGCCAGCCCAGCGCGGAAAGCATGCATTCGAGCATCGAGACGTCGAGAAAGGCGCCCTCGCCCGATGTCTTCTGCCTGACCAGCGCCGATGCGATCGCGAAAGCCCCGACCAGCCCGCCCAGCGTATCGGCAACGGGATAACCGACGCGCAACGGCGCCGTTTCCGGCGTGCCGGTGATGCTCATAATGCCCGACAGGCCCTGGATGATCTGGTCATAGGCGGGATTGTCGCGCATCGGCCCGGTCTGGCCGAAACCCGATATCGCGCAATAGACGAGGCCCGGCCGGATCGCTTTCAGCGCTTCATAGCCAAGGCCAAGCCGATCCATCACCCCGGGGCGGAAATTCTCCACCAGCGCGTCGGCACTGGCGACCAGATCGAGGAAGCGCTCGCGATCCGCTTCCGTCTTCAGATCGAGCATGACAGATCGTTTGCCGGCGTTCTGCGCCAGGAAGGAGGCGCCCATGCCAGCCTGGTTGAGCTTTGGCGAACCGCCGAGCTGACGCGCCAGATCGCCGCCTTGCGGCCCCTCGACCTTGATCACATCGGCTCCCAGCAACGCCAGCTGATAGGCACAATAGGGCCCGGCCAGAACATTGGTCAGGTCGAGGACGCGGATACCGGAAAGCAGATCAGTCATGTCTTCTCAAATCGGTCAGGCATCGCCCGGCACATGTTCCGGTCCGCGCCGCCGGCGATGCTCGATGAAGGCCCAGATATGCGGCCCGGCGAGGCCGATGAAGGCGAGCGTCAGCAGCGTCAGCGACAGCTTGTGCGTATAAAACACCGACCAGTCGCCATTCGAGATGGTCATTGCCCGGCGGAACTGGGTTTCGGCGAGCGGCCCCAGGATCATGCCGATGATGACCGGCGCGGTCGGGAAATCGAAGCGCCGCATCAGGAAGCCAGCCGCTCCTAGGAGATAGAGGATGACGAGATCGATCGGCGACTGCGAGATGCCATAGGTGCCGACGGTGGCGAACACCAGGATGCCGGCATAAAGCTGCGGCGCCGGGATCTTCAGCAGCCGCACCCACAGCCCGATCAACGGCAGGTTGAGGATGACGAGGATGACATTGGCGATGAACAGGCTGGCGATCAGGCCCCAGACCAGATTGGCCTGCGTCGTCAAAAGCAGCGGCCCGGGATTGATGCCGTAGCTCTGGAACGCCGACAGCATGATCGCCGCCGTCGCCGAGGTCGGCAGGCCGAGCGTCAGCATCGGCACTAGCACGCCGGCGGCGGAAGCATTGTTGGCGGCCTCGGGCCCGGCAACGCCCTCGATGGCGCCGACCGTGCCGAACTCCTCCTTGTGCTTCGACAGCTTCTTCTCGATGGCATAGGACAGGAAAGTCGGGATTTCGGCTCCGCCGGCCGGCATGGCGCCGACCGGGAAACCGATCGCGGCACCGCGCAGCCAGGCCTTCCATGACCGGCCCCATTCGGCCGCGGTCATGTAAAGCGAGCCCTTCAGCGGCACGATCTCGTCCTTGCCGGCATAGCGGCGCGAGGCCATGTAGAGCGTCTCGCCGACCGCGAACAGGCCGACGGCGGCGATGATGACGTCGACGCCGTCGAGCAGTTCGGTCGTACCGAAGGTGAATCGCGGCTGACCGGTCTGCAGATCGACGCCGATCATGCCGATGACGAAGCCGGCAAACAGGCTGGTGAGCCCACGCACCGAGGACGAGCCGAGCACGGCCGAAACCGTGATGAAGGCCAGCACCATCAGCGAGAAATATTCGGCCGGGCCGAAGGCCAGCGCGAACTTGACCACCACCGGCGCCAGGAAGGCGACGCCCAGCGTGCCGATGGTTCCGGCGACGAACGAGCCGATCGCCGAGGTGGCAAGGGCCGCACCGCCGCGGCCGGACCGGGCCATCTTGTTGCCCTCCAGCGCGGTGACGATGGTGGCGCTTTCGCCGGGCGTGTTGAGCAGGATCGATGTCGTCGAGCCGCCATACATGGCGCCGTAATAGATGCCGGCAAACAGGATGAAGGACGCTTCCGGTGCCACCTGGTAGGTGATCGGCAGAAGCAGCGCGATGGTCAGCGCCGGTCCAAGGCCGGGCAGCACGCCGATGGCGGTGCCGAGCGTGGTGCCGAGCAGGCACCACATCAGGTTCATCGGCGTGAAGGCGACCGAAAAGCCGTGCGCGAGATGGCCAAGCGTTTCCATGGCGTCAGCTTCCAAACGCGCCGATGATCGCATCGATCACCGTGTTCAACTGGTTCTCGATGAAACCGGCGCCGATGTTGACGCCGAGCGCCCTGGCGAAGCCGAAATAGGCGGCCAGTGCCAGGATAAGGCCGGTAAGCGCATCACGCAGCGTACGCTTGCTGCCGAAGCCATAGCAGACGAGAACGAACATGATGACCGATGCCGCGGTGAAGCCGAGCGGCCGGATAAGCAGCAGGTTGGCGACCAGGCCGATGACGACGAAACCCATCGCCTTCCAGTCGGTCGGCGTTTCCTTTTCCTCCTCCGGCTGCCAGCCGCCGCGAAACGCGGCCAGGATAAGCAGCAGGGACAGCACCGCAAGGCCGACCATGGTGAGATAGGGGAAGACGGTCGGGCCGACCTTGGAATAGAGCGGCGACACCGGGATCGCCAGCGTCTGCCAGGCAACGGCGCCGGCACAGGCGAGAAGGCCGATGCCAACAAGCAATTCCGGCACGGCAAGGCGCGAGGGCGCCGCCGGCTGGTTGATGGTGCTCATGAATGTCCCTCCCCGGTAGTTGGCCAAGACAGCCGGCAGCCGCTGCCGGCTTCACGTACCTTCACTCATTGGCCGACCGCACTCTCTCCTGCGATCGGCTGGAATAGAAAAATGGGGGACGGCTCACGCCGTCCCCCTGGGGAAAATCAGGCGAGGCCGAGATCCTTGAGGATGGCTTCGATGCGGGCCGAATCCTCGGCTACGAACTTCGCATAGTCGTCGCCGGTGAGCAGAATGGGCGTCCAGTTGCGGTTCTTGCATTCGGCCGCCCAGGCATCGCTCTTGGCCATCGTCTCGACCATCGTGATCATCGCCGCCTTGTCGGCGTCCGACACCCCGGGAGGCGCGAAAACGCCGCGCCAGTTGAACAGCTCGACATCGATGCCGGCTTCCTTCAGCGTCGGCGCGTCGATACCGTCCTGGCGTTTGTCGGCCGAGATGGCGAGCAGCCTCAGCGCGCCGGCCTTGACCTGTTCGGAGAATTCACCAAAACCGGAGATGCCGGCCGCCACCTGGTTGCCGAGCAACGCCGACAAGGCCTCGCCGCCGCCGGCGAACGGCACATAGGAAAGACTGGTTGCCGGAACGCCGACCGTCTTGGCGATCAGGCCGAACAGGATGTGGTCGGAGCCACCGGCGGAACCGCCGGCCACGGGAACTTTGGTCGGATCGGCCTTGAGCGCGGCGACGAAATCGGCGGCCGTCTTGAACGGCGACTCCGCCGGCACGACCAAAGCCTCGAACTCGCCGGTGAGGCGGGCGATCGGCGTGACCTGCGTCAGATTGTTGGCGGCCTTGTTGGCGATGATGGCGCCGACCATGACCATGCCGGCAACCATCAGCGAATTGCCCTTGCCGTTCCACTGGCTGATGAACTGCGGCAGCCCGACCGTGCCGCCGGCGCCACCGACATTGGTGATCTGCGAGCCGGAGATCAGCTTCTCTGCGCGCAGCACCTGATCCATCGTGCGCCCGGTCTGGTCCCAGCCGCCGCCGGGTGCTGCCGGCACGAAAATCTGGATCTGCGGCGCGCCTTCGGCGAAAGCGGGCGTGAGATGAAGTCCTGCAAGGGCGGCAGCACCTGCCGCCGCCGTGCTCATCAAAAATCTGCGTCTGTTCAGCATGGGATTCCTCCAGATCACGACACCTCCTCCGGTGCCGGCCAAACGCGCCTGCAATCACAGACCCGTGATCGAGTTCAAGCAGATGTTACTGAGTTCTGTCAACGGGAACGATATTCTGCTGGACAGAACGGTCCAGTGGCGCGACAGAGTGGCTCCGCTCGGGCTTCTCCGAACTGGGAACCGCAATGGACTTACCAAGCCAATCGACTGATGAGGAAAGCCGGCGCGCGACAGCCGAAGGTGTTGCGGCACTTGACCGGGCGATTGCCATCCTCGATGCCTTCACCACCGCCGACCGCTCACTCAGCCTGGCCGAAATCGCGGCGCGCACCGGCCTCTACAAGAGCACGATCCTGCGCCTGGCGAATTCGCTGCTGCGCGGGCAACTGCTCGAGCGCCTCGACGATGGGCGTTACCGCGTCGGGCCGGCCACCTTTCGGCTGGGCGCGCTCTATCAGCGTTCGGTCGTGGCGGTCGACATCCTGTTGCCGATCATGCGCGATCTTTCCGAGCGAAGCTGGGAAAGCGTTGCGTTCTACGTCCGCTCGGGCGACGTCCGCACCTGCCTCTACCGCGTCGAATCCAAACATCCGATCCGCTACACCATTCGCGAGGGTGACGTACTGCCTTTGCTGGTCGGCTCGGGCGGGCGCGTGCTCGCGGCGTTTTCCGGTCAGCCGGGCGAACCCTACGAGACGATCCGCAGGACCTGCAATTGCCTCGCCGTCGGCGACCGCGACCCCGACACGGCGGGCATCTCTGCGCCGGTGTTTGGACCGGGACGCATCCTGCTCGGCGCCTTGACGCTGGCCGGTCCGAGCACGCGCGTCGATGCTGCCTTCCTTCAACGCATGAAACGTCCGTTGCTCGAGGCAGCTGCCCGCGCGACCCGCGCCTTCGGCGAGGATGCCTCCATGCTCGAACAGGCAAGTCTTACGACGGAGGCTCTGCCTTAGCCTCGGCGGTTGCGACCTGCAAAAGGACCGATAAGCTTCGAATACAAACTGATTCAACTTTAAGCAGTCACTTGACGTTGCGTAATATTCGACTGCCCACGGCAAGAAAAGGCTTCATAGAGAACGGAACTATTTATTAGCTGTTAAGCCCCTCGTGATACCCGATTGCTGTCGCGCTTTAAGCGACATGAGGGAAGAAACATCGTCTCAACCGGCGGATGAAACAGCCGGACAGACGCGCTGACAGGATCATGGCACGTCCGTGAATTCGATGAAGCCGTCATCGAGGACCGCCAGCCCCCGTCTTCTCGGGCTCGTCTGGCCGTTCATTGCCGTCGTTCTCGTCCAGGCGCTGGTCGCCAGCCTCAGCCTCTACACGCTTTCGGCGGTTCGCGCCTATGTCGGCGGCGAAAGCCAGTGGTCCAAGGGGCAAAAGCACGCCATCTATTTCCTCAGCCTCTATGCCGACACCGGCAATGAGGAGTTTTTCGACGAGTATCGCGAAGCGATCGCCGTTCCGCTTGCCGACCGCTCGGCGCGCCTGGCGCTCGAGCAGCCCGACCCCGATACAGAGGCGGCGCGCGCAGGCTTTCTGCAGGGCAGAAACCACCCGGACGACGTGACCGGGATGATCTGGCTGTTCCAGAATTTCCGCGGCTTCATCTATCTCGACACCGCTATCCGGCACTGGACCGCCGCTGACGCGATGATCCTCGCCATCCAGCAGCTCGGCGACGCGATGCACGCGACGTTGAGCAGAGGGCAGGCGTCACCGGCTGAGATCAACGCCTGGAAGACGGATATCCATCAGCTAGACCGTCAGATCAGTCCGCTTTCCAAGGCTTTCTCGGACAGTCTCGGCGAGGGATCGCGCTTCATCAAGCTGCTGCTTACCCTTGCCAATCTCGTCACCGCAGCCTTGCTGATCCTGCTCGCCGTCTGGCGCACGCGCAAACTCCTGGCGCAGCGCCAGGCCTTCCAGCTGGCGCTCAATGCTGAGCGCGAGCGCGCCCAGGTGACGCTGGCTTCGATCGGCCAGGCCGTCATCAGCACAGGCCGTGACGGGCGGCTGGACTACATGAACGCGGTTGCCGAGAAACTGCTGGCCTGCCCGTTCGGCACTGCCAGAGGCAAACCGATCACATCGCTGTTTCGCCTTGTCGACAAGGACACCAGCGTTGAAGAAACGCAGCTGGTCGAGCGTCTCCTGGCTGGCGAACCGCGCCGTTCCAGTGCCCGTCCGCAATTGCTGCAGCGGCCGGACGGCTCTGTTGTTCCCGTCGCGCTGACCGGCGCGCCGCTGCTCGTTTCCGGTGAGGTCGTCGGCGCGGTGCTCGCCTTCCACGACATGACGCGCGAAGAGGATTATATCGAGCGGCTTTCATGGCAGGCTTCGCATGACGCGTTGACCGGGCTCGCCAACCGGCGCGATTTTGAAAGCCGGCTGGAAAGGACGATCGTCGAATTGCAGGGCCAGCCCCGGCAGCACGCCTTGATGTATCTCGATCTCGATCAGTTCAAGCTGGTCAACGATACCTGCGGCCATGCCGCTGGTGACCAATTGCTGCGCCAGATCTCCGCGCTGCTGACCCACGAATTGCGGCCGGGCGACGTGCTGGCCAGGCTGGGCGGCGACGAATTCGGTGTGCTGCTCGTGGACAGTGACTGCGAAACCGCCGCCGACACCGCCGAACGGCTGCGCACAGCCGTGCAGGACCTGCATTTCGCCTGGGATAACAGGCCTTTCAACACCAGTGTCAGCATCGGCATGGTGCAGATCGCCGATGCGCACGTGACAATCGAGGAGACGCTGCGTGCCGCCGATGTCGCCTGCTACATGGCCAAGGAAAAGGGCCGCAACCGCGTCCAGATCCACAGCGATGGCGACATGGCCCTACGCGAACGTTTCGGTGAGATGGCTTGGGTGCAGCGCCTGCACGCCGCATTGGAGCAAGACCGCTTCAGGTTGCATGCCCAGGAAATCTGGCCGCTCAATGACGACATCGTCGAGGCGGGAGCGCATATCGAGATCCTGTTGCGGCTGACCGACGAAGACGGCAGCTTCGTCACCCCGCAGAGCTTCATTCCCGCGGCCGAGCGCTACGGCCTGATGCCGTCGATCGACCGCTGGGTGGTACGCAACACCTTCCGCATCCTGGCCGCACGGCAAGCCGATCCGCTCACGCCGCCGATCGCCACATGCGCCATCAATCTTTCCGGTGCGACTTTCGGCGACGAGACCTTTCTCGGCTTCCTGCGCGAGCAGTTCCTCGTCCATGGCATTTCACCGGCCGTGATCTGCCTCGAGATCACCGAAACCAGCGCCATCGCCAATCTCACCAATGCCATGCGCTTCATTGCCGATCTGCGCGGCCTGGGCTGCCGTTTCGCACTCGACGATTTCGGCTCCGGCATGTCATCCTTCGCCTATCTGAAGCACCTGCCGGTCGACTACCTCAAGATCGACGGCAGCTTCGTCAAGGACATGCTGGAGGATCGCATCGACCGCGCCATGGTCGAGATGATCCATCATATCGGCAAGGTCATGGGCAAACGCACCATCGCCGAATTCGTCGAAAGCGACGGGATCATCGCCGCCCTGAAGACGATCGGCGTCGACTATGCCCAGGGCTATGGCATCGCCAGGCCGAAGCCTTTCGATGCCTCGACGGTGCTGCTTGGCCGGGTTGTCACGCCCGCCGCGGAGAGCGCCGATCCATGGGCCGATCTGACACGGAAGCTGCGCCGCAAGGCCGGTTAGGCCTCACTTCGGTTTAGGGCCGTCGCTCCAGCAGGATGGTCGGGGCATCGTGATAGAGGGTCCGCGTCACCTCGCTGTAGCCGCACTTCCTGGCGACATTCTGTGAAGCCGTATTTTCCGGATCGATGATGCAGACGGTTTTGGTACGTCCGAAGGTCTCGTCGCCCCAGACATGCACGCGACTGACGATCTCGGTGGCAAGGCCGGCACCGTGCACGGCCGGCGCCAATGCCCATCCGGCCTCGGGAATGCCTTCGATCGACGGTTCCATATCACGCTTCAGGTCGTGAAAACCGGCCTCGCCGACGAAGCGGCCTGTCACCCTCTCCTCGATCGCCCAGAAGCCGTAGCCGAGCAGCGACCACAAGCCGGCGTGACGCAGAAAGCGCATCCAGCTCTCTTCACGCGTGCGCGGCTTGCCGCCGATGAAACGGGTGACGACCGGATCGGCCCACATCGCGACATAGGCTTCGAAATCCTCGATCCGGTGCGCCCTCAGAATGGTTCGCTGCGTCTCGATGACGGGTGCGATGGTCGCTTGCGGATTGTTCATGGGACTTGCCTCGCTGATGTTGTCCGCGCTTAGCAAATCGCCCCTGCGGTGCAAGGGCCAGCACGAGACGCGCCATCATCCAGAAAAGCCGTATGGCCGCTACCAGCTCCGCTATGGGATTTCTGCCTGACAGTGTTATTTTCCCGGCAGGCTGATTCAGCACCTGCCGAGGCGACCTTTTCAGGCGCTCAAACCCACGGGAAAAAAGCATGGACACGACCGACCTTGTGCTTGCCATCGTCCATCATCTGCTGGTGTTTTCGCTGGCAGGGATCATCGGCGCCGAATTCGTGCTGATCCGCGGCGACCTGCCCGCCGTGACGCTCAAGCGGCTCGCCGGCATCGACCGCCACTATGGCATCATCGCCGCGCTCGTCATCATCGTCGGCATCGGCCGTGTCTTCTGGGGCCTCAAGGGTTGGGAGTTCTACGTCTACAACTGGATATTCTGGGCCAAGATGGCCGCCTTCGGAATTGTCGGCCTGCTGTCGATCATCCCGACCGTGCGCTTCATTTCCTGGAACCGGCAAGCCAATGCCAACCCCACCTTCGCCGTGCCCGCGAGCGAACTGGCCTCGGTGAAGACCTGTATCCGCACTGAGGCCTTCGTCTTCCTGCTGATCCCGGTCTTCGCGGCGGCGATGGCGCGCGGTTACGGCACCTGATCGGCAGCGACCGCCGTTTCGAGCGGCGCGATCGGCACCAAGGGCGCCGGCACGCTGGTGGTCTTCTCCTCGGCTTTGCAGATATCGGCGATGACGCAGGCCGGGCAATCCGGCTTGCGCGCCTTGCAGACATAGCGGCCATGCAGGATCAGCCAGTGATGTGCATGGCGCATATATTCGTCCGGGATGATCTTCAGCAGCCCCTGCTCGACCTGTTCGGGCGTCTTGCCAGGCGCCAGGCCAAGCCGGTTGCCGATCCGGAAAATATGTGTGTCGACCGCCATCGTATGCTGGCCGAACGCCATGTTGAGCACGACATTGGCGGTCTTGCGCCCAACCCCCGGCAGCTTGACCAGCTCGTCGCGGTCATCAGGCACCGCGCCGCCATGATCGCGGATCAGCGCTTCTGAAAGGGCGATGACGTTCTTGGCCTTGTTGCGCCACAGACCGATGGTCCTGATATAGTCGCCAACCTTGGCCTCACCCAGCGCGAGCATCTTGTGCGGCGTATCTGCGACCTTGAACAGCGCCCGCGTCGCCTTGTTGACGCCGGCATCGGTCGCCTGCGCCGAAAGCACCACCGCCACCAGCAGCGTGAAGGCGTTGACATGTTCGAGTTCGCCCTTCGGCTCCGGCCGCTGGACGGAAAATCGGCGGAAAATCTCATGCACTTCGGCCGGACTGTAGCGTGATATCCGCCGGGCCGGGCGTGGACGCGGTTTGGCGTTCGATCCGTCACGTCGTCCGGCCGGCAGCTTTTTTTCGGGCATGGGAGAATCTTTGGACTTGGGGGGCGCGATTTCCCTCCTATAATATCCTGTCATGAGCGACACAAACGCCTCGTTTCAGGCTGACGAGCCCTTCTTTCATGCATTGCTGACGCCGCACCGGTCGCTGGGCAGGACGGGCTTCCTGGTCCTGATGGCCGCGCTGCTGTTCGGCTGGCTGGTGACCGGTGCTTTTTTCCTGTCGCGCGGCGCCTGGCCAGTGTTCGGCTTCTTCGGCCTCGACGTGATCGCCGTCTACATCGCCTTCCGCGCCAACTACCGCGCCGCCCGTGCCCGCGAGGAGGTGTCGGTCTCGCGCACCAGCCTCGACATCCGCAAGACCGCCCCCTCGGGAAAATCGGAAGCGCATCGCTTCAACCCGTTCTGGGCGCGGTTTTCGGTCGCCCGCCACGCCGAGATCGGCATCACCCGGATGACGGTCGAAGGCCAAGGCCAGAACGTGCCGATCGGCGGCTTTCTCGATCCCGAGTCCCGCGAGAGCTTTGCTACGGCCTTTTCGCGGGCGCTGGCAACCGCCAAGGCGCGCTGAACCGGCTCAAAAGCGATAGCGCAAAAGCCTGCCGACCTTGCGCAGCGCCGGAATGTGTTTCCACAGCCTAACGAACAGTTTGGCGGACCAGCCCATGCGGGCGGCGTGTTCCGGCTTGTAGGCGGAGATATCCTCGACGAACCGCAGCTTGGGAACCGCCAGTTCCAGCTCGTGCGGATCATCGATCGCCCAGTGAACTTCGGCGCCTGTCGCCTTGATGGTCGGATTGAGGCGAAGCAGCGTCAGGCCGAAACGGCTGTAGGCGTCGAACATCAATTCGCCGCCGGCAAGATGTGAGACCAGCCGCGAAACCAGGCGCAACCCTTCGTCGGCGGGAAGATAGGGCGTCAGCCCCTCCGCCACCACGATGGCCGGGCGGTTGCGGGGCACGTCGGCCAGCCAGCCGGGCTCGGTCACCGACGAAGCGATGAGATGGTAATGGTCGCGGGACGGGTAGAGCCTGCGCCTGAGCTCAATGACCTGGGGATAGTCGACATCGAACCAGTCCACGCCCGCTGGCGGATCGACGCGGAAGATGCGCGTATCGAGCCCGCAACCGAGATGCAGCACGATGGCGCCGGGATTTCTGGCCAGAAAATCCTCGACGCGAACGTCCAGTGTCTTGGCCCGGATCGCCAAGCCGACGCCGAGATTCTCGTCGACCTTGAGCCTGGAAAAATCGTAATCGATCTTGCGCACCGCCTCGTCGGCGAAATGATCCCCAAGCAGCGAATGCGGCAGCCGGCTCTCCAGCGCCTTGCCGTAGAGCGTCATCAGCAAGGTTTCCTTTGCCCCGGTCAGATGCACTTTCTCGCCGGCCATGAGCGACTCCTCGCAAGAGCATGATCCCGAAAAGTGGATGCCGGTTTTCGGAAAGGATCATGCTCGAACACAAAGATAGAGCCCCATCCCGACACATCGGGATGGAACAGGCTCACGAAACCCGAGTCTATCTGGGCATGCGCGGCAAGAAAGCAAGTTTCGGGTGGCGATCGGCGCCCCAAGGGGCGATATTCCTGGCCAAGGAGACAGTTCGATGAGCACACAGACAGCCGTCCTCAAGAAGGACATCACACCGCAAGGCAGCGACTACGAGATCGTGCGGCGCGCCATCGAGAAGATCAGCCTCGACTACCGCGACCAACCTTCGCTCGAGGAGCTCGCGGAAGAGGTCGGCGAGACGCCGACCGGCCTGCAAAAACTGTTCACCCGCTGGGCCGGCCTGTCGCCCAAGGCGTTCCTGCAGGCGGTGACGCTCGACCATGCGCGCCGGCTGCTCGATTCCGGCATGCCGCTGCTCGAAACCTCGTTCGAATTGGGCATGTCCGGTCCCGGCCGGCTGCACGACCTGTTCGTCACCCATGAGGCGATGTCGCCGGGTGATTACAAGACACGCGGCGCCGGCCTCACCATCCGCTACGGCTACCATGCCTCACCTTTCGGCACCGCCCTGATCATGGCCACCGACCGTGGCCTTGCCGGTCTCGCCTTCAGCGACCCGGGCGAGGAACGTGCGTCGTTCGCCGACATGTCCAGCCGCTGGCCGAACGCCATCTATGTCGAGGACATGGCCGCGACTGGTCCTTATGCCGCGCGCATCTTCGATCCGACATTGTGGCGTCCCGATCAGCCGCTGCATGTCGTCATGATCGGCACCGACTTCCAGGTCCGCGTCTGGGAGGCGCTGCTGCAGATCCCGATGGGCAAGGCCCGCACCTATTCCTCGATCGCAGCCAGCATCGGCGCTCCAAGCGCCAGCCGCGCCGTCGGCGCCGCCAATGGCGCCAACCCGCTCTCCTTCGTGGTGCCTTGCCACCGCGCCATCGGCAAGTCTGGCGACCTCACCGGCTACCATTGGGGCCTGACCCGCAAGCGCGCCATCCTGGGCTGGGAGGCGGGCCAGGTGTCGTCGTAAAATGTCGATTTTTCAATTTCGATCCAAGAAATATATGAATAGTCGCACTATAAAGTATTAGTGCGATTTCTCATCGGAATTTCTGGATACAACCGGGGACAACCATCGGTTTATTCATGGTCATTATTGCCGCGAATTATTTAAGTTTACGCTAAATTAACCACGATAAAGCGATCATGACCCATATTAATTCGGGCGATCCGACTTAATAGGAGGTCTCGATGAAGTTGTTTCGCACCGCCTTCGGTGCAGCCTTTCTGGTCGCATGTCTGGACCAGCCCGCATTGGCAACGACGCAAAATGTCATTTTCAATGGCACGATCTCCCCGACCTGCACGCTTGTCATTGCCACCAATGGCACAATGACGGTCAGTCCCGATCTCCAGTCGCTCAGCTCCCACAACAGCGGCGGCTCGGCCGGAACCGTCACGCTGACGACGACCGGCGGCGTGTCGTTGAGCGTCGATCCGGTTACCACCACGACGGTGCCGTCAGCCGACACGACATCGACCACCTGGACCCCGACCTATTCTTCCGCCGGTACGCACTCCATCGTCGAGACCGGCTCGGCGACCGCCATCAGCACGCCCGGCGCCGACCTTGTCTCGGTCCATCTCGCCGGCACCAAGGGCGGCAGCAACCGCTTCGCCAACGGAAACTATCAGGCAACGGTAACGCTGCGCTGCGAGTAGCGCCCGGGAAGGGAGGCATCCTTGACACTTTTTCGAACTCTGGCGACGGCGCTGGCCGTCGGCCTGATCCCTGTTGCCGCGGCGGCCCAATCGATGTCGCCGATGCGCGGCGAGGTCAACAGTTTCACCGACGTCTTCGCGGTCCGCGTATACCCGGCCAATCCATACGACCAGAAGATCAAGGTCGAAATCCACGTCTACGATCAGGATTTTCAGCCGGTGGACGCCAGGATCTCGCCGAGTGCCTTCCAACTGGGGTCCCAGGCTTCCCGTCCTGTCCTTGTGGTCGTGCCTTTCGGCGGCGCCGCCGAGCGTAAAGTGCGTATCTGTACCGAAAGCATCCCCTTCCCCAATCAACAGACGCAGATAAGGGCACAGATATGCGGAAAGTTTTTTGGGCACCGCAAGTCCTGACGCTGGCAGTCGCGGTTGCTGTGACAAGCACCGTTCCAACCCAGGCCCAGGACCAGATCTACAATCTCAACCAGAACGAGAACGGCTTCAATTTGCCCGGTGTCACCTTGCCCCAGGGCCAGGACGAGGTCCATGCCGCGGACGGCACCACTTGCCGTTCCGCCGTTTCCGGTTCCGGTGCCTATATGGATCTCGGCGTTATCAGAGGCAACAACCAGACGGACAATGGCGTCGCCACCTATGGCCGGGTGGTGATCCCGATCGGGCGTACACCGACGCGTCTCGACTGCAGCCGGTTGTACGAACTTGAGGTCCAGCGCCTGCAACTGGAGCTGAAACTGCTCAAGATGGGCCTCGGCGGCGACGGCCCGACGGGAAGCGTGGCCGCCAGCGCTCCCGCTACCGCGGCCGCGTCACCCGGGTGGGCCAACGAAGGCTGGAGCATCAGGACCGGAGATGGCGATGGCAAGAAAAAGAGGAAGAAGAAATAGCCGCACGCTGCTTGCGATGGCGGCCCTTGCCGGTTTCTGCCAGCCTGCGCCGGCGGCAATCATCGGCACCTGCACCATCATGGTCGGGGCGTCGGGAACGATGAAGGCAAATCCCGGCCTTAACGTGTTCGGCTCCAAGCAGGCCGGCGGATCGAGCGCGGACGCCACCATCACCGCCAGCTCGCTGCTTTGTACCTTGCTCAACCTGCTCGATTGTTATTCCGTTTCCGCACCGGCGCCCGCATCGTTCTCGTCGGCGCCAAGCGGCGGCGGCACCAATGTCAACTTCAGCACCGTCTACCGCCTCGACGGCACCGGCGCCGACACCTCCGGAAGCGTGCCGCAGCGCGTCGTCAACGGCACCCACACTATCCAGGTCGATCTCACCGCCACCAAGTCGAGCGGCATCTTTCCCGCCGGCAGCTATCAGGGCACGGTCACCGTGCGCTGCGAGTGAGGCGACAAATCGCTTTTTGGTATCCACATGGTCTGGCAAGTCATCGCATGACGCGCTAGCTTCCCGCGCAATCGGGGTGCCGGTGCAGCCACAGTGATGCATCGGCGCACCCCGCCATCTTCGATCCACATCGTGCTCTCCGAAAGTCGATCCTGATTTCCGGCCAGCGCTGGCAGGGAGGCACTTTCTTGATAGTCGTCATCGGCTCGATCAACCTCGACCTAATCGCCAAAGTCGACCGCTTGCCGACCCCCGGCGAAACGGTGAGCGGCTCCGGTTTCGCCACGGCGCCCGGCGGCAAGGGCGCCAACCAGGCGCTGGCCGCCGCACGCGCCGGCGTCCCCGTGCGCATGGTCGGCGCCGTCGGCAGGGACAGTTTCGCCGGCGAGGCGCTGGCATTGCTGCGCGAGGCCAAGGTCGACCTGTCGGGCGTGGGGGAAACCTTTGCCTCGACCGGCACGGCGCTGATCATGGTCGGTGATGACGGCGAGAATATCATCGCCGTGGTTCCCGGCGCCAATGCCTCCGTGGTGCCCGGCGACCTTTCCAAGGCCTTCCTGAAAAAGGGCGACGTCGTTCTGCTCCAGCACGAGATCCCGCTGGCGACCGTCGATGCCGCGCTCGACCAGGCCAGGGCCGCCGGCGCCATCACAGTGCTCAACACCGCTCCTTTCCAGGGCGACGCGGCGCGTTTCCTCGGCAAGGCCGATTATGCCGTCGCCAACGAGACCGAGTTCGACCTCTATGGCGAGGCGCTGGCGCTGAGCGGCCGCGACCGCGCGGCGCGCATGCGCGACTTCGCCGCGAAAACCGGCCGCACCATCGTCGTCACACTCGGCGGCGATGGCGTCATGGCGGCGACGCCGAGCGATTTCCTGACCGTTGCGGCCATGAAGATCACGCCTGTCGACACGGTCGGCGCCGGCGACACCTTCTGCGGCTACTTTGCTGCCGGCCTGTCGTCCGGCCTAGCGCTCGACAAGGCGCTGGCGCGCGCCGGTGCGGCAGGCTCGCTCGCATGCCTCAAGCCGGGTGCCCAGCCGGCGATCCCGCTGGCCAGGGATGTCGACCAGGCCTTGCAGGAAGCCAGCTGAGATGATGCGTCCCCAGACGAAACATGCCGTGCCGCCGGTCGGCGATATCTGCCGCCTGTCGGCCATCGAGCTTGCCGATGCGATCCGCCGCCAGAAGCTGTCCGTGCGCGAGGTGGTGACCGCCTTCCTCGATCGCATCGAGGCGGTCAATCCGCTGGTCAATGCCATTGTCTCGTTGCGCGACCGCAGCGACATCCTGCGCGAGGCCAATGCAGCCGATAGCAGACGGGGAGGCGAAACCGGTACACTCTTCGGCCTGCCGATCGCCATCAAGGATCTCGCCTCGACCACCGGCCTCAGGACTTCCTTCGGCTCGCCGATCTTCGCCGATTTCGTGCCGCAGGAAGACGATTTCTTCGTCGAGCGCATCCGCGACGCCGGCGCCATCATCATCGGCAAGACCAATGTTCCCGAATTCGGGTTGGGATCGAACACCTACAACAATGTCTTCGGGGCGACGCTGAACGCCTTCGATCCGGCGCTCGCCGCCGGCGGCTCTAGCGGCGGTGCGGCGGTGGCGCTGGCGCTCGACATGGTGCCTGTCGCCGACGGCAGCGACTTCGGCGGCTCGCTGCGCAATCCCGCGGGCTGGAACAATGTCTACGGTTTCCGCCCGTCGCAGGGGCTTGTGCCCGGCGGGCCGGACTTCGAGGTCTTTCATGCGCAAATGGGCGTCGAAGGGCCGATGGGCCGCAACGTCGCCGACATGGCGCTGCTGCTCGACGTCCAGGCGGGCTACCACCCGCAAGCACCATTGTCCTATGAGAAACCGGGCTCCTTTCTCGAAGGGCTCGCAACGGCATCGACCGGCGGCCGCATCGCCTGGCTCCGCGACCTCGGCGGCCATCTGCCGGTCGAACCGGGCATCCTCGATCTGTGCGAGGCCGCGCTGAACCGATTTGCCGATGCATCCTTCCTGACCGAGCCCTTGCTGCCGGATTTCGATTTCGAAGCGCTGTGGCAGGCCTTCGTGACGCTGCGCCAGGCCAGCAGCGGCTGCGCGCTCAAGGTCCATTACGACGACCCTTCCAGGCGCGGCCTGCTGAAGCCGGAAGCCATCTGGGAAATCGAGAACGCGATGCGGCTGACGGCGCCGCAGATCCGCGCCGCCTCGGTGATCCGTACCTCCTGGCATCGCACGCTGCTGTCGATCTTCGACCGCTTCGATCTGATCGCGCTGCCGACCGCGCAGGTCTTCCCCTTCGAGATCGGCACGCACTGGCCAAGCGAGGTCGCCGGACGGCCTATGGACAGCTATCACCGCTGGATGCAGGTTTCCGCCTTTGCCACGCTGGGCGGCTGCCCGGCGGTCAACGTGCCGGTCGGCTTCGACGACAAGGGGCGACCAATGGGCATGCAGCTGATCGGCCGGCCGCGCGGCGACCTCGCCGTGCTGAGGGCGGCCGCAGCTTATGAGGCGACGCTGCCCTGGCAAGCCGGCGCCTGACGCGTGTAGCGGCCCGGCGCTTCGCGCATGGCTTGCGCGGAGCCTGTCGCCATGCATTGATTGTCGCCTGCTGGATCGACAGCATTCCAAGGGAAAAATCATGTCGCTCGAACTCTACGCCGCTTATGTCCTTGCCTGCATCGTCATCATCCTGGTGCCCGGCCCGACGGTCACGCTGATCATCGCCAACAGCATCCGCCATGGCGCCCGCGCCGGCCTCGCCAATGTCGCCGGCACACAGGCAGGGCTTGCCATCATGATCGCGATCGTCGGCATCGGCCTCAACACGCTGATCGCGGGCATGGGCCATTGGTTCGAATGGGTGCGGCTGATCGGTGCCGCCTATCTGATCTGGATGGGCGTGCAGATGTTCCGCTCCAAGGGCACGCTGAATGCCGACGGCACCGCGAGGAAGCCGCGCGGCGGCTTCTTCCTGCAGGGCCTGCTGGTGGCGCTGAGCAATCCCAAGACGCTGGTGTTCTTCGGCGCCTTCTTTCCGCAGTTCATCGCGCCGCAGGGCAATTACACGCTGCAGATCGTCGTCATGGGCCTGACCGCCATGATCTTCGCCGCCCTGTCGGATTCGAGCTATGCGCTCGCCGCCAGCCGCGCCGGACGCCTGCTGTCGGCCAGCCGCATCAAGCTCATGTCCAGGATCAGCGGCAGCTTCCTGGTCGGCGGCGGCCTGTGGCTGGCGTTTTCAAGATCGAAGTAAAGGCGGCCGCTAGGCCGGCGCCGCAAAGAGTTGCAGCGCCCTGGAATGGCAACCGATTGAAACCGTGCTCGCCCACCACCACATGAATCTGCATCGGGGGATTCTGTCTTTTGGACTTGGGATGGTTTGAAGAGGAACGCGCCTAGCGTGATCCTTTTCGTCGGTGCGTTTGCTATTATGCTCATGTTGGCGGCAAACCAATGGGCCAACGACGCAAGCCCGATCCGGTCAGTTGGTGCCATCGATGCAACGATTAAAAGTGCCCAATGGAGAGACGGTAAGTACATCCGCTATGTGCTTGCTCTCAATGATGGCTCGTACGTGCTCATCGACGACGACCGCTCGCATCTGATTGGGTCAGATGCGAGCATCGAACGCGTCACGCGCGACAATGGCGCCGTCTTCTACCGGTTTCCCGAGTGAGACATACCCAAAAGCTCTATGCTCTGGGCTAACCATTTGCATCGAGGGTGGAAGTGTTACAGCCGCCCCAGCCTCTCCAACAGCAGTGCGAAGAAGCCGTCGTGGTCGATGTCGCGCATCACCATGGCGTTCTTCGGACGCTTGGTCACGCCCCACCAGTCGATCACGGTCATGCCCATGGTCAGTTCCGAGGCGGTCTCCACGCTGACATTGCAGTTGCGGCCCTTGAACAGCTCCGGCTTCAGCAGATAGGCGATGACGCAGGGGTCGTGCAGCGGCCCGCCGTCGGTGCCGTACTTGCCCTCATCGTAACGTTCGAAGAATTCCAGCATCTCGGCGGTCGCGATACCGACCTTGGTGCCGAGCTTGCGGAAGGCCTGTGTGCGCTTGGTCGTCGTCAGCGCCTTGTGGGTGACGTCGAGCGGCATCATCACGATCGGGATGCCGGACTTGAACACCAGATCGGCCGCCTGCGGATCGACATAGATGTTGAATTCGGCCGCGGGCGTAACGTTACCGCCTTCGAAGAAACCGCCGCCCATCAGCACGATTTCCTTGATGCGCGGGGCGATGCGCGGTTCGCGGATCAGCGCCAGCGCGATGTTGGTCAGCGGCCCGAGCGGGCAGAGCGTGATGGTGCCGCTCTCCTCCTTCATCAGCGTCTCGACGATGAAGTCGACGGCATACTGCTCCTGCAATTTCATCGTCGGTTCCGGCAGCTGCGGTCCATTGAGGCCGGTCTTGCCATGCACTTCCTCGGCGGTGACCAGTGTGCGCGCAAGCGGACGGATCGCACCGGCATAGACCTTGATCTCCGGCCGGCCGGCGAGTTCGCAGATCTTGCGGGCATTCTTTTCGGTGAGCTTCAGCGGCACGTTGCCGGCAACGGCGGTGATGCCGACGATCTCCAGTTCGTTGCTGCCGAGTGCCAACAGAATGGCGACGGCATCGTCCTGGCCGGGATCGGTGTCGATGATGATCTTGCGTGGTTGGGGCATTTCAATTCCTTGTTTGGCTGGCCGTGAGCTCACCGGATCGAGAGCACGCCTGCAGGACGACCTTGGCGCTTCTCCTTGCATCCGCGCGTCGTTTCAAGCGCCATGTCGATTATTCCTGTGAGTCCAAGGCCTGGTCTTTTGGGCGGGTCTTCTGGTGGCTTGAACTTGGTCGCGGGGCGGACCATATCAAGAGCATCGGGAAAAATGCCATCTGGGTTTTTCCAGTTTATGTCGCTCTTGAGAGGACAGTGTAACATGAGCCGAATGACGCCTTTCTCCAGCCCGCTTCTCCTTGGTTTCGACGCCATGGAAAAGACCTTGGAGCGCTTGGCGAAATCCGGTGACAGCTATCCTCCGTACAACATCGAGCGCCTCAGCGGGACTGACGGCAAAGCCGAAAGGCTGCGCATCACGCTCGCCGTCGCCGGTTTCGCCGAAAGCGATCTCGATGTGACAACGGAGGAAAACCAGCTGGTCGTGCGCGGCCGTCAGACCGACGACACCGAGCGCGAATTCCTTCATCGCGGCATCGCCGCGCGCCAGTTCCAGCGCTGTTTCGTGCTGGCCGACGGCATGCGGGTTATCGCGGCGGAGCTCAAGAACGGCCTTTTGTCGATCGACCTCGATCGGCCGGAGTCGGAACGGCTGGTACGGAAAATAAACATATCGGTGAAAGACTGATCTTTACCGATGGCTCTCATGCGGGATGGCCTATTGCCCAGGAAAGGGCGGCGTCCTCGCGCCAAGGAGGCTTGAAATGACAAGAACTGAAACTGTCACCATGACCAACGGCGAATTCGCTCATCTGGGCGAAGGCTCGGTCGCTTATCTGCGCAAGGTCTCGAGCGACGACCTGCTCGGCCGCTTCCCCAACATTGGCGAAATCGCGCCCGGCATGGAGCTGTGGGCCCTGTTTGCCGCAAACGGCCAGCCGATCCTGCTTTCCGACGCGCGTGACCGTGCACTGGCCGGCGCCATGGAAAACGACCTGACCACCGTCGCGATTCACTAAAGCGACCGGTTGCTGAAACGAAAAAGGGCCGCTCGCGGCGGCCCTTGGCGAATTCATCCAAAATTGGCTTCAGGCGGCGTGCGAGGCCTGCGTGTCCGACAACAGCGCGTGGATCGCCGTGGCGTCGCGCGTCCCCCTGATCTTGGCCACCGTGTCGGCGTCGCGCAGCACCCGCGCGATGCGTGACAGCGCCTTGAGGTGATCGGCGCCAGCCCCTTCCGGCGCCAGCAGCAGAAACACCAGATCGACAGGCTGGTCATCCAGCGACTCGAAATCGACCGGCGTTTCCAGCCGGGCGAAGACACCGGCGATGCGCTTCACGCCGGCGAGCTTGCCATGCGGAATGGCGATGCCGTTGCCGACGCCGGTCGAACCCAGCCGCTCACGCTGCAGGATGGTGTCGAACACTTCCCTCTCCGGAATGCCCGAAATCGCCGCTGCCCGTTCGGACAGCAATTGCAGAAGCTGCTTCTTGGAGTTCGCCTTCAACGCCGGCAAAATCGCCGGAACGCTGATAAGATCGCTCAGATCCATGCTTGAAAATCCCTTGTTCGCCTGCCGTCACCAGTCCCCACCCCTCGTGCGGCTGGCTTTTATCCCTGTGCGACCTTGGTCGTGGACGGGTCGATCCAGCCGATGTTTCCGTCGGGCCGGCGATAGACGATATTGAGATGATCGGTTCCGGCGTTGCGGAAAACGAACACCGGACTGTCCTTGGTATCGAGCTCGATGACCGCCGAGGCCACCGACATGGTCTTCAGCGTCATGGTTGATTCGGCAACGATGGCCGGCGCGAAATCCTCCGGCATCTCCTCGTCGTCATCAGCGAGCGGCGCCATTACCGTATAGGCGATGTCGGTCAAATCGCCGTTGCCATTGCCCGAATTGTGCGATTTGAGACGGCGCTTGTAGCGCCGAAGCCGGGTCTCCAGCCGATCGGCCGCGGCCTCGAAGGCGAGCGTCGGATCCTGGGCATCGCCCGTGGCCTGCAGCGAGGCGCCGGAATCCAGCCGGATCATGCAATCCGCCGAATAGCGCGAACCCGATTTGATGACGGTTACGTGTCCCGCAAAACCGCGATCGAAATATTTGCCGATCGCTTCGCCGACACGATCGTTGATGCGTGTGCGGAACGCATCGCCGATATCCATGTGTTTTCCCGATATGCGCAGATTCATCTGAAAACTGACCTTCCTTGCTCAGGCTTCAAACTGGCCCGAGTTTATACTCGTGATCCGTGCGCACAAGCTTTGCGGCGTCACTCGCGCCGATTTAAATCCGAACTTTCCGGTTGATCACAAGCCGCCTTTTGACCGTCCCGAGGCCATTGTCGTGACGGACCATCCGCTAGCGGGCATCGGGCCCGTCTCATGCGGGCGGGCTTCTAGCCACTTCCCCGCGGCTTGTCAATGAAGCTCGAAAGCTATGGAAAATCGTAAGCGCCTTAGCGCCCGGCGCTGGCGAGCGCCCGCTTCTCGCGCCGGCGCTGCACGGAAGACGGAATATTCATGCCTTCCCGGTACTTGGCGACCGTACGCCGGGCGATATCGACGCCGCTTTCCTTGAGCATGTCGACGATCGCGTCGTCCGAAAGTACATCGACGGGCTTCTCCTCGTCGATCAGCTGCTTGATGCGGTCACGCACCGCTTCCGAGGAATGCGCGTCGCCGCCACCCGATGCGGCGATCGAGGCGGTGAAGAAATAGCGCAGTTCGAACACGCCGCGCGGGGTCAGCATGTATTTGTTGGCGGTGACGCGGCTGACGGTCGATTCGTGCATGCCGATGGCGTCGGCCACCGTGCGCAAATTGAGCGGCTTCAGCTGGCGCACGCCATGAACCAGGAACGCATCCTGCTGGCGCACGATTTCCGAGGCCACTTTGAGGATCGTCTTTGCCCGCTGGTCGAGGCTGCGCGTCAGCCAGTTGGCGTTTTGCAGGCATTCAGCCAGGAAATCCTTTTCCGCCTGGTTCTTCGCGTGCGGCGAGACCTGGGCGAAATAGATGTGGTCGACCAGCACGCGCGGCAGCGTTTCGGCATTGAGTTCGACGGTCCAACTGCCGTCATTGGCCGCGCGCACCTCGACATCGGCGACGATAGCGTCGCTGGCGCCGCCCGAAAATGCCATGCCCGGGCGCGGGTCGAGCGCCCGGATCTCGGCCAGCATGTCGAGCAAATCCTCCTCGTCGACGCCGCAAATCCGCTTCAGCGTCTGGAAATCGCGCCGCGCCAGGAGCTCCAGATTGGCAACCAGGGCCTTCATCGCCGGGTCGAGGCGGTCGCGCACGGCAAGCTGCAGCGACAGGCATTCGGCAAGATCGCGGGCGAACAGGCCGGCGGGCTCGAAAGTCTGGCACACCGCCAGCACCTTGGCCACGCTCTCGGCATCGGCGCCCAGGCGCGCGGCAATCTCGGCGAGATCGGCCCTGACATAGCCTGTCTCGTCCAGGCCATCGGCGAGTTCTCCGGCAATCAGCCGCGCCGCGGGATCGGCGAAGGCGAGTGCGACCTGCTCGCCGACATGGTCGCGCAAGGTGATGGCGCCCGCCGCCATGTCGCCGGCGTCGAGCCCCTCGGACGAGGAGCCGCCGCCATTGCCGGAAGCCGATTTCCATTGCGCCGTCAGGTCGGGCCCGAGCCGCTCGCTGGTGCCGGGATCATCGGGAAACAGGTTTTCCAGCGACGTATCGAGTTTTTCCGAGATCGCCTCGGCGCTCCATCCCGCCTCGTTCTCGAACCAGTCGCCCTCGACGGCCGCTTGCGGCTCCGCATCGATCTTCTGCGCCTGGTCGCTCGCGGCGTCATCCTGCGGCTCGGCGCGTTCCAGAAGCGGGTTGCGCTCGATTTCCTCGTCGATGAAGTGCTCGAGTTCGACATGGGTGAACTGCAGCAGCCGAATCGACTGCATCAGCTGCGGCGTCATCACCAGCGACTGCGACTGTCGAAGCTGTAGTTTCGCCGCCAACGCCATGGTTCGGTTTCAAACGCCTCCTCTGCGCGTCCGGACTTACCGGAAATGAATTTCGCGGCCGACCATAGAAACTGGCCCGGCTTTTGCTTGTCAAGGCAAAGCCTAGCAAAAGCCGCTTACCGGAGCGTTATCTCGGGGCAAAATCGCCGAAAATCAGGCCGTCACACGCAAAAAATCGTGTCAGGAAACAAATTTCACGCCCAGGGCAATTCCAGGCCAAGTGTGCTGCGGGCCGCAATTGTGCGCGAAAAACGGGTCAGAGCGTAAAACCCTCGCCGAGGTAAAGCCGCCGCACATCCGGGTTTGCCACCACCTCGTCGGCGCGGCCATGGGTCAGCACCTGACCGGCATGGATGATGTAGGCACGGTCGATCAGGCCGAGCGTCTCGCGCACATTGTGGTCGGTGATGAGGACACCGATGCCGCGTGCCGTCAGGTGGCGCACCAGTTGCTGGATGTCGGCGACAGCGATCGGATCAATGCCGGCAAAGGGCTCGTCGAGCAGCATGTAGGCCGGGCGCGTCGCCAGCGCGCGCGCGATTTCCAGGCGCCGCCGCTCGCCGCCGGAGAGCGACATGGATGGCGCCTTGCGCAGATGGCTGATGTGGAATTCCTCGAGCAGTTCGTCGAGATTGCGCTCGCGCACCTTGCGGTCCTTTTCGACCACTTCGAGCACGGCGCGGATATTCTGCTCGACATTGAGGCCGCGGAAGATCGACGCCTCCTGCGGCAGATAGCCGATGCCGAGACGCGCGCGACGATACATCGGCATCGAGGTGACGTCGAAGCCGTCGATCTCGATCGTGCCTTCATCCACCGGCACCAGGCCGGTGACCATGTAGAAACAGGTCGTCTTGCCGGCGCCGTTGGGGCCGAGCAGACCGACGGCCTCGCCGGCACGCACGCCGAGCGTGACGCCACTGACCACCTTGCGGCCCTTGTAGCTCTTGGTCAGGCCCTTGGCGATCAAGGTTCCCTTGAACTTCGCCTTGTCGACGGTGATCGTGGCCGGAGCCGAAACCTTAGCCGCGGCTCGTCCCGGAAGACGCGCCGTCAGCGATGACAGGCTGGCCATCAGGGGTTCGTCGCTCCCGATTTCGGCGGCGGCGTGATCGACATCTGGACACGCTGCCCAGAGCATGGATCAACCTGCGCCAGCCCGCTTTTCATCTGGACGGTAAGCTTGCAGCCGACCAGGACGTTGTCGTTCTGCGACAGAACGACCTTTTTGCCCGAAAGCACCAGCACCTGGCTCTTCATGTCGAAGCTGCCTTGATCGCCGGTCGCGACCTGCTGATCCGACTTGATGTAGATCTTGTCGGATATCTCCAGATGGTCGATGTTGGCCGAGCCGGTCATCGCCGCGCCCGCGGCTTCCGTGCCCTTGGCCGCGGCATTGGGATCCTTGATATAATAGACCATCATCTTGCCGGCCTTCATCAGCGTCGGCCCCTGGACGACAGTGACATTGCCGGTGAAGATGGCGACATTTTCGGCCTGCCGGACTTCCAGCTTGTCGCTTTCGATCTGGATCGGCTTGTCGCCGGACAGTTTGAGGCCTGATACCTGACTGGTGGCGCTGGACTGCGCCAGCGACGGCACAAGGCCCAGCAGGAGCAACGCCGAAGTTGCGGCTGCAAGCCGTGTCGAACTATTGAGCCACATTCGCTTCTTCGCCCTTTGCCTCAGCCGCCTTCGCACTGGCGGGATCGATGTTGACGCGCACCCTGTTCTCGAACACCAGGACCTTGCCATTGTCCTGGACCGACAGGGAATTCGCTGTGATCTGTGACCCGCCACTGCTGACGTCGACGGGATCATCCGTCTTCATAGTGCCTTTGCCCATGTCGAGGAAGACCGATTTGAACTTGGCTCGCATGCCGTCGGTCGTGGTGATCGTGACGTCGCTGGTCATTTTCATCGTATTGCCGTCACGATCGTAGGTCCCGCGCGAGGCTTTGATCGCGGCGACATTGTCCGGACCGACCGGCACCTTAGCGTCTATGCCTTCGAGCTCGATGATGCCTTGCGTGTTGACATCCTGTATCGCCCGCAGGGCCGTCATCGAATAGGGCTGCTTCTGCTTGGTGAAACCGTTGAGCTTGGGATTGGCCATCACCAGCTTGCCATTGGAAAAGGCGGTGCCTTCCGCCTGCACCGCGACGGAGACCGGTGCGGCGAGATAGGAATAGACCGGGAAGGCGACGGCGATCAGCGCCGCGGCCAAGGGCACGGCGAATTTGAGCACCCGCACGCGGCGCGAATGGCGTTGGGCGCGGTCGAATGCGTCGCCCCGCGTCCAGCCATCCACCGGGGGAGCCAACTCCATTTCGGGGTTGGTCGGTTCATTCGATCGCGCTAACATGACTGCTTTCTTCTAAACCCCTGCCCGCCAGGGAGCACCGCCTATAGGTGGGGGGCCGGCGCCCTCAAGCAAGCACAAGCCCACGAAAACCGCAAAAATGTGACAACTGTTGTTGTACAAACGAAAACGAGGTCGGCACAACAGCCGCCACTTCATAGCAGAAATGAACGCCCTTGCGCCGTTTTTTCATCGCCGCCGTTGCTCCCCCCTTACCTTGCGTCCCTTGCGCAGGCCAGTCACAAAACTGACAGCGCCAGGATCGCGGCGGGCGGATTGCCGCGCCATGGGGAAGACGGAACTGCTTCCCGATGAGGACATCATGGTCTAAAAGCGTCTCTTCCCGCCGACTGTGAGGCTGACCATGGCATTGAGAGCCGACGACCTGATCGACCGCCGCCGTTTGCGGCGCAAGCTGACATTCTGGCGTGTTGCGGCCATCGGCATCGTGGCACTCGGGGTGATTGCGCTGTCGGCCTGGTTCTATCGCGACGATCTCGGCGGCTCGGCTGTCGACCATATCGCCAAGGTCAGGATCGAAGGCACGATCACCGAGGACGAGGAACTCATCAAGCGGCTGGAGGACATCCGCAAGTCGTCCAAGGTGAAAGGCGTGATCCTTGCGATCGATTCACCCGGCGGCACCACCGTCGGCGGTGAATCGATCTACGAGGAGGTGCGCAAGGTGGCCGCCGACAAGCCGGTCGTGGCCGAGGTCGGCACGCTCGCCGCATCGGCGGGCTATATGATCGCAAGTGCCGCCGACCACATCGTCGCCCGCAAGACCTCGATCGTCGGCTCGATCGGCGTGCTGATCCAGTATCCTGACGTCAGCGGCCTGATGGACAAGCTCGGCGTCAAGCTGGAGGAGGTGAAATCCTCGCCGCTCAAGGCCTCGCCGTCTCCCTTCAAACCGACCAATGACGACGAGCGCGCCATGGTCCGCAAGCTTATCCTCGACAGCTACGACTGGTTTGTCGGCATCGTCGCCGAACGCCGCAAGATGACCCACGAACAGGCGCTGGCGCTCGCCGACGGGTCGATCTTCACCGGCCGCCAGGGTGTCGCCAACGGGCTGATCGACGCCGTCGGCGGCGAGACCGAGGCGGTCGACTGGCTGGCGACCAAGGGGGTCGACGCCAAGCTCAAGGTGGTCGAATGGAAGGATACGGACCGGCGCGGCAGCTTCCTGTGGTCAAAAGCGATGGTGAAAATGGCCGGCAGTGCACTCGGCCTGCCGGACTCCAGCAGCGATGTCATCCACGAACTTGGCGCCGACCGCTTGTTTCTTGACGGCCTCGTTTCCGTCTGGCACCCTTGAGCGCGGTTTGGGACAGCTGAAAAAGCCAATAAAATCATCCTCATAATTTTGACCGAACTGCTTTCACGGGGACCCGTCAGATGATCAAGTCCGAACTTGTGCAGATTATTGCTACGCGCAATCCGCATCTTTTCCTGCGCGACGTCGAAAACATTGTCGGCGCGATCTTCGACGAGATCACCGACGCCCTTGCCGAAGGCAACCGCGTCGAGTTGCGCGGCTTCGGTGCTTTTTCGGTGAAAAATCGCCCCGCCCGCACCGGCCGCAACCCGCGCACCGGCGAATCCGTCGAGGTCGAGGAGAAATGGGTGCCGTTCTTCAAGACCGGCAAGGAACTGCGCGAAAGGCTGAACGGCGGCAAGTAGGCGCGGCTTCAGCGCCGGCTTCCGACGGAAAACACAATGCTCAATCGTTTCATGCTCATCGTGGTCTTCGTGCCCCTGGCGATCATCCTGATTGCCTTGGCCGTCGCCAACCGCGAACTCGTCGCCTTCACGCTGGACCCGTTCAACCCCGGCAATCCGAAGCTGACGCTCACCTTGCCGCTGTTCATTTTCCTGTTCCTGGCGCTTGCCATCGGCATGATCGTCGGCAGCCTGGCGACCTGGGTCAAGCAGGGCCGCTACCGCAAGCTGGCGCGCCAGCGCGGCGTCGAGGCGGAAAACCTGCGCCAGGCGGTCAGCCGCGCGCCGTCGACCACGCAAGGGGCAGCCCAAGGACCGGCATTGCCAAAGCCGACCAATTGATGAGCCGGCCGGTGCCTTTCGTTCCACGGAGCCTTTCATGCTGACCATTTCGGCTGCCGAGGTCGATCGCGCGCTGACCTTTTCCGGCTTGGTCGAGACATTGCGCACGGCGTTCCGCGAAGGCGCGGTGCAGCCCGTCCGGCACCATCACCCGGTCGAACGGCCGGATGGCGCGGCTTCGACTTTGCTGCTGATGCCAGCCTGGACCGATTTCAACGCCGCCGGCACCTCGGCCGGTGGTCATATCGGCGTCAAGATCGTCACCGTCTCGCCCGACAACAACGCCATCGGCAAGCCGGCGGTGATGGGGCTCTATCTCCTGCTTAATGGTGCCACCGGCGAACCGGAAGCCCTGATCGACGGCCAGCGCCTGACCCAGTGGCGCACGGCCTGCGCCTCGGCGCTGGCGGCTTCCTATCTGGCACGCGAGGACGCCTCCAGGCTGCTGGTGATCGGCGCCGGCGCGCTGTCACCCTTTCTCGCCAAGGCGCATTCGGCCGTACGGCCGATCAAGACCATGCGCATCTGGAACCGGACGTTGGCCAATGCCGAGAAGGTCGCGACCGATCTGCGCGCCGATGGCTTCGCCGCAAGTGCTGCAAGTGATCTCGATGCCGAACTTGGCGAGGCCGACATCATCTCCTCGGCAACGATCGCCACCAAGCCGCTGATCAAGGGCGCTCTGCTGAAGCCAGGCGCCCATGTCGACATGGTTGGTGGTTTCACGCCGACCATGCGCGAAAGCGACGACGATGCGATCCGGCGCGCCCGCGTCTATGTCGACACCCGCGCCGGCGCCACCAAAGAGGCCGGCGACATCGTCATCCCGCTTGCGTCGGGCCTGCTGAAGCCGGAAGCCATCCTCGCCGACCTGCATGAACTGGCGCGCGGCCAGAAGAAGGGCCGCGCGAGCGCCGATGAGATCACGCTGTTCAAGTCGGTCGGCGCAGCACTCGAGGACCTTGCCGCCGGCATTGCCGTTTATAACGCGCTGAAGGCCTAGCTCTCGGTTACAGCCATTTTGGCGCCCATCGCCTCGGCGATCAGGGCGAAATCGGCCGCGCTGACCGGAAACAGGCCAAAGCGAAGCTGATAGCCCCAGTTCGACTTGCCGGCGGTGAAGTCCAGCCGGTCGAGCAGCGGCTTGATCGGAGCTTCTGCTGCCGCCATCCACTCGACGTCTCGGCGGAACGGCGTGAAGCCGCCGCCCATCTCGCCTTGATAGGGCTCGCCTTCCCGCACCGTGCCGATTGCCGTGAAAGCCTGCAGGCCGTCCTTTTCGCCCAAAATTGTGGTCGGCGAATAATAGGCGATGCCATCACCGGGCTTGATGCGGCGCAGCGGTGCCGCCTTGCCGTGGTTGACCTGCATGAAGCCGTCCTTTCGGCCGCGCCGGACATGTTGCGCCGACGCCACGGCGATCCAATACGCGTTCATTTCTGTTCCCCATTGGCCTGTTGCCCGTCCGACAGGCAGTAGACACGCAGCCTGTGATTGTCTGGATCGAGCGCAACGAAGGTGCGGCCGAAATCCAGGTCGGTCGGCGTCTGTAGGATCTTCAAGCCACGCCCTGCCCAGTCGGCATGGGTGGCGTCGACCGCCTCGGGCGCCTTCAGCGCAAAGACGATCTCGCCGCCGCCACCGGCCGCGCTCGCGGCCGGCTCCACCGTATGCCGCGACCACAGGCCAAGCTTGAAGCCGTTGTCGAGCACGAACAGCACGAAGGTCGGCGCGCTTTCGACCGGCTCGCGCCCCAGCAGCGCGCTGTAGAAGGCGCCGCTCTCCAGCGGCTGGTCGACATAGAGGATAACGAAATTCGGCGTGGTCATGATCGGCTCTCCAAAGTTCAGCGTTTCGATGTACTGAACTTAGAGTAGGCTACTGTCAGATTCTGGCAGTAGCCGCCATCACCCACGCGGCTTGTCGAGCGTCGCCCGCCATTCCTTGAGCAACACCTGGCGCCGACGCGGATAGCGCGCATCTATGGCGTTGAGGCCGGATATGCGATCGGCGCGAAAATGCCGGAAATCCTGTCGCATCTCGCACCACGCCACCACCACCCGCACCTTGTCGAAGAAACCGAGCGCGAACGGCCAGACCACACGCTGCGAAGAAGCACCTCCGGCATCGCGGTAGAGAAAACCGAGCTTACGTTCGTTGCGGATGGCCTGCCGCACGATGCCGAGGTCTATGCCTTCAACGGGCGCCATCGGAGGCCCAACCAGCAGCGTCGAAGCATCGAGATCCTCGCGCAGATCGTCCGGCAGCACGGCCGCGATCTTGGCCAGCGCATTACCGGCAGCGGCTGAAAGCCGCTGGTCCGGCTGCTTGGCGACCCAACGCGATCCCAGCACGATGGCCTCGATCTCCTCGTCGCTGAACATCAGCGGCGGCAGCATGAAGCCGGGCTTCAGCACATAGCCCAGACCTGCCTCGCCCTCGATCGGCGCGCCTTGCCCCTGCAGCGTGGCGATGTCGCGGTAGA
The DNA here is from genome assembly GCF_057784245.1 of Mesorhizobium sp. CNPSo 4671. NCBI lineage: Bacteria > Pseudomonadati > Pseudomonadota > Alphaproteobacteria > Hyphomicrobiales > Phyllobacteriaceae > Mesorhizobium > Mesorhizobium sp. CNPSo 4671. The sequence continues at coordinate 44,486 of NZ_JBWLUW010000011.1, read as the reverse complement.
GTGTGCGGATCGAAATCCCAAGCTCATCGGCCAACACATGTCCGCTCACCGGCCGGCGATGCCGGCGCAGGCATTGGATGAGGTCAAGCAGGCGTTCGGAGCGGGACATGATTCTCGTGGTTTGCAGTCTTCACGATAATATATCTCGCTCCGAAGCGCGCCGGCGTCTGAGCTTCACGCCGCCGCGCCGTCAGAGGTGGAATACCTTGACCTCGTTGCCGCGTTCCAAGGCTTTGTTGGCCACGAACATCTGCGTCTTCGACATTTCGACCTCACGCTCGGCAAGGACACGCAGCATCGCTTCCAGCCGCCGCAGCGCGATCGCCTTGTTGCGGTGCTGCGAGCGCTCGTTGCGTGCCGTCACCACAATGCCGGTCGGCAGGTGGATGGCCCGCACGGCGCTGTCGGTGGTGTTCTGATGCTGTCCGCCAGGGCCACCGGCCCGCAAGGTTTCGAAACGGACATCGGACGGTGCGATCGAAACGGCGACGGCATCCGACAGATCCACCACCTGCACACCGACGAACCAGTTCTGTCGCTTGTGGCCTGCGCGCACCGGGCTCTTGAAGACGAACTTGATGGTGCCGCAATAGTCCTGCGCGAGCGCTTCGGCGTTGCGCCCCTCGAGGCTGAGCACGGCGGATTTGGCGCCGTGCCGGTCCGGTCTGTGACCAAACGAAGCCTCGAAAGTGCAGCCAAGCCGAACGGCTTCCTTCTCGAGGATACCGACCAGAGCCATCAAGGCGATGCGGCATTCCACCGGTCCGTTGCCCGAGGTGACGAGCATGTCAATCGCGGCCATGGTTCGCCCTCCTTGCCATACGGTCGCGCGACGGCTTCTTGCGTGTCCGGTCGGGCGGGCCTTCCATCGCCTTCTTGTAGGTCACCAGCGGTTTCATCGCCGCAAGCGTCACGACCAGGCCGGCATCGGCAAGGTCTTGCACCACCTGTCCGGCATCCTTGTAGGCGGACGCCGCTTCCTCGATGACGAGGTTGCGGTCGTCGCAGATCAATTGCCCACCCCATGCATTTCTCAGCAAGGCGTCTCGCTCCGACCTGTTGCGCCCGGCACGGCCATGCATGGTGGCACGGTCGTATTTGCGGCCGGCGCCGTGCGAAATGCCGCCCAGCGATGGACCCGTCCCATCGAGCGCCCGCACGACATAGCTCAGGCTGGCGCGCGAACCGGCGATCGGTGCGACATCGCCCGCCCGCACCGCGGCCGAGCCCTTGTGATGGACGAAACCATCGGCCCGGTCGCGCACAAGGTTATGCGGCACATCTGCCACCTGCCGGACTTCGCTGCGCAAGGCGCTTGCCGCGCGCTCGGCGACCAGCCGGCGGTTGAGCGACGCCCAGGTGACGCAAAGGTCATGCTGGCGACACCAGCTCCTGCCCTCCGCGGACTCCGGATCGAGCCCGGCCGTGACCGCGGACTGGAGGTCGAGCATCTGCCCGAAGACAAAGGCACCAAGTCCGCGCGAGCCGGAATGCACCAGCAGATAGAGCTTCTGGCGATCGAACAGGCTTTCGCCGGCCACATCGGTCTGGTCGACCGCCTGCAGCTCGCAGAAATGGTTGCCGCCGCCGATCGTGCCCAGTGCATCCGGATAAAGATCCGTCGGCAAATCCGAGGCAGCGAGCGCCGCATGCGGATCGATGTCTTCCGCTTCGATCCGGCGCAGGCATTCGACGGCCTTGTCGATCCTGAGCTTGCGCAATGGCAGATCGAGCTCGAACAACGACATGCCGCAGCCAATGTCGTTGCCGATCAGCTGCGGATGCAGACGCTGCGACAACACGGCAATGCCGGTCGGGCCATATTTGCCCGGATGCAGGTCTGGAAAGGCCGCAACCGAGGTGACGCCGGGCAACGCCGCGACATTGCGAAGCTGCTGGAGCGCCGCGCCCTCGATCCATGTCTGCGGCGAAAAACAATGCTGGATGTGCGCAGCAGGCGCAGCGCACGACGAAGAGGGGCCGAGGCCCCCGATAAAATTGCCCATGACAAGAACACTTCTGGATAAAGGTCACAAACCGGACGCCGTCAGGCATCCGTTCGACCGGCGGCAGGCAGCAAAATGCTGGCTTACGCCGGAACCCTCGAGGGGTGCGCGGTGAAGATGCTCGTCATCTTTCGCTCCCATTCCAGAAACAACAATGCGGCCCTCATAAACCAAGCGCGCGAAAAAACAAGCGCGATGCCGCAACACCGCCGCACCACTTCGAAGGCGAAGGCTTCCAGTTGCGCCAATCGAGCTGCGAGCCATCGCTTGTTGCACCGCCGCTGTCCTCATGCCAAAAGCGGCACGCCGCTCGGAGATGCTCCTGCTTGAAGTCTTTTCGCGACAAACGCCGCGACAGCCGCCCGCCCGCGAAAGGCGGAACCGGAGAGGTGCGTCCGCACGAGCCGCGTGGCCGGCCGGACACCAGGCCGCGCGAACCGCGTGACGTGAAACCGGATAGCCAGCCCGCAGCGAAATCCGCGCCGCGCATCCTTGCCCGCCGCGACGGCGCCCTTCCCGCTGAACAGCTTCCGGTAATCCTCGAAGTAGCACCCAACGCTGATTACGCGCTGCTCGACAGTGGCGCTGGCCAGAAACTCGAACAATACGGCCCCTATCGTATCGTGCGGCCCGAGGGTCAGGCGATCTGGCAGAAAGCCTTGCCGGCAAAGGACTGGGAGCGTGCCGACGCCATCTTCACCGGCGACACCGACGAGGAAGGCATCGGCCGCTGGCGTTTCCCGAAGACGCCGCTCGGTGAGACCTGGCCGATGAAGCATGACGGCATCGATTATCTCGGTCGTTTCACCTCGTTTCGCCATGTCGGTGTCTTTCCCGAGCAGGCCTCGCACTGGGATCATATGGCCGGCCTGATCGCGGCGGCGAAGCGGCCGGTCAAGGTGCTCAACCTGTTCGGCTATACCGGCCTCGCCTCGCTGGTGGCTGCCCGCGCCGGCGCCGAGGTCACCCATGTCGATGCCTCGAAGAAGGCGATCGGCTGGGCGCGTGAAAACCAGGAGATGGCAGGGCTGGGCAGCAAGCCGATCCGTTGGATCGTCGACGATGCCGTGAAATTCGCCGAGCGCGAGGAACGCCGCGGCAGCCGCTACGACATCATCCTGTTCGACCCGCCGGCCTATGGCCGCGGCCCCAAGGGCGAGGTCTGGCAATTGTTCGAGGATCTGCCTGATCTGACCGACCTTTGCCGCGCGATCCTGACGCCGAAACCGCTTGCCGTGGTGCTCACCGCCTATTCGATCCGCGCCTCCTTCTTCGCCATCCATGCCTTAATGCGCGACACCTTTGCCGGCATGGGCGGCAGGGTTGAATCGGGCGAGTTGATCATCCGTGAAAAGTCCGCCGGCAGGGCGCTTTCGACCTCATTGTTTTCGCGCTGGGTGGCCTGAATGCCCGGGAGTCCTAAATGAACGAACGGCATGTCGGCGCACCCGGCCAGGTGAAGGAAGTCACCAGCCTCGCCAATCCGCTGATCAAGGACATCAAGGCGCTCGCCTTGAAGAAATTCCGCGACCAGCAAAACGCCTTCATGGCCGAGGGTCTGAAGCTGGTCATCGATGCGCTCGACTTGGGCTGGCAGATCAGAACGCTTGTGTTCGCCAAGGCCGGACGTGGCAATGCCGCGGTGGAAAAGGTCGCGGCGCGCACGGTTGCCGCCGGCGGCACGGTGCTCGAAGTCTCGGAGAAAGTACTTGTCGCCATCACCCGCCGCGACAATCCGCAAATGGTGGTCGGCGTCTTCTCGCAAAAATTCCTGGCCCTCAGGGATATCCGCGCCGACAATGGCGATGTCTGGGTGGCGCTCGACCGGGTGCGCGACCCCGGCAATCTCGGCACCGTCATCCGCACCGTCGATGCCGTCGGTGCCAAGGGCGTCATCCTGGTCGGCGACACCACCGATCCGTTTTCCGTCGAGACGGTGCGCGCCACAATGGGTTCGATTTTCGCAGTGCCGGTGGCCAAGGCAACGACCGAAGCTTTCCTTGCCTGGCGCGGCGGCTTTTCAGGCCTGGTTGCCGGCACGCATCTGAAAGGTGCGGTCGACTACCGCTCGGTCGATTTTTCCCGCGGACCGGTGCTGCTGATGATGGGCAATGAGCAGCAGGGCCTGCCCGAAACCCTGGCGGCGAGTTGCGACAGGCTGCTCCGGATTCCGCAAGCAGGCCGCGCCGATTCACTCAATCTCGCCGTCGCCACCGGCATCATGCTGTTCGAGATCCGCCGCGGCGCGCTGAAGCTCGAACCAATCGCCGACCCGCAATGAAGGTTGCCCGCCCGTGAGATCATGGTCCCCCTACGCGCTGCTCGTCGTCGCGGCTATCGCGCTCGATCAATGGATAAAGCATCTGGTCGAGACCGGCCTGCCCTTCCAGGAAAAGCTCGATCTGGTGCCCTTCCTGGCGCTGTTTCGCACCTACAACACCGGCATCGCCTTCTCGATGTTCTCCTCCTTCGGCGACACCGGCCTGGTGGTCATAGCCGTGCTGGTCGTTGCTTTCGTGCTCTACCTCGCCACCCGCACGCCATCAGGCCATGTCATCGCCCGCACCGGCTTTGCCCTGATCATCGGCGGCGCGCTGGGCAATCTGATCGACCGCGCCGTCTACGGGCATGTCATCGACTACATCCTGTTCCACACGCCGGTCTGGTCCTTTGCCGTCTTCAACCTCGCCGACGCCTTCATTTCCGTGGGCGCGGCGCTGGTCGTCTTCGACGAACTCATCGGCTGGCGGCGCGAGCCCAAGTCTTCGAACGCCGAGTCTTCGAACGCCAAACCTTCCAAAGATTGACCCCGCGCGGCCATCGCCGCACAGTTCCAGGACGCCAAGCAAAGCTCGCGGAGAAAAAGATGCCCGAAACCTTCAAAGCCATCCTCGTCTCGCGCGACGCCGACAAGAAACAATCGGTCGCCGTGACCGACCTCACCGAAGCCGACCTGATGGAGGGCGACGTCACGGTCGCTGTCGAGGCGACGACGGTGAACTACAAGGATGGATTGGCCATTACCGGCAAGGCGCCGGTGGTCCGCCGCTGGCCGCTGGTGCCCGGCATCGACTTTGCCGGCACAGTCATCTCGTCCTCCAATCCCGACTGGCGTAAGGGGGACAAGGTCATCCTCAATGGCTGGGGCGTCGGCGAGACGCATTTCGGCGCCTATGCCGGGCGTGCCCGCGTCAAGGGCGACTGGCTGGTGCCGCTGCCGCAAGGCATCAGTGCGCATGACGCGATGGCGGTCGGCACAGCCGGCTACACCGCCATGCTCTGCGTCATGGCGTTGGAGCGGCACGGCATCCTGCCCGACCGGGGCCCGGTTGTGGTGACGGGTGCTGCTGGCGGCGTCGGTTCGGTCGCGGTCTCCATCCTGTCCAGCCTCGGTTACCATGTCGTGGCGTCGACCGGGCGCAATGCCGAAAGCCCCTATCTGATCAACCTCGGCGCCGCCGAGGTGATCTCGCGCGACGAACTCAGCCAACCCGCCAAGCCGCTGGCCAAGGAACGCTGGGCCGGCGGCATCGATTCGGTCGGCAGCCACACGCTGGCCAATGTGCTGTCGATGACCTCCTATGGCGGCGCGGTCGCGGCCTGCGGCCTGGCCGGCGGCATGGATCTGCCGTCGAGCGTCGCCCCCTTCATCCTGCGCGGCGTCTCGCTGCTCGGCATCGATTCGGTGATGGCGCCGAAGGCCGTGCGCCTGGAGGCCTGGCGGCGCATCGGCTCCGATCTCGACCTGGAGAAGCTCGCCAGCCTGTCCAGGACCATCGGCTTCGACGGCATCATCGATGCCGCTGGCGACATCGTCGACGGCAAGATCCGCGGACGCGTCGTCGTCGACATGTAGACCCGTCTGGCCGGTCGCAGGCAGCGGACGGAATTGCCAGGTCCGGTGGCAAATCCGCCGCTACCGGGGCAAAAACGCCCTATCCGCTAAAATTCGAACGATCCGCCGCAATTTTCCATAATCTCTGTCTGGCAAGGGTTTGGCATGATCGCGGAATCCGACAGCCAGCAGGCAAACAAAGGCGACGATGTCGATGCGGTTCCGGCGCCGGCGCGGCGGTTTATCGCTGCGCCGCCGCTGGTGCCCGAGCAGCAATTGGCCAGGCAGGAAAGCCTGCCGCTGCTCACCTTCGTTGCCATCATGATCCTGGCAGGCCTCGCGCATCTGACCGGGGCGCCGATCTTCATCAGCCTCGCCTTGCTGGCAACCGGCCTCGCCGGCCTTGGCCTGCATCTGCATGCCAGGCGCAGCGTCCACCGGACCGTGGTGCTGCTGGACGAGACAACCGCCCGCAGCCGCGCCGAGATCGAGACGTTGGCCGACCGCATGTGGGAAATGCAGGAAAGCGAGGAGCGCTTTCGCGGTCTCATCGACGCGCTTGGCGATCTCGTCATCCATCGCGACCGCGACGGCTACATCGTCTATGCCAACAAGGTGTTCGCCGATCTGGTCGAAACCGATCAGCGCGATCTTGCCGGCAAGACCCTGGCCGAACTCGGTGTCGAAGTCGGCATCGTGCCCGATGCCGCCTTTTCCGACCATGAGTGCCTGAGTTCCACCGATGTTGCCATCCGCACGCCGAGCGGCCCGCGCTGGTTCTCGTGGATCGAACTTTCGGTGCGCGACAAGGAGAGCGGAGCGGTTTCGCATCGCGCCATCGCCCGCGACATCACCGCCCGCAAGCGCGCCGAATCCTCGCTGATCACCGCGCGCGAGCGGGCCGAATACGCAAGCCAGGCCAAATCGCGCTTTCTCGCCACGGTCAGCCATGAAATCCGCACGCCGATGAACGGCATCATGGGCATGGCCAGGCTCTTGGCCGACACCAGCCTGTCGCCGGAACAGCAGACCTATGTCGGCGCCATCTCGACCTCGGCCAGCGCCTTGCTCGCCCTGATCGAGGACCTGCTCGACTATTCCAAGATCGAGGCCGGTCGCTTCGATCCGGAACCGCAGCCAATGTCGGTGCGCGAAATCGCCGACAACATCATCGAATTGCTCGCCGCGCGCGCCTTCGCCAAAGGTATCGGCCTCGGTTGCCACGTCGAACCGGATGTACCGCAATTGATCACCGCCGATCCGGGCCGCGTCAGGCAGGTGTTGCTCAACCTGATCGGCAACGCCATCAAGTTCACCGACAGCGGCGGCGTGCTGGTCAGCGTCGCGCGCGCCCGCACCGAGACCAGCGACCGCATCTGCTTCACCATCACCGACACCGGCCCGGGCCTGCGCGAGGAGGACATGGAGCGCATCTTCGAGGAGTTCGAGCAGGCCGACGGCACCTCCACGCGCACACATGGCGGGGCGGGGCTGGGACTTGCCATCTCCAAGCGCCTGGTGGCTGCCATGGGCGGCACGATTTCGGTCTCCAGCCGGCTTGGCCAGGGATCGGAATTCGTCTTCGAAATCCCGGCCACGGAGGCCACTGGGGCGCCGCAGGGCCAGCAGAACGTGCTCGCCGGCAGGCGCGCGGTGATCCTGTCCAGGAACGCCATCGAGGCCGACGCCATCGCCCGCACCATCCGCGCCAATGGCGGCACCGCCGGTATCGCCACCACCGTGGCGCAGGCCGTACCCTTGGCAGAGGGCTGCGACGTTCTTCTGGTCGACGCGGCCATCGAGGAGAGCGACGGGAGAGTGCTCAAGCGGTTGCGCCAAAGCGGCTTTTCCGACTGCGAAGCCATCACGCTGATCGCGCCGACCGACCGCGGCATGCTTGGCGAGTTCCGCGCCAGCGGCTACGCGACCTTCCTGGCCCGACCGGTGCGCGGTGGAACACTTTTGCGTGTCCTTTTGACCAGCCATGCACCGGCCCTTACCCAGCCGCAGCCGGAAAAGGGCCGCACCCCGGCGCTTCGCGCCTCAAGTGGCCGCCAGCAGGGCCTGTCCGTGCTGATCGCCGAGGACAACGACATCAATGCCATGCTGGCCCGCGCCACGCTGTTGAAGGCGGGGCACCGCGTCAAGGTTGTCGGCAATGGCAAGGCCGCCGTCGAGGCCGTCACCAGTGCCGGGCACAAGCACCGCTTCGACGTGGTACTGATGGACCTGCATATGCCGGTCATGGACGGTCTGGACGCCATTGCCGCGATCCGCCGCCATGAAGAGGAAACATCGGCGCCGCCCGTGCCGATCATGGTGCTGTCGGCCGACAGCCAGGAAAAGACCCGTCATGCGGTGCTCGCCCATGGCGCCAGCGGCTTCGTCACCAAGCCGCTCGACCCCGATGCACTGGTCAATGCCGTCGAGGGCCAGGTCGCCGCTTGATCCGCCTTTTTCCAACCGCGCGCTGATGCATGTCACCCAAAAGTGACCGCCATTTTGCAAGGGTGACATGCGTGGAAACAGGGACCTTGAGCGCTCCAAATGGGTTCGTGCAGACGAGACATGCCTCGGCTCTCCTCACCGAACGTAGCCGGTTGACCGTTTTCGCCAGCCGACGAAGTATTGCCCGCAACGCCGTATCACGGTACTGTCACAATCCTGTTGCACCTACACCGTATCCCCGTGCCAAGAGGGATGGCTCGAAGGAGAATCACTCGTGCATACAGTTATGCCGGAATGTGACACTCGGCCGAACGCCAGCAGCGCCTTGCTTGCCGGGCGTAATGTCGATTCCGTCATAAAAGGCGCAGCACTCGGCCGTATCGGCAATCTCGAAGTGCGGCTCGCACGCAACGAGGCCGAGATCGCGGCCGCGCAGGAAGTGCGTTACCGGGTATTTTACGACGAGCTTGGCGCCCGCAAGGACCTGTTCCAGGCGCAGGACCGTCGCGACGCCGACCGCTTCGATCCGCTCTGCGACCATCTTCTGGTCCTGGATACGACGCTTTCCGGCCCCGAACATCGCCGTATCGTCGGTACCTATCGCCTGCTGCGGCAAGAAATCGCGGCCACCGCCGGCGGCTTCTATTCCGAAGGCGAGTTCGAGCTGACCAAGCTCATCGCCCGTCATCCCGGCCAGCGCTTTCTCGAACTCGGCCGCTCCTGCGTTTTGCCGCAATACCGCTCGAAGCGCACCATCGAGGCGCTGTGGCAAGGCATCTGGGCCTACATCAATCACTACGAAATCGGCGTGATGACCGGCTGCGCGTCCTTCCATGGCACCGTGCCGGCCGCTCACGCGGAGGCGCTCACCTATCTCGCCCATCACTGCCGCACCAACTCCGCCTGGGACGTGCGCGCGGTTTCCGATCGGTACTGCTCCATGGATCTGATGCCGATCGAGGCAGTCAATGCCAAAGCGGCGATCGCGGCAATGCCGCCTCTGGTCAAGGGCTATCTGAGGGTCGGCGCCCGCATCGGCGACGGCTGCGTTATCGACCGCGAATTCTCGACGGTCGATGTGTTCGTCGTGATGCCGGTCAAGGAAATCGGCGCCCGCTACGTCAATTATTATGGCGGGGAAGCCCAGCGCTTCGCAGCATAGCGAATAGCGAATAGCGAATAGCGAATTACGCCGCAATCCTGCGGACTGTCATCCCTATTCGCTACTCCCTATTTGCCATTCGCTCCCTCTCTCACGGAATATCTTCCGGCCTTCGTCCCGGCCGGCTCCTGTACGACGGAAACGACCAGCCGAAACGGAGCGCGCCGCCGCGCACGGCGAGCGCCACGCCGAAGCCGGCCAACCCCGAGACGATCTGCGGCAATCCGGCGACGTCGCCCAGTGTGAAGATGGCGGCGCCCGCCAGGGCAGCCGTGACGTAGATCTCCGGCCTCAGCAGCACCGATGGCTCGCCGGCCAGCAGATCGCGCAATATGCCGCCGAAAGTCGCGGTCAGCATGCCGGTGATGATCGAAACCACCGGCGAACCGGTGATGGCCAAGCCCTTTGCCGCGCCCATCACCGAAAAGGCGGCGAGCCCGATGGCATCGAGCCACAAGAGCAGCTTGTAGCGGGATTCGACGCGGTGCGCGGTGAAGAAGACCAGGACCGCCACCACGGCGCAAATCAGCACATAGTCGCGGTTTCCCACCCAGAAGACCGGCACATTGAGGATGAGATCACGAAACGTGCCGCCGCCAATGCCGGTGACGCTGGCCAGGAACAGGAACCCGATAATGTCGAGTTGTTTGCGCGACGCCGCCAACGCCCCGGTCGCCGCAAAAACGGCGACGCCGGCATAGTCGAGAAGGGCGATGGGGTGCATGGGAGGCCAAGGGCAGTAGGGGAATAGGGCAGTAAGGCAGTATGTTTAACACGAAGCCAGAGAGTTGGGACGACCCCTATTCTCCTACTGCCTACTGCCTACTGCCTACTGCCTACTGCCTACTGCCTACTGCCTACTGCCTTACTGCCCAATCCCTAACTACGCATCCCTCTCCGCCTCGTCATTCACCGGCCCCGGCTCGACCGGCGCCTCGGCGGCAATTTTCGGGCCGCCCTTGGCGACGCCGACCATGGCCGGACGCAGCACCCGCTCGCCGATCGAATAGCCCGGCTGCACGACCTGAACCACGGTGTTGGCCGGGACATCGGGATTGGGCACTTCGAACATCGCCTGGTGGAAATTGGGATCGAACTTCTCGCCTTCGGGAGTAAGCTTCTTGACCCCGTGCCGTTCCAGCGCCGAAAGCATGGCGCGCTCGGTCAGGTCGACGCCTTCGATCAGCGCCTTGAAGCCGGCGTCGCCCGACGCCTTGGCCTCGGCGGGTATGGCGTCCAGCGCGCGGCGCAGATTGTCCGACACTGACAGCATGTCGCGGGCGAAATTCGCGACCGCGTAGGTGCGCGCGTCGTGCACGTCGCGCGCGGTGCGGCGGCGCAGGTTCTCCATCTCGGCCGCGACGCGCAGCGCGCGGTCCTTCAGCTCTTCATTTTCCTTCAGCAGCCGCACAAGCGCTTCATAGTCGCCGTCAATGCTGCCTTCCGTGCGCTCGGCATTGGCCTCGGCCGCCTCGGCTTCATTGGGCGCGCGTTCATCTTTTGCCTGGTCGCTCATCGCCGTTTCCCGTCATCTCGAATGGTATGGATTTTGTGCCCGATATCGAGGTTTGGCAGCCAAAAATCAAGGGGTAAGCGACCGTTGGGCCCTTGGCCCGACCTGAGCGGCGATCAACGGCGATATTTCGATTTTAATTCAAATTTTACCATGACTGCCGGCTTGGCTTGCCACAGAAGCGTGATGAGGGAACCATTCCCTTGCTGGAGGAGTTTCCGAGCCGACACAGGATTTTATAATGATGACCCGCGACAAGGCTGAAAAAGGAGAAAGGCTCGCCGCCGAAGTCAGGCGCCAGTTCGGTGCCGAGGCGATGACGCGCTTTCTGCGTACCTTGCCGGCTTTCCGTATCCAAGCCGATACTCACGACCGCTTCAGGCAATTGCTCGACCGCCTCGACCGGGTCGAGGACGAGGATACAGGCTGGCGGCGGCAATAATTCCCGTTGGGCGCTTACGCGACAATTACGCACAGTAATTCTGCGTGATGGTTGCCTTGCGGTGGCCACACGCCGCGCCTATGGTTCCTGATGAACATGATTTCCCCCGATGCGGCCGCCAACAGCAAGCGCGCCTGGCTGAAGATTCTGGCGCGCTACAAGAAGCCGGACCGGCGGCGCAGCGCCATCGAACTCGCCATCACCCTCATTCCATTTGCCACGCTCTGGGCACTGTCCTCGGCGGCCTATGCCTATGGCCATTGGTGGGGGCTGATCCTGATCCTGCCGGCGGCCGGGTTCCTGGTGCGCATCTTCATGATCCAGCACGATTGCGGCCATGGCTCTTTCTTTGCCAATCGATACGCCGACGACTGGATCGGTCGCGCGCTCGGTGTCCTGACGCTGACGCCCTATGATTGCTGGCGGCGCGCGCACGCGACACATCATGCCAGCGCCGGCAATCTCGACGAGCGCGGCATGGGCGATATCAGGACGCTGACCGTTGCCGAATACCGGCAATTGTCCTGGCGTGGGCGCCTCGCCTATCGGCTCTATCGCCACCCGCTGGTGATGTTCGGGCTGGGGCCGATCTGGCTGTTCATCTTCTCGCAAAGGCTGCCCATTGGCATGATGCGCGGCGGCCTGACGCCCTGGGTGTCGTCGATGACCACCAACCTCGCCATCGCGCTTGCGGCAGCCATTCTCATCTGGGCCGTCGGCCCCGGTGCGTTCCTGGTTGTCCATCTGCCAATCGTCATTCTCGCGGGCTCGGCCGGCATCTGGCTGTTCTACGTCCAGCACCAGTTCGAGGAGACGGAATGGGCAAAGGACGACGACTGGGAGTTCCAGCATGCCGCCCTGCACGGCTCGTCCTATTACGACCTGCCGCCGGTGCTGAACTGGTTCACCGGCAATATCGGCGTCCACCACGTGCACCACCTCTCCGCCAAGGTGCCGGGCTACCGGCTGCAGGAGGTGCTGCGGGATTATCCGGAGCTGCGCGGTATCGGTCGCGTCACGCTGCTCGACAGCTTGCGCTGCGTCAAACTGGCATTGTGGGACGAGAACCGCCGCAAGCTGGTGTCGTTCCGCGAAGCACGGGCGGCGTTGTAGAAAGACTGCCGCGCCATGGCGCGGCAGCTTGCCACCGGATCAAGCCGCCTGGCGCTCGTCGCGCATCAGGATCTCGCCATGGCGGATCTCGGTGCCCAGCACCTTCAGGCATTCGCGGATGAAGTTGGACAGGCCAGGCCAGCCCTTGGCTGAAACGAGATTGCCGTCGACATGGGCACCGGTCGGGGCGACGTCGATGTAGATGCCGCCGGCCAGCGTCACTTCCGGCTCGCAATAGTGCAGCGCCGCCACTTCCCTGCCCCGCACTACGCCGTCGACCGCGATCAGGATCTGTACGCCATGGCAGATGGTGAAGATCGGCTTGCCGGCCTCGTGGAAATGCCGCACCAGCGCCTGCACCCGCTTGTCGATACGGATGTATTCGGGACCGCGCCCGCCCGCCGCGTAGACGGCGTCATATTTGGCCGGGTCGACCTCGGAGAACGTCTTGTTGAGGATGTAGTCGTGGCCGAGCTTTTCCGTGTAGGTCTGGTGGCCTTCGAAGTCGTGAAGCGAGGTCTTCAGGACATCGCCCGCCTTCTTGTCCGGGCAGACTACATGCACGGTGTGGCCGACCGCATGCATGGCCTGTTCAAAGACGAAAATCTCATACTCCTCGCTGAACTCGCCAACGAGCATCAATATTTTCTTGCCAGCCATTCCCGGTTCCTCCCTTGTGGCTATATTTATTTCGGGTCGCGAAATAATGTTCCCTATCCTAAGGGCAGGACGGTTAAAGGGAAAGCGCAAATCGCCAAATTGGTATGACCAGTTTTCCGCATTCTTGACCGAAGGCCGTTCCCGGCAGACGAAAACAGCCTCGCTGGCTCGACCAGAGCCGCAGTCAGGCGGCCGCCTTGATCATGTCCGCCGCCTTCTCGGCAATCATGATGGTCGGCGCGTTGGTGTTGCCGCCGATCAGGGTCGGCATCACCGAGGCGTCGACGACCCGCAAGGCCTTGAGCCCGTGGACCCGCAATTGCGGATCGACCACTGCCATCTCGTCGACGCCCATCTTGCAGGTGCCGGCCGGGTGATAGATCGTGTCGGCGCGGGCACGGATGTGCGACATCAACTCCGCGTCGCTCGAAACACCGGCGGTGTAGATTTCCTTGTGGCGATATCTGGCCAGCGCCGGCGCCTCCAGGATGCCGCGCATCATCCTGGCCCCCTTGAGCAAAAGTTCGGCGTCGCGTTCGTCCGAAAGAAAGCGCGGATCGATGCGCGGTGGTGCCATGGGATCATGGGTCGACAGCCCGACCTCGCCGCGCGAATGCGGCCGCAGCACGCAGACATGGCAGGAAAAGCCATATCCCATATGCAGCTTGCGGCCATGATCATCCACGATCGCGATGCAGAAATGCAGTTGCAGGTCGGGCCGTTCTATCGCCGGATCGGACTTGAGGAAGGCACCGCCTTCGGCATAGGGCGTGGCGATCATACCGCCGCCATCTTTCCGCCAGCGCAGAATGTGCCGCAGCAGGCCAGGCAGGCCGCGCACACCGATGCCCATCATGTCGGCATCCCTGGACGTCCAGCCCATGATGAAATCAAGGTGGTCCTGCAGGTTCTTGCCAACGCCGGGCAGTTCATGAATGACCGGAATGCCATGCATGGCAAGTTCGGCAGCCGGGCCGATGCCCGACAGCAACAGGAGCTGCGGCGAACCGAAGGCGCCGCTACAGACGATCACCTCACGCCTGGCTTTCGCGACGGCTTCGCCCTTCCCCGCGCGATACCGCACGCCGGTGGCGCGCTTGCCATTGAGGATGACCGCCGTGGCATGCGCTCCGGTGATGACGGTAACGTTCGGCCTGTTCATGACCGGTTGCAGATAGGCAGCGGCCGCCGAACAGCGCTCGCCATTGCGGCGTTCACCCCAGAATTGCGTCACCTGATAGAGCCCGGCACCTTCCTGTTCGACGCCGTTGAAATCATCGTTGCGGCGGATCTGGTTTTCGCCGCAGGCCTCGACAAAGGCCCGGGAGAGCGCACGAGGCTCTTGCTGCTCGGCAACCCGCAGCGGCCCGTCACCGCCATGCAGGGCATCAGAGCCGCGTTGGTTGCCTTCCGCCCGCCGGAAATAGGGCAGCACCTCGTCCCATGACCAGCCGTCGCAGCCGAGGTTGGCCCATTCGTCATAGTCGCCGCGGTGCCCGCGCGTATAGAGCATGGCATTGATGGCGCTGGATCCGCCCAGCGCCTTGCCGCGCGGCTGAAAACCCCTGCGGCCGTTGAGACCCTCTTGCGGCACCGTCTGGAAGGCCCAGTTGTTGATCTTCGGCCGTCCCGGCAGCAGCGCGATGATGCCGGCCGGCGCGCGGATCAACAGGTTCTTGCCCTCGCCACCGGCTTCGATCAGGCACACCGTCTTCGATGGATCTTCGGAAAGCCGCGCGGCAAGCGTGCAGCCGGCTGATCCGCCACCGGCGATGACATAGTCGAAATCCATGATCTTCTCCTCCCGCCCGGCGGATGTTTCCGTCCGGACAGCCAAGAGAAGGCCTGATCAGAGCTGATGTAAAGACGCGCGCGATTACCGCTGCGTCAGCTCTTGCGAACGCGCCGCCAGGAATATTTCGGGCCCTTGGGCTCCGGCACGGCGGTTGGCTGGTAGTAAAGCCCCAGCCCACCGGTGTGGCCCTCTTCCAGGCGCTTCAACAGCACCGGATTGGAGATCTCGAACTCGTCGAAGCCCAGCCGCAACATATGCGGCAACGGATCGACCAGCACCTGGCCGGTGGCGCGAACGGCACCTCCAAAGTGGTAGCGGCTGCGCAGCAGTTCAGCCTTGGAGAAGGAGCGCCCATCGCTGAAGGCCGGGAAGACCAGCGCCACCAGCGACAGCTGGTCGAGCAGGTCCGCTATCTTCTCGAGCTGATCGCCGGGCTGCAGCACCACGCCGAGCCGCTCCTTGGCGGACCGGCGCACCTCCGGATCAAGGCCGAGGAATGCCTGCAGCGGCAGGATGAAGCGGCCATTGCCGGAAAGCGCGTCAGCACTTTCGGCATGAGCCCATTCGTCCTCGCGAAAACCCTGCGGGGTCCATAGCCGGGTCTCCGCTGTCGTCGTTTCAGTCATCAAAAATTCCTAAAAATTCGAAGAAGCTCGGAGCGCGTTGAGATTCAGGTCAGGCCGTGTCGAAAATGGCTGATACCGAGAACCGGAGCGGAGCGTACTTGAAGTACGTGAGCACCGGAAGCGCAGGTATCAGCCATTTGCAGGCCGGCCTCACCTGGATATCAACCCGCCCTATAGGGATGCGTCGGTCAGCGACACTTCCAGCCCCGATAGGTGGATGCCGCACTCGGTCTTGGCGTGACCGGCCCAGCGGCCGCTGCGTGCGTCCTCGCCCGGCTGCACCGGTTGCGTGCACGGGAAACAGCCGATCGAGAGATAGCCATAGGCGACCAGCGGATTTTCGCGCAGTGCATGGGCGCGCATGTAGTCGGCCTGGTCCGAGGTCGTCCAGTGCGCCAATGGATTGATGCGGATGCGCGCGCCGACCGCCTCGAACACCGGCAACGCCGCCCGCGTCGAGGCCTGGAAGCGCTTGCGGCCGGTGAACCAAGCGCGGAAGGGCGCCACGCCACGCGCCAGCGGCTCGACCTTGCGCACGCCGCAGCAGGCATCGGTGTTGCTCTGGTGCAGATTGCCCGTCGGGTCGATCCGCTCGAGCGCGGCTTCCTCGGGCTTGATCACCTGGATGTTGGTCAGCCCGAAATCGGCGACGAGCGCGTCGCGGTAGCCGAGCGTCTCCTCGAAATGCTTGCCGGTGTCGAGGAAGATGACCGGCAGCGTGCGGTCGATCTCCGCGATCATGTGCAGCAGCACCGCCGAATCCGCCCCGAAGGACGAGACCGCGGCGATCTCGTCGTGAAACAGTTCGCGCGCCGAGCGTTCGATGATCTCGAGCGGCTTCAGATGACCATAAAGCGCGTCGAGCCCCGCCGCCTTGGCGGCGACGCCGTCATCGACGTTGGCGATGTGGTCAAGCGGCCTTGGTTTCGCCAGCATAGAGCGCCTCCTTGAACGGCGCGGGACCGACACGGCGGTAGGCGTCGATGAATTTTTCCTGTGGGTTGAGCCGGAGGCCGAGATAGGTCTCGACGATCTGCTCGATGGCGTCGGTGATCTCTTCCGACGAGAAGCCGCGGCCGATGATCTCGCCGACCGACGTGTTTTCGTCGGCCGAACCGCCCAGCGTCACCTGATAGAGCTCGGAGCCCTTCTTCTCGACGCCGAGGATACCGATATGGCCGACATGGTGATGGCCGCAGGCATTGATGCAGCCGGAGATCTTCAACTTCAACTCGCCGATCTCGCGCTGGCGTTCCAGCGAGGCGAAACGTTGCGAGATTTCCTGCGCGATCGGGATCGAGCGCGCGGTGGCCAGCGCGCAATAGTCGAGGCCGGGGCACGAGATGATGTCCGATATCAAATTGGAGTTGGCCGTCGCCAGCCCGATATCAACCAGCGCGTCATAGACCGCCTTGAGGTCGGCGCGCGCGACATGCGGCAGGATAAGGTTCTGCTCATGGCTGACGCGCAGCTCGTCGAAGGCGTATTTCTCGGCGATGTCGGCGACCGCTTCCATCTGGCTGTCGGAAGCATCGCCCGGCACCTCGCCGATGCCCTTGAGCGAAATCGTCACCGCCGCATAGTCGGGATGGCGGTGCGTCACCACATTCTGGTCGAGCCACTCCGAGAAACCTTTGGAATCGAGACGCGCCAGCTTGACCGCCTGGTCGCCTTCCGGCCGATCGGCGAGCGTTGGCGGTGCGAAATAGGCTTCGATGGCGCGGATATCGGCGTCCGGCAGCTTCAGCTCGGCGTCCTTCAACTCCTGCCATTCGGCCTCGACCTGGCGGGTGATTTCCTCGACGCCGGTCTCGTGCACGAGGATCTTGATGCGTGCCTTGTACTTGTTGTCGCGGCGGCCATAGAGGTTGTAAACGCGCAGGATCGCCGTGCAGTAGGACAGAAGGTCGGCTTCCGGCAGGAAGTCGCGGATCTTCCGCGCCACCATCGGCGTGCGGCCCTGGCCGCCGCCGACATAGACGGCGAAGCCAAGCTCGCCGGCGGCGTTCTTCTTCAGGTGCAGGCCGATATCGTGGGTCTGGATGGCGGCGCGGTCGCGCTCGGCACCCGTCACCGCGATCTTGAATTTCCTGGGCAGGAACGAGAATTCCGGATGCACCGACGACCATTGCCGCAGGATCTCCGCATAGGGGCGCGGATCGGCGACCTCGTCGGCGGCGGCACCGGCGAAATGGTCGGCGGTGACATTGCGGATGCAGTTGCCGCTGGTCTGGATCGCGTGCATCTCGACGCTGGCCAGATCGGCGAGGATCGCCGGAATGTCCGACAGCGCCGGCCAGTTGAACTGGATGTTCTGGCGCGTGGTGAAATGGCCGTAGCCCTTGTCGTATTTGCGGGCGATGTGGCCGAGCATGCGCAGCTGCTTGCCGTTCAGCGTGCCGTAGGGCACCGCGATGCGCAGCATGTAGGCGTGCAGCTGCAGGTAGACGCCGTTCATCAGCCTGAGCGGCCGGAACTGGTCCTCGGTGATTTCGCCGGACAGCCGGCGCTGGACCTGGTCGCTGAACTCGGCGACGCGGGCCTGGACAAAATCGTGGTCGAACTCATCGTAACGGTACATGCTTCGTCTTTCAGGGCGCGTCCGCCCGTTTCACTCAAATCCTGGCTATGCTGCCCGCTCGGCCTGCTTGCCGAGATCGCCGCGGATGGTCGGGCCGGCGGCGCGGATCTTTTCACGCAACCGCACCGGCTCAACGACACCGTCGACGACTTCCGCGTCGATCAAATTGACATCGACCACTTCATTGTCGGCATAGGCCTTGGCGCCGATCGCCTCCAGGCGGTCCTCGGCTGCCTTGTCATGGGCAAGGTCGGCCTGGCCCACGGTCTCGGCCCAGCCACCGTCGGCGTACCAGACGGCGATGCCGTCGGTCAGGCGGTTGGCGGTGAGTATCTTCATGGCTGAACTCTCTCAGTGGCGGCTATGGCCGCGCCTTCATGTCCCAAATCGTCATTCCTGTGTGCCGCAAGCGGCTCGGACCGTTCAAAGTTGGCGCCGGCAACGGCATCGCCGATGATGGTCATGACCGGCCCGGAAAGATCGCCGCGCGCTTCCAGCGACGGCAGATCGGCCAGCGTGCCGTGGAAGCGACGACGGTTGGCCAGGCTGGCATTCTCGACCACGGCCACCGCCGTGTCCGGCGACAGGCCGGCCTCGATCAGCCGGCCGGCGACTTCGGCCGCCACCGAGCGGCCCATATAGACGGCGACGGTGGCGCCGGAAATGGCGAGCTTGGCCCAGTCGGGCAATGAATTTCCCTTGAGATCGTGGCCGGTGGTGAACACCATCGACGACGACACGCCGCGCAAGGTCAGCGGCAGTTCGAAATCGGCGGCGGCGGCAAAGGCCGCGGTGACGCCCGGAACCACTTCGTAGGCGATGCCGGCATCGCGCAACGCCGCCATTTCCTCACCGGCGCGGCCGAACACCAGCGGATCGCCCGACTTCAGCCGCACCACGCGCTTGCCCTGTTGGCCGAGCTCGACCAGCAGCGCGTTGATCTCGGCCTGACTCTTGGTGTGGCAGCCCTTGCGTTTGCCGACCGGAAGGCGCTCGGCGTCGCGGCGGCCCATGGCGACGACCGCCTCCGGCACCAGCGCGTCATGGACGATGACATCGGCTTCCATCAGCAGGCGATGCGCCCGCAACGTCAGAAGATCCTCGGCGCCGGGGCCGGCGCCGACCAGGGCGATGTGGCCCGAAGCCGGTGCGTTCGACAGCAGCAGATCGACGGCCGCGTCATGCGCCTGCGACAGCTGGCCGGCTTCCACGGCATGGGCAGGCGCACCCCGGAAAAAACTGCTCCAGAAGCGCCGGCGGGCATTGCCTTTCGGCAACAATTTCTCGGCGGCGCCACGCAGTGAAGCGGCGAGCGTCGCCAGCGAACCGAGCGATGGCGACAGCATCTGATCGATGCGGCTGCGCAACAGCTGGGCAAGCACCGGGCCTGCACCTTCGGTGCCGATGGCGATGGCGACCGGCGCGCGGTTGACCAGCGCCGGGGTGAAGAAATCACAGAGCTCCGGCCGGTCGACGGCATTGACCGGGATGCCCAGCCGGCGCGCGTCCGCAGCCACGCGACGGTCAAGCGCCTCGTCGCCGCTGGCGGCAAACACCATGACCGCGCCCTCCAACTGCGAGGCATCGTAGGCCGCCGCAACGTGGCTGGCGCCGGACTGAGCGATGAAGGCAAGCAGCTCCGGTTCGGCATTTTGCGCGATGATGCGCAGGACCGCACTCGACTGTCCGATCAGCCGCGCCTTGGCCAGGGCCTCATCGCCACCGCCGACGATGGCCAGGGCTTCGCCCTCGACCCGCACGAAGACGGGAAAGGCGTTGAGCTTGGGCACGGCATGCGGCATGAGATAAGCAATCCGGGAACAGGTTGGCAGTTTTACGCCCGGGCGCGAAAAACCAGAAGCAAAGCACTCGCGCATCCTGTGATGGCAGGCAATCGCTTTTTCGCAACTGCGAAAGGCAGGAGAAAAATATTCCACATCCAGGGTGCGGACGGATTCAAGCCGCTGAAGCGGGCCTTGACTTCAGGTCTTTCTAGCGACCTGCCCCTTATTTCGCAAAACAGTTTTTTCTAATTTCTACCAATTCAGTAGATTAAAGTCACCAACTCAAAGATCCCGAATTCAACCGCCGGGCGGCACCGCCGTAGGGGGGGGTGGAACGTTGCCGGGTTGAAACGCGTTCCGAAGCGTAGCCATTCATCAAAAGGAGCGCTTTCATGGACACGATCAAACTGAAGCACGGCATCTGGGTCCTGGTGGCCGACGGCGAAAAAGCGCTCTTGTTGAAGAACGCCGGCGACAACAAGTTCCCAAATCTCGAAGTCGTGCAGATAATGGAACAGGAGAACCCGCCCACTCGTGAACAGGGAAGCGACAGCCCAGGCCGGTACAATGATGGCCCGTCCGTGCACCGCAGCGCCGTCGAGGATACCGACTGGCATCGGATCGGCAAGGAACGCTTTGCGGACGAGATCGCGGACCGCCTCTACAAGCTCGCTCATGGCGGTGAGCTCGACAGCATCGTGCTTGTCGCCCCGCCGATGATGCTTGGCGCCATGCGCAAGAAGCTGCACAAGGAGGTCGGTGACAAGGTGACGGCTGAAATTCCAAAAACCATGACCAACCACGCCATCTCCGAGATCGAGGCCTTTCTGCAAGCGGCCTGACCGCGCGACGGGTCTCCTTATCGAGGCGAATGCCACAGTGGGCGCAAACCGGACCGGCGGCCTCTCGGCTGCCGGCCAAGCATTTTGTCGCCCCACCGTCGATTTTCACACCCGTTGCGGGTTGCATCACCGTCACCCCTTCCACCATATTGCAAAACAGGCGGCGGCTTCGGGCGGCGCAAATCCGACATCCCCAGCTTGAAAGGCGCTCCATAGACAATGCCGCATGACACGCCCCTTATCGCCACCATCGTCGCCGGTCTGGGGCTGGCTTTCGTCTTCGGCGCTCTCGCCAATCGTTTCCGCATTCCGCCGCTGGTCGGCTATCTCGTGGCCGGCGTGCTGGTCGGGCCGAACACGCCGGGTTTCGTCGCCGATGCCGGCCTTGCCAATGAACTGGCGGAAATCGGCGTCATCCTCTTGATGTTCGGCGTCGGCCTGCATTTCTCGCTGAAGGACCTGCTGTCGGTCCGCGCCATCGCCGTTCCCGGCGCCATCGTCCAGATCGGATTTGCCACGGCACTTGGCGCCGGACTGTCCTGGATGCTTGGCTGGTCAATGGGCGCGGGCCTAGTGTTCGGCCTGGCGCTGTCGGTTGCCTCGACCGTGGTGCTGTTGCGCGCGCTTCAGGAACGCCGGCTGATCGAGACCGAACGCGGCCGCATCGCCGTCGGTTGGCTGATCGTCGAGGATCTGGCCATGGTGCTGGCGCTGGTCCTGCTGCCGGCCCTTGCCGGCGTGCTCGGCGGCCAGGAACAGGCGGACGTGCACACAAGCGGCCTGCTGTCGCTGCCGGCCAGCTACGGCATCTGGGGCGTCGTTGGCATCACGCTCGCCAAGGTCGCCGCCTTCGTCGTCGTGATGCTGGTGGTCGGCCGCCGGGTCATTCCGTGGATCCTGCACTACGTCGCCCACACCGGGTCGCGCGAACTGTTCCGGCTGGCGGTGCTTGCCATCGCGCTCGGTGTCGCCTTCGGCTCGGCAAAACTGTTCGGCGTCTCGCTGGCGCTCGGCGCCTTCTTCGCCGGCATGATCATGAGCGAATCCGAGCTCAGCCACCGCGCGGCCGAAGAATCGCTGCCGCTGCGCGACGCCTTCTCGGTGCTGTTCTTCGTCTCTGTCGGCATGCTGTTCGACCCGTTCAGCCTGGTCAGCAACGGCCTGCCGATCCTGGCCACGCTGGCCATCATCGTCATCGGCAAGTCGCTGGCCGCCTTCGTCATCGTCGTCGCCTTCGGCTATCCCCTGGCCACGGCCCTGATGATTTCGGCCAGCCTAGCCCAGATCGGCGAATTCTCCTTCATCCTGGCCGAACTCGGCGTCGGACTGAAACTTCTGCCCGAACAGGGCCGCGACCTGATCCTGGCCGGCGCTATCCTGTCGATCGTGCTCAACCCGCTGATGTTCCTGGTCATCGACTGGATGAAACCGTGGCTCGAGGCCCGCGCCGCCAGGACGGCACCGGCGGCAGACGCCAAGCCGGTCGGTCCGGCGACGGAACCGGGCCAGGTGGCCTCTGTCACCGCAACCTCCAAAGAGGAAGACGGCCCGCCGCCGAAGACGGTGCTTACCGGCCATGCCATCCTGATCGGCTATGGCCGTGTCGGCGGCCTTGTCGGCGCAGCGCTGAAGGAAGCAGCCCTACCCTTCCTCGTCATCGAGGACGCCGACAAGACGCTGGCCAAGCTGAAAGCCGACGGCGTCGAGACCGTCGCCGGCAATGCCGCCAACGCCGAAGTGTTCGCCGCCGCCAATCCCGAAGGCGCCAGCCGGCTGATCCTCGCCATCCCCAATGCCTTCGAGGCCGGCCAGATCGTGCTCAGGGCGCGCGCCGCCAACCCCAAAATCAGCGTCGTTGCCCGCGCCCATTCCGATGCCGAAGTCGAGCACCTCAAGGGGCTCGGCGCCGACACGGTGATCATGGGCGAACGCGAAATCGCGCGCGGCATCGTCGAAGAGGTGCTCGGCCACAAGCCATCCGCGACCGAGCCGTCCGCCGCCTGATCACGCCACGAACGCGGAACCGCCATTGCGTGCGATGCTGCTGAGATACTGCGCTGGAGGCCTGCCGAGCGCCTTCTTGAACATGGTGATGAAGGCTGTGACGGACTCATAGCCGAGATAGCCCGAAACCCGCTGGACGCTGGCACCCGAAGCGAGTTCCCTGATCGCAACGATCAGGTGCAATTGCTGGCGCCACCGGCCGAAGCTCAAGCCGGTCTCCTTGACGACGAGGCGGGCAAGACTGCTCTCGCTGAGCGCGACACGACTGGCCCACTCGGCCAACGTGCTGCGGTCAGCCGGGTCCTGCGCCAACGCTTCTGCGATCCGCCGCAAGCGTGGTTCGGAGGAGATCGGCAGATGCAATTGCTGGATAGGCATATCGGGCAGTTCGGCGAGCAGGATGCTTCCCAGGAAAGCGCACCTCGCATCGTCAGGCGCACAGTCAGACAGTTCGATGATGAGCTCGCGCAGCAGCGGCGAGATCGAAAGCGTGCAGCACCGATCCGGCAGCTCGGCCGCGCCCGGCTCGATATAGACGAAGAAAATCCGCGCGTTGGCCGTCGCGATGTTGCTGTGCTGCATGCGGCTTGGCACCCATACGCCGCAATGCGGCGGCACCATCCACAGGCCGCTGGGAACGCGGCAGGTGACGCCGCCGCCGAGCGCGAAGACGAGTTGCCCCTTGCGATGCCAATGATCCGACACCTCGGCCTTGGTCTCGGTGACGTCAACGCGCACGGCGATCGCCGGAGCAGGGATGTCATCGACGTCGAAATCGAGCCATGGGTAGCGAAGAGGCTGTCGCATGATGCCCGCTTTTAGCGATCAATTGCCTTTATATCTAGATTATTCGACCGCGTAAATCGATAGGCTCGGGCCGTTCTCGCCATTTGGCCAAGGAAGACCCCATGCTCGCCCTCACCATCTCCTCCGACAATGCCGCCAGGCTGAAGCTCACCGAAGTGGACGAGCCACGTCCTTGCGCGAACGAGGTTCTGGTCGCCGTCCGCGCAACCTCGTTGAACCGCGGCGAACTGCGCCTGCTCGCCATACGTCCGGACGGCTGGATACCTGGCCAGGATGTGGTCGGGGTCGTCGAACGGGCGGCAGTCGATGGCTCCGGGCCGACCGTGGGCACAAGGGTCGTGGCCCTGGTTGACGAGGCCGGCTGGGCCGAACGGGTCGCGGTTCCGACCGACCGTCTCGCCGTCCTGCCGGATGAGATCGGCTTCGTCGCGGCGGCCACGCTCCCCGTGGCGGGCACGACGGCACTGAGGACGTTGCGCCATGGCGGTGACCTCGCCGGCCTAGAGGTGCTGATAACCGGTGCGAGCGGCGCGGTCGGCCGTTTCCAAATCCAGATCGCCCGCGAGCAAGGCGCCTCGGTGACCGCGATCGCCGCCGCGCGGCATGCCGAGGACCTCCGCGGGTTGGGAGCCGAGCAGGTGGTCGAGGCGATCGAACTGGCCGAGGGCCCGTTTTCACTGATCACCGAGTCCGTTGGCGGTGAAAGCCTCGCCCACGCGATCGAACGCGTCGCGCCCGGCGGGACCATCGTCATGTTTGGCTCAAGCAGTGGCGAACTCACGCCGGTAGGCTTTCGCCAGTTCGTTCCGGGCCATGAGGGCGCGAGGCTTCAGACCTTCGCCTACTATAATTCCGGCTCGGGCATCGGCGCTGATATTGCCGCGCTGCTCACCCTGGTCGCGGCCGGCCGGCTGGAAACCCGCGTCGCCTTGACCATGCCGTGGACGGATATCGCCCAGGCTCTGGACGCCCTGCGACAGCGCAGCTTCAGCGGCAAGGCTGTTCTCACCATGGCCGGATGAGCAGCCCAGCCGAAGTCGGCTTGTTCACACGTGCTGGCCGCCATTGATGTGGATTTCCGAGCCGGTCACATAAGAGGCCTGCTGCGAGCACAGGAAGAAGATGATGTCGGCGACCTCAGCCGTGGTGCCGAGGCGTCTGAGCGGGATCGTCTCGACGATCTTTTCCGTGCCCGGCGACAGGATCGCCGTGTCGATCTCGCCCGGCGCAATGGCGTTCACGCGAATGCCGTGCGGACCAAAGTCATGCGCCATCTCGCGCGTCAGCGAGCCGAGTGCGGCCTTCGATGTCGCATAAGCGGTGCCGGCGAAGGGATGCACCCGGGTGCCGGCGATCGAAGTGACGTTGACGATCGAACCCTTGGCCGCGGCTAACTCTTTGAACAATCCCCGCGCCAGCATGATCGGCGCGAAGAAGTTGACCTGGAACACGTCGCGCCAGACATGCATCGGCGTGTCGATCGAGTCCATGCGGCTGTTGCCGTCCTTGAGCTTGGGCGAAATGCCGGCATTGTTGACCAGCGCGTGCAGCTGACCGCCATGCGCTTCCAGCCGGTGGCGGATCTCAGAGACGGCGACGCCGACATCTTCCTGGTCGGCGAGGTCGACCTTGATGTGGTCCTCGGGGCCTGCCGGCCACGGGCAATCCTCGGCGAAAGCCTGGCGCGAACAGGTGATGACGCGCCAGCCCTCGCGCGAAAAGCGCTTGACCGTTGCGTGACCGATACCTCGGCTGGCGCCGGTCAGCACGATGGTTTTTCTGGTGTCGCGTTCAGCCATGTCAGATCTCCGGGCGGAGATGTAGCGGAACGCCGTGGCGCTGGCGAGAGGCGAATTACCGCTCAGCCGCCGCCCAGAATATCCAGGATCGAGGTCTGCTTCTTCTTCTTCAGCGGACCGCCAACATTGCCCGGCGGCACGGGATGGCCGACCGAAGCGGTGGTGCCGTCGTCCGCCGGCATGTTGAAGCCATCGGCATCGACGGTCTGGGCAGGCCGCGCCACGCGGGCCTGCGCTTGGGCCGCCGGCGCGGCTGCCTGCGCTGACGGAGCCTGCTGGCCAACCGACGCTGAAGGAACCGGCGCCGGCTGGTTGTTGTCGGCGGACGGTATGTCGTCGGGCACGATCGTATCGGCCGGCGTCGACTTCCAGGTGCCGGGCAGCGGCCGCACCGGCACGCCTTCATGTGCGGCAACCATGAATTCATGCCAGGCCTGCGCCGGCAGCGCGCCGCCGGTGACCTTCTTCATCGCCGTGCCGTCATCATTGCCGAACCACACGCCGGTGGTGAGATTGGCGGTGTAGCCGACGAACCAGGCATCGCGCGAATTCTGGCTGGTGCCGGTCTTGCCGGCCGACGGCCAGGCAAAAGCCGCCTTTTTGGCGGTGCCGATCTCGACGGTGCCGGTCATCATCGAGTTCATCATGCCGACGATCTCGGGTTTGACCACACGCGGCGCGCTGCCGCCGCTGCTGTCATAGAGCACCTTGCCCTCGGCTGTCGTGATGCGGCGGATGAAGTGGATGTCGGGCTTGTAGCCGCCATTGGCGAACGGAACATAGGCCGAGGTCAGCTCCAGCGGCGTCACTTCCGAAGTGCCGAGCGCGATCGAGGTGTTGGCCTGCAGATCGGACTGGATGCCCATGCGGTGCGCTGCCTCGACGACGGCGTTCGGCCCGACCTCCATAGTCAATTGCGCGGCAACCGAGTTCAGCGACTTGGCCAGCGCCGTCGCCAGTGTGACCTTGCCAAAGTACTTGCCGCCGTAATTGTCGGGTGTCCAGTTGCCGATCCTGATCGGCGCATCGTTGCGCGTGCTGTCGGGCGTGCGGCCGGCTTCGAGCGCCGCCATATAGACGAACGGCTTGAATGCCGAGCCCGGCTGGCGGCGCGCTTCCGAGGCGCGGTCGAACTGGCTGGTCGAATAGTCGTAACCGCCGACCATGGCGCGCACCGCGCCGGAATCGTCGATCGACACCAGGGCGCCCTGGGTGACGTTGAGCTTCTTGCCGCTTTCATCGATCAGCCGGCGGATCGACTGCTCGGCAAGCTTCTGCAGGTTCAGGTCGACGGTGGAGTCGATGACGATGTCGCCGCGCACGTCGCCGATCAGGTCGGGCAGTTCTTCCATGATGGTGTCGGCGACATAGTTTTCCGAACCCGTCCAGTAGGACGGCGAACGCGTTGCGGGAGCGCTGAGCGCCGTCTTCAGCTCCTTGTCGCTGATCTTGCCCTCTTCGCGCATGGCGGCGAGCACGAGCTGCGAACGCTCCTCGGCGGCCTTCGGATCGCGCGCCGGCGACAGCCGCGACGGCGCTTTCAGCAGGCCGGCAAGCAGGGCTGCTTCCGAGAGCGTGACGTCCCGCGCGCTCTTGCCGAAATAACGGCGCGACGCCGCCTCGACGCCATAGGCGCCGGAGCCGAAATAGACCCGGTTGAGGTACATTTCGAGGATCTGGTCCTTGGTGTGCTTGTGCTCCAGCCACAGCGCCAGCAGCACCTCCTGCACCTTGCGCTCCAGCGTGCGGTCGGGCTTCAGGAACAGGTTCTTCGCCAATTGCTGCGTCAGCGTCGAACCGCCCTGCGAGAAATGCCCGCCAAGCAGGTTGGTCACCATGGCGCGCGACAGGCCGATCGGGTCGACGCCGAAATGCGAATAGAACCGGCGATCTTCGATCGCGATCACAGCTTCCGGAATGTAAGGCGACATTTCGCGCAGGCCGACCGCTTCGCCGCCGCTCATGCCTCGATTGGCGAGCAACTGGCCATCGACTGAGACGATCTTGATGTTTGGGGCGCGGTCGGGGATCGACCAGGTCGTAGCCGCCGGCATCTTGGCGCCGTAGTAGACGACGACGCCCGCCACCGCGATGCCGCCCCAGATGGCGAGCACGAAGCACCAGTAGAACAGCCGGCCGAGCACGCCGAACAGGCCGCGGCGACTTCTGCCACGCCCGCCGCGCGACGATTTCGCCTTCGACGATTTGCGTTTGGCGGAGGCTTTGCGGTTGCTGGGCACGACGCGATCCTCCTCGCTCACCGAAAGGCCCGTCTGGGGTCGCGCCTGTGGCGGTCCCTCGAAACTGGGCTCGATGCGGCTGTCTCTGCGGTTCGCCATGCCTTGCGCTTGCTATCCCCGGTGCTAACGGCGTCCGGGTTGAAGAGTAGATGCGGCGGTTTAAAGGCGGGTTAAGTCGGAAAAATTCAAGGCGATTGATAATCAAATGCCTGGGGTCCGGCAGTTAGTGCGCAGTTGGCGCTCTGTTCGAGGCCCCCGATTTTGGCGCTGGTAAACGGTCGCGGTCGCCGCGATGGAACAATCCTCGCCGTGGCATTTTGTCCGGGGCGCCAAGGCCCGAACCATTCTCAACCGCGACCCAGGCAGTCGCGGACATGTTCCACCTTAGGGCGCGATCGCAAATGATCGCGGCTTCGCGTCCGACCGCGGCCCCAAATCACCCGTCACCAGGTGGTCACCTGGTGGGCATGCGTCAGCCAATCGCCGCACGGACCGAGAGGGCTGCCCTGGACGATTGCATGACCTCGCCGACATGGCAGTAGCAGACGATCTCGTGCAGTTGGTGGTCGGTCAACTCGAAGAAGCGCTTGGCTTCGCCATAAGTGTCGTCTTTCAGACCCTCGTCGCGCAATATGGGGTCCGTGAAGGCAACCGCTATCGGCGAGCCATCGCCTCGCATGACATCGCGCTCCGGCAGCGCACGGTATTCGGTTCCGGCAAGCGCGGTCAGGAGCCGGCTGGGCTCACGTTCAAGAAGCTCGGCCCAACGTACGAGACGTTGGGTTCGGCTCATTACCGGCTGTGTGTTGACGTCGGCCACTGCATGCAGTTGGTCCAGTGTTTGGTGTTTCATGGCAACCTCCTAGCAGTAGGTTGGTTGACCCCAAACGCCCTATGTCGACATCATAGCGCCGAAGCGTCGATCCGTCATTCTAATTCCATGCCGGGACAGTCGCGCTTCCGGCACTACGCCAACGCAATGGCCCCACTTTGCCGGCAATTTTCAACTCCACCGAATATCGACGACAACGCGAAAAAGGCCAGCGTCTGCTCCTCGCAGGTCACCGCCACGACGCTGTCCGACCGGTCGATGTCGAGGCCCTTCGGGCCGCCTTCCTCGGGGCTGGCCCGGCCGCGCAGGAAGGTTTCCTCGTCGAGCACGGTGGCCGAGCGCGCGGGCGCGCGATGCCCGCTCCAGTCACCGTCGCCGGCATAGACATGCACCATCCGGCTGCCGGCGTCGGCGACGAGGATGTGCCGGTCGTCGCTCGTGAAGCGCACGCCATGCGGATAGCCGGCGTGCTGCAGGACGCCGGCGGGTTCGGTGCCGGGTCCAAGCGGCGCGGACATGCGGTAGAGTTTCACATCCTGGGTGCCGTGGCTGCTGACCGCGATCCAGCGGCCGTCATGGCTGAGCGCAATGCCGTCCGGTATGTCCAGACCACGCTCCAGCAGCCGCTGGTTGCTCGTCGTGCGATAGCCAAGCCATCGGTTGACCACGTGCCGGGTGACCAGATGCGTGTAATTGTTGCAGACCAGCAGGCTGACGCGACCGCGCGACTCCCGCCTGACGGCAATCGAACCCGGCGAATTCAGCTTGCAAAGCCGCCTGCCCTTTACCCGGCGAATGGCTGATATCTCGAGGCTCTGGCCAGCCGGTTCTTCGCGCGGCAGGCTGAAGATCGCAACCAACCCATCGCGGTTGGCGATCGCCAGGGTGCGGTCATCGATGAAATCCAGGCCATGGATTTCGCTCATATCGTCCGATGTCAGCTCCATGAAATCGTGAAGCGTAACGTCTGGACCATCGGATCCGGCCTCGATGTCGATGCGCAGAACCAGCAAGCGCTTGCGCGCATAGCCGGCAATCGCCAGCAATCGATTGTCCGGTGAAAAGCGCAGATCCTCGGTGCGTCCAATCGCCGAAAGCGCCGCCCGCACCGCCGCATTGGCCTTGAAGGCGATCACGGGGATTGTTCGTGGTGCGCCCTGAGGATCGAACGACGAAAGGGGTCGAGAAGTATCCAACTGTTCCCCGTCCATTGACGACTGTTGCCCCGTTTCGATGTTGCCGACTAAACCCACGGCGACCGCGGCGCTTCTATCGCTCAACGCTGCCCGCCATCTGGAAATCAAGCGACGTGACGAGCCCCGATCAGTTCAGATCGGCTCGAACGTCACATCCGGCTGGTCAGGACCCCCAACCTGTCGCAACAAGGCGACAAGATGCTCGCGCCTGTCAACCGGCTGTTTTCGCCAGTTTGAAGCGTTCGTGACATGCAGCCAGCCGTCAACCGACATGAAGAAATCCTCGTGCGGGTCATCGCCCTCGCCGAAGTGCAGCAACTTGTTTTCGGTAGATCTGACCCGGGCGGGATCGATCGAGCGATAGAGCAGCGGCCAGTTGCCACCACCCGAATCCATATGGAATTTGTAGCTCGGCGCGAAATCCAGCCGCTTCCGCAACAGGCTTCCATCGAAAAAACAGAAGCCGGGCCACAGGAACCAGCCGCCCGGCGTCGGCGTATCGTGCCGCATACTGCCATAGACACTTTTGCCCTTCAGCCGGTCGCGGATTGAAAACGGTTCCGTCGGAAAGATGTCGTGGTCGATGAAGCCGAAGAGCTTCGGTCCAAAACCGGTCATGAAATTCCGCACGATCCAGTTGATCGCCTGGCCGTGCGATCTGCTGACCACCAGCCTATTCCTCGGCAACGAGACGTAGGGGACGTGCTGGCGACGGCAGAGGTCGCGGATGGCGTCCCTTGCCTCCTGCTTCTTGCTGTTGTCGAAGACGATGTAGCTCTCGTGCTCGGCCAGGTATCGGCGCACGAGATGGATTTGCCATGCGATCACATCAGGCCGGTTGAAGGCGACGCTGGCGACGATCGCGTTACGGAACGCTTGCTGTCGTCCCTGCAATTCGCTGACCGGCGCCGATGTCCTCAGGAAGCGAAAAGTCCGCCAGCGATAGCGCAGCAGCGCCTCGCGCCGTGGCGGCCGGTTAAGCCTCTCCCATTCCGCCACGGTAATCCTGGACTGATCTTCGCCTGCCGGCGCATCGGAAGCCACCATGCCGCGCTCCTGCATCCTCAATATCGACGGCGGACTCAGTTCTGCTGGATCGAAATGCCCTTGTCGTCGATCTTGAGTTCCACGCCTTTCGGCTTGGTCTGCTCGCGGTAGACATAGACGCCGAGCGCGACGACCACGACGACGAGCGCGCCAATGATGAGATAGAGCGTATTCTGCTTCATGGCGCGCCCTTTGTCGTCTCGAGCCTCAGGCTCGTTTCAGGACCTTGACCAGCACCAAGAGGATGATGGCACCGATCGTGGCGTGGATGATGGAAGCAATGACGCCGCCGCCGATGGAGAAGCCGATCCGTGGCAACAACCAGCCGGCGATGAACGCGCCGACGATGCCGACGATGATGTTGCCGATCAGGCCGAAGCCGAAACCGGAAACGATGAGACCGGCAAGCCAGCCGGCGATAGCACCAATGATGATGAAGACGAGCAGGCTTTCGACGCCCATGGTGATTTCCTCCGAGCAAAGAGGGCGAGCGCGGAGCGGAAGGCTCCGAATCGGCCCCGATATCAACGGCTTCAGGCTATTCGAAAGCAGCTGGCCTCGCCAGCTTCGCGGTCACTAGAGCAACCCCAGGAAAAGTGTGAAGCGGTTTTCCGTCCGGGATTGCGTCAAAACTAATCGTCATCGTCGCTTGAGGCTGGCCGCCAGCTGGTCGGCTCGACCTTTTTCTGGGTGTTGCTATCGGTATAGACCCACCACCCGCCGTCGCGATGTTGCGCAATGGATTCGTTGACGACGCCGTCGCTGTCCTTCCACATGACAGAGACCTTGGAGCCGTCGGTCGGCGCTGTCGATATCGGCTTTCGATCGGCCATCTTATCCCCCATTGAGCCGTTGAAACTGCGCCGACAAAACGCGGCGGCTGGCATCTTGGTTCCAGTTGTCCACCGGCCAGGATCGCTCTCAGGCCATCAGCTGTGCGCAAAAATATCCTCTTCGTCCCAGCCCATCAGGTCAAGCTTGGCCCGCGTCGGCAGGAAGCGGAAGCACGCATCGGCCTCCTTGGTGCGGCCATCACGTGCCAGCCGCCCGGCCAGCACATCGCGCAACCGGTGCAGATAGAGCACATCGGAAGCAGCATATTCGAGCTGCTCGGGCGACAGCGTCTCGGCCGCCCAGTCCGATGATTGCTGCGCCTTTGACAGGCCGACGCCGAGAAGCTCGAAGCAGATATCCTTCAGCCCGTGCCGGTCGGTATAGGTGCGGGTCAGCCGTGAGGCAATCTTGGTGCAGAACACCGGTTCGGGCAACACCCCGAACGCGTTGTAGAGCACGGCAAGGTCGAAGCGTCCGAAATGGAAGAGCTTCGTCACGCTGCGATTCCTGAGCAGACTGACGAGGTTCGGCGCCTTCTTCTGGCCGGGCGCGAT
Source organism: Mesorhizobium sp. CNPSo 4671 (assembly GCF_057784245.1). Lineage (NCBI taxonomy): Bacteria > Pseudomonadati > Pseudomonadota > Alphaproteobacteria > Hyphomicrobiales > Phyllobacteriaceae > Mesorhizobium > Mesorhizobium sp. CNPSo 4671. Next base: position 12,366 of record NZ_JBWLUW010000011.1, on the reverse strand, counting down.
CTGGATGACATCGGCGCTGCCGTCACCAGGCGATATCTGCACCACGCACAACCGGTCGCGATGCGGGTTCAGCCCCAGCGTTTCCGTATCGATGGCCACCGCCTCGACATTGTAATGCGAAAGGTCGGGCAGATCATGCTTGTGGAAACGGATATCGGCCATTGTCTTCTCCGGTCGCGGCGTTCCCCGTCCTCGCCGCGATCCGGTGAAAAATCAACAGGAAAACGACTTTTGAGCCGCTCAGCGTGTCAGTGCATCGAGAATACGCGCCCAGGAGCGCTGACCCTTGTGGAAGGAGGATAGCTCGTATTTCTCGTTGGGCGAGTGGATGCGGTCGTCGTCGAGGCCGAACCCGACCAGCAGTGACTCGATACCGAGATAAGTCTGGAAATCGCCGACAACCGGGATTGATCCGCCACTGCCGGTGGTGACCGCCTGTTTCTCCCATTCGTCCGACAGTGCGTCCTTGGCCTTGGCCAGGAACGGCGAGTCGTAGGAAAGCTGGATCGCCGGCGAGCCGCCATGCGGGTGGAATTCGACCGAGCAATCGGCCGGGATACGTTCCCGCACGAATGCCTGAAACGCAGTACGGATTGCCTTCGGGTCCTGTTTGTGGACGAGGCGGAACGACACTTTGGCCGAGGCTTCCGCCGCGATCACCGTCTTGAAGCCCTTTCCAGTGTAGCCGCCGATGATGCCGTTGAACTCGGCGGTCGGCCGCGCCCAGGTCAGTTCCAGCACCGAGCGGCCTTTTTCGCCCGAAGGGATCGACAAGCCGACGGGGCCGAGGAAAGTCTCGGCCGTCTCGCCCAGACTTTCCCAGGACTTCAGAACCTGTGAGGGTGTTTCCTCGACGCCGTCATAGAAGCCCGGAATGGTAATGTGGCCATCCTTGTCGTGAATGTCGGCCAGCACCTTGGCCAGGATACGGATCGGATTGGCGGCGGCCCCGCCATAGAGGCCGGAATGCAGGTCGCGGTCGGCGGCCTTCACCGTGATTTCCTCGCCGACCAGCCCGCGCAGCGCCACGCAGATCGACGGCGTTTCGCGATCCCACATGCCGGTATCGCAGACCAGCGCGAAGTCGGCCTTGAGCTCCTCGGCATTGGCCTCAAGGAACGGTTTCAGCGACGGCGAACCGGACTCCTCCTCGCCCTCGAACAGGATGGTGACACGGCACGGCAGATTGCCATGCACCTGTTTCCAGGCGCGGCAAGCCTCGACAAAAGTCATCAGCTGGCCCTTGTCGTCGGCCGAGCCGCGCCCGGTGATCACCCTATGGTCAGGCCCAACCTCCTTCACCGCCGGCGCGAACGGATCGTTTTCCCACAATTCGATCGGGTCGACCGGCTGCACGTCGTAATGGCCGTAGAACAGCACATGCGGCGCGCCGGCCGGACCCTCATGATGCGCAACCACCATCGGATGGCCCAGCGTGTCGCGCACGCTGGCATCGAAGCCGATCAGCTTGAGCTCCGCCACCAGCCATTCCGCCGCCTTGCGGCAGTCGGCGGCATAGGCCGGATCGGTGGAGATCGACTTGATCCTGAGCAGGCCGAACAGGCGTTCCAGGCTCTGGTCGAGATTCTTGTCGAGACGGTCGAGAACGGGGGAAACTGCGGACATTTGGCAAGCCTTTCGATTCAGTGGCGGAACCGTAAAGGCAGAGCGGCGAAACGAAAAGCCCGGGACCATTGGACCACGGCGCCGATCGGCTGCCGCAGGCCAAAAAAAGTCGACTGCCGCGAGGCAAAAAAAGACCGCCGTGGTGGAGGGGGAACCACGGCGGCCTCATACTCGAAACGATGCGGCAGCCCGGAGAGGGGGGATAGGCTGCCGCAGTTGTCCGGGATAGGCGGGGGACGGGCCTTGCTCCGGACTTCGGCGAAAACTGCCGATGGCCTGTATTTGGGTCTCCGAACGTGGCGATTCAAGGGCATCAACGTTACACTTTTGTAACGTGCCCGTGAGCGGGCCTGTATAACCCCGATCTGTCAGGGTGTTGCCGGAACCGATGCCTGATGGTGTCTTTGGCATGGACCAAGCCATCGCGCCGCGCTATCCCTGCCGGCATGAAAAAAGGCGATCATCTCTTCCTCATCGACGGTTCCGGCTACATCTTCCGGGCGTACCACGCACTGCCACCGCTGACCCGCAAATCCGATGGCCTGCCGGTCGGCGCTGTTTCCGGTTTCTGCAACATGTTGTGGAAGCTGATGCAGGATGCCCGCAACACCGATGTAGGCATTGTGCCGACCCATTTCGCGGTGATTTTCGACTATTCCTCGAAAACCTTCCGCAACGACCTCTACCCCGAATACAAGGCCAACCGCTCGGCGCCGCCCGAGGACCTGATCCCGCAATTCGGCCTGATCCGCCAGGCGACCAAGGCGTTCAACCTGCCTTGCATCGAGATGGAAGGCTTCGAGGCCGACGATCTCATCGCCACCTATTGCCGGCTGGCCCGCGAAGCCGGCGGCGACACCACCATCATCTCCTCCGACAAGGACCTGATGCAGCTGGTCGGCGACACGGTCGGCATGTACGACCCGATGAAGGACCGCCAGATCGGCATTCCCGAAGTCATCGAAAAATGGGGCGTGCCGCCGGAAAAGATGGTCGACCTGCAGGCGCTGACCGGCGACTCCGTCGACAATGTGCCCGGCGTGCCCGGCATCGGGCCGAAGACAGCGGCGCAGTTGCTGGAGCAGTTCGGCGACCTTGACGGGCTGCTGGCCCGCGCCGGCGAGATCAAGCAGGACAAGAGACGCGAATCGATCATCGCCAACACCGACAAGGCCCTGATCTCGCGCCAATTGGTGACGCTGAAGAACGACGTGCCGGTAACCGACGGGCTGGACGATTTCGTCCTGCATGCCCCGGACGGGCCGAAGCTGATCGGTTTCTTGAAGACCATGGAATTCACCTCGCTGACCCGCCGCGTGGCGGAAGCGACCAGCACCGAGGCCGGCGACGTCCAGGCCGTCGCTGTGACCGTCGAGCGCGCCGACCATGCGCATGGCCCTGACGTTGGGGCGGGAGCGCCAGTGGTGTCCCGAGGCGCCGCCCAGCCGGCCCAGGCCAACGGTGGGGCAGCCGCCGCACCCGACAAGGCCAAGCAAGGCGACACCCCTTCCCTGCTCTCAGCCTTGCGGCTGGAGCGCGCGGCCACCAGCAAGATCGACACGGCGGCCTATCCCTGCATCCGTGATATCGCGACGCTGAAAGCCTGGGTCGCCGAGGCGCGCGAGGCTGGCATCACCGCCTTCGACGTCAGGGCGACGTCGGGCGATCCGATGCAGGCCGAACTGATCGGCATGGCAATAGCCACGGCGCCCGGCCGCGCCGCCTACATTCCCTTCGCCCACAAGAGCGGCAATGGTGACCTGCTCGGCGGCGGCACGCTCGAAAACCAGATCCCGCTTCGCGAGGCGCTGGCGCTGCTGAAACCGCTGCTCGAGGACAAATCGGTCTTAAAAATCGCGCAGAACCTGAAATACGATCTCGTCATCATGAGCCGCTACGGCATCGATGTCGCGCCCTTCGACGACACCATGCTGATCTCCTACGTGCTCGATGCCGGCACGCCGCATGGCCACGGCATGGACGCGCTTGCCGAGAAATGGCTTGGCCACACCCCGCTCCAGCTCAAGGATGTCACCGGTTCCGGCAAGAGCTCGGTCGGTTTCGACCAGGTCGACATCGACAGGGCGACGGCACACGCCGCCGAGGACGCCGATGTGACGCTGCGGCTGTGGCTGGTGCTGAAGCCCAGGCTTGCCGCCAAGGGCCTGGTCTCGGTCTATGAGCGGCTGGAGCGGCCGCTGGTGCCGGTGCTGGCGCGCATGGAACAGCGCGGCATTTCGGTCGACCGGCAAATCCTGTCCAGGCTGTCGGGCGAATTGGCGCAGGGCGCTGCTCGCCTGGAAGAGGAAATCTACCAGCTCATCGGCGAGCGCATCAATATCGGCTCACCCAAGCAACTCGGCGATATCTTGTTCGGCCGCATGGGCCTGCCCGGTGGTTCGAAAACCAAGACCGGGCAATGGTCAACCTCGGCGCAACTTTTGGAAGACCTTGCCGCCGAAGGCCACGAACTGCCGCGCAAGATCGTCGACTGGCGCCAGCTGACCAAGCTGAAATCGACCTACACCGATGCGCTGCCGGGCTTCATCCACCCGGACACCAAACGCGTCCACACCTCCTACGCGCTCGCCGCGACGACGACGGGGCGGCTGTCGTCCTCTGATCCCAACCTGCAGAACATTCCGGTGCGCACCGCCGAAGGCCGCAAGATCAGGACCGCCTTCATCGCCGACAAGGGCAACCGGCTGGTCTCGGCCGACTACAGCCAGATCGAACTGCGCGTGCTTGCTCATGTCGCCGAAATCCCGCAATTGCGGCAGGCTTTCGCCGACGGCGCCGACATCCATGCCATCACCGCCTCGGAAATGTTCAACGTGCCCGTCGAGGGCATGCCTTCCGAGATCCGCCGCCGCGCCAAGGCGATCAATTTCGGCATCATCTACGGCATCTCCGCCTTCGGCCTCGCCAACCAGCTGTCGATCCCGCGCGAGGAAGCCAGCAACTACATCAAGAAATATTTCGAGCGCTTTCCCGGCATCCGCGACTATATCGAGGAAACCAAGGCCTATGCCCGCGAGCACGGCTTTGTCGAAACCATCTTCGGCCGCCGCATCCATTATCCTGATATCAGGTCGTCCAACCCATCGCTGCGCGCGTTCAACGAGCGCGCCTCGATCAACGCCCGCCTGCAAGGCACCGCCGCCGACATCATCCGCCGCGCCATGGTGCGCATGGAGGAGGCGCTGGACAAGGCAAAACTGTCGGCCCGCATGCTCCTGCAGGTGCATGACGAACTGATCTTCGAAACAATCGAGGCCGAAGTCGAGGCGACGATCCCGGTCGTGCGGCACGTCATGGAAAACGCGGCGATGCCGGCGGTGTCGATGTCGGTGCCGCTGCACGTCGACGCGCGAGCCGCGAACAATTGGGACGAGGCGCACTAGCGCCAACGCAAGGTGTGTTGAGATTCAGTCGAAAATGGTGGGTTCCGAGAACCGGAGCGGAGCGTACTTTTGGGTACGTGAGCACCGGAAGCGGAGGAAGCCGCCGTTTGCAGGCCGGCCTCACCTGAATATCAATACACCTTAGGCCGCCTCAGCCCGGCACTTCGCACACACGCCGCGAAACTCGATCACCGCCTTCTTGGCGGCGAAGCCGGTCGAACTGACCCATTCGTTCAGCCGGTGGTCGACATCGTGATCCGACATCTCGGTCACTTGTCCGCATGTGTCGCAGATGGCGAAGGCGGTCATTGAATGGCTGTGGTCGTGCGGCTCGGCGCACGCGACGAAGGAGTTGATGCTTTCCAGCCGGTGTACGAAGCCCGACTTTACCAGCGTGTCGAGCGCCCGATAAACCTGCAGCGGCGCGCGGAAACCGCGTTCACGCAGCTGGTCGAGCAAGGTGTAGGCGCTGAGCGGTCCGCTGGCGGCCTCGAGTTTCTCGAGCACGCACACCTGGTTTTTCGTCAGCACATCCCTTGCCGCCATGGTTCTGTTCCAACTTGTCCTGCGCCATCCTCAGGCTGTTTGCCCGTGCAAACGGCCCGATCCCAATCAGATAGCGACGAACCGTCGTCTTTGCTACTCTTCTGTTGTCCCGGGCCAATCGATGACGTGCCGGCACATTTGACGATGGCAGGGTTGATGGCGGAGCGACATTCAAAATACTGACAAAATCCTCGACGAGGGTGGTTTCGCTTGGGAAATTCGATCGGGCTTGGGGAAGCGATATGATCAAATTGACACGCCGGACGCTGCTTGTCGGCACGTCGGCGCTGATGGCGGCCGGTACGCTCTCGTTCCGGGCACTGGCGGCATCGCGCACCTATCATGCGCTGCTGGTCGCCTGCACCGAATATCCTGCCTTGCCGCAGAGGAACTGGCTGATCGGGCCGAAGAACGATGCCGGCCTGGTGCACGAGTATCTGCTGAAGAACGTGCCCGACCCGGTACGCTTCGCGCCCGAAAACGTCACGCTGCTCGCCAAGGATGTGCCCGGCGCCAACGGCTTGCCGACCCATGCGGCGATCAAGGCGGCGTTGGCGGATCTGGCAGCCAAGGTTCAGCGTGACGATTTCGTCTATCTGCATCTGTCCGGCCATGGCGCCCAGCAGCCTGAAATGGTCAAGGGCGACGAGACCGACGGGCTCGACGAGATTTTCCTGCCGGTCGACATCGAGAAATGGATAAACCGCGACGCCGGGGTGCCGAACGCGCTGGTCGACAATGAGATCGGCGACGCGCTCGACGCCATCCGCAACAAGGGCGCCTTCGTCTGGGCTGTCTTCGACTGCTGCCATTCCGGCACCGCGACCCGCGCCGTCGAGGTCGACGACGAGCTGGAACGCAAGGTCGAATTCGCCGATCTGGTTGGCGGCGACGAGGCTGCCAGGGCGGCGGCCATCAAGACCTATGAGGACACGGTCGCAAGCGCCTCGCGCGGCCTCGACGAGAATGGCGCGCGCAAGCCCGCCTTCAACCTGACGCCGACTGGCGGCGAACCGATCACCAAGGGCAAGCTGGTCGCCTTCTATGCCGCGCAGACGGTGGAGACGACGCCGGAGATGCCGCTGCCCAAGGGCACGACGGACGCGCCGCGCTTCGGCCTGTTCACCTTCACCATCCTTTCGAAACTGGCCGAGAATCCCAACGTCACCTATCGCCAGCTTGGCCAGGCCGTGCTGCAGCAATATTCGGCCGACAGCCGCACTCGGCCGACGCCGCTGTTCGAGGGCGAACTCGACGCGCGCGTCTTCGGCACCGACAAGACCGACGCGGTCATGCAGTGGCCGATCGTCGTCAAGGACGGCGAGGTGACGATCGGCGCCGGCCTGCTGCATCGCCTCACCCCTGGCAGCAAGCTCGCCATCCTCCCCTCGGCGCTGTCGTCGCTGTCCGACGCGGTCGGCTATCTCGAAGTGGAGTCGGCCAAGAACCTGGAGAGCCACGTCAAGCCGGTCGAGTTCGAGAAGAAGCCGGCACTCAAGCTCACCGACATTCCCGCCAACGCCTATGCGCGGGTGGCGGAGATCGCCGTCGACTACAAGCTCGCCGTCGCGCGGCCGGCCGCGACCAAGGGATTGGAGAAGGAAGCCGAACTCGTCAATTCGGTTCTCGACGAACTGGCCGCGGCCAAGGAGACTGGCTTCAACATCGAGCTGGTCGATCCCGGCAAGAGCGCCGAGCTGCGCTTCGCGGTGATGCGCGAGAATGCCATTGAAGGCGCGGCCGGGGACGCCACCGACAAACCGGCGCTGTGGTTCCTGCCGGCATCGGGCGACGTGACCCTGAAGGACGGCAGCAAGCCGCCGCTGATCATCATCCATCCGGACGATCGCCAGAAGCTGGTCGACGCAACGGCCAGGAATTTGCGCACCATCTTCCGCGCCACGGGCCTGTCGCGGCTGGCCGCGGCCTCCGACTACAAGCCCGAGGATGTCGACGTGCAGTTCAAGGTCAAGCGCCGCGACAAGGATGGCCTTGAACCGCTGCAGGCTTCCGCGGTGCCGCGCGTCTCGCCGGGCGACGAAGTGCATGTGCTGGCCAAGAACAGTTCGGACCAGCTGGTCGACATCAACGTGCTCTATGTCGGCAGCGACTATTCGATCACCCACATCGTTGCCGAGCGTCTTGCCCCGCAAGCCACGCTGGAGGAAGGGCTGCTCGCCTTCACCGACACCAGCTTCGGCATGGAACGGATGATCGCGGTGCTGACCGAGGCGCCGCCGGAGAGCGAGAAGGAGGATCTGAGCTTCCTGGCGCAGGACGGCGTCGCCTCGATGACGCGCGGCCTCGGCCCCGCCAGCTTTTCCGACATGCTCGCCGATATCGGCGCGGCGCCGCCGACCCGCTCGGTGATGCGGCTTGCCGACAAGAGCGGCCCGAAGGGCGCGGTGATGATCTTCCCGATGGAGACGGTGCCGCGCGCCTGAGTTCCGGTGTCAGGGCCGCACGGCCCTGTTGCGCCGGCTCTTGCGCGATTGGCGCGATATGAGAACATTCCCGGCCGCCATGGCGCGTGACGGCTGGATGAAGCAGATAGGATCGATTGTGAAGAATTCCGTGTTTTCCTGGCGCGTGGCGGTGGCCGGCTTGGCCGGCAGCCTGTTGCTGATCGCCAACGCTTCGGCAGAGGACGCTTGCGGCCTGTGCGTCAAGCAGATCGTCACCAACTCGGAACTGGCGACCTGTTTTCTCGATCAGTACGACCAGATCGCTAAAACCAACAGCAACGCTGTCGTGGTCGATCTCTCGAGCTGTGCCTCGCGCGGCATCGTCGAAGCGTTGCCGTCACCGACAAAGGCGCCTGCGGAACCGGACGTGCAGTTCATGGTCTCGCGCCCGCAACTGCAGTGCCTGAAGAAGCGGCTGGAGACGCCGGGCATCGTGCTTGATCCCTCCGCCACCATCGAACTGGACAACTGCAAATGAAGAAGCCGGGGGGCACGACAAAGCAGACACAGATGGCCGCGCCCGCCAAGGTGCCGGCGGCGAAGCAGACGCTGCCGGAAACCACGGAAGGTTTCCCCTGGCCAAGCAGCCACGAGATCAAGAAGGAGAGCAATCCCTTCACCGATCGCGACTGGCGCATGCTGGTCTATGCCTGGTCGGGCTTGCTGGTGCGTTTCGCCATCATCTTCACCCTGGCATTCTCGGTCTACCAGTTCCTCGCCAACCAGGAGCAGAAGCGCGTCGAGCAGACCATGTCGCTAGTCGAGCTCTGGGAAACCAAGGACTACCAGCAGGCGCAGCGGGCACTGAAGGATCGTCTCGCCGCCCTCAATGCCAAATACGACAATCTGCTCAGCGCCAATCCTTCGCCGACCGAGGAACAGGTGTTCCGTCAGCGCATCGGCATCGAGGCGATGACCGCCTCCGGTGGCGACATGCCGCTCGCCGATTTCAACGAGAATTTCGACCGCATCGTCTATTTCCTCAACCGCCTGTCCTTCTGCGTCGACGGCAACCTGTGTTCGCGCAAGGTGACCGACGCTTATTTCCGCGACTACGCCGTCTCGTTCTGGAGTTATTTTGCCGGCTATGTCGACAAGCAGCGCAAAGCCGGTTCGCCGACTTTCGCCACGGCGATCGAGGCCTATGTGCGCAACGGGCAACCGGCAGCCGAAGCCAAATAGCGATGGAAGAGGCTGGGATCAGCATCCGCCTCATGCGTGCCTGCCGCTGGCTGGCCATGGCCGCGGCGTTGATCATGGCCTCGGTAGCTCGAGCCGAGGATGGCCCTGATTTCCATCTCGACCTCGATACCGGAGGCCATACCGCACGGATTGCCGATCTCGCCTTCACACCTGATGGAGAGGATCTGGTCTCGGCATCCGACGACAAGACCATCCGCATCTGGGACTGGCAGAGCGGCGTGACGCTGCGCACCATCCGCGGCTATCTCGGCAATGGCAACGACGGCAAGATCTTCGCGGTCGCGGTCTCGCCGGACGGCAAGACGATCGCCGCCGGCGGCTATTTCGGCGCCGGCCTCGGCGACAAGCCGCCCTATGGCGATATCAGGCTGTTCGACTTCGCCACCGGCAAGATGAAGGCCGTGCTCAAGGCCGCCGACTACGCGACTTATGACCTGGCTTTCTCTCCCGATGGCAAGACGCTGGCCGCCGGCGGTGCCGACGGCATGGTCTATCTCTGGAAACAGGACGACAAGGCCACGTCAGGCTGGACGCTGGACACGAAGCTCGATGCCGATTCCTGGCACATCGACAAGCTGGCTTTCGCCTCTGCGGGAACCCGGCTGGCGGCGACCACCACCGACAATGGCATCCGGCTGTGGGATGTCGCCAAGGGCGAGGAGATCGCCTTGCCGGCTGACGCCGAGCCATTGCGGGACATCAGCGTCATGGCGCTGGCGGCATCCCAGGACGGCAGCCTCTTCGCCACCGGCAGTAAGGACGGACAGGTCCAGCTCTGGCGCGCAGCCGACGGCACGCTGGTGCGTGCCTTGCCGAAGCAGGATTTCCTCATCGGCTCGCTGACCTTCGCCAAGGGGTCGCTTCTGGTCGCCTCATGCGGCTATCGCTGCGCCGACAAGCATCGCTCCACCGTCTGGAATACCGACAGCGGCGAGAAGCTGCTCGACTACAGCGGCCACGACGGCACCGTCTATGCCAGTGCCGCCAATGCCGACGGCTCGCTGGTGGCGACCGCCGGCGGCACCCGCAACGCCATCCAAGTCTGGGACCCGGCGACCGGCGAACGCAAGGCCTTGCTACAAGGTGTGGGAGAGCCGGTGACATCAGTCGGCATCGATGCGGCGAACGGAATCATCGCCTGGGGTAATGCCAACCCCTGCCCCGAGCGCGTGGCTTGCCCGGAACAGCTGGGTGCGCTGGACAAGACGCTGGAACTGCCGACCACCGAGCGGTTCTTTGAGGATCCGCAGCCCCTGACCGAACCCGGCTCGTTTGCCCGCGCAGCATTTGCCGACGGCCAGTGGTCGCTACACGCCACGGCGGGTGGCAAGGATGCGCTGGAAAACGCGGTGCTGAAGATTGCCAATGGCGGCAAAATGGTGCGCTCGATCGAGAACGACGCCACCAACGGCTTTGCCCATTCCGCCTTCACGCTGATCGACAACGGGCTTGGCCTGATCACCGGCGGCAGTGACGGCACGCTGCTGGAATACAAGGCCGCGACCGCCAGGATTGCCGGCGAATTCACCGGCCATACCGGCGAAATCAACGCCATGGTCGCCTCGGGGAAAGCCGGCCTGCTGGTCACCGGTAGTGCCGACCAGACGCTGAGGCTGTGGAACCTGAAGACGCACGAGCTGATCGTGTCGATCTTCTTTGCCGGCTCGCAATGGATCGCCTGGATGCCGCAGGGCTATTATTATTCCTCGGACGAGGGCGACAAGCTGATCGGCTGGCAGGTCAACCAAGGTCGCGATCATGAAGGCCGTTTCATCCGCGCCGGCCAGTTGAAGAAATATCTCTGGAGCCCCGAAATGGTGCGCCGTGCCATCATCCTGCGCAGCGCCAAACAGGCGGTTAAGGAGATGCGGCCGGGCGTCGACAACGAGCTGCAGAAGCTTTTGCAGCGCAAGCCGCCGGAATTCGGCATTCGGCTGGCCGACGACCAGAGCAAGGTCCGTGACGGTTATGTCGCCGTCGAGATCACAGGCGCCAAGGAATTGGGCGCCGATGTCGCCGGCTTCTCGATCCTGTCGAACAGCCGCAATGTCGGCGACGTCACCACGCGTTCGGCCGACGGCAACAAGACAACAGTCGAAGTGCCGGTCGAGGACGGCCAGAACACCATTCGCATCACCGGCACCAACGAATATGGCTATCTGACCGAACGCAGCGTGACCGCGCTGGCGAGGAAGACGGAGAAGGCCGAAGCCAAGGGCAAGCTCTATGTCGCCGTCATCGGCGTCGACAAATATCCGTTCCTGGCCGACGCCTGCTCCGGCCACGCCTGCGATTTGCGCTACCCCGTCGACGACGCCACCGAATTCCTCAAAGTGGTCGCGCAGAAATCGGCGCCTTTGTTCTCGTCGATGGAAACGCTGGTTCTGGTCAACCGCGAGGCGCTCGACGAGAGCCCCGACAAGGCGCAGCAGACCTACACGGTCGCCAGCGCCGATAACATCATGGAGCCGGATTCGCATACGATCGACGACCAGCTTGCCGATTTCCTCGACAGACCCGGCGAACACGACACCACCATCGTCTTTGTCGCCGGCCATGGCATCAACATCGACGAGGACTACTATTTCATCCCGACTGATGGCCGCAAACAGGATGCCGACCGCTGGAAGCGCTCCTCGCTTGTCGACTGGTCGGATATCCAGAAATCGGTCGAACGGGCCAAGGGCATGCGCTTCATGCTGCTCGACACCTGCCATGCCGCCAATGCCTTCAATCCGCGCCTGGAAAAGGACGCGCAGGACGCGCGCATCGTCGTGTTTTCGGCGACCGCGGCCAACAACACCGCCGCCGAACTGCCGGAACTCGGCCACGGCGTCTTCACCTATTCGATCCTCGAAGGCCTGCGCGGCAAGGCGCGGACATCCGACGGCGGCGTGACGCTGTTCGGGCTCGCCGATTTCATCTCGCGCGAAGTGGTTCGGCTGACGTCGTCGAAGCAGAAGCCGTTCTATTATGTCGGTGGCGTGGAGAATATCGTGTTGGCCGAGCCGTGAGGGGGCTGCGCCAAGCCTCCCCCCTCGCGCGATCGTGGCCCATTATCGCGGTAATGCTACTATTTCTCCTCTTGCCCCTCCCTACCCTCGCCGCCCCTGTCGTCTGCC